>JASEGC010000010.1 GCA_030018415.1 Candidatus Aenigmatarchaeota archaeon
CATAACCGAGCTTAATCACATCATAAACCGTGAGGGGTTCAGAGAGCATTCTGAGGTACTGAAAGACTGACAGACCGATCAAAGTTCTTCCTTCTGGCAATGGTCGATTGTATTCTTTCAACATAAAATCCGTGAAGGATCTGCATATCTCATCTCTTTCATCATAATCTTTGAGAAATTGTGTCCATCCCTCACTTTCTTCTACCCAACGGAAGAGACCATATTTATCCGAGATTTTCGGATACTTCTGAAGAAACAACTTCGCAAACTCTATCGCAAATTCCACTCTGCTTTGATTAGGTATTTTTGATACTCCTATAGATTGAAGGTATTTCTTGTAGTCGCTAAGATCAAGTTTTGCCAAAGTCTCCAAAGAATGTTCGAAACCTCTAGTTTTTGTGTACTTATCGTAATGATCAACCCACTCGACCACCAGTTTGTAACGTCTACCTATTGAGAGAATTGAATCAAGTAAAATCATGTCTTGTTTACCATCATATCGTTTACGACTAATAAATTCCTCTGCGGATTCTTTGGCTAATTCATACAGGGATTTGCTTTCGCCTTTTGGGACAATCTTCATTACCTTAAGAATCATGTCTGAGGCATTTTTAATGAGGGAATCATGGACATCCATATTGCCACCAACTTCTTCATTATTGGAAATCACTATCTTCATATGGCAAATTTCGTTTTAAGAGAGCTTTCATGAAGGACTCAGATATTTTTAAGAAGTTCAGTTCCAGAAAGGTTGTCTTTTTCCAAATCGGTTCCACAGTTAAAGGGATCTTGCTCGTTAAAGCATATTAGATCTTTAAATTGCATGCAAAAATCTACGTCTCTATCTTCACATTCTTGACAAAACAGAGGGAAGTTTTTCCTTAGAATGATAGGACTACCATCTTCCGTTGAACCTTTAATGTATTTTGGGCATATTTCGTCCAAGTCCCCTGAGTACCTACAGTTCAAACACTTATTTTGCAATGGTGTTCGCCGAAATTTTGTTACACATCCAAAGTTAAATAGATTGGTCTTCAATCGATTTTTCTATGTCTTACAAAAAACGGTTCAGGATACCAATAGGGACTAAAGATAAAACTAAATGCTCTCGGTAATCTTGTTATCAGCTTTGAACTTGGATGCAAAGTAACTTCTTTGAATCTTTCTATCTCTGTTTCGCTCATTGCTCCCATGATAAAATATGTTCCGACGTTCCTGACTTCCGGAGAAATGCTTGTCGAATACTGTGTTATCAGAACAAAGCCTACTCCTCTTTTGCCGAGCTCGTTTATGCAGTACACAAGATTCTTAGCCTTCAAAAGCCTAGTTTCATCGAGTACAACTAAAAGCCTCAATTCATTTGTCTCAGACCAGTTCGATGCTTCCTCATAGATTTCCTGAAGCTCTTTTGAAACGTCAACCCTTCCTCTCGTGAAATTAACTTCTAACAAAGGATTAGGCTCAAGTTTGTTAGCCAATGTACCATGAGGATCAAATACTACGACTTTTATTCCATTCTTTAAAGCTTCTTTAATTAGGATTAGAGAGGCAAAGCTTTTTCCAACACGCGTCCTTCCGTATATTATCGCATGTCCGGTTAGAACGTCTAATGGAAAATAAACCCTCATCTTCTTGACTTTCTTCTTGATGACTGATTCAACAACATAACCGAGAAAAGCTGACCTTGGCTTTTCAATGCTTACTTCTTCGCTTGGTATATGAATCTGCTCTTCTATCTCCTCTTCTTTTGGCAATTCTAAGGTTGAAGTGAACATGTGCTTCAATGCTATTGCAACATCCTTATCTGAAGTAAAACCTGCGCAGTCATTAGCCAAAGCTAGGCAATAATATTTCTTCGCTTCATCGCACAGAGGAAAAAACTCTGGGTTGAAGATTATGATAGGATCTTTAACGTCGTCGCATCTCACAAAGTATGTCTTGCTTATCTCCATCTTCGCGCTGTACCTTCTCCTCACTATCTCCTCCACACACTCACGTGCATCTTCCTTCACGTCTGTGTAAACGTAGAAGAATAATGCGGTTGCAAAGAGGTTCTCTTTTATCAGAAAATAATTCTTTAAGTGCTCGTTGATCTGAGTCTCGACGCTCTTCATCAACTGTAAGAACTTTCTCGCATGATCTTGTTCTTCCTTCATCTGTTTTGGATGATGTGGAGCATGTGTGGATGGATGAGCTTGAATGTGCTGCCTTAAGCCATCAGCTATGGACTTGTGGAAGTTGTAGTTTCTTCTAGCCCAGTTCAACCTTCCTCTTAATTCTTCAGGGACATCAGGCTCAATCTTGAAGGGTAAAGCGCTCATAGTAATAAGAACGGCCTTGAAAAGAGGAGACCTTGAAAAATGATCCAAAAGACCTGAAACCCCTCTCCACTGCACATCCTTCTCAAAACTCAAGCCAAACCTTCTGACAAAACTTTCCTTATCCACGACTTCCTTTGCAACAAGACAAGCAACTCCTATAAACCTGTTGTTCCTCTCTATAATGCCAATAGCTTTCTCTTTATCCCAATACTTCTTCAAGTCGAGTTGATACAGAATCAACCCTACAGGCATGCCTTTATCTTCACTCTTCTTTCCATCCCAACTCCCAGGTCCATACCTCTGCTCATACGCCCACTTACGCCACTTATGATAATCATCCCATGGACTTCCGAAAGATTCAGGCATAAAATCATTGAGTGGTAAGTAAGAGAACTAGATTATGTAGGGGTAGTGTTCCATTAATGTTATAAAAAATCTTGAGGTTGTATTCTTCAAAAATTGCCACGTTTCGAGTGAGAGAAAAGAAACAGGGACTAATCAAGATTTTTTCAATTCTTAATTTTTGCTCTTCCATATCTTTTCTTTTCTTCCACTCTCATTTCTGCTTATTTCCCTCTGAATCTAAAAGAGAGTTTTAGAGACTTGACTTCGTGACTTCTATACCTTTTTCCTTTTATTTTCTCTTTTCTCTCACTTTCATAAGATTAGGAATGCAATGGGATGAAATCTTCGATGGATTGCTCGATGATGGAATTTATACTACGTACTGACTTATACTATCTTTATTCTGGAAAAAGGTAATCAATTCAGTTGGATATTTTCCGATATCCAATTTAATTTGATGAAGACTCCAGAACGGTGAATCTTCATTCGCCCTATAAGAAAGTTTTGAGTCCATCAAAGACTTTAACTCTAAATCCTTAATTCGTTCCCTGTGCAATTCTTTATGGTACAGAAAATCTAGAATGTTCTCGTATTTTTTCCTATCATTAAGAAAATTCATTATCTTTTTCTTAAGGGAATATTTTAAGAAGTGAATGAAACGATCTTTAAACTTTTTATGGTAACATTCAAAGAATGAGTCTTTCCCTAGCATTTTCTTTTGAAGCAAAAACTTTGCTATGTATCTCTCAGCGATAAGACTTCTAAACTTCTGGTTAACTTTATCCACTATTTCACGGAATGATAATTCTTTATGATTAGCAAGCAAATCCATGATATAAAACTCAAGCAGAATGGTGACAGTAATTTTAATTTTAATTCTTTGCAAACTTTCTCGAATCTAGTCTTTTGATAATTGCTGAAGATACCACCACATGCCACTGCATCTATGTCAAGAATCTTCAATACTTTTTTCAAGTCTTCAACTTCTTCTTCCTTCTTTCCAGAAGTTTCTTTACTTATCAACGGGATGTCTATCGCTTCTGAGGATAGTTCTGTTAAACGAATGTTCGGTACATGGAACATCCAGGAATCCTCTCTTCTCGATATCATCGTCACTAAGTATTTTACATCGTATCCTTTTTTCAAGCAATGATGAACTGTTCTGACCGAATCTTTTCCCCCGCTGAAGAGAACTGCTATTCCCATCATCCATCAACTACTAAATACTCTAGATTTTATGTCTTTTTAATTGTATATACATTATTCTTGAAAAAAGAAAAAAAGGGTTAGAGGGATTTTCCGCAGTCTCTTGCCATATTTCATGTATTTCCAGATTATCTTCAGATAATAACGGTTGAAATAACTTCGAGGAGAAAAAGTAAGTGGTGAGGATTATGAGATGTGGATGAAATAATGAAAGAGAAAGAAGAATTGTTCGGAGAGAAGATAAGTCTTTGCTTGCCCCAGTTGTGGGAATAAACTCCTTCTTTTGAAGGAAGCAATAAGAGTGCAAGAGAAAATCATTCCGAAGATAGAGACTACGAGAAAGTTGGTTAAATTTGGACATTCTATAGCTGTTATTTTACCAAAAGAGCTGCATGCAGTGTTCAAGAAAGAAGTAAAAGCAATTTTTAATACTATACTTTATTATCTATACACTATCCCTCTGAAAAACAAAAAAAGGGGGATCAGAGGATTTAAAGAGGTTTAGAGGGATTTTCCGTAGTCTCTTGCTACGACGTAGATATCCTGTATGTTGATGATTCCATCCTCGTTCAAGTCGGCGTTAAAGTTCCATCTTTCGTGTCCTGGATTGGTTTGAAAAGCCCTTGCTACTATGTAGATGTCGTTGATGTTCACTCTTCCGTCTGCGTTGAGGTCGCCTGTTATTGATATTTGGATCAAGCTGTAAGTTAAAGTGTTGTCATCTATGCTTGTTTCTCCTGGGATTTGACTTGCTATCGCTGTTATAGTATAGTTTCCTATTTCCGTTGGAGTTGTCCATTTGAAATTCAAGATCGTTGATTGTTTTGAAAGCAGAGTTATCGTTTGAGTTCCTATCTGGCTTGTGTTGTAGAAGAGAGTGACGTTGAAAGTTTCTGTTGTATCGCCTTTGTTCTGTACTGTAACGTTGATAGAAGTTGAGGAAGCATTAGCAAGTATTGTTCTGTAAGGCTTAATGCTAGTTATAGCTACGTCTCGCACAAGCTCTGGGATCGTTACTGTTAAGTTAGCGTAGCCTGAGTTTCCCCATTGATTTGTCGCTTTGATTTCTATGAAATGCTCTCCTGGGCTTAGCTCTGGTGTTAAGAAAGTATAGTTCACTATTGCATAAGTTTCTTTTTCTATGTACGTATCTGGATATTTAACTAGCTTCTTGAATTTCCATGGTGTTATTGTTGTTATGTTCTGCCATTCTCCTGAGTTTATCCTGAACTCAACAGCTTCTATTTTGTTTATAGTGACGTTTCTTTGAGAGCTATACAGGTTTTTATTTGGATAAGGCGTTACTACAGCTACTCCAGTAATGTTCACTTTATTTCCAATTATTTTGTGCGGATTAAGGTAAACTCTTTGAGGAGTGTCGACGATATCTTGTATGCCATCGTTATCGCTGTCTCGCCATCCTATTTGTCCCCATGTTCCATTCAAACCATGGGGTTTACCAGAGATTTCCCAAGAACCGAACTTGTTCATGATACCACCAGAGCCATCTATATCAGAAACGTTAAGATAACCTTTATATTCTGTTTTGTTGTTGTACTCATCGGTTGCCCAAAAGATGTGACCCATCTCATGAGCCACTCTCCAGTCTAAATTATCGATAGTTTTGACTGGTACTACAATAGTGTTGCGAGAAGCACCAAGAAAACCAACAGAAAATGCGCCCCAACCATCCGCGAAAAGTCCATCTTTATCATTGGAAGCATCGATAACGAATATTGTGAAACTCCAGTCTGTGTTGAGTTTACTTCGAAAATCATTGACATAATCTCCAACTTCATAACGATAGTTTACATTTTTGTACCCCAGATAATTCATTACCTCACTGCACCATAAAGCCATTTCGGTATCAGTATTACGGTTTATAGGTTCATAACTCGTCGGTACTTTGTAATGTACATCAAGAACAAAGCTTACATTGGCATCTGGATTCTGAGAAGCCCACCAGTTTGAAGCATACTGTATCTTCTCTATTACAGCCTGTTCTTCAGTAGAGTTCCAGTCTTCAGTGCTTGGATCGATAGTCCCATTGCTTTCGACGAAGATTATTCCAACTGCAACGCTTCCTATCATGTATTCGCTTGTTTCATAATAGCCAGGAGTTGGATCTTCTATCTCAGGAATGCTCAGTACTTCAGCTTTTGTCTCAAATGCGTACATTGGCAGGATAGAAGTCGCTAGTATCGCTATTGTTAGAAGGCTTAAAAGCCTTTTCAACTCTTCTTATACTCTCCTTTTTTGGCTTACAGGTCTGGCAAAGCCTTCATCCTCTCTGTGCCTAATTTTTTCCACTAACGTAGGAAGAGTATCACCCATAATAGGATGACTGTGATGTAAAGACAGGCTTTTTCCTAAGACAGAAAATTTTTACAATAAACTCTAATAAAACCTTTCAACCTGTCTTCACGCAAAAATCGGAACTCTCTCAAAATTAGCTTTTATTCCGATCTGTCTGACTGATTTATTGTTGTTGATTGAATGAACATCATCAATTGATTAATTAAAGGAAAAGGTTAAATAACTTTCATTTGGCTGGATACTTTTGTAATATCTCTCCTCTCTTTCCCCTGTTGTCTGATATCAATATTTGGAGTGTGTAAACTTGTCCAGGAATCAAGCAAGGATGAAAATCTATGCTCCATGTCCCTCCAGAGAAACTAGTAGTGTTAGTGTAATCTGTTCCCAGAACAGATATTCTCACATTCCCAGAAGTTATACCAATGCCAGAAACATCGACTGAGTATCCTGACAAGGAAATATTTTGAATCGTGCAATTCAACTTTGCTGTGGAAGGAGTAGGCAACTTCAGATAATTGTACCCTTTCTTCTCCGTGCTTTCGACGACAAACATCAGATGCTCTATTCCTTCGGACAGCATGTCAAAACCCATCGACCACTCTCCATTCGTTACAGATGTAGTATACTTATTCTCCGGATTCTCAACGGGTATTGCTGTGATATTCCCGCTTATTCTGTGTCCAGTATAATAGTCTAAAGCTATCCCCGAAGCATTCACAGTAAAAACAGAAGACTCTCCACCAACAAGACCAGAAAAGCTTGAGACAGAAAATCTGATCAAATCATTGTTTTTATCGACAGATATGGGAATTCTACTCCAAGTGCCAGTGCAAGTTCTGGTTGACACACTCCAATCATCACATTTGTAAACTCTGATTATGTTCTCGTTTATAGTAATGCCTGAATAGCTTATAGCTAAAGTCGCGTTGTCAATCGGGATTGAAACGTTTATTCCGTATCCTAGTCTTGGAGTAAAGTAAGGTATTGAGATGCTAGACAAGAAAGTGCTTAAATCATCTATTATAACAACACCAGTTAAATTCGTGTTGAGGTCTAAGGTTAGGTTGAAGTGTAGATTATCTTTGTGTAGGACAACATCATATTTCACTGCTGGTATCGTGTGATTAAACTTATTTTTATTACTGCCCGATCCTCTCGACGCTCCTGTACTTTTATCGATGATGTCATAATCCATGTAAATGTCATTCCCTCCCCATCCTTGAAAGTCACGTTAAGAGTGGTGTCTGAAACACAAGCACAACCAGAAGTACACCACATGCCTGCAGGACAATCTGTATGTACAGTACACTGATACGAACATCCGTTGTAACCATTACACTGGGAATGACAAATGGAATCATAGGTTGCTGTACAATCCGATTGACAACAATCTTGTGGACAGGAAGAATAAGTTTCTGCACCATTACAAGAACCATCTCCACAGTATGGAGCTATTGTGGTTGTTGTCGTTTCAGGAGGTGGAGCGGTTGTAGTGGTTGTTAGTTCTGGAGGTTTTTCTTTGCATGCACAAGTAGGAGGGTCACAATAATACCCACTAGGACAATCAGTATCAGATTGACACTGCGCACCGCAAGCTATAAAACACTCACAGTATTTTGTGCACTGACCATCAACACAAATAGAATTATAAGCACAATACTCAGGTCCCTCACAACCATAACCTGTAGGCCAGCAATCGGCATCAGAAGTGCATGAAGGAACAGTTGTTGTAGTGGGTGCTACAGTTGTTGTTGGTGCTGCAGTGGTTGTAGTCGTATCTCCACCTCCTCCCCCTTCCATTTCCCAATCTGCTGCCATCGTCCCAACGCTAAGGAACAACAAGACCAAGATTCCGAACAAGAAAAGTATGATAGCATTCCTCATCCAATCTCACCAGTCATATTAAACACTAAAACAGATTTGTCCAAGTTGTTGAAAAAATCTTCTTTAGAAGCAAAATTCACCTCAGGGAACAGGTATATTTCGCCTAGGATGTACTCCCCTGGCAAATCTGCTACATAGCCAGAAAAACCAGCATGGTGGTAATCTTTCTGGTATAGAACTTTACTGCAGTACTTACTTTCGTATACTATTCCTTCCTGTGTGAAAGAGTCTTTAAACTGAGTTGCTATCTTATACCTATCAGGTTTTGCAGCAGGATATTCTGGAAAATTAGAGTAGATGCAAGCATGGTAAGAATCAAAATACTTGTTCAACTTCTG
>JASEGC010000011.1 GCA_030018415.1 Candidatus Aenigmatarchaeota archaeon
AGGTGTTGGGATGATGTTACGATAAATGTGACTGTTCCTATTTCTAGAACTTGGAGCAGAATACCAACAGAAATGAGTAAAATAGTTTACGATGATACTTCAGGGATTGTAGAAGATATTTTAATAAACAATACAGGAAACGTTAACCAATCATGGCAAGTAACGCAAGCAGGAAACGCCACCGATGCTGGCTTGATAATAATTTCAGATACGAGTCCGTCTACAACCAAGCAAACGACTGTAAACATAACAATAAACTACTCCATTCCGGTAAATCAAGATCCAGGAATTTATGTTTCAAATATTTCAATAACTAATTCAACAGCTGATCCTCAACAACTCAATATAACTGTCACTTTAGATGTTAAAGATAACATTCTACCCCTAATAGATAATGTTTCTATCATTCCAGGCTTCTTGGATGTGAATTATGAAATTCTAACGATTCAGGCAGATGTTACTGACAATGTAGAAGTTAACACGGTTTGGGCTTTGATGGTTTGGCCCAACTCAACCGAAGAGAATTTCACTATGAACTTAGCAGGGGGGAACACTTATCAAACAACTTTTGTTCCAAAAATTGTTGGCGTGCATAACATAACGATCTATGCCAATGACACTACAAGTAATGTAAATAACACAATTCTTTATCAGCGTGAGGCAATAGGAAACACAACCGTAGCAGTGAGTTCAAATGTTACTACCATAACACTCACCATAACTCAATACACGACTAATTCTACTTCATTTAACATAACCCTCAATAACACCGGGCAGGGTGGAGCAAGATGGACAAATGTAACTTGGGAATTGCCTCAAGGGGGAAGCGAGAACAATGGCTGGAACGCATGGCAAGCTTCTCCCAGCTTGCTGGATTATGGAAATATAACTGAAGCTGCATGGAAATCAAACAGCTCTGAAATAACTGTTTCCAGCTGTACACCACCAGCTATTTATATAGTAAATGCAACAGCCAACTGGACTAATCCAGATAATAGTGTTGGGGGAAATGAAACCTCAATTAATGTAACAATAACTAGTAAAAGGATTTTGAACACGACTGAGTCAAGTTTGTCAGCAAATGTTTCGATGAATGTCAACACAACCGTTGGAAATCTTACAGTTAACTCAACTGGCAATGACTGGCTTGAAAATGTGACTTTAGAATGTGTTTCGGGAGAAGTGTGCTCTGGTATTTACTTCTATTCTTTAACTTACATTCCAAATAACTTTAATCTAATAGGTTGTGATTATCAATCGGTTGAGATCAAAGCAAGGCCAAAGATAACTTCTGACCCTGCCCTAAGGACAGGAACGATCAGGATTAACGCAAGCAACTCTGTCTGCGATCCAGCTTCAGATTGTTGGAAGGAAATTACCATTGAAATAAATGTTACAAATGAACCCACAGTTTTAGAAAATGCATCCGTGAAGTCGCCAGCAGGTTGGGGAGAAACTCTAACCTATTCAGTGGATGTTGATGATCCAAACTCCGACAGAGTTAACGTTAGCTTGTGGGTAAATTCTTCGACTGGCTGGACAAAATATGAGGAGAAAACCCTGCCAAGCGGTTCAGGAACCTTAACATGGGATATAACACCATTCAGCTGTTCTGATATTGGTGAAAGACAGTACAAGTTTGAGTACGTTGACATAAGGCCAGATAACAATGCATTGAGAAGGGCAAGACAAAACACAACTGTTTATTCACAAACCATAGAAAGGGATGATATTGTTTTAGAGCATTTGAGTGGAAATGCTTCAACGGTTTACAGAGCTGGAGAGAATGAAATCTTAGGAATAAGGTTAAGGGATACTGACAGAACTCCAAATGTTTACGTTTCAGGAGAAAACATCTCATTCTGGGTTTACTATGCTGGAAGCTGGAATGAGGTTAATTTAACCTCAACCAATGCAGATGGTAACGCTACGTATGACTGGCATCCAAACTGCTCTGTGGAAGTTGGATTACATGACTGGAAAGCCAATCATTCGATAAGCAGTTGTTACAAAGCTAACGAATCTGTATTCACTTTGACTGTAAAAGATGTCTTAACCATAAATATAGATTCTCCTGTTACTAATCAAATCTTGCACAAAACCGTAACAGAGCAATTAAATTCAACTGTTAATGATTCTTGCCAGTCACCACCAACTCAGTCCTATTCAGTGACCTGGTACAATGAAAGCTGGGATCAGATTGCTACTAGTGATAACACAACATGGCAAGTTCCTGTTGATTATACTTTAGGTAGTGAAATAATTAGAGCAAATGCAACTGGAAGCTATTATGATACTGGAACAGATCAGGTATCTGTATTAATCTATGGTTATTCGAATGTTACGAATTTAACATACAATACCACTACTTATCCGCTACAAGGTTCTTTAGTAAAATTCACGTGTAAGGTTATGGATGTCAATACATCTAATGGAATAGAAAACTATCCTGTGCTATTTTGGAGGAATGACACGTTAAAGAGTACAAGTCTCACCAATTCTTCTGGAATTGCAACCTGGGTATGGAATACCAGTGGCGAGACCGTAGGAGACCACCTTATAAAGTGTAACATAACCCATAATAGTACTGTTTACTACAATGCTACTGAGCCCACTCAGCAACAAGTAACTATAAGAGTTGCAAAGAAGCCAGACATAAATTGGATAGAAACTTACCTCTCACCAACCTACCTAGAAACAGATAGTTTCTTTGCCGGAGAAAATATTATCACAAGGGTCAATGTCACAGATGAAGAGGGTAAGGATGATATTAGCTGGGTAAAAATCAACATAACAGATCCGCTGGGTAGTGTTGCTGTCGATAGTGAAAGCATGATAAAAGTTGCTACTACCCCTAATGGTTATATCTACGAGTACAATTACTCAACAGGCGCACTGTACCCAAGAGGTACTTGGAACATAACTATACAAGCGTGTGACTCCCACGGATACAAAAAAATAAATGAATCCTACTTTATTCTTTTTGCACGTCCAGAGCTTTCTGGATTAGTAAATCCAACTTCAGCTGGCTGGGGAGAAACATTTACCTACGAATTCAAGTTTAAAGACGTGGACAATGAAACTGTCAACGTAACTCTTTGGGAAAGTCCAGATAACACAACCTGGGATTATGTTTATTCTGTAAATTACAATTATACAGACGAATTCTCAACTATTCGCTTTGAAATAAATTCAACCGCCTGTAAAAACACAAAGATAAGTGGTAATGCTATCCTATCAGAAGAAGGCTCCTGTATTCCACACACTTGTTCTGACATTAATTCAACATATTGGAAGGTCACTGCCTATGATTACCATCCAAGAGGCAATACAACTGCCTATGGTCCAGGAACCTTTAATATAGAAAAGAATGATGTTACTATTTATTACGTTACTGGAAATCAGTCATCTGTCAATAGGCCAGAAGGAAACACAACCCTAAAGCTTAAGATAAAAGATACCGACAGAAATGTTTTCATTGGCGAAGCAAACGTATCAGCTAAGATATGGGTCACCACGGATGGATCAACATGGGATTCAGGTAATTGGGCAAACACAACTCAAGATGGAAATATCACCTTGGAGTTTGATCCTGATTGCTCTTACTCAGCTGGTGTGCAAAAATGGAAGGGTGGAACTTGGGGTGATTCATGCTATAAAAATGCTAACTCTACTGTTTATCTAGAACTAACTGCTGAAGGTCAGTTAAAGAACTACTTGCAAAAACCTGATCAAGATTATAACGTTACGAATCAAGTTCCAATAAGATTTAATGTTACGGATGAGTGCTCTGTTGTGCAAACAGAAGTAACAGGAAGTGTAGAATTAAGTTTGACAGGTTCTGGTTGGGAAGAATGCACACCAGTATTAGAGGAAGGTTCTGGATGGTACAATTGCACTTGGGATTCAACTGGAAAACAAGAAGGTAATTGGAACATAAGAATTAATACGAGTAAGACTTACTACAACGATAATTCTACAACTTGGGCTAACAGGTTCTTCCTAGATAACTTACCACCTAGTGGAGCGAACTTGATAGCTACACCGGATCCAGGGGGATGGGGTGAAGAATTCACTTATAATGTAAGTGTTTCAGACCCAGAGAACGATACAGTTACATGTAGATTATGGATTAATACAACTGGTAGTTGGGTAAGCAAAGGAACACAGGTAAGCCAAGCCCCCTACACCTGCTCTATTCAAGTATCTGATTACACAAGTAGTGAAATTGGAAGTTACCAGTATAAATTTGAATTAAACGATACATATGAATTTATAAATACATCTGTTGAAGTTGGTGAAATAGAAAGGGATGACGTCTCTGTTATTTACATCTCAGGAAATGAGACTCAAGTAAACAGAAACGGAACAGCCAGTGTTACATTCCAAATAAGAATAAATGATACAGATAGATCAGAATGGGTTGGAGCTGGAGTTAACACTTCATTGTGGGTAACAACTGACGGCTCTACTTATTACAAAGACAAGCAAGACCAGCTAACAGATTCTTTAGGTTATTCAAACATAACCTTTGACCCCTCTTCCTCAATTTATAATGTTGGTAAACAGCTCTGGATAATTGGAACAGATGGTGATGAATGCTATAAAGATGCAAACTCCTCAGCTTACAACGTAACTATAATAGGAGATATCGCAATAGCTTTGCAAGAACCATCTGGCCAAACTTATAGAGCAGGAACAGATTCAATAACCTTTAGATGGAATTTAACAGATGATAATTCAACTGTGGTTGATGATGCTAGTAATAAAGTTGAGATAAAGCTGAATACATCATCCACATGGCAGGATATAACTTCTTCATGTCCAGTCCAGAATGAATCTCAAGGCTGGTATAACTGCACTTGGTCAGTTCCTTGGGATCAACAATATGGCTGGTATGATGTAAGGATAAATGCTAGCAAGCAGTATTACAATGATAAATCAACAAGCTTTGATGAGCGATTTGAAATAAATACAACTCAGCCAAGCCTATCAGCTCCCTGGTATAGCTATGAGCAAGATGCTGGTTGGGGTGAGTGGTGGTTCTATGCTGTTAATGTTACTGATCCAAATCCTGATGTGCTAAATGTGAGCTTATGGTACAACAGAACTGGAGAATGGGAATTAATAAATTCTACTAACACAACCTGTCCTTGCTCTAATCAAGAAGTAAACTTCACCCAAGACCCCGGCTGGTTAGCAATCGATGCTACCCAGACAAGGTATTACAAGCTCAATGTTACCAATCACGTTGGTGGTGGAGATGAAACTGCTTCACAGGCTGTTTCAGTTGCGAGAGACGATCTTATAATAGAACATTCTGTTGGCAATGATACAATAATAGACAGGGCTGATGGCACTCAGTTACTTGAAGTTAGAATTAAGGATACAGATCGAAACCAATACCTTGGATCTGGCGTAAATTGTTCTTTCTGGGTAACTCAAGATGGTATAAACTTTGTGTTGGCTAATTCGACTCAAACAAATACCTCCGGTTATTGTTCTTTTAATTTCAATCCAGATTGTAGTTACGAAGAAATGGAACAGAAATGGAAATCAGGAGCCTTGAATAACTCTGCCTATAAAGAGGTAAACTCAACCAACTTTACCATCGAGATCTGGGGAAATATAACCCTAGTTATAGATTCACCTTCCGAGGGTTCTGTTTTCCATAAAAACGATACGATTGATCTAAACTCGACTACTAGCTATGACTGCTCAGATTCTGGCGCAACCATTAATTGGAAACTTGACTCAGAAGATATAGGCTCTGGTGAAGATACACAATGGCAGATACCCATGGCTCATTCTGTAGGAAGTTTTACTGTAAATGCAACTGCGAATAAAAGTTATTATCACACTGCCTCAAATTATTCTAACATAGAAATATGGGATTACTCAAACGTTTCCTTGATTTCGCCGACTGAAGGAACCTATAACAGATCTTTGATCAATATTTTATGCAGAGTAACAGAAACAAATACTTCTGGTATTTTAAATTATCCTGTTAAATTCTGGGTAAACGGCGCAAATGTATATAATGGAACTACAAATGCCACTGGCTATGCAAACTACACCTGGGATGCACAAACGTCACCCCCTGGTCCATATATACTAAACTGCACAATAACAGACAATGCCACACTCTACTACAATGCGACTCAACCAGAAAGTGACGTGAACATAACCTTGATGGGAATTCTGAATGCCGACGTAGAATTAACCCCTTCACCCCCTGGACCGATAGACAGAACAACTGGTGGGGACCATACAACTCTCTTACAATGGAACATAACAAATATTAGGGATGAAAATGACAATCCCGTTTCGAGTACAAACATAACAGTCAAGTGGAAAGGAACCTGGATAGGTAACACCTCTGCTGGAAGTTATGATTTGCCTGATGATCATGTTTTGGGCGAGAATAATGATACAATAAATATAATCGTAGAAAAGCAGTATTATTACCCTTATAGCAATGAATCTTCGGATTATCTTATTCATGGCGTTCTCTCTGCTACCTTGTCAAACATAACATGGTATAATGGAACAACTGGTAATTGGTCCGTCTCACCAGATATAAACGCATCCATAGACAACTTTGCTGACCCACACATTTTTGGGAATTTGGTAAGAGCTGAATACACAATAAAGGATAAGCTCGGTAATGTTTTAGTAGAAGGAACTGATTACCAGATTGCTACTGCAGGCTTTTGGAATGCAACACCAAAACTTGCCGGAGAGAAAATAAATCCATACATAAACTTCACTGGAATTAATAATTACTGCGGTCTAATTGAAGAAAATAAAACCTACCTTGTGCACGGAAAAGTATCGTGGATGAATCTAACTTGGCAAGCATTTTACAATACAAGCGATAAAGTGAATCTGACCTCATATATAGACAGATTCTTTCCAAATACCCATGGTGGATATTGTGTAAAGCTGACTGACATGAAAGTATACGACAATAAAAACAACCTTATACCATTTTCTAACCTGAGTTATTCTCGACCCAAGGCTCCTCACTATATGTGTGCAATCGATGGCCCATACTCAGGGGACTGGGATGCTAGTGATAATAACGTTGGTGATATTATTACTCCTGTAGCGATAGCAAGAAGCAAGCTTACCGAAGGAACGTGTTCTTCTCAAGACTGTTTATGGCACTTAGAAACGAATGAAAGCATCGATCTGAAAGTTCATGGATCTTTGGGTATAGAATTCTGGGAGCAAAGTAGCAACTATGTTTATAGAACAGATTGCAATTCACCATCAAATGTTAGTTTGGAAATACGTTTAAAGGACGATAAAGGTAATTTGATTGAAGGCTTCAACCTGAGTCATTTGATCTTCTATACTCCAGCTGGAACTTGCGTAAAAGGAGAAGAAGGAGGCGGAGTATACAATTGTAGCTACAATCCAAATAATACAATAATACCAGGAGCTTACACATGGAAAGCAAGAGCAATGGGTGGTGAGGATTTTGGTTGGGACATAACAGACTGGCATGGCTCAGGTAACTTAACGGATCAAAGCTTAGAGATAAGAGGTTGCTTAAATGTCAACATAACCACTCCATTTAAAAGTCAAGAGTTTAATCGCTCTCAAATAATTTATACAAAAGCGAACATTACTGATGAGAATAATCAAACAATTTCTTCTGGTACAATATCAACAAGAATTGACAAGAATGGTACAGGCTATGTTTATCCAGCTACAATTTTCAATTCCTCTTCACAACTATGGGAGAGCAATTACACAATTGCAAACAGCGATAAAGAAGGGATATGGTCGATTAGAGTTAACGCATCAGAAAGTCATTATGACTATGATGAAGATACTGTGCAAATAGATATATGGAGGACGTTAAGCATAGCCTTAACAAGATCATTAACAGAAATTCACAGGAATGATAGCTTTGTTCCTTATAATACAACCTTATTTGCTCACGTGACGGATGAAGCAGGAAATGTTTCTGGTTTAATGGTTAACTTTTATGAGCAAGAGGAAGGTTTAATAGGTTCTACCCAAACTAATACAACAGGTTATGCAAATATAACTTATAATCCAACGGATACCCATTCTTTAGGAAACTTCACTCTAAAAGCAAATGTTACAGCAGACCACTCTTTTGCAGCTGAGGACCAAAATTGGTTGATAATAAAAGGTGTTTTGATTGTTAGTTTGGATCAACCATCAGGCCAAACTTATAGAGCAGGAACAGATTCAATAATCTTTAGATGGAATTTAACAGATGATAATTCAACTGTGGTTGATGATGCTAGTAAT
>JASEGC010000012.1 GCA_030018415.1 Candidatus Aenigmatarchaeota archaeon
CTTGATACATAAAGACGAATCTAAAATCAGTCCGCTCTGTGACAAAACCCTGATGGGTAGGATTATATCTGCTTAGTAGGGAAGGTTTGCCCTACCTTGTTAACGAGCCCATCACTCGTAAATCCGTCGCCCCCATATAAGACCTATGTATTCCTTCGTGTAGCAAAAAATGCTACCTTATTCCCCCACAGGTCCTCATGTAGTGAAACTCGTCAACATTATAATGATAAAAACCAAGATTTAACCAATATAATTACACTATAATGCACATATTTGCAATTAAATTTCCAAATCTGTTATGCACTTCTTTAGGTATTCTAGAACTGGCTTGTAATCTCTTGGATAATACCAGTGAAATGATGTTTCAGAATCAGGATTCAAACTTCGAATGATGTCCTGAAAACCATCTATTAAAGCGTGGATACTTCTTATATTTCCGGTTGCTTTTATCAGCTCTTTCTGAGTAAGTTTATAGTTAAGCAAAAGATTAGCCAAATACACAGATCCAAGAGCTATAGTTGAGGGTGCTTTTCGTGATATCTTTTTACGTTCAAAGTACATTTCTGCGACTTGTTTGGAAATCTTACTGAGTTTTTCCACTTCATCAAATTCTAGATAAAGACGCTTTGTTATCTTTTCAATCCATTCTTCGGCCATCCTCTTTCGAGTCTGGATGAAAACACCTTTATGCCAGTTTCAAAACTATTCTTTTTATTACATCATCTCGTAACTTGAAATAATTAATCCTTTCAAAATTGGAGAACAGAAAATGATGGCAGCAGTTAGACTAGAAGAGTATCTCACTAAAGAGGTAAAAAGACTACTAAAAACCCTTAGAGAAGAATTCTATCTTACTCTTCTGCTTCATGCCACTGAAAATCCACTCCTCTATAAACCGAAAAACAGGGGGTTTACAGTACCCCAACTTGAGAGAGTTGCTGAAGGTTTAGGTCTTTCAGAGTGTTTTGTGGCAAAAACAGCGTATCGTGTTTATGAAAAACTGGTAGACCGTGGGTATGTTAAATGTACAGATGAAAGAAGGTACATCATAACAAAGGCGGGAACTAAGTACATAAGGGAATACGTAATTAACCTCTATGAGAATTATGAAAAGGAAAAAATAGAGCCTTGGTGGGAAGACAGGTATAACGCCGAGAAAATTTGCCTAGAGTTACAAAAACGAAAGAAACACGTGCTAGTAATCGGAGACGTGATGCTCGACCATGTCCTATATGGACGAATTGCGGGCTTCACTGAGGTTCTAAATCATGGTCTCTCCGTTTATCTTCAAGAGAGCCTCACAGAGCCTTATATAACGCCCGCTGGATTAGAGTCTGAAAATTTCTCGCCTGGTGGTGCGGCTTGGCTAGCGAGAGCCTTGGCAGAAGTTGCCGAGGTAACACTACTTGGCATTATAGGTTCCAAAAAGAATTGCATAGAAGAGAAAGAACCCGACTACGAAGGTAAAAGATTGATAGAGAGTTTGCACGAAAAGGTTGACTTCAAGTATATCCTTGGTGATAAAGCACCAACCATATGTAAAAACTATTTCTTGCTACCGAAGAAAGAAGAGCCTAGAATTGGATATACTGGCGTTCGGCTTGATAGAGAAGATAGAAAGTTGATGTACAAAGAGGTTGAGGAATTTCTGGCCGACCAGATCATAACATGTGTAAAAAATGTTTTAGAAACCAAACGAACGGATGCCATTGTTATAGATGACTATGAAAAAGGGGTAATCAGTCCCAAAGTTTTAAGAGAGATAGCACGTTTGAGACGTAACGTTTCTATATTCATTGATCCTAAATATGATTGGCACAAATTCGAAGGAATCGAGATCTCAGCTATCTTGCCGAATATAAAAGAGGCTCTTTTTGGTTCAGGATTAGCCGAAAAGGAAGTAGCACTGATCCATGGAGAGGTTACTACGAAACGAAGAGCGACAAGTATGCTTTAGTAAACACAGCAGAACTTCTAGCTTATCATGAAAGCGAGAAAATGTTGAAAAATTTTGACGAGAGGATCAGAGAATTGTTCGACGAGCATGACATGGATTACGCAAGAGTTTTTACCAGAAGCTCTAACGTCTTCTACAACAACTATGACCTCTATGTGAAGAAAAATCAAGAATTTTTCGGAAGGTTTCTGGTTGCAAAGGCAAAAGCAGAAGTTGACTACAATAATCCAAGATGGTATAGAAACATAGTTTTCGATGAAAAAGCCTTGAATATGCTGACTGAGTTGTTTCCTGAACGTCAGATCAAAACAGATTACGATGCTACAAGGCTGATAGAGGAACTAGGTGATAATGCTCTGACGGAAGTACAAAGTAGACTGAAAGAAAAGGAGGTGAAGAATGAAAAACGAAGTTAATGAAAGAGATCCAAAAGAAATCGTGAAAGAACTTGTATCTCGATACATTCCAGCAAAACCAACGAGAATCTCGCTTAAACTGTACTGGGATGAAAGGCGATCTTTGATTAACCTTAAAGGAGATGATCTGGATCAAACAGCTGAATACTTTGGCACTATGGGCTTTACTTCTTTTGCTCACGGTGTTATTGAAGCGTACAAAGAAGCTTATGGCGAGTTGAAAGTTGTTCCAGTAAGCTTTAGGGAAGAAATCTACAAGAATGACAAGGTTTCCGAGCATGTTTTAGATCAGTTGGAAGGCGTTGAAAGAGAACTGTATAGGCTTGGTCAACACGAATGGATGGAGAAAGCAGCAAAGAGATACATAAATTTCGAACAATGAGTTTCTAAACTTTTGGAATTAACGGAATTTTTCATTCGGACAAAAAACTTACCTGACTAGCAACAATTCTTCGAAGTGAAGTATCCAAAAGGCACGACCGAGCATCCGTTGAACAAAGGTAAAAAACAAAAGATTCTAGTTTCGGTATGGGATTTTGGCGCAGTGCATCCTCAATCTGAAAGAAGTTATTACGCTTGCAATGACCACCCAGCGAAAATGCGTCCTCCATTGGCGAGAGCAATTTTGAAGTTATATGGAGAATCGCCTATTTTAGATCCGATGGCTGGCGTGGGCACGACTCTAGTCGAAGCAATGTTGTTGGGAATGAATGCTGTTGGCGTTGAATACGAAAAAAAGTTTGTTAAGCAAGCTAACGAGAACTTAAAGTATATCCAGAAAAATTTTCGAGGCAAAAGTTTGGGTAAGGCTGTCTGCATCCAAGGTGATGCAAGAGATTTATCATGCTTAAACAATAGTAAAGTTAGCAGCGTCTTATTTTCCCCTCCATACTTTAACGCTATGAAAAGTCGAGTTTCTTCTGTGAAAGAAGCCATGAAAAAGTACCAAAACTCAGTCGAACACGCAAAAAGAGTTGATGGCAGGCCAATTTCAAAGGCTTTAGCAAGGTCAAACATGGGTTACGGCACTTCAAAAGATAACATAGGAAACATTTCTCAGTTTGGTTCTATCATATTTAGTCCTCCATACTTTGATGCGTTGTCATTGAACAAAGGCGGTGGAAGTAAAGCCTCAATTCAACACGAAGAAATGACTCAAGTCCTACAAATGAAAAGAAGTGGACCTTTTGCTGTTAAGAAGAATCTTCCAACACCGTATTCATCCAAACAAGGAAACATTGGAAATCAGAAAGACTATGGAATTTTTGGTTCAGTGATTTTGAGTCCACCGTATTTTTGTTGTGTAAGCGATGTGGTTAAAAGTCGATATCGGTATCCTGTGACAAAGCAAGGAATGAGCAGAAGGCAAGAATACTCTGGTAATCCAAGCAACATAGGTAACATAGCCAAATTTGGTTCAATAGTCTTCAGTCCGCCTTTAGGAGAAGCAAATAGGGGAGGAGGCATAGCGAAAAGAGGATACGAAGGAAAGCATGGAAAGGATGAAGACTTGAAGAATAGATGCGACAGAGCAATCTCAGATAATCCAAATAATATCAGCAATTTCCAGTATGGTAGAACTTACCTTAGTGAGATGTTGAAAGTTTATCGAGAGTGCTATCGAGTCTTGAAGCCAGGCAAGTTCATGGTTGTTGTTGTAAAAGATATTCAGAGAAATTGGAAGACTATTCCACTAGGCGCGGATACGATTAAACTCTGTCAATTGGCTGGGTTTGATTGTCATGATGTGATCATAAACAAGATGTATTTCCCGAGTTTTTGGATCCTTAGCTTGGCAAAGAATTCACAAATAGAAAACCTAATTGGAACGCAGAAGTTTCATGCCTTGAAAAATCATGAGTATGTGCTAGTTTTCAGGAAACCTTAGAAACTATCATCTTTACAACTATCATCTTTACAATTCAAAGTTAATTGTTAAGCATAAAATACTTAATAGATTCTTCTTTACCCACATGCATGCAAAGATTATTTAAATTCCTGTTCAAAAGAACTCTAAGGCGAATCTAGTTGAGCAAGAGAAGGGCTGTAGTTATGAAAGCGTTGGAGAAGCTGAGCGCCGCTTCTCCTTCACGAATATTTACAGTCGCAGTTCAGATTGACTCTTCTATCACACTTAGAGACGTTAACTTTGAATTGTATCATGGAAGTAGAGATCCAGAAAATCCGTTGTACAAGAAAATAGGAAGAGGTAAATATACCTTGTTACGCAAATCCTAGTGAAGCTCTCGTCAGAATATGACTTTTGGAAGGTTACCATCTGATGACATCGAAGAGATCGTCTGGCTTAGGAGCGTAACGTTTCTCAAACCATTCCTTCATTTGAACTGCATTCTCAAAACCGTCTCTTCGGGCAATATCTTCATCATCACAGAAGTCTGAGTATCTTAAGCGTATAGCTTCAGTGCATTTAACAACCTTCAAAAGTTCGCATTGTTTAGTCCTGAGCTTCCAATGGAGATAAAGCGTATCACCAACTTTAATGGGTATTTTCCTGGCCTTCCTTATCGTTTGACGCTTCTCGCCGTTTAGTATCTCGTTTTTGAAGACTGTGAAACCTAGTATTGGCATACCCTGTTTGGCCCATGTTATTTGATAGTTAGGAAATTAATGGAGTTTTGCATACGGATAAAGAATATGACAAGAGATTAACATTTTCCTCTGCATGAAATGTTCAAGATGCAGAAGATGGATAGAAGGCGCTCAAATTCGGTTTGCTACAGAAGGCGACTGGATGGGCAAGCCTCTTTGTTCTAGATGTAGGGCTGAGGTAGAGAAAGAATCAAGAGAGAAGTATCGAAGGGGAAGCGGAAAAGAGTATTCAAGGGATCTATATAGAACGGATACTTATTGAATTAGCGTAGGGCTTATTTTTCACATATGACAATTCTGGACAACGAAGACTCTTTTATGAGACCAAAAACGTCCATATAAAAAGCCAGATAGTACCATGCATTATTAGAAATAGTATCTCCAATGGCTTTTTCCAAGCTACTGCGGTCAAAGATGAGTTTATGTGGTGCTAGAATTGTAATTTTGTCTGGTAATATAACACAAATAGCATCTTTGTTGTCATTTTTGATCCCAAGAGCAAGAAGTTCGTAGAAATACTCCCTTGGGAGAGTAACACCTGCTGTTAAAGGTTCCCTCGGGATACTAGTCCGCAATACTAGTCTGAGTTTGCCATTAACGCGAATGGTCCTATCTAATGTTTGGAAAGCAGACTCTATTTCCTTATCTCTTATACGGAAAGCTCGAGAAATCTTCCCCAAAGACGGGAGTTTTGGGTGCTTTTTACAGACATAATAGATGGTGGCAGCTACCATATTTTCTGCCAAGAACTTCTCCAATTTCCCCCATTCAAAGAAAAGCCCCATCACGATTTTGGAATATACATCTAAAGCCTTTTCATAGGTCGCTTATACTTGAGCCAGGTAGGCTTTCCAAGTATCTATAGATTCTTGGTATTAGTTCAATAGGATCCGGCAATGAAAACACCTGTGCATTGTAGTACACATCTGGCTTTATTTACTTTACTGCACACACCGATTTCAACATCATTTTTAACCAGTTTCCTCTGACTTCATAACATTTAAATAAGGAATTTTCGCTCAATATGTTGAGGTGCACCAGTAAGAAAAGGGTTTTACAACAAAGGGTGCACCTCATGTCAAATTCGGAACCGATTATTAAAACAACCCTTCAACTTAAGATATGCGTCGCCATGCTCAAGCTTACTGAGATAAAACGAAATTTAGATTGTGATGGATGGTTCTATAAAACCGAGCTCGTAGATTTGGTCAAAGCAAAATACACCACCATTGACAGTTATCTCCAAGGATTAAAGAAGAAGGGCATGGTTAAGCATCTCAAACACTTTACTAAGCCAGACTATGAGGGCGGTATTTATCATACTTTTTAGACATATCTCGAAAGTTTTCATGAAAAAACGGGCATAGTGCTGGGTGTTCAGGTTTCCTTTTCTCACGACAATAAGTTGTAAGCTTTGCCTTCAAATCATAAGGAATCTCGCCTTTCCGAAAATATATGAAAAAAAGACCTGGTGGGTTTAACTTCTCCTCTACCAACTCCATAACCTCGTCCATCCCTGGTCCACAATCATGTAGAATTATTGCGTAGTCAAAAGGAAGGTTTTTTCGAAGAAAGCTTCTTAAACTCCAATCTCTCTTAGAATCAAGTGTGTAGGGCTCCAGTCGTTTTCCTTCATACATTTTAACGATGACGTTGCTAAGGTACTCTTTGGCGAGGTTTTCTCCTATCTCTATCGCAAACTTTTCATTCAAATGATATCCATAAACAACGAATATCTTCTTATCGACCACAGTATCCCCAAAAGTTGTGGAAAACCTACGAATGACCATAATTCTTCTATGGAAGCATAATTTCTTAAATCATACGTATTTTTTCATTCATGGTTTTTCAATTCACAAACTCTTGTTATATTGTGCACTCACAGAACACGACACCGCTAAGTCTGTGGGGAAAATCGAAACATAGTTCGTGATGAGATGTGCAAAGGCAAACCGTCAGGAAGTCGGTTGGGCCTGAACGGTGCGGATATGGCTCCGGGACACGCAGGAGCACAATGCATTACTATATTTTGCTTTTCTAGTGTCCAATACTTGTTATTCT
>JASEGC010000013.1 GCA_030018415.1 Candidatus Aenigmatarchaeota archaeon
CATTGGCAGGAGGTATCCATCTATTGTACATGTCTAAGTCATTGTAGTGAATCCTGCTTTCAGTACCTGTCCAGGGATTGATTACGTGTAGGTACTCACCATCATATCCGTCGATGACTGTGTCATGCGCCAACCATTGCCTTAAGATTGGACGACCGGAGTCTATCCATTGTTTTATTTGTTCGAGTGAAGGTTTAGGAAAGGGCCAAGGGTTTGGATAGCCTTCATGATAGATTTCAGCTCCGTTTAATGCCCATGATAATGCTTTTGTTGTCATGTCAACACTTACCCCCCAATGTGCTAAATCGTTCTCTGGGTTTTGATGATATACTTCCCTATATAAAAAGTTTATTATTCTATCCTGAGATATATTTCCACCGTAGTAATGGTTTATCATCGCAATTGATGCAACCGCGCAGTAACTCTTACAATGGTCACAAGAGGCAACATCATCAGAACTATTTACTTCGTGTACTGAATCCCATGCATGCTTTCCATATAATGGGCAACCTCGTAGACATAGCATCCTTGTGTCCTTATGTTGAAACAATGGCTGTATTCCGAGATCTTTTTCTGTGCTAAGTTGTACTGAAGATATTGGAAATGTCGCTGTCAACAGCAACACTGCTGTTGCGAGTAAGAGAATTTTCTTTTTCTCCAACTCTTATTTCTCCTTACGACTGCGACAGGAGTATACTCCTAATAGTCACCGTAAGGAGGAAAGACAACTTATTCTCCAGTTTAGACAGTTTTCAACATTTTATTGGAGAATAAGTCTGTTATTACCCCTAAATAAACTTTCAACTATGTCTTCACTCAGACTGGGAATCTCATCCGCTAGTTGGCTATTTTTTTATTTTTGTCTGATTTCCAATCTTCAAAGTTCAATAGTGCGTTTTTAGGGGTAAACATGAACCGATTATTATTCTTGATAAGAAGCTTAAATAGTTGATTTTTTTTATTTAGCAGGATATTTCTGAAGAATTTCTCCTCTTCTTCCTGTGTTATCCGATACTAAAATTTGGATTGTGTACAATTGTCCGCTGACCAGACATGGATGTAAATCTATGCTCCACGTTCCAGTTAAAGGTGCAGTGTAAGTGTAATCTGTATCCAGAACAGAGACTCTTACGCTTCCAGAAGCGACGGGTTTCCCGTCGACGCCCACTGAATATCCTGAAAGAGAAATGTTCTGAGTTGTACAGTTCAACTTAGCTGCAGAAGGAGTAGGTAACTTCAACTCATTGTATCCCTTCTTCTCCCCGCTTTCCACGACGAACGTCAGATGCTCCACGCCCTCAGACAGCATGTCGAAACCCATCGACCATATCCCATTCGTGACGTTCGCAGTATATTTATTCTCAGGACTTTCAAGAGGTATGGCTGTTATGTTTCCGTTGATCCTTTCACCAGTATAGTAGTCTAGAGCCACTCCTGAAGCGTTCACCGTAAACACAGAAGACTCTCCACCAACAAGAGCAGAAAAACTTGAAACAGAGAATTTGATCAACTTATTATTTTTATCGACAGATATGGGAACATTGCCCCAAGTACCATTACAAGTCCTGTTTGTCACATTCCAATTATCGCATTTATAAACCCTGATTATGTTCTCGTTTATAGTAACACCTGAATAGTCCATAGCCAGAGTTGCACTGTCTATTGGGGTTGAAACGTTTATACCATATCCTAATTTTGGGGTAAAATGAGGTATGAATATACCAGACAAGAAAGTGTTTAAATCATCTATTACTATAACACCAGTTCTATTAGTGTTGAGGTCTATCGTCAGGTTGATGTGTATATTATCTTTGTGTAGGACAACATCATATTTCACTGCTGGTATCGTGTGATTAAAATTTTTTTTATTCTTGCCTGATCCTTTCGATTGTCCAGTATTTTTGTCCACGATGTCATAATCCATGTAAATGTCATTCCCTCCCCCATCCTTAAAAGTCACGTTAAGAGTAGTGTTCGATTCACAAGTACAAAGAGAACTACATATAGTTCCTACAGGACAATCCGCATTCTCATCGCATTCTGCACCAGCTGCTTGAGAACAAGTAGAAGTACAAGATCCTCCAGAACAGGTGTAAGGACCACAATCTATGCAGCTACCTTCACAGCACTGTTGATAACCAAAGCTACTGTTACAACATACGTAAGAATTTAGAGGTTGCAGGTTACAGCCGCTGGCCAATGAACAACCGTTGTAACCGTTGCAGGCAGAATGGCAAGTAGAATCGTAGGTTGCTGTACAATCTGATTTACAACAATCTTCTGGACAGGAAGAATAGGTTTCTACATCGTCGCAGGATCCGTCACCACAGAATGGAGCAATTGTGGTTGTCGTGGTTGAAGTTGTTGTCGTTGTGGATGTTGTCGTGGTTGGCTCAATACGTGTCGAACACTTACAATCTAAAGTACATGTATCAGTTGGTCCACAAACAAGAGATGGTATAGACTCACAAGCCGCCCCCACAATACAACTTCCTCCAAATTTATTATAACAAGCAGAATCACACGTATAACAACTCCCATCATGACATACTTGGTTAGTCCCGTCACAAGTCCCAGGAGAAGTACTATCTTTCTGTCCCTCATAAGCGGGAGTAATACCTCCAGAACCATCACATTTATTACAAGCAGTAGAAGAATCGTCAGCCGTATTGCTCGACGTGCTCCAACTTTTGTCAGAATGACAATAATAATACGAATGAGTGATAACGCAGTAGGATACTCGACAACTTCCACCATCGCAAAAATACCATTTCCCTGCACAGCATAAAGCGTCCCAAAAAATGGTACCGGAATCATAACAGTTTCCACCACCGGCACACTGAGGAGAATTACAGCAGATCTTCCCACCTCCCGCATCGGAGATGCAGTAATTAGAGCAGCATTCACTGTCTGCAGTACAACTTTTTCCGTTCGGTTTACATGTTGTTGTTGTGGTTGTTGATGTTGTCGTGGTGGTTGTTGATGTTGTGGTTGTTGTTGACGTTGTGGTTGTAGTCGTATCTCCACCTCCTCCCCCTTCCATTTCCCAATCTGCTGCCA
>JASEGC010000014.1 GCA_030018415.1 Candidatus Aenigmatarchaeota archaeon
ACCCGCGATCTGGATTAGAAAGGGCTACTATTGGGATTTGCTCTTCTTTCAAGTTGGCAAAAAGCTATATGCTTTTCGTTCAATGGATGTTGAAAGATTGGAAAGGGACGAAATTCTAGCCATACCTGTATATCAAGTTCTGGAATGAAATACTTGAAAAGGAATTCTATACGGAATTTAAGAAAGATCGATCGAAATTTAGAGTCAGAATTTATGTTTGACACAATCGACATAAATTTTTTAATATCTTAGAGACTGGAGTTCAGCTTTGCAATAAGTTTCATATATTACATGTCATAAAAATTGGTTATAAGAAATGGTGGATTGAATTGAAGGAGTTCAATTCAAATTCAATCCTCTTTGACAATTAGGATGAAAAGAGCTGAAAAAATAGTAAATAGGAGGAATGAAAGAAATGAAAGAGAGAGGAGTTTCAAGCAAGAAAATTGATGTGATGTTGTTGTTGCTACTGTTTTCCTTCACAGGGTTTGCACATGGCCCCCCAGAAAACTCCTTCAATTCAGAACAGGTATTATATGTGTTAACATTCTTTCCTGATAGCACAAGAATCGCAATGATGGTCGTATTTGATTTCAAGGATATAGCTGTGCCAATAAACACCTCTTTGCCGATATTTAAGGACCTTCAAACAGCCAAGTACAGAGCTAAAAAAGAAGTAGGAAAATGGCACTCAGTGTTCTCAGGGTCTTTCAAAACAACATCTCTCGATGCAGCGAATGAAGCCACTGATAAAATTTGCGAAAAGCTCCTCGAAGTATTTGAGCTTCCTCTGGGCATAATCGAAAGTAGTCACCGAATCAACAATGTAACGGGCACCATTGAAACTTATCGAAAGCTGCAATATGCCCCATATGATATGACAATCACCGAAAAGTTGTTGAGACACAAGCCATCCGAAGGATTCGGGAGATTGATTACCAGTAACTTCCTCAGGAAGTACGTACCTGGGGATGCAACATCAGGCATAGAGATAATATGGGGCATAGGCAAACGAAACAAAAACGCAGATGACTTCTACTGGAGGCTTATGCTTACATGTGCAAGTTCAACTCCATTCGAAGTAAACAAAGAAATAGAGATTAACCTAAATGAGCTACTGGTAAACGTAGAACCTGTTCAGATACATGAGAACTCAAAGATACTCTTGGAAGTAGAGAAAAAGCGTGAATTCAGAACCGGAACTTATTCACTGAATATTGTTGATATTTCTCCAGCTGGGTATATCGAGGAAGACAGGGGCGCTACAATACTCATAACTTATTTGCCACCACTGCAGGTAGAGAATATAATCCTTAAACTGAGAATAAGCAGAGGAACAGACTTTGATTGGACCTCCCCAGTTATAGCAGGCGCAATCATCATCGCTGCGATCGTATGTACGGCATTCCTCGTTAAAAAGAAGAAATCAACTAGAAGGAGTGAAGAGCCATGGTAAAAAAGAAGACAAAACTCTATGCAATCAGCATACTACTCTGCATATTAGTTTCCACACCAAAGATCTTAGCTGCTGCGACTATTCATGAGTTACAGACAATGGTAATCGAAAAAAGGTGTATGAAGACTATAAGAGTCTTCAACATGACAACATTAACCGCAGAAGAGTACATAAGAGTAGAACCGCTTGCTAACGGATCGAGAAAAGTGACGATTTCTCTGAACTTCACGAGTTTGAACTTCACGGGAAAACAAGGAGGAATCCGTGGAATGTGTATAACTATGACTACCATGGTTCCGGCGACAACTGAAAGTAAAGCTAGTACACAGAGCTCTGATTACCCCGTAGGAGCCAATAGCGTTTACCCAGGGAAGTATTGGTGGGACGACCTATTATTCCTTCCAAAAGGAAACAACGGCACACATTTTGTAACTTATGACCACGATGACAACTATGACACATATTATCCTCAACAATGGTATCTATCGTTTAGTCTTCTTGGTGCCGTATGGGAGCACATACATATCCCAACTGACGTTATGAACGACTGGATCAATGGCGTGAGGGACCGAGAAACTGTTCTCGGCATTATCTTTGGATTGGTAGGTGGTTTCTTAGCCTTTTTCGGAGGACTCTTAGCGGCGTGCCTCGGGAATCTGGCTGCTGTGTTGTTGACGATGATCGGAGGTATCTCTGCGATAATCGGCGCCTTTCTACAGTTGCTAGGGTTTACCGAGTCTAAATGGATCAGAGACGTAGTCACAGAACAGTACTCTGGAGATGGATGGACATGGGTGGGTAACTATCGACGAGAGGGTTTTTGGGCGGCTATAATCGATCCCTACATTTGGGATATCAAGACCCGTAGCGATATCCATGAAATCTGTCAACATCGTCGAGTCTGTATCTTAGTCGAGGAAACGTTTGGATTCGACCAGAGCTGGGGAGCGGACAGAGATCACCCAATGCACTATTCTGTAACTCTCTGGAGCTGGCACTGGGTTCCCAGTGGAGTCTTTGCTGTGGTTCCGGAGGAATACCGGCTTCCCTGGTGACAGAGAGGCGTTAACCTCTCTGACTACCCCCTTTTTTAGCCAGAAGTAAAGGCCCTAGTTTTCAAAACTAAGGCCTCTTTTTTATCTCAAAATTCCTTTTAGCCCCCAGGGCAAAGCATCGACGATTTTTACTTTAACGAATTGACCGGGTTTAATTGTTAATTGCTGATTGTTAATTGTTGATTGAACTTTAATGGTTTTGTAAGTTCTTGTTTTCCCAAGGTAAAAATTACTTTTTTTACTATTTATTAAAACTTCAACCTCCTTTCCAATATATTTTTTGTTTTTTTCTAAAGCAGTTTTCTTTAAAATTTCAGTTAAAATTTTCCACCTTCTTTCTTTTTCTTCAGGTTTTACATCATCTTCTAATTTAGCTGCCTGAGTTCCTGGTCTTGGAGAATACTTTGCAATATAGGCCATATCAAATTTTATTTCTTTGAATAGTTTTACTGTATTTTCAAACTGTTTTTTACTCTCTCCCGGAAAACCAACAATAGCATCTGTTGAAATAGCAACCTCTTTTT
>JASEGC010000015.1 GCA_030018415.1 Candidatus Aenigmatarchaeota archaeon
TTTTTCTACCTGTTGACCCTGTGACAACCGATGAAACAGGGGCTTGCATAAGGCGAGTAGCGGGTGATGGTTGTCGTTTTCGTGTTGACAAAGCGCAAGGAGCATTGTCTTATGACCGACAGACAAGCGAAAATATATTCCCACAGAACACCCAGTGAACAGGTACTTTCTGCTTGGAAATACTATGTTCAGAAATTCGTGAGAGTCTACGTAAAGAACAATATGTTGAGAGTTGGGAGAAAATCTTGGTGGAGTCGCATCAAAGAAGTAATCCCTGAAGGATTCGCAGATAAATATGGTCGCATTCGTGAGCCATGGCTGACAACTATGGCTTCGTGGTTACGTGAGTATGGCCTCAGAATATCTGAAAATCTTGACATATCACTTGACAACGTAGTTCCTTCTGCCATTTCGGTGATCTTGGGAGATGTACCAAATGTTAGCGTTTCGCCCAGTGGAACTTTGTCTTCCCAACATGCCTACAATTCTCGCCTAGTTTTTCCAGAACATGAAGTAAACTTAAGCCAATCTCACTTAATTGGTAATACTTCTTAACTAATCCAGACTTCAATGGCTCGCTTCCAACTTTCTCTATAATTCCATAACGCAAGTATTCTTGAAGCGTTTTGTAAGCCGTGGAATGAGCATAACCGAGCTTAATCACATCATAAACCGTGAGGGGTTCAGAGAGCATTCTGAG
>JASEGC010000016.1 GCA_030018415.1 Candidatus Aenigmatarchaeota archaeon
GGGGAGATAAAGGATTTGAAGTGTATGGTCGATGGAAGAGAGACAAGATGTGTGATAGAAGAGGCTTCTATCGTGCCAGGGAAGAGTGGTAATGTTCTGATAGAAGGGATCACGCCTGGGATTCATGATTTGCTTCTGTACACAAAGAGCATGTCTCAAAGGCTGACATGGAAGGCTGAACCAGAGTCTATAGTTGAGATACCGTCTATGACCACCACAACTATAATACCTGTTGGGATATCTGCGATTTCTGAACTTTCTGTGGACCCAACGAGTTTTCAGATTCCACAGACTGTTACAGTAAAGTGTAAAGCTCAGAGAGGAACAGGAGATGAAAGAACTTTGCATCTTGATATGAGGATGAATGATCCAAGCGGAAAAGAAATCGTGGACTCTGGCAATTTAGGGAATGATAGGCTTGATGTAACTCACTATATAACTTCTTCTTTCACTGAAGGTGGAGATTATAAGATCATATGTAATTTAAGGGAAACGAGGATTGGAATTGATCC
>JASEGC010000001.1 GCA_030018415.1 Candidatus Aenigmatarchaeota archaeon
GTGGAGATTATAAGATCATATGTAATTTAAGGGAAACGAGGATTGGAATTGATCCGTTGATAGATTCAAAGAATGTAATCGTAAGCTATTCTCCTGTGGCAACCACGACTACTACTGTGATAACAACTACTCGAGCGACTACAACCACAACTAGGATAACAACTACTACGACATCCATAACAACAACTATGATAAGAATAACTACGACAAGAATAACGACCACTACCATCCCAGAGAGTTGCGAAGGTATGGGTGGGATAGGATGTTTTATGGGTTCTGGTGGTTGCTCTGTAGCATGTAAAAGTATGGGATATGGTTTTGGGATATGCGAATTTTGGCCCCCAACAGTTGGGGATTGTGAGCCTGGTTGCTGTTGTTATTGCACTGGAAAGTTAACTACTACAACTAAAGTAACCACAACCATAAAAGCAACAACCACCACAAGCGGCGGTGGTGGAGGAGACGGTTGTCCGATCTTGAAAGTATACGACGGTAAAGATTTTACTACCAAAGAGAAACTGAACATCCATGCTCCTGCAGGCAAAGATACAACATACACGAGTAAGTTTAGCATGCAACCAAAAGATGGAAGGTATGAGATTATCCTGGATGAAGCAGCTTATCTATACTGGGATGGAAGTTATATAGATTACGTAAAACTAACAGATGAGAATGGAAATGAATGTCGATTAGTTTCTGCTATACATTCGAAGCATGGAGATGTACTGTCACTGATAGCAAAGAGTGATGATACGAGAGTAAGAACTTTTCCTGGAGAGGAGATAAAGTTAGTTTATAAGGACTGTTCTGGTAATAGTTTTACTTTTATGATCGAAGGATATAATAGAGTGTTTCCCGTTATTAAATCCATTGTGAATTTCTTCAAGGGTATTTTTGGAATTGAATAATAACTTATATACTTTTTGATAAAAACTTCTTATTTTTACCTCGTTTTTGAATATATGGGGAAAGATGCTTTAAATCATTAAACTTATATAAAATAGAAATAAATTTCTCATAATATATTAAACAGAAAAAGTAATGATAATTTTTGAATCTATAAAAGATTTTTAATACAAATTCCAATCATTAATTATGTGGAAGTATCTAATCTCATGCCTTTTTATATCGATATTCTTGATTCCAATTACTCGCGCAGTAACATGTGAACCAACCATCTCTTGGAAGATAGATCCACAATTTTTCGTTGGAGAAACGGGTAAGTTAATAGCAACTCTGAAGAACCCATGTGATTATGTATTCGACGTAAAAACTGAAGTTAACACAGAAAAAACTTATGGTTATATAAAAGTTTATTCAGTCTCTTCAGAAGACCAAAAACCGATGCCTAAGCCTCATAGTGTGATGATTGGTAGCACAATTGCTTATATCGAATTAGGGAAAAAAGACACAGACGAGAGCACGAAAAAAGCTGTATACTTCATCCAGCCAGATGAATTGGCACTGCCTGGAACTTACACTCTTTACGAGAATTTTTATGTTGAGGATGTACTCAAAGAATCGAAAGAGATTCAAATAACAGTTAAAAAACCTCTTCAGATCACATATAGACTACCAGCTTTAATCAGGCTTGGAACCCCATCCAGCTCGAGTATTGTTATAAATAATATAGGGACTGAGATGATAAGTTCTTTAAAAGTTTGTCTATATTCTAACATTGTTTCATTCTCAGAATCATGCAAAACATGGACAAACATACCGTCCAAATACACAGACACATTCAATTTTATCGTTAACGGTTTAGTACCAGGCGATCATCAGAATGCTATTGAAGTAAAAATCGATTACACTACTTACACAGGCTTAGTCGTATCCGATTCATACAAACATCCTTCGTTGAAGATTACCACGATGCAAGCTGGTACTCCTTCTTTATCTTACTCAGTTGTTAGGGGAATTGGAAACTTGACTTTTCAAATAACCAACAAAGGAAACGGTACTGCCTACAATTGTTTTGCAAGGATAACTTCTAATTGTCCGTTAAATTCAAGCTTTTTAATTAGTTCTAGTAAGAGTGCAGAGGGCAACGTCTACGAAATAGATTGTGGAGATGAAATCCCTGTAAAAGGCGGCTCAAACGTGATTTTAACTTACAATCCTGCTGAGATGACGCCATCTTGTTCTATAAAAGGTGCTATTTCTTACAGGGATGCTACAGGAAGACTTTATCAAACGAATATCCCTAATTACTATCTACAACCGACAACTACAACTATACCACCTACAGTTAGTAAACCGAAGAAAAATGTCTTGTATGTTTTGTTACTAATTCTTGTTGCAATAATCAATATACTTGCCTACTTGAAGTTTAAAAAACCTGAAATTTTTGCGAAGAAATCTGTTAAAACAGATGAAACTCATTCTATACTCTTAAATATGTTAAAACGGATAAAAGAAAGATTAAGTGAAGGTTGTTCAATTCTTCCAGAAAATTTTAGAAAAGATTAGTCAAAAATTTAAAAAAAGAATAAAAAAGATAGAATAATGAATAAAAAAGATAAGATTCGTCTATAAACTGAATATTATCTTAGTTATGTATCGTTCCTGAATCTGTATGAACCAAACCAGATGAAACATCAGTGTATGTTATTTCAATAACGCGGTCTCCAGTAGTACCAATGCCTTCAATTGTAAGATCCTTACCAGCACTGCATGGGGTAGCTGCACAAGTTATTGCTACACCAATACCATTATCAGTCGCAGTTATTGCATTTATCGTTTTTGGACCATTTCTTATATAAAGACAGCCTGGTGTAGCACAAGTACCAGAAGTGGTTTTAGAATAGTCTACGAACGCAAAGTAACTGAAGCACGGACTGCATGCCACTCCTCCCTTTATGGAGAATATACCCATCGCGTACAACGCTGCAACCACTACTATTATTATCAGTATAGCCCAACCGTAAGTCATCAAGTACTCCATTGCTGTTTGTCCTTTAATTCTCATAATCAACCTCCTTATATTCTTTTGTTTTCCTACCCTTTAAATATTTTCTTTTAAGTTAAGAATCAGATTATTGTACCGAGTGCACTTATCACGATAAACCTAGACAAGAAGTATATGCTAACACTCAACAGAGCGAGGACGGGTATATATTTTAAGCCAGCTTTTTCCGATCCTCCTTGTATCAACCCTATCAATAAAGCCCCAAAAAAAGATGTAATACCCAGAGAAGCTAGCATGTACATCCTCATGAACTCTTGGTTGATCTGTATGGCTTGAAACGTCATGAATCTGGAGCCTCCAGTAAAGGTTCTCTGTACAGGAGTCGTACTTCCCACTTTCTGCATCGTCTCTACTAAGTAAGAAGATATTCCATAGAGCAAGGGTGCCCCGATTCCAGCAGCGAAGAAGATGAATATCGCATACATCATCACGAAAGCCTGTACCTCCTTCTTGAGAATCCTCGTTTGTCTAATATCGTTAGCAAGCCCATCCAACAAGTTAGCCAAACTACCGCCTTTAGCTATCCCCTCAACTAAGAGATCCACCGTACGCTTCAAAGTCTTTGAATAGATGTTCTCTGGGATTGTTTGAACGGCATCCTCTATCGATTCCCCAGATAGCATTAATTTAGCTGACCTCCTGATCTGTTTTTCTAGAGGACCAAATTCTGGTCTCGCCGACAAAAGCAAAGCCTGATCTGGCGTTAAGCCTGACCTTATGTTCGAAGAGATCAAGTTCAAGGCATCTGGCAATATCTCCTCCATGAACTTTGCCCTGCTGTCCGCAATGACTATAGGAACAGCATGCATGAAGGCCTCAAAGACAGCGGGCACAAAAAAAGCGATTAAGACAAAAAACTTCATATGGATGATTAAGCCCGTCAGTAAAAGTGTTACAAACAATAAAACGCCATAAATGATGCTGAAACCAACATAATTCTCCGGTAATATCATGAAATCTGCATAGTTTAACATCTTTTTAATCCATTTTCTGTAGCCATTAGGCGTCATACGAAACAAGGCTTCATACAACCTCATAGCTCGATCGCCGGTCTCCTACTCTTTACAATACCAACAAACGAAAATTGAAAGATGATTAACGCTGCTAACAAACCAACAAACATGTATTCTGTGACTACTATGCCGGAAAACGATGAGATTACAACTAAGAAGGTTATGCCCAGGCTTGGAAGAATAACGCCAAGCATCATGTACATCATCGCCATCGGATTAAGTTGGGAACCATACCTTCTTATCGCTACTTTCTGCTCATTCGCCAGACTTTCAACGAGATGTTCTAGTGTGTCTCCCAGGTCTGCACCACATCTTATAGCATTCGTTAACTGCCATACGATTCTCCTGAAATAAAGGGATGGGTTCTTTAGCGCCAGCTCTTCCAAAGCAGTAGTCTGTTCTGTTCCAGTGGATATTTTTTTCGTACATTCTCCTATCTCTTCCGAGACCAGGCCATAATTTCCACTAGACACGGATACCAAACCATCGTACAAAGGTACGCCAGATTTTACTTGGATGAGGAGATGCCTTAAAGCAAACAATAAGTTTTTATCCAGGTCAGTAACTTTTCTAGCGATTATTAAACGTGGGTATAACAAGATATATAGAAAACTTAAAAAGCCGATTGCCAAAGAGACAGAAGAAGTTATGAAGATAAAATCTCCAGGAAGTGTGATAAAAAAAGATATCACAGTAAGAATGAAAAAAATCATCGAAGTCCAAACCCATGATGAAAAGATTGCTATAGCCATGTATTCTCTTGGTCTTATGTCTATCTCTGCTTGATTCAACCTGATGGCAAAGTCTGGAAAAAATTTCGCTATTCTATCGCCCAAACCAAAAAAAGGTTGAGCGATTCGTCTTGCTAACGGCAATGGAAATAGAATGAATGGTATTCTTTCCATTAACTCACCAACAAGTCTTTTGAGATCAATTTTTCAGCCTTTTCTTTTCTTTCGACGATGTTTAAAACATATTCAGGGTCTCTATAATACTCTGCCACCACTTTACCGACTCCGTTAACAGTGTTGACTTGGTTTTCTACTAACCAGTTCAGAATTTTTATCTTATCGTTCTTATCTTTCTCTATCTCAGTTGTTGACATCCCTGTGTGCATCTGCAGTTTTTGAAGGAATCTGTAACTCTCTTGAATTTTTTCAATCTTATCCTTCCTGACATCCCATCTGTACAGAACTCTGGGGGTTACACCTCCAGCAGCTCTTCCTGTAGGTGGAAGAATCTCTGCCACTTGATAAATCCTTCTTATGCCACTCCTCCTGTCCCTGAACATAGCTATGATCAAGTCCAAAGCTTCCAAAAGGGTTTCTGGGACATTGATCGGCGGGTTTATGAGTCTTCTGTAAGTCTGCTCCACAGTATCAGCATGTAGGGTTGCATAAACGCTGTGTCCAGTGTGCATCGCTTCGAACAGAACTTCCGCTTGAGCTTGTCTCCTTATCTCTCCCACCACTATCCTATCAGGCCTCATCCTCAGACTGTTAACGAGCAAATCTAACATCTCAACTGCACCTTTACCCTCGGGGTTCGGCTCTCTCGTCGTCAAAGGAACCCAGTGAAGGAATTGAGGCAGGCTGAGCTCTCTCGTGTCCTCTATACTCACAATCCTCTGATTTGGTTGGATGAAAGGCATTATTGCCCCGAGAAAACTCGTTTTTCCAGACGCAGTTCCTCCTGAGATTATCATCGACATCTCATACTGCACGCCCAACCATAACATCGCAGTAACTTCAGGAGAGATCGTCTTGTTCTCAATGAAATCTGTGATCGTCCATGGCTTCCTCCTGAACATCCTTATCGTGAGCGTGTTTCCGATCGTGGATATAGGAAAAAGAGTTGCGTTTACTCTGTCGCCTGATATCAAGTGTGCATCCAACAAAGGATCTAGGGTTGTTATCTGTCTCCCCACTCTCCTTCCGATGCTTGCAGCATAATTTTGTATCTGAATTTCACTTGGAATTTGAATGTTGGTCTTCAACCATCCGTACTTTCTGTGGTATACCCATACAGGCTCTTTTGAGCTGTTGACAACTATTTCCTCAAGGTTTCCATCAGCCAATAGCATCTCGAGTTTACCTAGACCCAGCATCTCATGCAGCAACGTTCCAGCCAAGACTTCTTTTTTTTCCATGGGAATTCCCGGTAAGTACTGTTCTATCAATTCAAGCGACTTTGAGTAAAACCTTTCTTTCAACTCTTCCAATGACTTTGGGTCTATCAATTCAGAAACTCTGATCTTCACTACAGTAACAAGAATTTCTCTGATCTTGTCCAATAGAATGAGAGTACCTTTCTCCAACTCAGGTATTCTAATGATGTATAAAGGGACAAAATCCTCGGAACTGCTCACTATCTCAACACTACCCTTTATCCTGTCTGCGACTACAGTATACTTATCTAAGATTCTTTTTTCCATACTTTCTTCCTCAATCTAGATGGACCGATCAAAGGATATTCCATCTCGATTAAACCACGATCTTCTAAAATCTTAGCCCAACTCTCAATATGCTCTATGCTTACGCCTAGTTCTCTGGACAAATCGAGGATTGTCACAGATCCTCTTTTATCGAGGATTTCGATCATTTTGTCTATAGCTGTTTCTATTTCTTTTAGCTCAATCCTTGAAGGCTCGACTTTTTCTTTTGGAACCTCAACCTTTTCCGCCTTCCTTTCACGCAGCTCTTCTTTAGCCTTGGCCTTTATATCATCCACGATTGGTTTGATGATGGCATATTGATTTTCTTTCTCGATTTCAACGGTTATCTTAGGTTTTTCTTTAGTCTCTAATTCTGCTTTGATTTCAGCATATTCATTTTTTTTTATTATAACGGGTTTTCCAGATACTTCTGCACGAATCCTCTCTGGTTCAGGTTTTTTCTCTGCACGCTTTTTTAATTCTTTAATTCTGCCCTTGAGTTCTTCCTGCCATTTTTTTTCTTTCTTCTTATTCATAATAATACTATCTCAAAGAGAATATTTAAACAATAATTATAAACAATAATATTATCTCATAAAAATAATATAAATTAGATTCGATGAAGGCACAAGCAGCGAGTGAGTTCTTGATCATGGTCTCAGTTGCTTTAACGATACTGATTCCACTCATCTTACTCGTGAACCAGTCACTCATGGATTATAGAGACAATACCAAGATTTCTTTAGCTAAGGAAGCGGTGAGGAAGCTAGGAGAGAATGCAGATTGGGTTTTTTCTCAAGGACCTCCAGCAAAAGTGACTGTTGAAGTTTATATCCCTGAGGATGTTGTCAGTGCGTCACTCAATAATAAAATGATTTTGTATCAAATCAGAACTTCAGCTGGAGTAACGGATGTTTATTACTACACTGTGTCAAACCTGACTGGAACTTTACCAGAAAAGAGTGGTTATTATTTCGTTTCTTTGACCTCTTTTTCGAAATACGTCAACATCACTGTGATATAATGAAAGGGCAGGCTGGTATAGAATTCATGATGCTGATGTCGATCATGTTAACCATAGTCTTAATCTTTGTATGGAGTGGTCTCTCTCTCCGACAAAGGATTTTTGGGACAAAGACTAACGTCGAGGCTCAGGAACTCTGTGATTACATAGCATTCGAGATAAATTCCGCTGTCAAGGCTGGGGATGGTTACAAAAGAAAGTTCTACGTGGAGAACGAATTCTTTGGTGTTTCTGCTTTCACGATTACTGTTTCTGAGTATTCAGTTTTTATCGACTGGGATAGCAAGTCAGTTTCTTCTCCCATAATAACAGAAAATATAAAAGATGCAACAGGTGTTGTACGTCTAAACCTTCAAAAAGGAATGAATTACAACATCGAAAATAAAGGTGGAGAAATCTATGTCACTGAAATTGTGTAAAGCTCAGATGTTCTCAGCAGATTTTATGATAGCCTGCTCAATTTTCTTGTTGGCTTTGGTTGTAGTGATGATCTATTGGTCTTATACTAACATACAGATAAAAGAGACTAAGACGATTAATGAGATGGTTGATAAGGCTTACACGATTTCACAAGTTTGGTTCAGGGAAGGTACACCTGAGTATTGGGATTCTACTGATGTAAGAGAGATTGGATTGTTGAGTGATCATAGGCTTAACGAAACAAAGATGAATGAGATGAAGAAGATTGGATACAATACTGTAAAAGAAAAAATAGGTGCTGCTCCTTATGAGTTTCGATTTAGAATAACTTTAGTTGGTGATAGCCCAATCAAAGAACCGATAGCATATCTTAACGGGAAGAATGAACAACATCTCGATATAATTCTTCAGCTAAATCAATCAGATTTGGTTTGGGATTTTTATCAAGGTCATTCAAACGTGGATCCTGATAAGTATATAACTGCTAAAAATCATTATACGGATGGGTTCTCCCAACAAAATTTAATGAGAAAGATCATTCAGAATATTGATAATTATAATTCAATAATTTTAGAACATCCAGAGGATTTAGATGATGTTTTTTTAGATTCAAACGAAAAAAAAATATTGAAAGATTGGGTTAACATAAGTGGACATGCGTTCCTTCAAATAAATAATAATTTGGATTTCTTAAAAATTTTTGGGTTAATTGATTTAGGCCCTCCTACCGTAAACATAGGTACAGTAAATTCATCAGACTCTATACTGAAAAATGTCAACATTGGAGATGATATACAATTCCAGTTAGGTTGTTACCCATTCGATAACACTGCACCACCATACCCTATGAAGACAATCATGTATAAACAGGGTGACCCCCAAAAATGTATATTCTGTCGTTGGTGGTACGGGAATGGAACTATTTATTATGTAGCAGATACTGCTACACCAGGTCATAATCCTATCGTTGGGTTAAAGCCCCTTGGCTACAGTTTCGTCTTCGGAGAATATCCAGACCAAGCTAGAAATGTAATAAAAGTTGAGAGGGCTGGAATACTAAATTCTTCTATAGCGATAATAGAGGTATTATTATGGAGATGAAAAAAGGGTTCGTTTTCACGATGGACGTGTTGATAGGTTTGGGTCTTATAATGATAATATTCATCTTCGCATTCTTAGAATTTGGATCAGTCCTTTCAGAAAAAAGATATCAAAAGTTGAATTTTGTAGCAGAAGATACGATGGATCTCTTAGTGTTCTTGGAAGTAAAAGATGTGAAAGATAAACCGATTATCAGTCAATTGATTGATGAAGGCGTTATAACTGAAGAAGATATGGAAAAATCTGTCTTAGATCTGATAGCAGGTTTTTGGTACAAAAATAATAAGACTATAGCAGGAAACATCACTAAAGAAGTATTAGGAGAAATAATAGATGTTGTCAATATACAATTATCAGTGGACGGTGAATCGATATATTCCTCTTCTGATATACCAGCTAGAGAAGTGGCTGTTGCATCCAGGATAGAGTCTGGATATGAACCTGGAAAGCCTACATACGGTTACATTGCTAGAGCATTCTTAACGAGAATAAGGGGAAAGAGAGATTCTTCTTATGTTTATTTTGGCGGGTATGTTGGTGAGGGAAATATAACCAGAAACATAACTCTTCCTCCCTTTGAAAAGATACTTGAAGCGTACATGGAGCTAGATGTTGGCAATAATTTTACTTTATACATAAACGGCAACTATTCTGGTTTTTACATGAATGGCTCTGCTGGGGGAGGACAGATGAGGGCTGATAAGTGGGTAGTGTGCAATGCAACTTATTATCCTTACTACTGCTCTAATTTCACCGTAGGCAACAACACTCTCTCTTTCAACTTTGTTGGAAATGGGTCTTTTATCGGAGGTGGATACTTCAGAGTAACTTATAACACGACTCAGCTTGCTCCAGAAGAAGAAGTTGGCAAGGATAAATATTGGTTTCCTGGGATTGGAGGCATAATAAATCTTTATGATTCATTCTATGTGCCGGGAGATTTATACGGCATGAATGTTCACTTGCATTACAGAAACAATTTCACAACTTATCTTGTCATAGGTAATAAAACTGTGCATGAGGATAACTCAACGAATGAAAGAATTGTAGATTTAGCGAATGGCACTCTCTCTACTTTGTTGAATTATAATGAACTGAGTAAGAAAACTATTCCTATAAGATTAGGAACTAAAGCTTTCTTCGGAGAAAAAGTGGGGAATGCTGACGTTATCCTCATCACAGACCTTTCTGGCTCGATGAACTGGCAGCTTAATAGTAGCAATAAAGGTAATGACATAACTGTTTGCGGAGACCTTAACGATCCGAACAATCCTATCTTTGCTCCAACAACGAGCAGGATTAGCTTGGCAAGATGCTTGGATAAGGATTTCACAGAGATAATATTGAACGCAAGTGGCAACAGAGTAGGCTTAGTGGCTTACAGAGACTCAACGTATTCATACCATAATTTATCGACTAACAAGGCGGAATTATTCAACCAAATCAATAGCTATACAGCTAATGGCGGAACATGCATTTGTTGTGGGATAAACAAGGCTTATGAAATTTTAAACGCGCAGAGCAATGAAACAAGAGATAAATTCCTTATTCTAATGTCTGATGGTATTCCGAGCCATAAATGCTCGAGTACAGGCTGTGAGGGTAATAGCGCTACTGGATTCTTTGAGAGAGATTGTTATGGCTGGGGTTGTTGTTGTCCTGCTGATCCAGTGACTGGACAAGGATGTGATACTAGCTTTGGCTGGTGCAGCAGTCCTTCTATTGGTTGTAGGCTTTGTAGATGTATGTGCGAGATGCAGAACGCAAACTATTCATCTTGCAGAGTTCATAATAATTTAAACGCTATAGTACATTCTGTTGGTTTTGGTCCGGTTGCTACCTGTCCGATGGGAAATTGGACTTTAAGGGCGATAGCGAATTGTGGTGGGGGTTCTTACAACGCTAGTACAGATGCTGAAGGTTTAAAAGAGATTTACAGAAAATTTGCAGAGAATATAGTGAACATAAGCTATCATGCGCAGATGGTTGATGTGACAGGAAATGTTCCATTGAACAACACACTCTATCCAGATTCTTGCATAGAGTTCCAGTATTCGCCCATTCTCATTCCATATGAATACGGAGAGATATCTTTGACGAGAGAGACAGCAAGATTAAAAGAAATGAGTGGAGATACTGTTGATGTTCCATACAAAGAAGGATGGTTCAACGTATCTGATCAAGTGAAAATCGTGGATGCAAAAATAACTTCTTATTCTTCTGAATATTGGACTGATAGAGTTTACGTGAAATCTTCTGCAACAGATTGGAATAATGTCTATTGGCTGGGAAGTTATGGCAACAACTATCAAAAATTGGGGGATCCCTACGTAATTCAAATACCAATTGATCTTATAGCGTCTGGAAATAACTCAATAAGAATTGGGACAGGAATTACTCCCAACAATGCAACTGGTGGTTCTCCTGATGATAGAGTAGTATACACGATAAGAGTAAGTGGCTCTGTAGGATTTGGAGAAGTATTCAATACTTCTGAGAACGCAACAGGAGATGCCAACAGAAGGCTTAGAAACTTAGCCCAAGATTATGTCGATTTTACTTCTGAAGATATTAGGGTAGAGAACAAGACCATAAAGGGAATTCAATGGTTGTGGGGACCTAGTCTTTTGTCTTTATCGATCTGGAGTAGGTGAAAATGGTAATCAAAAAATTGATCTTCTCAACGATAATACTTCTTTTTTTAAATTCCTTGGTCTTGGCTCAAGAAAATGTTACAAAAATAACAAGAGAAGAAGCTGAAAGGATTGCGAGAGATTTTTTACTGGACATTCCTATACCGAGTGAGGTAGCGACTGAACTGGCGAAAAACTTAACTGGAACTGAGAAAGAGCCTGATGAATCTAGTCTTGTTTTATATTCTAAGAAAGGAGAAATTCTACTCGCATGGAACTTTTCCTTCAAGAATAAAGAAGTTTTGATAGATGCGACGAGTGGGAAATTGATTCATGTGAAGATGAAAGTTGCTCCTTTAGGGTTTGTTGGTAGTCCAATTTTCATAATTTTTATGATAATCATAGGTTCTTTTGTGATCGTTTACCTGTTCAAAGTTTTGATGGATAAATACTTCAAGAAAAAAGAGATTCCGGTTTTTTATGAAGAAGAATCTTTTTGAGAATTTTTAAGAAAAGAGAAAAAAGAAAAATTTGTCTAAACTAGTATTGTTGCTGTGAAAGTCCAAAGAATTACTGCATCGACAGAGTAGAATGGAGGATCTAAACGTGCTATTGTCCTAAGATTTACTTTATTACATGTTGAATTTTATCCAACCACTAGCGTTGTATGTTCTTGGAAGTAAATGTGTTTCTACTTGAGGTTTAGTACAGCTTTCTTCATTAGTATAATTCAGCAAAAAGGTGAGCCGGCTGCAAGCCTGTAATATTCTTATCTGTTTTTATTTCTACTTCAGCTAAAGGTGCATTATTAATTACTCCCACACGTAAAATCCTGATTTATATTTTATGGACAAAACTTCACTTGCAATGTCAAGACCTGAAAACTCCATGGTAGGCATACTTGCCGCTGCAACCACTACGAATGTACTCAGTATAATCAAAGATGCTAACACTAAAGATTTGTAATTCATTTTTTTACCTTGAAGCAAATTCAACTAGAAACTTAAGCTTAATCTTTTCTATTATATAGAATTTTTCTATTTCAGTACTTTATCTTATGGTTATTTGAAAATTTTTAATGGTTTTTGACATCATAAGCCCTTAATTCCTGCAAAACTTCTTTGACAAGCTCGATTCTTCCATGTAGAATGCTATTTTCAGGTCGTTCTTTAAGTTTTCTTGTATGCCTCTTCAATGACCTCTCGAGAAAAGCCACATAATCCGAAGTATCCTCAACAATGTAAGAACGTGGGGTGTAGTAAGGAGAAATTAGTCCCATTCTTTTGATATTGACTACTCTATTTATCGCCACAAAGATATCTCCGAAGGATAATACCTTTCGCAGGTATATCCAGTATTCGCCCCCCCAATTGTAAGGTGATTCAGACTCAGAATATGTATACTCTTTTTCACGTAAATTTTCTTCTGTAATTTTCATTCCATCGATTATAATCGCAGAAAATAAATTTAACTCTAACCTTTTTATCTGTTAGATCGATCCAACAATTCAATGAAAATGAGATATTTCTTTTAAAAAAAGAAAAATTAAAGAGATAGGATGAAAGGCATAATGTTCAGCTTTGTCATGGTATTCTTGACCATAACTCTCATAACTCTTATAGCAATCCAGAGAAGTCTAATCACAGAAAAAAGAGAACAACTCTACTTGGAAACGAGGATCAACAGCATGAACAACCTGCATGAAAGTATAGTAAGAGATATGAAGAAGGCATTGGACATTATCACTACACGAGCTATATCTGTTTCTATCAGCCATATAGTCACTACGGGAATTCCATTAGATAACGCAGATAATAGACTTGAAGAACTAGTCCTAGAGGGAACTTTGTATGGCGTACCACAAGCGTTGATGGAAAATGCAACGTTTGGAAACTGGACAAGAAAAATGGAAGAAGTTGGGAACTTGAAGGGTTTCTTCATTAACATCACTTTAATCAACTTAGACATTAAGCCGTACGACAGTTGGAACTTAGAAGTTCAAACCCAATTGGTATTAAACATAACTGACCTGCAAGGAGTTGCATCATTAAACAGGACTGCAACGATAAACACACTCGTCAACTTGGAAGGTTTGGAAGATCCTCTTTATCCCAGTGCTACTGGCGGAATAGTAAGTAACTACATCGTTAGAACACCGTTTGAAGGAAATTTCACTCAAATACTACTCACAGGAAATGGCGGCAATGGATGGGTTTATGGTGAGTGTTTAAACGTTTTATCTGGTTCTGTTGCATCTATACCAGTCGCAGAAAGAAACAAAAAAATATTGGTGACAGACGATGCCTCAGGAGTACCTTCGTCAACCCTTAACGAATTCATGGGTATAGTATCAGATGGTGGAATAAATCCAACAAGTAGGCCCTATCTGGCAAACACTGCGGATGCAACAAGCAAGTTATCCAACGGAACGAAAATACTTATTGATGGCGATAACGATAGAGTTTGGTACATAGATAATTTTAAAGAACATGCAGAAAATTCATACTACAATGCAAGCAATGAAGGCCCAAGTTTTCTTGATAGGCTAGAGGGAAAGTTTTTGATACAAGACAAATATTCCAGTCAAACCTCCAACACGATAGGACTCGAGAGTTTCATCAACAAACACGAATTTTGGACTTTGAACATAAATATAAGTGAAAACAGAACTAACGTAGATTATCTTTACTTCAATACTAGCGTTGATATCGATGTTGAAAGTGTAAAAGGATTACATCCTTCTTTCAGGATAGATGATGAACATGATGAAGCTTATAACGTTTCAGACATATTGATCTAATCGAAACTAAAGTTTATTTTCTTCAAAGAACAAGATAATTTTATGCAATCAACAAAAATAAAAACATCAAGAAGATCTTTCATCTGGAATTATTCCCTTGGCATAGTATTGTTTTTATACTTGTTCCTGTCTGGTATAGTGCTTGTGGTTCCACCACTCATTACCCTATTTTTCATCTTCCTGATATGTTTACTCTTCATAGAGCCAGAGGCCTTAATACTGTACAGAACATTTTTCTTAGACCCCGAGGGTGTTGTAGAAGTTAAAGGAATTCTAACGAAAAGAAAAAACGCAATACCTTATCAAAATATAAGTAGTGAAAAGTTAGTTAAAGGAATCATCGGCAGAATATTCAATTTTGGTAACATAATAATCGCCGGTTATAAGAACGAAATTAGAATAAACGGCGTGACAAATCCGGAGAAGATCTACAGAATTATCGAGGAAAAACTTAACGCAAATAAGTAGAAAAATAAATTTTTTGAATACATGCTTTTTTATCGATGAAATGAGAAATAAAAAAATTTATCTAGAAACACTCGGATGTTCCTTCAACCATGCTGATTCCGAGATAATGAGTGGTCTTTTAAAAAATGCCAATTTTCAACTTACAGATAATCCAAGTACTGCAGATGTTATCATTCTGAATACCTGTTATGTTAAATCCGCTACACAAAATAGAGTTATTCATAAAATAAAGAGCTTTCAAACAAATTTCCCGGAGAAGAAGTTAGTGATAGCAGGATGTATGACTGAAATCGATCCTAGAATGCTTGATAGTATAGCGCCTAATAGTAGTTGGATAGGACCACATCGAATAAAGTATATTGTAGATGTTGTTAATAATACTATAAATAACAATAGAGTTAGGTTGTTAGGTCGAAAAAAAGATATCAAAGTAACATTACCAAAAGTTAGAAGCAACCCCATAATCGATATAATTCAAATATGTGAAGGCTGTAGTTCTTTCTGCAGCTATTGTTGTACTCGCATTGCTCGTGGAAAATTATTCAGTTATCCTATCGACTCAATAGCAAAAGAAGTAAACCAAGCAATCAAAGATGGTTGTAAAGAATTGTGGATCACTTCTCAGGATAATTCGTGTTATGGTAAGGACATAAACACAAGCCTGCCAGAACTCTTGAATGAAGTTTGTAAAGTGAAAGGAAAATTCTTCGTCAGAGTTGGGATGATGAATCCTACACACATAAAAGATATAATCGATGAACTGATCGAATCTTATAAGTCAGAAAAAATTTTCAAGTTTCTTCATCTACCTGTTCAATCAGGATCAGATCGAATACTTAAAAGCATGAATCGCAACTACAGAGTCAAAGATTTTAAAGAGATAGTTAAAAAATTCAGGGAAGAATTTCCACTTCTCACATTCTCGACAGACGTCATAGTAGGATTCTCAGGAGAGAGTGATAAAGATTTTCATGAGACTGTTAAGCTGATGAAAAGAACAAAACCAGATATTGTAAACATCTCAAAATTTGGACCAAGACCAGGGACTGAAGCTGAAAAGATGAAACAATTACCGAGAGAAATCATCGACAGAAGAACCAAAAAAATTAATGAAGTCATAGAAAGAATAAAGATAAAAAACAGTAAAAAATGGATGAATTGGAAGGGTGAAGTGTTAATCGACGAAATAGGCAAGAAAGGTGGAATGATAGGTAGAAACTTTGCTTACAAACCTGTAGTAACTTCAGGGAGGCTGGGAACTTTTCGTGAAGTTAGAATAATTGAAGTTCGTCCAAACTACCTAATCGGAAAATGATAAAAAAACTCTTAAGTATTGTTATAGCAAATAAAATTTTCTACCACAAAAGTATTATTGTATAACTAAAAAATCCAGGAAAGTCCACGTGAATCTAATTTCCATCGGAGATTATAAACTCTTTTTTTATCTGCATCTACTTTTCTTTTTCTTAGCACCTTTTCTTTTTACAGCCAAATTTTTCACCTGTAATATTTTTTGTTGATCCTAGTATTTAATATTATCGATAAAATTTTTTTCTTTAACAGAAAATTAAAATTCCTCGAGAAATTTTTCGAATTTCAGTGCATCTTCATACATTTGAGTATTGTTAAATAGCACGTAAGTTTCTTTTTTTGTTCCCCTAACCTTCTCTGCAAGTCTTTTGAGTTCTTCATCAGAAAATTTATAGTTGTACATAGAAGGTTTTCCTAGCCCATGCAATCTATAATAGAACAAATCTTTAGTAAAAAAACAATCTTGCCTGAAAGGATCAACGCATTGGCACACATTTAAATCAAAGAATAATTTTTTAACAATCTCAGGAGTCCAATCTTTTTGCCACCTAACCTCCCATACTAAAATAAAATCTTCTCTATCTATATTCTTAAAGAATTTTTTAACTTTCTCTAAATTTTCCTTGGTAGGCTTAAATCCTGCTGCAGATTGGAACAGTAAAATCTTTGATCTTAAAGCTCTAGCTATTTGTTTCATTTGATTAAAAGCCCAGATGGAAGTCTTTGAGGAAAATTGATCTTCATGGGTAATAATCTGACTTAACTTGATCGTGAACTCAAAGTCTTTATTGATCTCGTCAACCTCCTCCCTCCACTTTTGAGCAGTTAATAATTTTGGTATGCGATAGAAAGTGCTGTTCACTTCGACTATGTTAAATTTGGATGCGTATGCTTGAAGTACTGATTTAAATCGTTCTTTCCAATTTTCTCCAAAATAATTCTTAGAGGAAAAATATCCCCAGCCACAACATCCTATTTTTATCTTCATGCTTGACATCACATTTTCTAAGTTTTAATATCTTGTTCAACAATTAAAATCTATGGATTGGCTTATATTTGCTTTCTTAGCGCCTGTATTGTGGGCTGGTTGTAATATTGTAGACAAGTTTCTACTAACAAAATATATCAAAAATCCAATTTCTTACCAAATCCTGGGAATACTGATCTACGTACCTATAATTCCTCTACTTCTTATTCTAGTACCAATCTCATCTAGCTATCCAGGTTTCCTTCTGGGAATCATGATTGGATTGGTAGACATTGGGGCAATATTGTCCTACTGCAAGGCGTTAACTTTGGAAGAAGCTTCAAGAGTGGCTCCGCTATCATACTTAAATGCTATACTCGTTCTCCCGTTGGCATACGTATTCTTTGGAGAGCTTTTGAGTTTACAAAAATATTTTGGCATCATACTACTAGTTACAGGATCGATACTAATTTCTTTCAAAAAAATTAGGTTAAAAAAATGGAGGGTTTCACCAGCCTTAAGAATAATCTTAGTGCTCGCTCTGTTATGGGCCTGCATTAATGTCTTAGACAAGTATGCGCTTGGATTCATGGATTATTGGTCTTTGATATTTTGGGGAACGATGGGTTACTTGATCGCAGGATCGTTCTTGCTTTCGCTCAAGAGATTGAGACAAGTCCTTTTAAGAGACTTTAGCAAAGTGAATAAAAAAATTTTATCCATAAGAATTTTACCAGTGATTTTTTATTATACTGGGCTGGTTTTTTTCTTATCTGCATTAAGTAAAGGATTTGTCTCACTGGTATCTGGCATTATCTCCATTCAACCGTTCATAACTTTTTTATATACTACAACGCTAACTTTGTTTGCACCGAATATTATCAAGGAAAAAATTGATAGATCGACTATATTACTGAAGTTTATCGCGATTTCTTTTATATTCTTGGGTTCTTGGCTGATCACGTCATAGATTTACTTTTCTCTCTTCAGCTTTATTTCCCTTCCCACAGAATAAAAACTTTCTCCGCTCGCATGCATTATTACTTTCAATTTTTCAAAGTCTGGGATGTAATTTTCTTTTACTGCTTCGACATTCGCTACAACTATTTCTCCAACCATCATTATATGATCACCAGTTTCAATTTCGTTTCTAAGCTTGCATTCTAAATGAATCTTTGCCTCCTTTATCCTAGGTGGTTTAACCTTTTCTGAATCGCACCAATGCAACATAACTTTTTCCAACTCATTAACTCCCTGGGGATAAGCTTTCTCACAGTCAATAGCTTTCTGAGCAAATTCTTCGGTTACTAAGTTTACAACAAATTCTCCAGTCTTCTTGATATTCTGATAAGTATGCTGGAACTTTCTAACTCCTATGGAGAGCATCGGCGGATCAATACTTATCGGCCCACAAAAAGAAAAAGGTGCTGCGTTTATCCTTCCTTTCTCGTCAACGGTAGTTACCAAAACTACTATTCTCGGTGATAAAAGTTTGTACGCATTGCTTAGAGGAACCTTCATCTCATCACCTGAATAAAATTGTAAGGCAATATTAATGAATTTTCAATTAACCCATTTCGTTAAAGTTAATTGATGTATACCAGACAATTCGATGAAAGGGATAGCTTTCTTTAAGTTAACGCCCAAGGATTTTAGAAGTGAAATATCTTTAATCGGCCTTTTCTCCAAGATCTTTCCTGCAGTTTTAATACCAATACCAGGGACTCTTATCAACTCCTCAAAGCTCGCATTGTTTATATTAACTGACAATTCATTCTCCTTAGCAACCGAAAATTTTGGATCTTCGCTCAAGTCGAGTCTATCATAATCTTTAAACACAAAATCTTTAACTCTAAAACCATAATCTCTGATCAAGAAAGAAGCTTGATATAGCCTGTACTCCCTCAAAGGATTTTCAGGTTTTTTGTTCTCCAGAGGAGTGTTCTTTACTGGTTCGAAGGCTGAGTAATAAACTCTTCTCGCTTTCAATTCATGATAAAGCCAGTCGCTTACTTCGATTATTTCTCTATCACTCTCATCAGAAGCTCCGATTATCAATTGGCTATCAAGTCCAGCCCTACATTTTCCTTCTTTTTCGATTCTTTGAACTTCTTTCGATGTCCATTCTAACCTCTTGATGACATCTTGTTTGAAATTCAGGTAAAGCTTCATATCTTCGTAATAGTCTCTACTTGGTAATTCTACGTTGATACCGACTCTATCTGATACAAGAACACATCTCTTGATCAACTCTCTAGAAGTACCTGGCATGATTCTTGCATGTATATAGGCTGTAAAACCAATCTTTCTTAGGATTTCAATCGTTTGAACCATTCTTTCAACAGTATGATCTGGGTCTCTCTCCACTGATGAAGACAAGAAAAGACCAGCTATCTTTTTCGCTTTCCATAACTTGTATGTAATCTTCGCCAAATCTTCTGGTTCCCATCTTTCTCTTCTTGTTCTTCTTTCACATCTGAACATACAAAACTTACAGTTATTGCTACAGGAAGAACTCATGAGCGTCTTCAAGAGAGGAACACATCTATTCTTCGCTGAAGCTTCGTATACTGGAACAGTATACTTATCATAACCTACTTGAGTGGTTAGAAAATGCCATTTATCCCTTTTAATCATAAAAATAACCAGCGAGCTTCATTGCTCGCTAATTGTTCATTGATTTCGATAGATAAATCATTTTCGGGAGAGTAGAGTTGTGATGAAGGTTCAAAGGGGAAGGTAACCTGTCAGGTTTTCAATCTATTAAAAAGAGGTATTTCAGTTTATAAAATTTCAAAACTACTTGGTTTCCATAAAAAGACTATCTCAATTGCATTAAAACGAGTTTGCGGGAAAAAACTGATTCAACCATATCTTAATAAAAATAGGAAGATTAACAAAGGATTAGAAAAAAAAGAAAACTAAATCTTCAAGTTAAAGAACTTTATTGCATTATTTGTAGTTATCTTGTCCATTTCTTCAAATGTAACTTTTTTTATTTCAGATATTTTTTCTATTACTATTTTTACATTTAGAGGGGTATTCCTACCTCCTGCAGGGTCTAGCCAAGGAGAATCAGTCTCTGTTAATATTTTTTCCGAGGGCATATCTCTTGCAATTTTCTTGTGTTTCTTACTTCGTAGAATTATCGTGTTAAGCGAAATGAACCAATTGTTTTCTATCACACGCTTTAATAAATGATGGGCACCAAACATATGCATTAGTACTTGTTTTGCATCTTCTTGCTCTAAAATTCTTATTGCGTCTTCAAAAGCATCTCTACTATGAACTACCAAGGGGAAGTTTAGTTCTTTCGAAAGATCAATAAATTCGATGAAAAGTTCTTTTTGTTTTTGTTGCCATTCACTTTCTTTTATTTCAAAGTAATCAAGACCTTGCTCGCCCAATGCAGTTATTTTATCTTTATTCTCTTTAATCAAATCTAAAAACTCGTCTTTTTCTTTCTCAGTAATTTCTTTTATGTATATCGGGTGTATACCGACAGTAGCAAAAACAAATCCTTTATGTTTTTCAACCATCTGCATTGTTAAATCAAAATCTTCAGGATGAGCACAGCAAGTTATTACAGCTTTCAACTTTTGTTTACAACCCTCGATAACTTGATATCTGTCGTTATCGAAATCCATTTGTTCAAGGTGCGCATGGACATCGATCACAGGATCACTCTGTTTGAATAATTGAATTTTTACTACTTATTTATAATTTCGCTTATTAATTTTTCTTCAAGATAAAGTTGATTTTGAAAAACTATCATCAAAAAATTTATTTTATAATTATTCTATTCTCATCTAAATTTTATTTTCTCAATCTTGATTCACGAAAATCAGTTTATAAATACAACATGAATTTTTGTCTGGGGATGTTCGATGTTATGTAAATATTGTAATGGGTACTTCATATACAAGTTTCCACATGGACTCACGATCACAGAAATATGTTTGAGATGCGGTAATGTAGAGAATTACAACAGAATCTTCAAGGCCTTGTTTTAAGTTTTTTTTCTCAAACTTTTGATGTAACTTAAAAATTCTTTTGAAAATTTTTCTTTAACATGAAAATCAAAGAATGCAGACAAATCTGAATCTCTTATGTTTTTTCCAAACTTCTTCTTCTCGTACAAGTATGCTTGGAATGCCGTATCCAATTTATCTGCCTGCATAACTATTTGAGATTCTCGAGTCTTACCTTCATTCAACTCTTCGATTAAATTTTCAACATCTTTTTTTAATTCTAAAGGCAAAAGTTTCTTTAACTCCGACATAGCCTTCTTTTCTATAACTTGTTTTATTCGGTACGAGTCATCGTAAGGAGTTATGTCTCCAGTTATCCCCTCTAATAAGTCGTGGATCAACGCTAATTTTATGGTTTTATCCACATCAACATCTTCTTTTTTTGCCAATATCCAAGCGAGGAAAGTAACTCCAAAAGAATGGGAACCTATCGTCTCTCTTATCCCTGGCACGTCATGTAAATCCCAGCCAGTCCTGACAGTCAGCTTTAGTCTTGAAATGTAATCCAGGAAATTTACCAAACTCTTCATTTAATCCTAACACTAGTTTAAATTCATTTATTTATATTTTAAGAGCAATTCTTACTCTCATGGCAATATTAGATTTTCCAAGAGCATCTGGTATATGTCCAAAATGTGGGTCTAAGGATGTAGAAGTAATGTTCAGAAGGCTTGAGTGTTCTAAATCATCCGTGATAACAAAAAAATGGACTAAATGTAATGCATGCGGGTATGAAGGTTGAGATTAAAACTGAAAAAGCAACAGTATGCCACACATTATCATCAACAGAGAGAATATTTTCCCTGTTTCCAAAGTCATTTTCTTTGACCCAAAGGAATTAACCAATAGCCATTTTGATAAGGTGTTAGTTAAACAAGCCAATATTATACCTTTCACAGCAGCTTCTATCGTTATACCAGAAAAAGCCATGTAAGAAAGAGTAATAGTTATGGCATTCACGTTTATTAAACCAGAGATAATGCTAATAGGATAGACGCTTATTTCTCCAAAATACCGATTTGCGAGATGAGAAATAAACAACAAAACAACAAAAAGTGCAGTAAACTTGATTGCAGGTTTTAACGCTAAAGGCGATCCTAACTCTATCGTTGTTTTTTCCTTGATACCTTTTTTCCAGATGAAAAAACTAATAAAGTACCCGAATGAGCTTAAAATTAAGAATGGTATGAACAGTATAACAGCAACGTTATAATTAATAAGGTACGATATCAGTATAGTTTTCAAGAACATGGTAGTAGAGGCGAGCGCGGTGGCAAACGATGCAGAATAAAGAATCTTCGAATTATTCTTCACTTTCTCGCACATATCAAGAGTCACAGCAGTCGAACTTACTAAACCTCCGAATAAACCTGTCAAACTCAACCCCATCTTAACACCAAAAATCTTCATCAAAACGTAACCGACGAAGCTTACCGAAATCACTATGACTAGGCTCAACCATACGATGAAGGGGTTTAGAATGCCCGTAGGATCAATAGCCCTGTTTGGAAGTATCGGCAATATTATGAACACTATTATTCCGAATATCAATGCATGCCATAATTCTTTTCTTGTTATGTTCTTGGCGAACTTGTGCATCTGTTCTTTTGAAAACAGAATTAGTGCTAGGATGATGCTTAGAATTATAGGCAGAAGATAAGGAAAAGATTGGTAATATATGAGTAAACCGATCAAGAATGTGATCAAGAATGCCATCTCTGTAGTCTGACCGGATAATTTCTTGCTTATGAAATTGATGACGTAGCTGGATATCGACAATGTTGAAACTGTAAGAAAAGAAATTAAAGTCATTAAGTTAGTCCCGAGGAGGTCAGAGAAAAAACCTGATAATAAACCGAATAGACAGACTAGCATAAAAGTGCGAAAACCGGCAACAAGAAATTTACTTCCTCTCCTTTCTCTCTCAATACCTATTAATGCACCAATTGCTAAGGACAATGCGATCTTTTGAAGCAACAAATAATCTCCGATCATCATTAAAAATAGGATTTTCTAGAGTATAAAATTTTAGTTTAACTATTCATTACTAGCAGTTAAAAAATTATAATATTCCATTCCAATTATATAATGAGAAAGAATGATTGACTATCTAACTCCATTAAACATATTAAAAGTAGTTTTAATCATCGCATCAGCATACTTAGTATCAAAAATATTAGAAAAAATTCTTACTGGACCACTCCAAAAAAGGTATAAAGAGAGCACACTCATCCACGTGAAGAGAATCATAAGAATAATAGTCTACATCTCTGGATTTCTTCTGATTCTATGGGTCTTTAACATCGATGTAACTGCTGCTATGGCTGGATTAGGTATAGGTGCGATAGTCATAGGTTTTGGTTTGAAGGACATAATATCGAATTGGATTTCAGGCATTATCATAGTCACTGAAAAAATCTATAGAATAGGTGATGTCATAATGGTTGGGAACATAACTGGTGTGGTGAGAGACATAAGTCTCAGGTCAACAAAACTTAAAACTTACGATAGGAATGAAGTAATAATACCAAACTCTACGATGGTAAACGAAAAAGTCATAAACCTGACTAGTGGAAAACAAGAAACAATATCATCGCTCGTTTTATTAATCGATTACACGTGTGATACGGATAAAGCTAAAAAGATTATAGAGAGCATCATCAGAAAACATGAAAAAGTGACGGTTGATGAAAAGAGGAAGAGAGAAATTAGGTTTGTGGTGAGGATCAAAGAATGGGTAGTAGAGATTGAAACCTTATTCTGGATTAATGATCCTGAAAATGAAGAGTTCATCAGATCTGATATCGCAGAAAAAATAAAGAAAGAATTTGAGAAAGAGAGAATACTACCACCAATGCCGGCTTCTTTAAGAAAGGAGTTTCTTGAACGCAAAGAGTAAAGCTAAAATATTCATGTTTGATTATTTTTATGAATATTTTGAGTTGATTGTCGACAATTTAGAAAATAAAAATTTTTTATACTTGGTAGACATTTTGCATAAAATACTTAAAAATGAGAAAAATAGTGTTTACTATGGAGGTTGTTTGGAATGGTTAAGGTAAAAAAGAGGGATGGAAGATTAGAAGAATTCATCGAATCAAAAATCATAGTAGGATGTAAAAAGGCCGGAGCAACTGCTAAAGAAGCTGCACAAGTGGCAAAAGAAATTTCTATGAAAGTAGGGGAAATGGCTGTAGTTCCAGCAGGAAAACTATCGAACATGGTGGTAAAATCACTTAAAGAAGTTAATAAAGCTGCTGCAAACGCATTCGTTAAATTCAGAGAAAAAAAGTTGAAAACCAAAAAAAAGTCTCGGTATTGAATTTTTAAGAATAATGTTTTCGTATTTGTTCTATTTTATTCTAACATTATTCTGTTATCTACTCTCCAGTCTAAGTTTTACAATAAAATTTCCTTAGGATTTTTCTTCTTTTATTGCGATGGCATTTACTACTCCATCTTGGAAAATACGGATGCTAGTTTCTATCTTTCTTTTTGTTCGTTGGGCATGCTAATAAAGATGGTGGTTGATAATAACTTCAATGTTAAATTTAGTTTGGAGAAGAATAATATCATAGGCCCGATGGGACTCACATACAAATGGACCTGGTTCCACCTTGAACTTATAGAAAAAATCTATCGATTCGGGTTGATTTGAAATTTCTGATCTCCTATCTATATTTTCAGTAACATTCCTATAGTCTCAAACCATCTTCTTAAGAAGGGTTTGGAAATTAAAAATATTATTCCTACCCAACTCCATTTTTCTATGCGTTAAAAACCAATCGTGCCAACTACAATCACGACGGTAAGGGAAAGCGTGGCAGCCATCAACTTTTCAAACTTTATCTTCATATGAGAAATTACGAGGAAAAATAAATACATTTCAGCGATAGGATACAGTTGCTAAATCTATTCGGACTTCCTTGCTATTTCTTCAAGTCTTTTTATCCTTTCACCAACTGGCGGATGTGTTGAGAACAAATTAACGAATGAATCTCCTTTGAACGGGTTTACTATGAACAAATGACTTGTAGCAGCATTCCCTCGTATAGGACACCTTAAAGCTGCATTAGAAATCTTTTCTAGTGCGGATGCTAAACTCAATGGTTTTTTCGAGAAAATTGAACCATTATAGTCAGCTTTATATTCTCTTGTTCTTGATATCGCTAACTGAACTAGAGTAGCAGCTATCGGTGCTAGTATTATTAAAGGAAACAGTAAAGCATTACCTCTTCTTCTATCACCCATGAACATACCCCGCCATGCTATTTGAGCTATGAACGCTATCGCACCAGCCACAGTCGCTGCTATCGTAGAAGTCAAAGTGTCTCTGGATTTGATATGAGCCAATTCATGACTTAACACTCCTTCTATTTCATCCCACTCTAAACTTTTCAACAAACCAGAAGTTACGGCAACTGCAGCGTGTTTTGGTGATCTACCTGTAGCAAAAGCATTGGGATTTTCTGTTCTAACGATGTAAACTTTTGGCTTTGGAATTTTTGCTTCCTTGGATAGTTTTTCAACTATTCCATGCAATCTTGGTTCTTGACTTTTTGGGATTTCCTTAGCTTGGTACATAGCTAGGACTATCCTGTCCGAGAACCAATAGGTTACAAAATTCAGCACAAAGGCTATTATCAGGAATAAAGTCATACCTGCGAATCCTGCGAAGAAGTAGCCTATGGCTAACAGTATACATGTCAGCAAACCCAATAACAAGGCAGTCCTGAACATTTTTCAACCTTTATGATTTTATTATTTCTCAAATTTAAAATTTATGCAGAAATGAAGTCGATTAAAGATTGAGGGAGTTTTATTAGTGGAATCGGAATCGACTGGCCTCTCGAAGGCTTTACTTCTCTTCCTTTTTTTCGGTCAAGATAATCCCGTTGACAACACCATGTTGTGAGGGACGGCTTAATATTCTCACTAGTCCCAATTCTGTCTTGACTACACAACCCTTAGTAATTACACCCCTACGCGTGAAATGCGGGTTATCCGGATGTTCGACGACATCAAGGATCTTAATTTTTTGTGTTTTATTGGTTTTTGGGTCTACGACATTTACAAACTCGGCTTTGACAGATCTGACTTTCTTCAACCCTCCCCTGACTCTTTCCACCCTCTTCTTCTCCCCTCCAGTTTCTGTCAACAAAGGCAAGGATCCCCTCTGGAACCTTCTCTTCTTCCTATGAAGGTGGATTACACCCCCTGTTACTTTCTTGCCCGTGTCAATATTCCATTTTGTCATTTTCCATCAAACCCCATCTGAAGTATAATAGATTTAAGCATAACTTTTTAAATATAGATGTCAACAAGTAAACATGAATGAAAACATGCCAGAGAGACCTATCGATGCTTTAGATCGTGCAAAGGGAAAAAAAGTACTCGTCAAGCTGAAGAACGGTGAGGAGATTACTGGGACACTCGTGGCCCTAGACCTTCACCTCAACCTATGGCTTGAGGATGTTGACATCCAAGGAGAAAACAAGAGGAAGTTCAACATAATCCTGATCAGAGGAGACACAATCCTGTACGCTTCTCCTGTTTAAGTTCAAAGTGATTTGAATGAGTAAAGGTACACCATCTTTTGGTAAACATCAGAAACGAACTCACGTTTTATGTAGAAGATGTGGAAGAAGAAGCTTTCATATAAGAAAGAGAAGATGCTCTGCTTGCGGTTTCGGTGAAAGTTCCAAGATAAGAGAATATGCTTGGCAGAATAGAGATGTTAGAAGGAATAGAAAGAGGTAGTCTTATTAAACATAAGGTTTAAGATTTTAATTTATCTCCTTCCTATATTTATTGTAAAGGTTATTGGGCCGGTAGCTCAGCATGGTAGAGCAGCTGACTTGAGGCTGAAGCTTTTAACCAGTAGATATTGAGTCTTCTCATATCGGGGAATGGTCGCGGGTTCAAATCCTGCCCGGCCCACTCGTGGTTTGAATGTATAAAAATCCAATTCCAACAGTCGACATAATCATAGAAAAAGATGATAAAGTAGTCTTGATCAGAAGAAAGAATGAACCATTTAAAGGTAAATTAGCTATTCCAGGCGGTTTTGTGAATGAAGGGGAATTAATCGAAGATAGAGCAATTAAAGAAGCAGAAGAAGAAACTTCCCTAAAAGTAGAATTAAAGGAAATATTAGGGGTATATTCTATTCCAGATAGAGATCCTAGAGGTCATCTGATAAGTGTTGTTTTTATTGCAAAACCAGTAAGCGGAATCGTTAAATGTGGTGATGATGCCGCTGAAGCAGGTTGGTTTAAGATTAATGATAAGATTTTAAATGAACTTTCATTCGACCATAAAAAAATTATGACTGATTATTTAAAATGGATAAAGGATAAGGGGACCTATTGGTCAACTAAGTAGTAATTTCTTCCTTATTTTATTGATAAACAAGATTGGTGTCGGAAACATAAATTTGTTTAAGTATGAAAATTAAAAGATGGTATTCGTTTTATTCTATTACGCATCATAAATATTTTGAACTTTTACCCAAAAAACATGAAAGATGTCTTAGTTAAAGAAATTAAACAAAATATAGAAGAAGTTAAACAAATGTAATATCCCAAAAAAATTCACATATGTTTTGGCTAGAATCTCAGGCATTTAACAGGAGATGGCGGCACAAATGAACGTTGCGATGTTTATTATGCAAATAAATGTGAAGTACTCGTGGAACAATTTAAGCGAGATATAAAGAGAGAATTTGGAAATATAAAAAATTTAGAATATATCGATTATAAGGGAGTGAAAAGTGTTAGATTTCCGAAATTCGTAGGAATAATTCTACAAAATCTTCTCGGTAAAATGTTTGGGCATTTTAAACATGTTCCAGAAATCATTTTAAATTCTGATAAAATTTTTAGGAAACTGTTTCTGAGAGCACTATTCGATGATGTGGGTAGAAGAAAATATAAGAAACCATGGAGAGATCAATTTAGATTTATTATTTCTGGTAGACGTAACATTGAGAGTTATTATAAGGAAATTGGTTTTGATCATCCTGAGAAAAAGGAAAAATTGAGAATTTCATTACAAAACTATGAAATGACATACTATAAACCTTAAGAAATTAGGAAGTTAATACTTAATATCTTAAGGAGAGAAGGTGACATGAGTATGTATGAATTAGCTCAAAGATTGAATAAAAAACCACATTCTCAATTTAGCAAAATATTATCTAATATAGAAAAAATGGGATTAATTACGTCTAGAAAAGTTGGTAGAGGTCTAAAGATTTACGCTATAAACTCTATGGTTTTAAAATGACTTTAAAAGTTATCAACTTATATCGAAGACTATTGAAACATTTTGGAAAACAAGAATGGTGGTCAACAATTAGTACTGAAAACCCAAAGTTCGAAGTTATAGTCGGGGCGATATTAACTCAACAGACTGCATGGAAAAATGTGGAAATGGCGATTAAAAATTTAAAAGATGAGAATTTACTAGAAGCAAAAAAATTGTTTAAATTACCAATATCAAGATTAAAAGTATTAATTAAACCATGTGGTTTTTTAAAGGTGAAAACGAAAAGATTGAGAAGTTTTTTAAAATTCTTTATAGAGAATTTTGATGCTGAACTTGAAAAAATGTTTGAAAAAAATTTAAATGAATTGAGAAGAGAGTTGTTATCTGTCCATGGAATTGGTTATGAAACATGCGATTCAATACTTTTGTATGCGGGTGAAAAACCTATTTTTGTTGTAGATGCTTATACTTTTAGACTTTGCGAAAGATATCCGATCATAAATTCAAAAAATTATGAAGAGGTTAGGGAATTTTTCGAGAAGAATCTTCCCAGAGATGTTAATTTATTCAAGGAATTCCATGCATTAATAGTAGAGCTTGGAAAAAATTATTGTAAGACCAAGCCTTTATGTGAAAAATGTCCGTTAAAGAAAGGTTGTAAGCATGCGATTAGTATTGACAACTTGCCCAATTGATAAATCTCAAAAATTGATTGAAGAAATATTGAAATCGAAACTAGCTGGATGTGTATTGGACGTTTTATTATCTAAGAGCAAATTCTGGTGGAAGGGAAAGATAGATGAAGAGAAAGAGACATTGATAATCTTCAAAACAAGAGATGAACTAGTTGAAAAATTGTTCAAAAAAATAAAAGAATTGCATCCTTATGATGTGCCATTCATAGGCGAGATAGAAGTAAAAAGAGTGAATGAGGAATATTTAGAATGGTTGAAAGAAGTGACAGAATAAAATACATCAGTTTTGACTTAGATGGGACTTTAATCGATAGCTTAGATTTTGAGATCTCATTTTGGAATGAAACAATACCGAGAATTTTTTCAAAACAACATAATGTACCGTTTAGTGAAGCAAAAAAGATCGTTTTGAATGCTTACAGAAAATTCAGTAAAGAAGAAGTCGAATGGCACATACCCGAATACTGGTTTAAAAAATTCAAATTGAAAGATGATTGGACTAGTGCAATCAAAGATTTAAAAGATCGTATAAAAATTTTTCCAGAAGTCAAGCGTATCTTGAGAAAACTTTCAAAAAAATATAAATTAGTTTTGTTGACGCATTCCTTACAAGAATCTGTAGAGCTGAAAATGGCAAAATTAGGAATTCAAAAATATTTTTACAAAATTTTTTCAGCCATTGAAGATTTTAGCTTAGTTAAATATGACGAAAGAGTTTACAAAATTTTAATAGAAAAATTGCGGATAAATGCAAAAGAGTTAGTTCACGTTGGAGATGATCATAAGTGTGATTATTCGACTCCCAGAAGAATTGGTATTAGAGCAATATTAATAGATAGGAGTGGTAAAAGAAAAGGAAAGGATATAATTCATGATTTAACAAAAATAGAAAGTATTTTGTAGTTATTTATTAAATTAAATACTTGGGCCCATAGCTTAGCATGGTAGAGCAGCTGACATTTGACTGAAGCTCTTATCTGCTAAGGGGGTCACCAGAAGTTTATGCTGGTAAAGGTCGAGAGTTCAAATCTCTCTGGGCCCACTCAATACTCAATTTCTTTTCTACCTTTTACTTTTGCAACAATTTCAACATAATCTCTGAAACCTACATCTCTGATCTTTTGAAGCAATTGTTCTTCAACTTGAAATATTCCCGTGGTATCGTTCATCTCAACAACGATCCTCACAGGTTTTTTCTTGCCTTCACAGATGGAAACTTTCTCGATTGCTAAAGCAGAAAATTTGTGTATGTCTGGCTTAGCTAACTTATAAGGAATTCTCGCCCTGCCTTTAGTCATATCAGTTCCATCTGCAGTCGCTACTATTTTTGATTCCAAGCATGTGGATCTGTACTTACCGAGATGACAAAGTATTTCTTCGATGATGATAGCTCTAATTCTTGCGATCTTTGCAATATCTGCATCCGGATCAGCTCTTCTGAGCATTCTTGTTATAATACTACGAGCTAATATGACACCTAAGATTTCATGATCATCTCTTGATACGCTATTCCCGATATCGTGCACATAAGCCCCAAGTAACAATGCCATCCTCACATCTTCTGCATTCCCAATTTCTTCAAGGATGATATTTCCAAAAATCTTTTTTTTCTCCAGTATCGAGTAGATTTTCAATGCATTCAATGCCACAATTTTTGAGTGAACCCTACCATGGTCATTGAACCCCATCCTCACTACCATGACTTTGTTGGCTTGTTCTAGGAGACCATAAACTTCTTCGTCCCTTTCGATTATCCTCATAAGTCTTAAACATTTTTTATAATTTTTTAACTCTTTCATCAATTCTCTGTCAATCAAACTCTCTAAAGTCATAAAAATCTATTGGTCATCAGTCTATATATCTTTAGGAATCGCCTAAAATAAATTACTAACTGGAAATAAAATTAAAGGTGGTTGAATGAAAGTAGTTGTATCAGCCGTGAAAGGTGCTGGCAAATCTACAACAATAAAATTTGTTCTAGAAAAAAACCTGACGTTAAAGTAATATCAGTAGGAAATTATTTTGAAGAAGCATACAAGAAAATGGGGTTGAAAAGAGATGAAGGAGATAAGGCTGTTGACAGAGAAAAACATAAACAAATTCAGATTAAAGTATGAATTTGAAGATAACAAAAAAATGCCGAAGAGATTTTAAAATTGTTTGAACAAGGAACTTATAAATCTTGACTTCATAATTTTTATTTGGGCTGGGGTGGCTTAGTAGTTAAAGCGCCGGACTCATACTCACATGAGAAATGAGTTTTGATTCCAGATGATAAGAAATCCGGAGATCGCGGGTGCGAATCCCGCTCCCAGCAATAAAAAATCCTGTGATTGTATTTTTTAAAATTTCCATGACTGATGATGTCTAAACAACTGAAAGACTATGAATGGATAATGTTTATAATTGAGAAAAACAAATAATTAAAAAGTTGCTATGCATGACTTAGATTTTTTTCAAGAGGCAATGTTCTCATTCATTTTAATCGATGAAAGTTTTGGTGAATTTTTTGGCTCGAGAAGTTAGGTTTGTAACAGAAACTATCGGAAAGATTATGGCTGAATGGACCAAGAATGGAAAAAAAAGCTTTATCGTGAAAGTTCCAAAATCACATCACATAAAAGAATTTGAACTCTTGCTCAAACAGATGCTGATACATTATCAAGTCCCCGTGAAGACTGAAGTGCAAGAAATACCGGTGGAGATAAGATGCAAATGTGGTTATTGCGGTGAAATCAAAAATTCTGATCCTACTGAAGTTATAAGAATTCTGTGCCCATCTTGTAAAAAGAATCATGCTAAGGTAATTTCTGGAAAAAATATAGAAGTCATATGAGAAAGTAATAAAATTCGGTAATTTTTGTGTGTTTTCCCTTGGTTTTACGACTCATTCGTAAAAATACCTTATAAGCCTAAAAAAGCAAAGCTTTTTATAGGTGCGCATATTTAATTATAGATAGCAAAATATCCCTTTTTTAAGGGGAGTTAGCCAAAAAAATGAGGGGGTGAAAAAGAGTGACTGTAATCGTTAAGAGTGCAGTTAGAGAGCTACTAAAGGGTAGAGCTAATGTAAGTGAAGAGTTCTTGAAGAGATTAGACGCGGACGTTGCAGCTTTAATTAGAAGAGCCGCTGAGAGAGCAAAGGAAAATGGAAGAAAGACATTGAAAGCAAGAGACTGCTAAATCATAAAATATGGGGTTTATTCCCCTATTTTTCTTTTTTCTATATTTATCATCCCTTTTATTCTGTTAATTCATCGACTTCTTTTCTACTTTTTCTAATTCTTTTACTTGCTCCTTATCTTCTTTTAATAGCAGAGCTTGGAGTTCTCCCACGTGTGTCTTTTCTTCTTTTGCTATGTCCAAAAGAATTTTCTTAATGTTCTCATTTTCAGTCATGGCTGCTAGCTGCTCATAAAGACTCACAGCATCCAATTCAGCTATCATCCCAACTCTTAGTATCTCTTTGTCCAAATCTTCTTCTTTCATTTTTTCAAGATTTATGGGTATATAACCAAATTCAATTTTAGGAGAATAAACTCCTCCTGAAATCTTTTCTATAAAATCAGCAGATGTCAAGTCACCTAAGCATCTCACTATAGGAATGGCAGCAGGGGCTGGATTTTATATGATAGTTATGTAGCCACGATCCTTGCATACATTACATTAAAGTTGGGAGAAATAGAGAGTAAAATAAGGAAGAAAAATAAATCATTTCTTTATCTTCCACTTAACTCCTTTTGGTGTATCTTCAAGTATAACTCCCATGTTCTTCAACTTAGCCCTGATATCATCAGCAGCCTTCCAGTCTTTTTTGCTCCTCGCCTTTTCTCTCTCATTAATCAACTTCTTGATATCCTCTGATAGTTCTTCTTTCTTGATTTCAGGAATGATCTGGAAGAATTGGCCCAACTCATGGATAACTTCTTTTGCATACACCAAATCCTCTTTGGAGAATTTTTTCATCTCGATTTGTTTGTTTACAAGAGAGATGATCTTGAAGAAGTTTGTTAAAGCTAAAGAAGTGTTCATATCATCCTCCATCGCATCAAAGAATCTTTTTCTTAATTTTTTTATGTCTGAGACAAAAATCGGCTCAACACTCTTTGCAACTTTTAAATTGTCATCAATTTTCTCTAAAGTAGTGGAAATTCTTTCTACTTTTTTCTTCGCAACCTCTAAATCCCTCTCATTGTAATCTAGAGGCTTTCGATAATGCGTTGAAGCTATCCATAGTCTTAGAGTCTCAGGATCATTCTTGTCTAGAGTATCTGTGAGTCTTATACAATTACCGAGAGACTTAGACATTTTTACTTTGTTAATAGTTAACAGACCAGTATGAACCCAGTACTTGACATAAGGCTTAATTCCTGTTATAGCTTCTGCCTGTGCAATCTCAGCTTCATGATGTGGGAATACTAGTTCTATCGATCCTCCATGAATGTCATACTGCGGGCCAAAGTACTTCATCGCAATAGCAGTATCCTCGATATGCCAACCAGGATAACCGATACCAAAGGGGGAATCCCATTTTAGGAGGTGTTCTGGCGGAGCTTTAATCCACAAAGCAAAATCACGCGGGTCTCTTTTTTCAGGGTTGACTTCAACTCTCGCTCCTGCTATCAATTTTTTAGGAACCTTTCTGGACAATTTTCCATAATCCTTGAATTTAGAGACTTTAAAGTAAACAGAATTGTTGACTTCATACGCATATCCTTTTTTTATCAGGACTCGAACCTGTTCGATTATTTCTTTTATATGATGAGTTGCTCTCAGTAACATATCAGGCCTTAAAAACCTCATTTTATCAAATGTCATGAGATGATGTTTCATGAAGAATTCGACAATCTCCATCGGGTCTTTTCTTTCCTCTTTGGCTTTTTTTATGATCCTATCTTCGCCAGTTTCTAGCAAATGTCCAACGTCAGTGATGTTCTGTATGTAATTAACTCTGTATCCTGAGTACCTTAGAAACCTAACTAGAGTATCGTAAAAGGCGTAGGTTCTTGCATGACCTAGATGAACGTAATCGTACTCTGTTACTCCACACACAAAAATCTTTACTTTTCCTTTTTCCAAAGGCTTGAAGATTTCTTTTTTTCTAGACATTGTGTTGAAAATTTTTAACGTCACAACATCACGAATAGCCGAGGAAGGGAATCGAACCCTTTTAAACCGGTGTCAACACATCATTTATCAGTACACCAGCTCTGCAGCATCGACTCTCATTTTGAGATCGGTCGCATTTACGGCTTTATTAGTCGCCGTTCTGCCACCTCGGCATCATTAGAAACTATATTATTTAAAATTTAAAAAACATCATCACTCAAGTATCTCTCACCTCTATCTGGAAAGATTGTCACAACAGTTTTACCTTTACCTAATTTTTTTGCAGTTTTCAAGGCAGCGAACATGTTTGCTCCTGAAGATATACCTGCCAATATTCCTTCTTCTTTTGCTAATCTGCGAGTTGTATTAATAGCATCATCATCAGTCACAGTTATTATCTCATCGATTAAACCCAAACCAGACTTTAAAACTTCTGGGATGAATCCTTCACCAATCCCCTGTATCATGTGTTGACCAGATTTTCCTTCAGAAAGTATTGGAGAACCTGCAGGTTCAACAGCAATAATTTTCACATTTGGTATTTTTTCTTTCAATGCTTGAGCAACACCAACGAGTGTACCGCCAGTTCCTACTCCAGCCACGAACGCATCGATGTTTCCTCCAACCTGACCTAAAATTTCTTTTCCAGTCGTTTCTCTATGGGCTTTCACATTATCCATGTTCTTGAACTGATTTGGTGAGAAAACTTTTGGATTTTCTCTCGACATTTGTTCGGCTTTTTCGATCGCAAGTTTTACATCAACTTCTCCACCATTTGGAGTAAATAAAATATCAGCTCCATAAGCTTTTATCATCCTCTCTCTTTCTTTACTCATGCCTTTGGGCATAACTGCAATCATTTTATAACCTTTAATCGCAGCGACCATAGCTAAAGCAATGCCTGTGTTACCAGTAGTAGGTTCGACTATTATAGAATCTGACTTGAGAATTCCTCTTTTTTCTGCTTCCTCGATCATGTATTTTGCTATCCTATCCTTTACTGAACCACTCGAGTTGAACATCTCTAACTTTGCTAACACAGTCGCACTATTCTTGTCAGTTAATTTGTTTATCTTTACCATTGGCGTATTTCCAATCATTTCTAGGACATTATTGTAATACATTCCTATTCACCTCTAACGAAAAGATTTTTTTCCTCAAGTCTGAGAAAGTTGAAATTTCCTTAACCAAACCTTGCTCTTTCAAGATTGCTGAATTATATCTTAAAGTTCTCTCAGGTAGTTTAGTTATCTCAAGAAGTTGTCGACGAGACTTAGGACTAGAAGAAAGAGCTGACTTAGTCAGCTTTGAAACAAACTGGTTCACCGACCATCCGATCCACCATAACACTGTTATATTTATAATGCAATCAGATATTTAAGTTTAACTAAAGCGACAAAATTATTTGTACCAAAAAATTTAACTTCATCCAATTATTATATGTTCGTTATTAGTGATGAAATGAAAATAACTGAAAAGATCGTTGAGATGAAAGGAACTGACAGGCTGAAGAGAGGATTTGCTAAGATGTGCAAGGGTGGAGTGATAATGGATGTTGTCAACGGAGAACAGGCAAAGATCGCCGAAGATGCGGGAGCTGTTTCTGTCATGGCCTTAGAGGCAGTACCAGCAGACATAAGAGCAAAAGGTGGGGTGGCAAGGATGGCTGACCCACAAAAAATCAAAGAAATAATGGATGCTGTCACTATTCCTGTCATGGCTAAATGCAGGATAGGTCATTTTGCGGAAGCACAGATACTCGAAGCTTTGGGCGTGGATATGATCGACGAGAGTGAAGTGTTGACGCCAGCAGACGAAGAAGACCATATTGATAAGAGAAAGTTCACGATTCCTTTTGTTTGCGGAGCAAGAAACTTGGGCGAAGCTTTGAGAAGAATAAATGAAGGTGCAGCGATGATAAGAACTAAAGGCGAACCCGGAACTGGAAATGTTGTTGAAGCTGTAAGACACATGAAACTCATGAACAGAGAGATAGCTGAATTGAAAAAAATGTCTGAAAAGCAATTAAAAGAAAAGGCAAAAGAATATCGTGTGCCGTTGGAATTGGTTAAAGAAACAAGAGATTTAGGAAGATTACCAGTAGTTAATTTCGCTGCAGGGGGTATTTCTACACCATCTGATAGCTCCCTGATGATGCAATTAGGCGCGGATGGTATATTCGTTGGTTCGGGAATATTCAAATCTAAAAACCCAAAGGCATACGCAAAAGCGATTGTAGAAGCCACAATGCATTATGATGATCCAAAAATTCTCGCAAAAGTTTCTGAAGGTTTAGGGGAACCGATGGAAGGCATCGACACTTCAAAGATGGATGAAAAACAAAAAATGCAAATACGGGGAACTGATTGAAGATCGGAGTTGTAGCTGTACAGGGCGCTGTTTCTGAACATGTTGAAGCCTTGAACAAGGCGATGGAAGAACTCAAAATCGATGAAAAGGCTGTATACGTAAGAGATGTTAAAGATTTAAACGATATTTCTGGGATTGTGATACCAGGCGGTGAATCAACGACAATAAACAGACTCATGCTTACTACAGGAATGCATGAAAGAATAATCGAACTTTCAGAAGAAGGATTACCAATTCTAGGAACATGTGCTGGTGCCATTCTCTTGGCAAAAGAAGGAGATGAACAGATTAAACAGACTAACACAGTCTTGTTAGGATTGATGGATATGAAAGTTTTGAGGAATGCTTATGGTAGACAAGTGGATTCTTTCGAGGCTGATGTTAAAATACCTGAAATCGGGAATAAGCCTTTCAGAGCAGTCTTCATTCGTGCTCCTGTCATAGAAAGAGTTTGGGGAAATACTAAAGTATGGGCCAAGCATAAAAATACAATAATTGGAGTGAAGAAAGAAAACATTCTAGCTTTAACTTTTCATCCAGAGTTAACAAACGATCTTAGAATTCACAAGTACTTTATTAAAATGGTAATGAAATAATTATTATGGCAAAATGCTATCTATGCAAGAGTTTTATAAAAGTTCCTAAACACACAACTCCTAACGGAAGATATTTATGCAGAAGATGTTATTTTAGACAATTGCTGAAGAAGAAATTAAAATTCTGGAAAAAATAGTTCTCAAAGATTTATAAATGAACCAAACAAACAAGGGAAATTATGAGAGAAGAAAAAATTAAAAAATTTATCAAAGTCTCTGAATCGAGTTATAATATTGATGTTTCTGAAGTATGTGGAGAACCTTCTAGCAATAATATTTGCAATGCTTGTACTTTGTTTAAAGAATTAGCGAAGTGAAAATCATGAAAGCCCTAGCATTATTATCGGGTGGATTGGATAGCACATTGGCAGTAAAATTAATCCTAGACCAAGGTATAGATGTCGAAGCGATAAACTTTGTCACCACTTTTTGTCTCTGTCCAACGCGTGAAGCTGTAAAAGTAGCGAAAAAATTCAAAATTCCTCTGAAAATAATGAACGTTGGGAAAGAATACTTAAAAATTTTAAGGAACCCGAAGTATGGTTACGGAAAGAATATGAACCCTTGTATAGACTGCAGAATCTTCATGCTTAAGAAAGCAAAGAAGTACGCAAAGGAAATAGGCACATCCTTCATCTTCACTGGTGAGGTGCTCGACGAAAGGCCAATGTCTCAGCGCAGGAAAGCCTTGGATATCATAGAAAAAGAAGCTGGATTAAAAGGGAAGATACTCAGACCTTTATCTGCTAAACTTCTCCCAGAAACAGAAGCTGAAAAGAAAGGATGGGTCAACAGAGAAAAATTGTTAGACATCAGAGGCAGGTCCAGAAAAAGACAGATCCAACTCGCTAAAGATTGGAAGATAAACGATTATCCTTGTCCATCTGGAGGTTGTTTATTGACTTACAAAGAGTTCGCGGATAAAGTTAGAGATTTGTTTGAACACAAAAAAAGAGTAACTATGAGAGATATTATTCTATTGAAGATTGGTAGACATTTCAGGTTTAATAAGAACAAGATAATCGTTGGAAGAAATGAGACTGAAAATAAAGAACTCTTGAATTTGAAAAAACTTGATGATTTTGTGTTTGAAGTTTCCGGATATAATGGCCCCATAACGATATTACAAGGTCCAAAAACGAAAGAAGCTGTTGAAAAAGCTGCATCGTTAACCGTTCGTTATTCTGATGCTAGAGGAAAGGCTTTAGTCAAATTCGGGAGAAAAAAATTAAATAAACTGATAATTGTTTCGCCTATAAAGGATGAAGAAATAGAAAAATTGAGAATAAAATAACTTAAAAAGGTTAATAATAATATGGAAATTATGACAAAGGTTGATTTGAAGAAAGTCGGTATAATACTCATCGTTATTTCTATAGCGTTATTTTTTGTCCTGTACATGATAAATTCTCTCATCATAAAACTACGTTTAGAATTAGATGAATACTGTCTTTACAAAGGCAGTGTTCCGACTGAAATGTTAGGCGCATATGTAATAGATACGATAATAGGAATTGGGTCTATCATTAATAATAACATCTACCTATTCAGAAAGAATGACCACGAAAGAAAAAATGAATATATTTAAAGTCAACGATTCACATTTTTAACTAATGTGGTGTAACTAATGCCAAAAGAAGACATCGAAAAAACTGAAGAAAAAAAGAAAGAGGGTGTGACGATAAAAATCCCGAGGATGAATCCTTGGATGATATCGACGATAATACTGGCGATAATCTTGGTTGTTGTTCTAGTCAGAGGTCAAGGAATTACCGGTAGGTTTGTTACACCGACTTTAACTGCTCAAGATGCAGCTAATAAGGCGATCGATTACATAAACAAGTATCTATTACAAGGCCGAGGAACTGCAACTTTAATCAGCGTTAAAGAAGAAAATGGCCTTTATAATGCTCAACTCAACATCGCTGGTAGAATTTATAATTCTTACATAACGATGGACGGAAAATTACTGTTTCCTTCAGTAGTAAACATGACACAAACACCTGAGACAGCAACAACAGTACCAGAGAAATTTGAACCTAAGAAAACAGATAAGCCAGTAGCTCAGTTATTTGTCATGAGTTTCTGTCCATACGGAATACAAGCAGAGAAAGCGATGAAACCTGTGGTGGATTTGTTAGACGGAAAGGCATCGATTGAACCACACTTCATAGTTAGTGTAAGCGGTACTACAGTAAACTCATTGCATGGAGAAAAAGAAGCAAATGAAGATATGAGACAAGCTTGTATCTGGAAGAACTATGGCCAAGCGACATTCTGGACTTATGTCGACTATATAGACAACAAATGCAGTTTAGACACCGTGGATACTTGCTGGAAGGATGCAGCGAAGGCTGCTAAGGTTGACGTGGCAAAGATAGAGAACTGTTTCAAGACAGAAGGTCTGACATTGATGAGAGCAGAGGAAGCTTTATCAAACCAGAACGGTGTGACTGGATCACCAACCTTGATAATCAACGGTGCCAGATACAACGGTGCAAGAACACCAGAGGCATACAAACAAGCTATCTGCAGTGCTTTCAATAAACCACCAAGTGAATGTTCAAAGACTCTGAGCGAAAGCAGCGGAAGTACCACAAGTGGTGGATACTGTTAAACCTCTTTTTAAAGAACGAAAACAATCAAGAAGATTTCAGTAATGTTCGGAACGTTTATTTTTTAATTTTATTCCCTTTCTTATAAAATTTTAGGTTTATACTAACGCCTAGCAAAGAGCCTATAGAATTAGCAAGGACATCAAAAACACTAAATTCTCTACCAGGGACAAAATACTGATGAATCTCATCCAAAAATCCGTATAAGAAACAAATTATAATCACGAAAATTACTATCTTTAATTTGCTTCTATTCGTGAAGCATCCTAAAGCTAAGAATCCCAAGATCGAGTATTCTATCGCATGCTCTATTTTATCGAAACCTGGTTTTTCTACAGAAGGGAGTTTCGGAAGCGAGGAGAGGATGAAGATTATGATAGCATAAAATAATGTTGAGATAATGTAGACCTTTCTCTTCATATTAGTTCATTATTCTTCTCAGAAATAAAATTGAATTTGTAAATATTAAGAAAAAACATTGAACCAACCCGAATCAGATAGAAAAAATAAAAAGAGGAGCGCAATTAAGCATCAGCATCTAATCTCTTCAAGAACTCATCACTGACGTTGAATCTTCCTCTTACTAACTCTCTTACTGCACTCCTCACTATTACACCTCTAGCTGCTCTTCTTTCATATTACTTTCTTATTTTCTTAAAAATCTTTCCACAATCTTGTTTGTTTTTAAAGTAATGAAAATGACTTTTACAATCACAATCGCTACAACCAAAACCATTTATGGATTTATCAGCAACTCTTTCTAACTTTTCTGATGTCTCACATTCCATTCTCTTATTACTTTTAATCGTGATTATATCGATGATTGAACTGTTTGGATTGACAAGAAAATAATCTATGTGCCATCTGAGTTTTCCTGATTTATCCCTATCCAATCTTTTATGTCTATTAATCCTTTTTTCCAGGTTAACAGTCTTACCAAGAGCAGAACCAACATAACAATAATAGCCTCTAGGAAAATCGATGATGCCGAGTTTACCAATTCTTATTTTCGAGTTATTCTCGAGTTTTATGAATAAAATATAGCTTCCTCTCATGTTAAGATTTTAACATCCACATGATAATAATCCCTATGCAAAAAGTCAAGATTATCAACAAAGATTGTTTTAATGGTTCTATCTTGCGAATTTCTGGGATGAGGTCAGAAGAAGCTATGCATATGAATCCCCCTGCTGTCAGAGACAATAAAAAAATCACGAATCGTTGTAAATACATAGAAAGAAGGTATCCTATTACCCCTCCAAGAACAGCAGACAAAGCAGTCAAGAAATTTAAAATCAAAGCCTTCTTTTTCTTGAAACCACCAAAGAGAAACATGCCGAAATCACCGATCTCTTGTGGAACTTCATGGAAGGATATAGCAAGGGTGGTTACTATCCCCAAACCAACGCTACTGATAGAACTGGCAGCTATGGCGAGACTATCGATAAAATTGTGAACTAAATCTCCGGCTAAATTCATGTAAGCAAAAGTATGTACATCACACTCTTTTCTATGGCAATGACGCCAGAAGAGTGATTTCTCCATGAAGAAAAACAGGAGAAAACCAAAGATAACATAAATAAAGATGTTTATGTTTGCGGATATTTCAACCGACTCGGGCAACAAGTGGAAAAAAGCGCCTCCCATCATGGTCCCGGCGGAAAGGCTGACTAAAATTAACAACGCTTCATCGAGCAATTTTTCTCTTAGAGATAGGGTTAAAATCCCCACAAGAGATATGCAACTAACGAGGAAAGTGCTCGCAAGTATTAAAATTATAACACTCATCGAACCACATTAACATGATGTTACTAAGTAATTGACATAACACTTTATAAAAATTTATAAACTCTCATTGATTGACGTTAAAGATAATTAAAAGAAAATCAATATTTTATTGAGTAAAATGGTATTCCCAAAAAATTATAAACTTTACATAGATGGAAAATGGGTTGATTCTGAGTCTGGAGAGACTTTTCCTAGTTTGAACCCTGCAAAACCCAGAGAAATAATCGGAAATTTTCAGTTGGGAAACGGGGACGATGTGAATAAAGCAGTAGATGCAGCAGAAAGGGCATTCAAAAAATGGAGTGAAATGCCTGCCCCAAAGAGAGGACTAATCCTCCTTAGGGCAGCACAAATACTCAGAGAAAAGAAGGAAGAATTGGCAAGGTTGTTGACGAAAGAGATGGGAAAGGTTATCGCAGAAGCGAGAGGCGATGTTCAAGAAGCAATAGACATGGCAGAATACATGGCAGGAGAAGGAAGAAGGTTGTTCGGATACACGACACCGTCTGAACTGAGAGACAAATTCTGCATGACTGTAAGAATGCCCGTTGGAGTCTTTGGTTTGATAACACCATGGAACTTTCCTATCGCAATACCGGCTTGGAAGATAATGCCCGCTCTGATCTGTGGAAATACTGTTGTTTTTAAACCATCATCTGATACGCCTCTCTGTGCGATCAAGTTTGTTGAGATACTGGAGAAGGCTGGTTTACCGAAAGGAGTTTTAAACTTGGTCACAGGGCCTGGTGATACTGTTGGTATGGCAATAGTCAGGCATGAAAAAGTCAGGGGAATTTCCTTCACCGGTCATAGAGACACTGGAAGAACTATCTTGAAAGAAGTTGGATTGAAGAAAGTTGGATTAGAACTTGGTGGGAAGAATGGTATAATTGTCTTGGAAGATGCTGATCAAAACCTCGCTTTAGACGGAGTGGTTTGGGGTGGATATGGAACGACAGGACAGAGGTGCACTGCTGCTTCTAGAGTAATCGTTCATGAAAAAATCAAGAAAAAATTTGAGACCATGCTCGTCAACAAGATCAAGAAATTAAAAATTGGTAGTGGGTTGGACCTGAAGACAGATGTGGGGCCATTGATAAATAAGGCCGCTCAAGATAAGTGTAAAAATTATGTTGAGATTGGATTGAATGAAGGGGCTAAACTTTTAACCGGTGGTAAAATTCCAAGGATGAGTGGATTCTTCTTTGAACCAACTCTGTTCACTGATTGTTCTATGGATATGAGAATAGCACAAGAAGAAATATTCGGACCAATAGTTTCTTTGATTCCAGTAAAAGATTTTGATGAAGCTATTGATGCGATGAATTCTGTCGAGTATGGACTGAGTTCCTCTATCTACACGAAAGATATGAGAAAGGCTTTCCTCGCGATTCAAAGGATAGAGGCAGGAATCACTTACGTAAACTCTAGCACAATAGGGGCAGAAGTTCATCTACCGTTTGGTGGAATAAAACATACTGGAACTGGGGTACGTGAAGGAGGGATTGAAGGGGTACAGGAATTTTCTGAGATAAAAACTGTCTACATCGACTACTCCGGTAAGTTGCAAAAGGCACAGATTGATACAGAGTAACCATGTTTCTAAAAATGATCTGAATCAGACAATAAACAATGAAAAAATCAACCTTAACCCAACAACGAAAGTTATCAAAACAATAACCTTTCTTATAAAGCTCGCCTTAACACGTTTACATAATAAACAACCTACCTGTGCGCCGATGATTGTTCCAACAGTCAATGGTAAAGCATATTCTAACAGAATATGGTTCAAGAACCCATGTGCGATGACACCGACGCAGTTAGTTAAAGCCATGGCAAACTCTGAGCTAGCAACAGCTATGTAGGGTGAAACTCCAAGCAGTATCATAGTTGAAGTATCAGTTATCCCTCCACCCAAACCAACCAAGCCAGTTATAAAACCGCCTAGAAGACTGCTAATTAATATTGGAATGACAGTGCGTCTAGAATACTGAAAGTTTTTTTGACGAACTTTCTTCGATTGTTTATTGTCCCAAAAAAAAGATACTTCTTCTCACCGATAAAACTGAGATTATGATTAGGAATACACCACAAATAGCCGTTAGGATGCTCGAAGGAAGTAATGTCGTCAAATATGCACCTAAAACAACTCCAGGAACATCTAGGATATCATATAACAAACCAAGTTTTAAATCAACTCTCCTCTGTCTCATGTATCCTAACGTTGCAGAAACAGTCGTCCCAGTTATTGCAACTAGACTGATTGCGATTGCGTTTTGTGCTGGTAGTTGAAAGATTAAAATTAGTATCGGAACGAAAAGGAACCCACCGGTTAGACCGATCATGGAAGATGGTGTGCTGATTACAAAACCTAATACGAAGATTATAAAAAACCTAAAAATGTCCATATGGATAAAACATTTGGTTCCTAGATTTAAAAAAATTTCTTATTGACGACTGTATCTATGGAAGGGTGGATTAGGTCAACCAATAACTCATACTCAACGATGTGTTGATCTCCATTTAACTGGGTGATATTCCTGTAGATGTGTAACAGTAAGAATATTGAAAAGGGTAGGTATAATAAAGTTGGGTTAGAACTCAAAAAAGGATGAATATAGAAGTTGTCTTTCTTTACGATGTAAGTTTTCTTGTCCACTCTATGGATAATTCCCCTAGAATTTGACAGGCAAGCTGATACTCTGGAGTTGGTAGATTCTTATCATCCTTACTGACTCTTCCCCTAAGATTCAATTCAACGTTAATTCCAATCCTCTTTTTTTGACTTTTCTTGTTGTGTTCGATGACATGTTTTGCGAGTACATAATTCATCTCACCGGTAAAAAGAATTTTGGAGACTGCAATTTTCATTTCCTGTCTAAATCCAAACTCGGGGAAAGCATCATGAATTTTTTCTATCAACTCTTTTTTGAATCGGAACGCATTCTTCTTTCCCAGTATCATCTCATATCTTTTTCCAAAACCGAGTAATACATCGAATTCTCTTCTTAAATGCATTCCATGAAAGCAAATTATACCCTTGGGGCTTAGATTGCTGATAAGTTCATGGTATTTTTCTAGAACGTGAAGAAATTTTCTATTCTTGTGTATCTCTAGATATGTTCTCAATTCTTTGTTTTTTGTCCCCATGACTGTTGCGAATAATTTTAAACCTTTTCCCAATTCATCTGGTGGCCTTGCTGGGTCTGCTCGAGTTCTTAAAACTTTGGGTATCATGAAAGCTGTACGAGTGTGCAATGCCACGATCCTTGTTAGTCTGCCTGTATTTCTATCGCCGATATTGACGTAAGCTCTTTCTCCAAATTCAGGTAGGTATATCTTTTTAACATACGCATGTGGTGCGGTGAATAAAACTCTGTTATTTTTAAAATTGTCAAGAATACCGTATTCTATCCCATCTTTCTCTCTTGGTTTCAATTTATCCCTCAAAAAATCGTCCATTTTCCTAGAGTTATTAAACAGATGAAAATTCATTTTTTCACTCTCTCTTTCAAGTATTCAACTATTTGTCTGGCGACGTTACGTTTTGTGGCAGATTCTAGTCCTTGGAATTGAGCGTTTATGTTCGTTTCGATGATTGTAGGACCTTTCGGACCTTCGATGATATCAACACCACATATTTCCATTCCCAGAGCTCCAGCAGCATCACAAGCCAGATCAGCAATTTTTTGCGGTATATCATACTTTATTCCCTTACCACCAACACCTATGTTGGACCTTCTTTCATTCTTCTTTGCGATTCTTTTCATGCTCGCGATAACTCTGTCTCCAATAACGTATGCCCTGATATCTTCTCCAGGATTTTTCACGTATTCTTCAACGAATATAGGTTGCTTGAAAAGCTCGAGAGTATCTATGAAAGTTATGGCAGATTGTTTTGAGTCGGCGAAGATCACGCCTCTCCCCATAGAACCATACAAAAGTTTCAGGACTACAGGATATACTATTTCGTCAAGGACGTTCTCTGTTACACTCCTCTTCAGAGCCAGATAAGTTTCTGGAACTGGTAAATTGTTTTCCTTCAACAAAAGCAGTGTCGAGAATTTGTTGTGTGAATAGAAGAGAGAAATTGGTTTTATCGGAAAGAAAACCTTCCCTTCCAAAATTTTCAATACAGTGAAACCAAAAGTTCTGTAACTTCTCGGTATTCTGGGAAGTATACAGTCAAAACTGGACAAATCTATGTTTTTATGCTTAACAAAGCATTCGCCATCCGTGATCTCGACAGTGAGGTTTGGAATGCAAAAATAGCTGACGCTATCAAAAACCTTTTTTGCTTCGCCTATCAATCTTATCTCTTCATGTCTTCTTTTGAGTGGACCCAAGATGGCTAACTTCATGACTAAACCATCTCACGAAATCGTTTATTGAATCAACAAAAATATCCAAAATATTCTTTCTTTTTTCCGTAGCGTTAGCTCTTAAGTGCATCAACAAGCTCCTACAGATATTCTTAGAGGTTATCTTTTGAAAGAGAGGAAAATCTGGAGATAAGGATACTTGGTTCATCATGGTTTGATTCTTAACCCTCAAAAAATTTACCACACAAAAATCTGAAGATATTAAGTTTTTGATTCTTACAGCTAGTTCTTCGATCTTTCTTTCAACTCTTACAGGTCTCATGTTTTTATCGACCTTTTCATACGATGCGACAACCTCATTACCGACAACAAAAACCCAAATCATCGATTCAGGTTTAATGGGCTTCTTGAACATGATAACACGTCCAGGCTTGAACATGGATAGAATGTTCTTCAAAGTCGTTCTATCTGCTATGAATATATTCTTTCCAGGTACATCAAGGATGACGGGTAATCCTAGTTGATTTATTATCGTTCTAGCTGCTACGCTAGATGCCACTGAGAAAATTCTCCTCACTTTGATACCATTCTCAGAGAGAGTTTTAAGGAACAAAGTTCTGTTACAGAAGTTGAAGAAATTATCGCTCGATATTGGTGTGTAAGTATACTTTTCTAGGATTTTTAGACACATATAATAGAATTCTTTATACGGAAATGTTGAGATCGGAAGAACAACATCAAAACCAGAAACGTCTATATCCTTGTGTAAAACCTGAAGATCTTTGGATATTTTTAATATGATCTCGCCGATGGGTACGTACAAAACATCGTCAAAAATAAGTTTCGCCTCTTCAACCAAGGGGAAATCCAGTTCTTTCCTATCGGGTGAACCGATTATGGCAATCTTCATCTTCTCAACCTTATAAAATTCAAGGATTTAATTCTTATAAAAAATTAATTCACTTCTTTGACTTCTGGTATTTTTTTGCCCAATCTCTGACAACATCTTTGAGGCCCAAACCTATTGCTATTGCCAATCCTATTCCTACTGAAGCAACTATAAGCAATAACAACATGTTCACGACAAATGGGTCAATCCCCACCAAAGGTAAAGCCAGAGCTACTGAAAGGTAAATCATCAAGAAGAATAAGAACCTTCCTACCAAATGTGAATACATGAGATTGCTCGATTCTAACTGTCTTCTAACGTATTCAGCGAGAGCATAACCTGCAATTACTATTATTACAGCTTTTATGAGTCCTGGAAGGAAACCCATCACTATGGTTTCCATGGCCATACTCAGTGCTTCTACTCCCAATTCTTTTACAGCCGACCAGATGAACAAAAGGTAGATTGTCCATGAGAATATTAGCGGGAATATTTCACCCAGTCTAAAAACTGGTTTTTTACCCTTAAAAATATACTCATCGATTTTTGCTCTTCTGATTATTTCCTTCGTTATCTTTCCTACAAACCATCCGATTACCCAACCGAATACTAACAGTATTATCGCACCGATGAGTTTTGGTAGAAAATCTGCTATAGAATTCAAAAAATTCATTAAAACATCGAAGACTACCATATTTAACACTTGTATTAATATTATTCTTACTAATTTAAAAGTTTAAGATATTCTAAAAGTGATAGATGTAGTTTTTTAAAAAGCAATTGTCAAATAATCTTTAACTCAGATAAAATGGAATGGTGGTCAGGATAAAGATAGTTAATAATCGTTTGATAAAGAAAATATACAAATCCAGGCCTGAATGGAGCCGTAAAGGTGATTTTGGAAGTTTATTGGTGATTGGTGGCAGTAGAAGATACTGGTTCACTTACATTTAACGCTCTAACTGCTTATAGAATTAATATCGTGAAATATTAAGAGAATTACACATTAGACCTTCCAACTCTTCCTCATTTTAACGCAGATCTGTGGTAGATTTTCTTTTCTTGAAAAGTTTTTGGCTGCTATCCCATTAGACAGAAATACTTCTAGAAATCTTTTTTAAGTTCAAAAATCCTGTGGTACTAAAAAATTACTTTTGACCTTATTTCCATCTGGTGCTCCAATACCTTTTAATAATCTGGCAAATGCACGAATTCCTTGGATAGCCAATGTACAATTATTAGTCGGTTTGTTATTGTTTCTTTCAGCCGGTCCTCGTGATTCTCTTATTCTACACTTAAAACCGAAAGATTTAGAGACGTTATTCTGAATTTTGGTATATTAAGTATCTCACTCATTTTGCTTGCAGATATAAATTTTATGATAGTAAAGTCAATAAATTTTTTGAATGAGAAAAAATTATTTAAGGCCTTCTTTGATAACAATCGGTATGTGTTCTATTAAATCAGTCGGTAACATTCCCTCATGATATTTTTTAGCAGTTAATTCTCCAGCCTTCCCATTGATATACGCAGCAGCACAAGCAGAAATAAAAGGATTTATATTCCTTGCTAATATTGCTGCACAAATCCCGGCTAACGTATTTCCAAACCCTTGTTTAGTCATGTAAGCTGAACCAGTTTTGTTCAATCTTGTTTCCTTTCCATCAGAAATTACATCTATATGCCCTTTAAGTAGAATTGTTGTTTTAAGTTGGGATGCAACTCTTTCTATGGCATTTATCCTTTCTTTCAAATTTGTACTTACTTTAATTCCAGAAAGAATATAGAATTCGAATGAGTGGGGCAAGATAACAAACTTTTTGTCCCTCAAAACTCTTTTTTTTCTTGCAACAGCATAAATTGCATCATCATCTATTACACAAGGTTTATCTATTCTTTCAAGAAATTCGACTATAGCTCCTAAAACACTACTTTCTCTTGTCATTCCTCCACCAATTGATATCGCTGACCTCTTATTCGTTAGTTCGATTAACTCATCTACGTGCTTTTTTGTCAAATATTCGCCCTCTAAAGGATGGACCATCAAGTTAGGAGAGTATGAAGCGATAATTTTACAGGCTTCTTCAGGCGCAGCTATAGTCACCCAATCAACCCCACTTCTATAAGCAGACAGTGCTGATAGAATAGGCGTAGTGGGATAGAGTCTGCTACCACCAATGATTAAAAGATTTCCAAAATCGTGTTTACGCGCCCAGAGATCTCTTTTTTTATATATTTCTTTTAAAATTGTTTTTTCTATGTATTTCATTAAAGAATTTTTAATTTCATAGAATAATATAATTAACTAAAGATAATATACGTGGTGTCATGTACGATGTTATAATTGTGGGAGCAGGACCAGCAGGTTTGACGGCTGCTATATACACTTCTATAAGAAACTTGAAAACTCTAGTCTTGAGTAAGGGGTTGAGTGATCAAGTATTAGAAGCGTCCTACATAGAAAATTATCCTGGGTTTGAAAAGATTGAAGGTTATAAATTAATCCAGAAATTCGAAGAGCAGGTTAGAGATTTTGGTGTGGAAATAATACTCGAAGAAGTTATAGAGATAACTCCAAAGAATAAAGAGTTCATCGTAAAAACTACTGAGAAGGAATATAAAAGTAGAACTATAATCCTCGCATTCGGTAAAACACCCAGAACTCTAAACATTCCTGGTGAAAAAGAGTTTACTGGCAAAGGAATTTCATACTGTGCAAATTGTGATGCTCCCCTATTCAGAGATAAAACAGTGGCTGTGATCGGTGGTGGTAACGCTGCTTTAGATGCGGCTTTACTCTTGAATGACATCGCAAAAAAAGTTTATTTAGTGCACAGAAGAGATGAGTTTAGAGGGTTTGAATCGTTAGTCGAAGAAGTAAAGAAAAAGAATGTTGAATTTATTCTAAACAGCGTAGTAACCGAATTTAAAGGTGCAGAATTGTTGAAGTCCATGATCATAGAGAACGTCAACACAAAAGAGAAGAAAGAGTTAAAAGTAGATGGAGTCTTCATCGAGATTGGTTCTGAAGTAAAAACAGATTTTATAAAAGGTTTGGTAGAACTAGACGATAACAATTATATAGTCATCAATAATAACTGTGAAACTTCTCATCCTGGAATATTTGCTGCGGGTGACGTTACTAACATACCGTTCAAACAGATTGTTGTTGCTGCTGGAGAAGGGGCAAAGGCTGGGCTGAACGCTTACAACTATTTACATGGTATTAAGCCAACGATAGTCATGGATTGGAGAAAGATGAAATGGAGTTAGAAAGTTTTGCGGATGAATGGGGACCTGAAAAAATCATCGAGACCTATGATCCAAAAACTGGAATGAAAGGGATCCTTGTTATAGATTCAACGGCTCTAGGCGTGAGTAAGGGAGGAATAAGAATGACTCCTTCTGTGAACGTAGAAGAAGTATTCAGACTCGCTAGAGTGATGACATGGAAGTGTGCACTCGCAGATTTACCCTTTGGAGGAGCTAAGTCTGGCATAATCGCTGATCCTAAAAAGATTTCAAAAGAAGAAAAGAAAGCAATAATACAAGCGTTTGCTCGAGCCTTGAAACCTGTCTGTCCGAGCATGTACGTTGCTGCTCCTGATATGAACACTGGTGAAGAAGAGATGAGGTGGTTTGCCGAAGCTAATGGGGACTGGAAGGCATGTACTGGTAAACCTGCTGATATGTGTATTCAACCAGGAGTATGCGGAATTCCGCATGAGTATGGATCCACTGGTTTCGGTGTGGCTCACTCCACAATCGTGGCTACAGAACATATCGGCCTAGATATAAAGAATGCTACAGTTGCTGTTGAAGGATTTGGTAATGTTGGGTCTTTTGTTTGTAAATACTTGTCCGAATACGGTGCTAAGATTGTTGCTGTCTCGGACTCGAAGGGTGTCATCTATAATACTGATGGAATCGATTTCAACGAACTGTCCAAAATTAAAAAAGAGACAGGATCAGTAATAAATTATAAACCTGGAGATGTGTTGAAGAATGGAGAAATTTTTGAACTTCCTGTTGACATCTTGATACCTGCTGCTGTTCCAGATGTGATAACAAAAAAGAATGTGAATAGGGTGAAAGCTAAAATCATAGTGGAAGGGTCTAACATTCCTGTACCCCATGATATTGAAAGGAAATTATATGAAAGGAATATTCTTGTTGTACCTGACTTCGTTGCCAATGCTGGTGGTGTCATATCATCGTATGCAGAGTATGTGGGTAAAACACCTGAAGATATGTTCAAATTAGTTGAGGAAAAAATTAAGAAAAATATGAAAATAGTTCTGAAACATGCAAAACAGAAGGGTATATCTCCAAGAGATGCTGCGATGGAAATAGCTCAAGAGAGAGTTAGGAAAGCGATGAACAAAAAGTGATCCAATGAAGGTTGCTGTCGTCGGTCACGCAAGAAAAATAATAGAAGATAAGTTACCAGAGTTCAGAATAGAATTGAATAAAAAAAATCCCGATGTTGTCATATCATTCGGTGGTGATGGAACGGCATTGTATGGAGAAAGAGTCTATCCTGGCATCCCAAGAATAATGATTAAACACAGTAAAACTTGTGTGAAATTCAAAGAAGATGATTTCTCTAAAGTATTGAAAGCATTGAAAGAAAAGAGATATGAGATAAAGGATGAACTGAAAGTTGAAGCGATCGTAAATAACGATCCAAACAAGAAATTGATTGGGTTAAACGAAGTTGGCATCCATCATAAAATACCTACTAAAGCACTAAGGTTGAAAATAAAGGTTAACGGAAAAATTGTAGACAATGAGCAAATCAGTGATGGTTTAATCGTTGCAACTCCTTATGGTAGCACTGCGTATTTTTATTCGATCTGCAGGAAGAAATTCTCAAAAGGCCTTGGAATAGCGTTTAAGAACCCAAAGAAAGGAAGAAGAAGCATGATAGTGGATGATAATTCAACAATCGAGGTTGAAGTTTTAAGAGGAGTTGGTTTAGTCGCAGCTGATAACGATGAAAAGATGTTTGAAGTCACGAGCGGGGATAGGATATTGATTAAAAAAGCAAAAGAAAAAGCTAAAATAATAGAAATCAAAGGAGAAAGAAGACTAAAGGTTTAAATGATATCGATGAAAGTCAAAACACCAATAATAATTGTAAATTTTAAGACATACGAAGAAGCGACTGGGAAGAAAGCAGTTAAATTAGCAAAAATTTGTGAATATGTATCTAAAAAATATGACATTAATATAGCTATATCACCTCAATTCTGTGATATTTTTCAAATTTCTCAGTTTGTTAAAAAAATATTAATCTTATCACAACACATAGATTCAATTTATCCTGGTCCATACACAGGTCATATTTCACCATTATCAATAAAACAGTCTGGTGCTATTGGCACTTTAATAAATCATTCAGAAAGAAAGTTAGACTTGGAAAAAATAAGAAAATGTATCGAACTCACAAAAAAATATGGTTTGATTTCTGTTTGTTGTTCTGCTAACGTTAACGAGAGTAAAGAGATTGCTAAATTTGATCCCGATTTCATAGCATACGAACCGCCATCACTAATTGGCACAGGCATATCCGTGTCACAAACAAAACCAGAAGTTGTTACAAAGACTGTGAATGAAATTAAAAAAATTAATCCTGAAGTAAAAGTTTTGTGTGGAGCAGGAATTATGAAAGGAGAAGACGTTAAAAAAGCATTGGAACTTGGAACTGTAGGTGTTATACTCTCGTCTGGTGTTGTAAAAGCTGTAAACCCAAAAAAAGTTCTAATCGAGTTTGCTGAATCCATCAAATAAAACAATATTAATTAGTCCAAACAATAATACATCATACTTTTGTGATTTTTATGGAAAAACAGAATAGTATTAGGCTTTCTCCAACGAGCATAGCATGTTATTTTGAATGTCCAAGAAAATTTTACTATAGATATATCATGGGTATAGAAGAAAAGCCTAAACCATCTAGAGTCAGAGGGAAAATCGTTCACCGTGTCTTAGAACATTTCTTCACTTTCGTTGATTTAACCAATATAGAGATAGGAGAAACTTGGCAGGAACTATGGAAAAAATTCAGGAAAGTTTTATTCTCCCTACTCGAGACAGAATGGAACCAGATAGGAAAGATATACGATGATTGTTTTAATGATGAAAAACAAAAAACTCAATTCTTGAACGAGACAAAAGAATTCTTAGACTTTTATGCGGTAAAACTTGCATTTTCTCTGATGAACAAGATGAAGGAATTGGATAAAAACTCAGAATGGTTTGAGCAAGATATAAAAAGATTCTTTTATCCGAAGGATATGGAGATGAAATTGGAACTAGAAGGAGAAGATGTGGCTGGATTTGTCGACAAGACCATGAGTCTGTTCGGAAAAGGAATCGCGATAGTCGATTATAAGACTTCCAAATGTTCATTGCCACATTTCATACCACCAGAACATTTGAAACAGGGAAAGGCGTACGCGTTTCTTTGGAATAAATTGTTTGGAGAATTGCCTAAACATGTTTCCTTCTACTATTTAAGGACTGGTGAGAGTGTTTTCTACCCTATCTCAGAAAGAGACATTGAAGAGATAAAGAATGATATAGAAACTATCAGAAGCAAGAAACCAGTAATAGATGAATTCCCGAAGAAAGAGACAAGACTCTGTGATTTCTGCGATTTTAGACAGTCTTGTTTTAAAAAAGAACCAATAGAAGAAAGTTAGATAAGTTTTAAATAAGAATTCTCTCATAGTAGGTTTGTTTTGTGAATATTATGACAGAAGCTTTAACCATTGCTGAGATCAGGAAATGGTTGGGAAATCCTGTAGTTAAAATGTTCTTGGGTACTGCAACCAAAGAGAGTGGTGAAGATAGAAAATTAATCATCGAATCTGCATTAGAGAGTGTAATCTTCGGGACAAAATGTGGCTTAACATGTAAATTTTATGCGTGGCTCATCGACTTCATAATCAAAAAATCTGCAGAATCTTTAGGAACAGATCCTAAACTGATTCTAGAAGGTCTTAAAGAACCAGTCTTCAGAAGGGGGATTGTTAATGTTCTAGAAGGAATAGCAAAATTTGGTGTTCAAACACCACAAACAACAGCTGCTCCTTTTCTTGTGGTGTGGCAGTTAACAAACGCTTGTAATTTAAGATGTAAACATTGCTATGCATCCGCTGATAACAAAGCAAAAGCAGATGAATTAACGACTGAAGAAGCGAAGAAGTTGATAGATGAGTTAGCCTATTGTGGTGTTGTTGCAATAGCATTTTCTGGTGGAGAACCCTTAATCAGAAAAGATTTCTTTGAAATAGCAGAATATGCAAAGAAAAAAGATTTTTATCTATCTGTTGCGACCAACGGAATCCTGATAACAGCTAGGATAGCCAAAAAATTAAAGAGTTGTGTAGATTATGTCGAGGTTTCTCTGGATGGATTAAAAGAAACACATGAAAAATTCAGAGGAATTCCTGGAATTTTTGATAAGACAATCAGAGGAATAAAAAATTGTGTTAAAGTTGGGTTAGATGTCTGTATTGCTCCGACTGTTACGAAGTACAACTTAAGGGAAATTCCTGAAATCCTTGAACTCGCAAAAAAACTTAAAGTGAAGAGGTTCATCGCTTTTAATTTCATTCCTACTGGTAGAGGAAAAGATATTGCTGATCAAGACATATCACCAGAAGAGAGAGAGGGATTGTTAAAATTCTTCTACTCAAAGTTGTTGGATAATGATTATCCTGATGTGTTCTCTACAGCACCACAATATTCGAGGATAGCGATGATGGCAGCTAGAGCAGATTCAAATTCACCGATATTACCGACTCATTTTGCAGGTAAGGAAGCTAGAAAAGCATTGACTGGAAAAACACAAGCATTAGCAGATTTCATAGGGGGGTGTGGTTGCGGAAGGATTTATTGTTGTATCCAACCAAACGGTGACGTGTGGCCCTGTGTTTTTATGCCTTTAAACGTCGGGAACATAAGGAAAAAACCATTTAAAGAAATTTGGTTGAACCAACCTGTCCTAAATTTATTGAGAGATCGTTCTAGATTGAAAGGACATTGCAGAATCTGTGAGTTTCGTAACATGTGTGGGGGTTGTAGGGCAAGAGCATTTGCTTACTTTAGAAATATCCATGCACCCGATCCTGGTTGTATTTTCAATAAAAAATACTGGGATGAAATTCAAAGAGATATGAGAATTTAAATAATTCTCATTATATCTTATAATCATGTGTTTAGCGACAACCGGAAAAGTAGTTGAACTGAAAGAAAAAGATGCTGTTGTTGATATCGAAGGTAAGAAAACTCATGCAAGAATAAACCCATCTATTTCTGTTAAGAAAGGTGATAAAGTAATCATTTTCAAGAATATCATACTAGAAAAAATTACTGAATAAAGTGTATAAATTTTGTAATTGAAAATTTTATTGAGTACCTCAGTAGCTGAAGCTTAATGCACATATCCAACCCATGTCTCGTTTTTTATTATATCTTCCCAATTATTTGTGTTTTTATTCTAAGTATGTTAAAATAACATGAGGATGCAAGATGAAAGTAAAATGTAGTTTTTGTGGAAGAGACCCATTCCTCTATCATATCTTTTCTCAGTGGTGTCTCACAAAAAAACCAGAAGAGTCGATAATCGTTGAAAGTACTGTAGCTTCTCATCTGGCTAGAAAGTTTAACATAGGCTACTGGAAAAATAAGAGGGAAATCGATGTTGTAGTTTTTGGAAAAGAGTTATTCGGAGTTGAAGTCAAGTATAAAGAAAAAGCAGAATTTGCGAAAACTAGAGTTGGAAGAATAAGAAGTGTTATAACTTTGACAAAAAATGAATTTAACGAAAAACCTTTGGCAATACCAGTAAAGTTTTTCTTTCTTGTCTAGAGTGTTAGATAGTTGTAAAGAAATAAAAAGCAAATTTAAACATAAATAATTAAGAGTAAAAAGCAATGAATCTTTAATTCAGGCTTAGTCATCTACAAAAGCCTCAGTAGCTTCAGCCTGGTTAAAGCGCCACACTGGTAATGTGGAGACCGCGGGTTCAAATCCCGCCTGAGGCTTTTTAAAACATTAAATTCTAGAAGTTTCAGTAATACAACAGATGAACAAAACTTACTTGTTCCTTTTTTGGTAAATAGAATATTTCCATCAAATAGATTCCCAAACCTTTTACTGTTTTATCTTCCCCCTCGTGAAATGTTTTTGATTCACCATCAATGCCCAACACAGCAGTATCATCATCTATGACTCCTAACAGAGTTATCATGTAAGTGACGTTCTCTTCTTCGACTTGAATGGATTGGCCCTCAAATAACCAGCATTTATGGTCTTCACAATAAGATCGTTTCATGATCGTTGGTACGGTTGTAGTAGTTATGATGATAGTCGTGGGAGGAATGGTGGTAGTGAGTAAAGTAGTAGTTGGGGTAACTGTTGTTGTGGTTGTGACTGTGACAACCTCTTTTGGTAAACTTATTAATTCAGTTAAAATTCCAAGAATTACAATCAAAATTATCAGTAATAAAATTAATCCAAACTTTACAGGATTACTAACAGTCATTAATCCTTAAAATAAGTTAAAAAAATTTATACTTGTACCCTAAGTCATCTAAGACCCATACAACCGTCATAGCAATCGAACATCGGTCTTCTTCTGCCGCTTGTGAATAACCAATATCCTCCAAACAAAAATACCAAGAATATTATTAACAAGATGAGTAGGATCCATGGTAACCATAGAAATATTCCTGTTGGAAAGATGGGCCATCTCCAAGGTCTTATGACACGCATAGTTGAGGTAGCAGAATATTCAGTTGAATCTTTTGCAATTATAGTGAATTCATAATAGCCTTCTTCTGCATCACAAGGAACCGAAACATAAGCAGTAACAGTTTTCCTTTCATCAGGATCTAGTGTAATCGTACTTGGTACACCAGTTACCCACTCAGCTCCGATACCAGTTAAACTGATCGTAAAAGTATCAGAAACTTTTCCTGTGTTTGTTACACCGAAAGTTATCCTCTCCTTCTGACAATTTTCTAGTATAAATTCTGGTTTTATTTCTACGTAAGGAATGCCAACTTGAACTTCAAAATCTTTAGTCCATGTATCAGAAGTATGAATATTCCAAACAGTCACTTTGAACGATTGTTTTCCGGAGACGTCTTCAGGTACGGTAATAGTTACAAAAACATCTTTGCTTCCCCTAGCTGGTATGTCAAACTCTCCAGTGTAGAACGTTTTTGAAAATGCCTCCAACTTCATCTTTACATTTTTCTCGTATTTCGTTCCACAACTCAAAACTCTAACGTAGACTTTGTTCCTTTCACCAGGCTTCAATTCTTCCTCAGTCCATATTTTTTCTACAGATAAACAATGCTCTGCCTCTCTCACATAATAACCAACAGGGCTTATCGAGAACGTTCTTGTAGAAGTATCTGTTTTAGTATCAACTTCTGCCTTCACTTTTATCGTATGCGGACCTGTCGTATACTTATCAGTATCGATGGTAAACTGGAATGTCTCTGTGCCCAATTTATAGAATCTAATGCTAGCTGAATGAACTAGATTATCATCCACATAACCTTTCACGTAAACTGTTTCAGGTAGACGAGCATAATTTAATGTTATAGGAGTCGAAACAAGGACTATATCACCTAAATCTGGATATTCATTGTCCAAGCTTATAGAACCCACTACAACCCTGTATCTATAAGGAATACAATCTTTGACATCCAATTCAGAATAAACATTCTCGATTATTGTTCCAGTCTCTACTTTAGCTCTAACATCATGAATTCCTTCATCCGAAAAATAGGCAGAGTAATGATAATCCACGCTGAAGGTTTTGGTTTGACCTCTGTCTAGATATTTTTCATCTCTGTCAATATAATGCCAATTTCCCCTATCATCTTCAACGTAGAATTTGGTTGTTACAAAAGTGTTATCAGGACCCTGTTCTAGATTCACACGAATCGACATCTCAACAGTTTCATCCTGGCCCATACAAATCGTGTCTGGATTCACATCAAAATCCGATATTCTGAGTTTAACACCTTCTTCTTTTTTTCTGAGTGTTAAATCTATTCTTTTAGTCTCAGTGCAAGCACATGTAACTGTGGCAGAATCTGAGTAATATCCATCTCTTGTGACTTCAACCTTGTGAGTGCCTAGCTGAATGTCAATAGTCAAATGGTCATCATATCCTTTGTATGAGTTATCCACGTATATGTTACCATCTATGGAATTGCCATTCTGGTCTTTCACGTAAATGTCAAGAGTACAGTATCGCGGCTGGACAATTCTTTTTAGGTATATTACTTCATTAATCGGGTCACAACATGACCTACAATAAACCCAGATTGAGTCAGTTTCATAACCTTCAGCAGATGCTGTAATCTTGTTATTCGAGTATAGGATTGTGTTGAAAGTAACTTGTCCGTTCTCGTTTGTAGTAAGCTCTCCTCCGCTCCACGTCACCTTAGTTCCTCTCATGGGAACTCGCGTGTCTTCGTCTATGACAGTTATAGTCGTAGGACAATATTGTATTGCGTTAACATTAACAACAAAATTTAGGGTAAAGACTAATAGTAAAATGAACAAAATTAATATTGTATATTTACTCACAAACATACTGTTGAATTTTACAGTAAAGTATTTAAAGTTTTCGCTACTCGATAGTAAAAACAAATGTGATAGAATGAGAAAAAGAGTAAAAAAACCTTTTTCACAGACAAGAATAGCAAAGGAAAGGATAGAAAGGCTGTTTGATTTGGCTAAAGATGAGTTAAAAAATCATCCTGAAAGAAGCAAAAAATACGTAGAACTTGCCAGAAAAATAGGTAAAAGGTACAACGTTAGGTTCACAAAAGGACAAAAAAGAAATTTCTGTAAGAGATGTAACCAATTGTTGATGCCAAACAAAACTTCTCAAGTCAGAATAGACTCAAAGAAAAAACTCATAATTATTAAGTGCATGGATTGCGGTTATATATACAGATATCCCTACGAGAGGAGGAAATAACTTGCCGTTCGACTGGAACCTTGTCAGCATCAGCTTAACAGTAGTTTTTATAGCAACATTCGTTTTGTTCTACATATTCGACAACCTTGCAAAAATATGGAGTTTATGCGAAAAAAATAAAAGTTTTAAAGTATGTACATTAGGTTCATTACCAGTCATCGTACTCATGCTTTTGTTGATAGCTGGCGGGTTGATAATGGTAATAAACATAACTGCATACATAATGATATCTGGAAGTACACGTGTTTAGTATGAAAGATGTGGATCCAAAGAGGTTCATCGAAGTTTGTAAAGAAGAATTGAAAAGGGTTGAAAAGATTAAACCACCCAGTTGGGCAAAATTTGCAAAAACTGGAATGAGTAGAAAATTTCCTCCCAAACAAGAAGATTGGTGGTATACGAGAGCAGCATCAATACTGAGAAGAATTTATCTTGATGGTCCAGTCGGTGTTCAAAGATTAAGGACATATTATGGCGGAAGAAAAGATAGAGGACATAAACCAGAAAGATTTAAGAAATCTGGAGGTAGTATAATTAGAAAATGCCTACAACAATTGGAATCAGCCGAACTGATACAAAAAAGTCAAAACACGAAAAAGAAAGGTAGAATAATCAGTGAAAAGGGAAAAAAATTTATAAGTAAAATATTATCCGAAGTGAAAAAATGAATTATTTGACGCCTGAACAACTGCAACAACTGCAAGAATTGGAAAAGTTGAAGAAAATTGTGATGAGAAAAGTACTGACAAAAGAGGCCGTAGAAAGGCTGGGAAGGATAAGGATGGTTAAACCAGAGTTGGCTACACAGTTAGAACTTTATTTAGTGCAATTGTATCAGTCTGGTCAAATTAAGAGTGTGATCAATGATACTCAGTTGAAAAAAATATTGGACTCTATAACTCAGAGTCCAAAATTCAAGATAATCAAGTAATTCAAATGACAAAAACTAAAAAAGTTGGCTTGACAGGAAAGTTTGGATCAAGATATGGGAGAGGAGTTAAAATTGTATATGAAAAAATAGAAAGAAAGCAAAAACTAAAGTATACATGTCCAAATTGTAAAAGAACATCGGTCAAGAGAATTTCAGCTGGCATTTGGCAATGTATGAAATGTCATACAAAATTTGCTGGTGGGGCGTATTCTCCAAAGACTGAATCATAAAGTGATGAAATGGTTTTTAAATGTATAAAATGTAAGAGTGTGGTTGAGGAATTAGAAGAAAGAATCAGATGTCCTTATTGCGGGCATACTTGTTTGGTTTGAAGCCAGCAAGGCCCAGAGAATTTTCGTTAAAATGAGGCCCGAAGTAATTAAGAGAGTACAAGCTAGATAGAATTATTTCTCGTAATCCTCTCTAATTCTTCTTTTTGATTTATATGAATGGGTTTCCTATTATATTATCGATAAAAAATGCAAGCAACTTTAAAGATTGAATGCAAGAACCCTGAAATTATTAAAAAAAGTTTATTACCTGATATCAAAGAAAGAAAAGATTTAAAGATTAATTTGAAAACTGATAAAAATAATTTAATCATAAAAATCGAATCTAAAAAGATAAGTTATTTAAAAGCTGTTATCAATACATATTTATCTCTTGTCAAGACTTTGAAAGAACTGGAGGAATTACATGATCACTAAAGAAGATAGAAAATTGCTTGACCAATTTCAATCGTACCAACAACAACTTCAAGCGATACTAATACAGAAAGAAAACTTAAGATTGCAGATACTTGAGGTCGATAAAGCTGTAGAAGAATTAGAATTAAGCAAGGAGAAAGAGGCTTATAAAATCGCTGGACCAATAATGATAAAGAAAAGTTCCGTTGACTTGAAGAACGAATTAAAAGAAAAGAAAGAGAATTACAATTTGAGGATAAAAACTCTGGAAAAAGCCGAAAATAGAATAACAAACAGTTTAAGAGAGATGGAACCCAAGTTAAAAGAAATAATAAAAGAAGGTTGATTCTATGAAAAACATAGAACCGATCATCAAGCTGTTGACAGTTATAATCGAAGATAGAACTGTGCCGAGAAATATAAGGGCTGCCGCAGAAGAGGCAAAAAAAGAGTTAACTGAAAAAAGTGATAATACTTGGGATATAAGGTTGAGTTCAGCCATATCAACACTCGATGATATAATCAACGATCCAAACATGCCCATTTATACAAGAACACAGATATGGAATGTTGTGAGTATGTTAGAGGCTGTTAAAAGAGAATTATAAAGTATTTAAGTTTAAGTATCAAATGGAAATTAGGTGAAAATTATGGTGTTTAAATCTATTTTTAGGAGAGAAGAACCCGAAGAAGAGAAGGAAGAATTCATCGAAATAGAGCCTGAAGGAGAAGATAAGAGAAAAATTAACGTAAGGATAGAAAACTTAAATGATTACAGAGATGTGGAAGGAATTCAAAAACTTATGAGAGAAGGAAACATCGTATTCTTGAGGATGAGAAAACTTAGAGAAAGAGATCTAGGAGAATTAAAGAGGTCTGTCGAGAGGTTGAGAAGAACTTCCATCGCGATGAATGGAGATATAATCGGCATAGATGAAGATTATCTAGTCTTAACACCATCATTTGCAAAGATATACAGAGGAGAAGCACAACAAGCAAAATAAGATTTCAATGAATACCATATAATTATTGAACGTGAAAGCAAAAAATTTATTTCTAAGAATAAAGATTAAGATTATGAGCAAAAAAATAATCTTTTTGTTGATGTTGGTAGGAATCGTTTTCTTTTCTGGTTGTATAGGTCAAGAAAAAATAGAGGTTCCTGACAAGGACAAAGCAGTATCAGCATGCGTAGAGGAATGTAATTCTAAATTAAGAGAAGGTGTAGATTTAACTAATGGTCCATGTTTGTTGGATCCGATAAGTGATCTACCAGACTGGGTTTGCGATGTTGCCCATGAACCTCGACAAGATGTTGATAACGATCCAAAAAATCAGTGTAGTACATACAGAGAGGGGAGGTCACATCATTTTGTTGAAGTAGACCCTAACTGCAATCTAATCAAGACTTGGTAAAATGACAGGCAAAAAAATGAAGACGATTGCCTTAGTGTTTATTTTATTGATGTTTGGTTCAACTTTTACTTACGCCTTGTTGAACTCACTAAGAGGAAGTGGTAAAGAAATACAGATACCGCAAGATAGAATATTAAATTATGAGTTGAATGAAGAACAGAGAAGATACTTGTTAACAAGAGGTTTTACACTAATCGAATACTCTTATCCCACAGGATGTTTAGAATGCATAAATGTAAAAAACAATCTGGAAAGAATTACTCAAATTTCTGATGGTCAAATATTCTTGCAAGAATTGATCAAGGAAGGAACGCCTAAACTCACCATCACCAGTTGGAATGGAGGAAAAACACTCAATGACCCCAAGAGTAAAGAAGCAGAAACATTAATCTGTGATTTACTGATCGAAAAACCACTTTGGTGTGTGAGCAGTAAGATTTAATTCTTATTCAAATTTTTTATTTTTTCATCAAATTCTTTTATTTCATCCAAAAATCTTTTAACAACTCTCGGTAAATCCACATCTTGAACCTTCAAAATTTCAGTAGCTTGTTTAAGCAACTTTTCTTTTTTCTTCAATTCCTTAAATTCTTGTTCTGGGATCATTCATTCACTTTTTTTTCAATTTTCTTAATTCTTTTCTTCTTGTCTTCCATGTTTCAAATAATTCTTTTACAGCTTCTGGAACTTTTTCTTCGGTGACTTTAAGTAATCTTGCAGTTTCAGTGAGAATTCTTTCTTTTTCTCTGAGATATTTTAATGCCACGTCTCCGGTAGAAAACTCGATACGATTAACTCCATCCTGAATGCGTTTTGTTTTTAAAATAATTATGAACCCCACATCCCTAGTCGAATTTCCGTGTGTCCCTCCGCAACACTCATGGTCGATATTACCAATAGAAACAATCCTCAACCTACCCTCTGGAACGGTTCCGCCTTGATATATCCTAAACCCATATTTTTTTTCTGCTTCATTCCTCGGTAAAACTTCGATCTTTATAGGAAGGTTCTTTTTTATAATCTCGTTTGCTTTTTCTTCTATTTTTTCGATCTGTTCATCAGTTAGACTCTCAAAATGTGTTATATCTAATCTTGCTTTGTCTGTGGTTACCTCACTCCCAGCTTGCCATACCCATTGACCTATCACTTCTCTTGCTGATGCAAGCACTATATGCACGGCATCATGATTTTTTGTTAAACTTTCTCTTCGGTAATTATTGATATTACAATTAACAACTTGTCCCTCTTTTAATTTACCAAGAATTCTATGAACAACAACATCACCAACTTTCTGAACATCTGATACGGGAAAATCTTCGATAAAACCAACGTCTGATAATTGTCCCCCCGACGTAGCGTAAAAGTAAGTCTTATCTAATACAACCCATTTATCGTCAATCATTCTCAAAACTTTAGCCTGAAATTCCGTTTTTTTTGGATCATCGTAGACCAATAATTCAGTAGGAGGCAAACCACTGACATCTATTGGTTCTTGGATAGTTATTTTACTTTCTCTCATATGTTTTTCAGTAACTTTCACGTAGAAATCGACTGGAATTTTTAAATCTTGAATATAATCCTGAACTAATTCTGGTGTAATACCTTCTGAATCATAGAGTTTAATCAGCCTTTCTTCATCGATTTTCTCGCCTTTTTGAATTATAGCCTCAACAATTCTCTTTGTTCTTAATTTAGTCTCATGAAATCTTTTTTTCTCTATTTCGAGAATCTTTTGAATCTCATTCAAATTTTCAGATAGCTCGGGACAAATTAATTTAAGATGTCTAGCATGTAACTCACAAACATCTATCAAATCGATATTCCATCTGAATTCATCGATAAAACTTAAAGCTCTTCTCAAGATGACACGAAGATTATAACCACCACCAACATTCGAAGGTAATAACCCATCTGCGATTGCAAAGGTTAATCCCATCGTATGGTCTGAGATTGCATACAAAGCTTCTAATGGTTTGATTTTTTGATCCAACAAATCTAGAGTTACTCCTAATTGATTAGCTATCTGTTCTCTCATTTTCCTTATATTTTTCACTTCATCTAGATTTAGAGAGCCAGCAAGCTTTGAGTATCGCAAGAAGAATTCAGCATCATATTTGATTCCAGTTTGCTTTTTCAAATATCTCAAAATTGGTTCGAATGTAACATCATAAGAAGTTGGTGTTCCTTGAGTAATCCAAGCAAATCTTTCCAGACCAGCACCCATATCTATTATTTTTTCTTTCATCTCAGTTATGTTAGAATTAATTGATTTGAATTGTGTAAATACAGCATTACCAATTTCTAACCCTCTGACAAAATATTCAAGAGATGGACCAAGCGCTCCAGGACCAACCCAAAGATTTTCCAAGAAAACTATCTCTTCTGGTTTAATCCCAAAAGGCCCTGATAAAAGTTTGAAATCTAATTCAATACATCTATCCTTCCAGTATCCTTGATGCCCATCGAAGAGTGAATGTTGGCCTATCATGCAAAAACAACTGTAATGTCTACCAGTAACACCAACATTAGGGATATCGTTGAAGCGAAGACAAAACTGTGGGACAATCAACGGATTTTCGGGAAACTGAAATATTACTTCATTCTTTTCTAAACGTTGAAAATCTATTATTGAAGCGATCGTAAAGAAAAGATCAGGTCTCCATCTACAAACAATCGGATATCTTCTAATACTTGCATGATCATGCTTTCTGAAGAAATCTTCAATCACCTTCCAAGTTTGAACGTAATCGAACCTTTTACTCGTGGGAGGATTGTCCAAAAATTCGTAGAATTGACAAGGCTGATCTGGACAATGTTCTCTATCTTCATCCAGAGTCCAATAACCTCTTCCACATTTAGGACAGACTTTCCTAATAAACCCTTGATCGATTAAAAAATCGATTTTATAATGTTTTTCCCAGTCCTTTGTGAATTCCAAACGCAATTTTTCTTTAGTGAGCATATAATCACCAAAAGAGAATATCTAGAAACAAGATTATAAGTTTAATTTTTTCGTCAAAAAATTTTGAAAAATTCTCAGTAAACATAGTTATTGTTAAACGATATCTTTAAATATTAGTGATATATTAATCAAATATTACTCGAGGTGTTTAAAAAACTTCCTTCAAGAGGTGTGGTATGTCAGAGTGGGACGACGAAGATTGGGACGACGAAGAAGATGAGGAAGAATGGGAGGAAAGCAGTGAGGAAGAAGCCTGGGAAGAATCTGAAGATTGGTAATTTTTATTTGAATTGATAAACAACGAAAGAAAGAGAACGTCAGAAAATTCAAATAGTCTCTTCCTTTTTATTTTTTCTAAAAAACTAATCTACTAAAGCTTTAATCAAATCCGCTCTAGCAACTATTCCTACAAGTTTTCCTCCATCCACAACTGGTAATCTGTTAACATCATACTTTTCCATCATTTCGGCAACTTCTACTAATGTTGTAGAAGGAGATACAACTATCACATTCTTAGTCATCACATCTTTCACTTTCGATTTTGATGCCTTCTCGAGTTCTCTTCTAACGTCAACACGTAATTTTTGCATTTGGATGAAAGCAAGCAATAACCATGAAAGACCTGGAAACTCTATCTTGGGCAATTTCCCCAATTTTATGTCGATGAATTTGATGATATCCGAGATGCTAATTATTCCAACAATCTTTCCATCCTTCACGACAGGAGCACCTGCAATGTTCAATTTAGCCAACAATTTTGCAGCATCGAATATTGTGTCATCAGGAGAGAGAATTATCACCTTCGTGTTCATGAAATCTTTTACTTGTTTCATGATAATATTGTGATTTATACGAATAAAAAATTGTCACTCGACAATTGCTCCATTACTTATTTCTTTCTCAGGTTTAATCAGAACAACCTTATTCCCTTCTACAGCTGCCAAAATCATTATTTCTGACAGTTCTCCCATTAACTTTGCTGGCTCTAAGTTAGTGACGAAAATAAATTGCTTTCCTTCTAGTTCTTCTGGTTTATAATATCCTTTTATTCCAGCGATAGCTTGCTTTATACTTCCACCTATGTCAACTTGGAATTTCAACAAGTTTTTCGAATTAGGAATTTCCAAAACTTCCTCTACAGTCCCAACTCTCATCTCAATTTTCTTGAAATCTTTAAAACTTATCATACCATCTCCTTAACTCTTCAATTTATCTTTCTGTCTTTTAATATCTTCATATTCAATCTTCTTGAACAATATTTCTGGTTTGCTAATCCTGTGACCAGGTTTTATCATAAATTTTGAAATGGAATCCCAACCATGTTCATATACGCTTTCATGAATGTTTAATTGTTTCCATATTCTCTCCGCAGAAAAAGGTAAAAAAGGTTCGAGTAATATTGCTAGAGATCTTACTGCGTTTATGGACAGATATAAACAATTTGTAGATCTTCTCTCGTTGGCCCAAGGTTCATTTTTCTGGAAATATTTGTTACAATGATCAGAAAACTCCAAGATCTTTTTTAATGCCTTATTCAACTCAATTTTTTCCATACAATTTCCAACATCTTCTTCGATGTCCCAAATCATCCTTTCAAATGATGTATCTAAATCATTATATTCTTCTTTCGCTTCTGGGACTATACCGTTAAACTTTGACCAAATAAAACTTAGAGTCCTGTAAATGAAGTTTCCAATGTTTGCGACCAATTCATTGTTTATTCTTGAATAGAATTCATCCCAATCAAAATTAACATCTGTCTGTTCATATGGTGTGATGATAGAAAGATAATATCTAAGGTAATCTGGTGGGAATTCATTAAGAAAATCCCTTAAACTCACATACCATCCCCGACTCTTCGAGAATTTCTGACCTTGCAAAATTAAATGGCCTCTGGTTGGGATAAAATCTGGCAGTTTGAACTCCCCAACGCCCATCCTCATCGCTGTTAAGAATAGATAATGGTGGTAAACTATGTCCTTGCCTATGAAATGATATATCTTAGAAGAATTCCAAAAAATCTTCCCATCTACTTTTTTGCTGGATAGATGTTTCAACGCTGTTGAGATGTAACACAAGTGGTTGTCAAACCATCCATACAAAACTTTATCTCTTGCTTCTTTCAGCGGAACAGGAACACCCCATGGTATATCCCTGGTGATGTCCCAATCCTTCAGACCATCTTCGATCCATTTCAGGACATAATTCTTGACCTCTGGCTGTAAATTCTTGTTTAAATTTAACCATCTACTCAGCTCATCAGAGAAATGCGATAATTTCAGGAAGTAATGTTCGCTCTCTTTCGTTATTGGCTTCGATCCGCACATCGCGCAGTGAGCATCTAAAATCTCGCCAAGCTGAAAAATTTTACCACAATTATCGCATCCATCTGAATACTGATCTATTGATTTACAATATGGACACGTTCCCTTAATGTATCGATCTGGAAGGTAGCTTTTACATTTCTCACAAAAAGGCTGCATTATTGTTTGTTTAAAGATGTGACCTTTTTCAAGTAGTTTTAAGAAAAAATATTGTGTTAATTTGATGTTCTCTATAGAGCTGGTCTTATAAAAGATATCAAAAGATATACCAAAATCTTGGAAATCTTTTCTGTCAACCTCATTCCAATAATCAACTATTTCTTCAGGAGTTTTACCCTCTTGCTCTGCTTTTATCAGGATCGGGGTACCAAAATCATCTGTTGCACAAACATGAATGACATTGTTACCCTTTAACCTATGAAATCTTGTGAAGATATCGGCAGGTAGATAAGTTGATGTAACATGACCTAGATGGATCTCACCATTCGCATAAGGGAGAGCTGAAGTTATTATTATTCTTTTCTTTAATTTATTCACCTCTAGTTTCAGGTTAACACTTATCTTATATGTTCTAAAAATTTTAATTTTTTCTTAAAGTAAGTCGCGATAAAAAATAGGATTAAGGAAGATCATGTTAAATTCATCAACGAAATACTCCTTTAACTTTTTTCATTTGTTCTCCTCTAGTTACTGGCTTCGATATCTCTTCTAATACTTTCCAACCACAATTTGGGCATTCGTTTCCGAGAAAAAATTTACCACACCTGGGACAAGTTTTACCTACTTCTCCGATTGCAATCACCACAATTGAATTTGAGTTGATGATTAATAAATGTATTCATTCAAAATAAATTGTATGGAAAATTTTCAAAAGAGACTCGATGAGATAATCGATAAAATCAGCTATTTAGAAACGAGAAGAATTAAAATGGGTAATTTTTTGAAAGAGATAAACGATTCATTCAGGATAGGACCTAACGAAGAAATACCTGATGCTAAAATCATCAACAAAGTTCCTGCTAGAGAATTCAAGCGAATGAAGGTTTTGGGTATCGATGGAGGAATTGTTAAACACAGCTATCATGGCCTGGATATAATGCTCATGAGGTCTGTTGGGGTCAATTTTGAGTATGTGGATGGAAAATTAGGAAATGTTGATTATTATCCAAATTCAAACCCACTACCCAACCCAAAAATTATTTTTGATTCTTTTTCCGATGTTGAATTGAACTCATGCTATAATTTTGAACGCCAGATTATGGAGATCTTAGCGGCAATAGAATCGATGAAGAAATTTAGTCCTGATATTACACTCTTAGATGGCTCGATAATCCCACATTATGTTCCGACTCCAGATAACCCTGTCCTAAAAGAGTACTACAAAAATCTCATAGATACTTACAAAGCAATGTTCGAAATTTCAAGAGAAAAAAATATCATCCTAGCTGGAATCATAGAAGATAGTCGAGGGATAAAATTTTGTGATATTGTGAACAGGAGAATTCTATCACAAGTTAAATTAGACATTGCAAAAGAATTGAAATTGATCCTTGAAAAAACAAAAGATACTAACTTATTATACTACGCTCTAGAAAGGGGAGAGAGAAGTTGCGTGTTCAACTATTCACAGAATCCGATGGTTCATCCAGTGCTTAAAGAATTTGAAAGTATGAACAACTTCTTCTACAGCTTCTACCTAAAAACAGTCGATTTTGATAGGCCTTTGAGGGTTGATCTTTTATGCTTTAAAGATGTTTTGGAGGTTGTGGATGAGCTCTCTTCTGTGTTGATGCAGATAAGTGGACATTCTGGCTATGGCATGCCATCTGTCTTGATAGAAGCAGATCAAAGAGCAAGATTATCAGAAAAAGATTTGGAAATGTTTTACTCTGATTTGATAGTTAGAATGGGCAATGTATCAACCCTGTTCAAGATGAGAAGGGAGATGAGACCATTTTAAGTTAAGCTCAAGATTAGATTAATACCATTCAAAGTTGCTTTCTCAATCTTGCCAGTCATTGTGAGTGAATCTTTATCCTGTTTTATTTCACCAAGAAAGTTCTTTAAACTCAAATTATCTTTTTCCAATGCGAGAGGTGGTAAATCTTTCAGTTTAAGCATTCCAGAAACCCCAGTAAAAACTAAATCTTCTTTGTAGACATTGCTCAACACGTATTCAACTGGTTTTCCTGTCACAGAAAAATCTACAACTTTTTCTCCATCCTTTGGAGAAAAAATTAAGCCATTTATTTCAACTAAAGCGGATTGACCAGAAATTCTCATGATATTGTTTGCATCGATCGAGATAGTACCAACCATACCACTAGTCTTTAACACGATGTTTTTTCCATCCTTCACGCTTATTTTTTGGCCACTAACTGTGATAGAATCGTATTTCAAAGTTCCATCAAAATTTACCGCTTCAACATCAAAATTTTGACCATCCAAAATACTAGGATTTGTTGTTAAACTAAATTCAAAAGTATTATTTGGATATGGCTTACTAAACTTGCCGGTTATTCCCTTGAAAAAATTGCCCACACTCCTTACGTATTTATCCAAGTACTTCTCTCTAAAATCCCTTCCTTTATCTGAAAAAATTAATAAACCTGTTATTGCAATTATGATGAATAATGCAAGCAATACTTTCCAGTTCATATAATACCTATATTTATAATGTTAGATGATAAATTTAAGTATAGGTGATTCTTTGAATGGTTTTGGAGAAGGCATTTGGGGGCAATTGATAAGCCTAATGCTTTTCTTGATATTCATATTCTTCTACCAAAGAATAATGGTCATGCAGATCTTATTTAAACTAGAAAGAAGTGCTGAATTGTTTGAAAGGATGTCTACCAAAGCAGAGATGACTGTCTTAAAGAAAATTAGCAAGAAACCAGATAAAAAACTGAAAAATAGCATCAAGAATTTCTTGGAATTCTTTGTTATTTCTCCAGTCGATCTTGATCCTTATGGTATCATCAAGAAATTAGAGCATATTATCGATCTTGAAAAAGATCGCTTCAATTATTTTGTCGGGCAGGTAGCTCCCAAATTTGATCTTGAAGCAAGAGCAAACATAGTGATGGGCCTGTCTGGAGCTATGAGTCTCTATCAACTGTCAAAACTCGTGAGGCATTTCGTGGAATTGATCAAAAAAACGAAGAGTATAAACTTGGCGATGTTACTACAAATGCAACTTCCTTTGATGGAGAGACTTGCAAAGGCATTAGTCAAAGGAACTGAGGCATTGACTAACGGCTGGCCTATCGGAGATACGATTGGAGCTTATGTCGCAGCGGATTTAATAGGCGACTCAAAGGTGATAGAGGCTGATGACGAGACAGTTGTTGCGAGAAAAAAATACAGAAAAAGAGACTTAATCATAATTAAAGCTAAAGGACCTGGGGGTAGGACAGGTAATCCTGGTAGAGTTTTAGACAAAATTTGCAAAAAAGAAAAGATCGCAAAAATAATCACGATCGATGCAGCTTTAAAGTTAGAAGGGGAGAAGACAGGAACGATAGCAGAAGGAGTAGGAGTAGCATTAGGAGGCATAGGTGTTGAGAGATCGTACATAGAAGAAGTCGCAGTAAAGAAAAAAATACCGCTTGACTCGATCATAATAAAGATGGGACAAGAAGAAGCCATAATGCCGATAAAAAAACCCATAGCAGATTCTCTGCCAAAAGTCATGCATGTTTTAAACAAATGCATAGATAGGACGAGAGAAAAGGGGAAGATAATCGTCGTGGGTGTGGGTAATACTTCTGGTATCGGTAATAATAGAAGGGATTTGGAAAAAAGTAAAAAAGTAATAATGGATAACATAAAGAAAATGAAAGCCCTAGAAAAGAAGAGGAAGAAGAGATTTAAATTATTCTCAGAGTGGTCCTGATGAAAAGAGGACTTTTTTTGGTCATAGAAGGGCCTGACGCTTCTGGTCAATCGACCCAAACTGAACTGTTAGCGAAATGGTTCGAGAGAAGAGGATTAAAGGTCTTTGTGACGAAAGAACCTACAAACAGTTTGATCGGGGGGGTAATCAGAGCCGTCTTGAAAAAAGAGTGGAAAATTGATATGAGAACTCTACAATTACTGTTCACAGCTGATAGAGCACATCACTTGCGAATGGAAATTAACCCAATGCTGGAAAGGGGTATAAATGTTGTGTGTGATCGTTATATTCTATCTACATTAGCCTTCGGTTCTACAGAAGAAGACTTAGAATGGTTGAAACAGATCAACTCAAAATTTCCTGAGCCTGATTTAACATTCATACTCAACGTTCCTGGCAAGATATGCGCCGAAAGAATAGCTAAATCAAGGTTTGGGTTCGAATTCTTCGAGACTGCTGAAAAATTGGAAATTATCAGGAAGAATTATTTAGATTTAAAGGATTTCTACAAGAACACTCACGTTATCAAAGGATACAATAGAAGTCCAGTAAAAGTACACAAAGATATAGTTGAAATAATAGAGAAGTTCTGTCTTGAGAAGGGAATTAAAATCTAAACTTAAATTTTAAATAAACAAATAACCTTCTTTAAAGAGGATTGTAATGCCAAACTTTACTGACGATGAAATAGCTGTATTAAAAAAACATGTTTCTAACGTTGACAAAGACATTTATGTGATATATAACCTTCCTCCTGAAGTCACAGCGGTACTATTTGCTTACGTCAGCAGAAGTCCTTTAAGTTTCAGAGAAAATCTGTTGAAATTAATCAAAAGAAAGGATTTGGATATGGGAAGATTGATCGATCTGTTCGGAAGTCAAGGGTTTGATTATACAGAAGCCAAAGAAAAAGCTAGACAATTTCACGAGAAATGGATCATTGGTTATGGTCATTCTTCAGTTGCCGAACATGCTATTGCATCTGTCGCAATAGAGAATGTTTCGATTTTAGCTACTAAAGTCATCGAAGACAATCGATTGGCCTCTTACACTGAAAAATCGACGCGTTATCAGATATTCGATAAGACTAGATACTACAGACCAAAAAAAATAATGAATTCTTCTCATGGTAAATTGTTCGAAAAAACTTGCAATTATTTTTTTGATACTTATAACGAAATTATCTCAAGGATGATAGATTTCATGAAACAAAAGTATCCAAAACCAAAGGATATGGATGAAAAGTTTTATGAGAGCGTGAGCAAAGCTAGAGCGTGTGACATCGTCAGGTATATCTTACCTGCTGCTACTCTGACGAACTTAGCGATGACGGCTAATGCCAGGACTTTGGAACATACCATCACCAAGCTCTTATCGCATCCGCTAGATGAGGTGAGAGACATCGGGGAGTTATTGAAAGAAGAAGTGTCAAAAATCATCCCAACCTTGGTTAAGTATGCTGATTACAACACGTACATCAGCGGAACAAATCAAGCAATGGAAGAGTTGACAGAAAAGATCGTAAAATTCGATCGTGTTGTTGGAAATCAGCCAGTAACTCTAGTAGATTATGATCCTGAAGCAGAAGATAAGCTTGTAACAGCAATACTCTATCGTTATTCTAAGTATCCGTTCAATCAAATCAGAAAGTTAGTCAAAAAGATGGATCAAAAGAGTAAAGAAAAAATTGTTGATGAATTCCTCAATCGAATGAATGAACATGATTGGCCGATGCGAGAGTTGGAACACATCTACTATACTTTTGATATCATGATCGATTACGGTGCTTTTCGTGATATTCAAAGGCATAGGATCTGTACACAGACTAATCAGGACTTAACAGTAGAACACGGCTACGACATACCTCAAGAAATAATAGATTTGGGGTTCAAGAAAAAATTTGATGATTGTATGAAAATGGCGAAAGAAGCTTTCAATGAGATTTCTAAAGAATTTCCTAAGGAAGCTCAATACGTTGTTCCGTTGGCTTTCAAGAAGCGTACATTATTCACTTGGAACTTGCGTGAACTCCATCATTTCATCAAGCTGAGGAGTGGTAAAGAAGGGCATATCTCTTACCGAAGAATTGCTCAGAAAGTTTTTGATGAGTTGGAAAAAGTTCATCCATTGTTAGCACGCTATATTAGAGTTGACAAATCTATTGGAACTTCAAGGTGATAAAGTGGTTGTTTTGGGTTATGAAGAAATAAAAGAATTAATAAAATCAAAAAAACTTCTAGAAAATGTCGATGGGAATAACATACAACCTGCTGGCGTTGATCTGAGAGTTAAATGTATCTACAGGCTGAAGAATGGGGGTTACATAGGAACAAAAAAAGGACAAAACCCAGAGGTGGAGAATATTTGTAATAAACTTGGAAATAAATTTACACTTAAACCGAATGAATTCGTACTCGTAGAAACTATGGAAAAAGTGAACATGCCCAATGATCTTTTAGCGATAATATTGCCGAGGAGTAGCCTGTTTAGGTGTGGCGTTAGTTTACACACAGCTGTAGTAGATCCTGGTTTCATAGGCACGTTAACGTTCGGGATGAAAAACTTAAGTGAACATCCCTTTGAAATAGAAATAGGATCAAAGATAGGGCAAATCGTTTTTGAAGTAGTAAAAGGAAATACCAAACTCTATGATGGAAAATACCAAGGGGGGAAGGTGACTTAATGCCTCTTATAGTTTTAGACGGACTCGATGGCTCTGGAGGTTCGACACAAACAAATCTTCTGAAAAAATTTTTTGAGAAGAAAAACATTCCATATCTTTTTGTCAAATCACCTGAGTATGGAACAGAAACAGGCCACTCAATCCGTGATTACCTCGATGGTAAAATAAAGTTGAAGCCAAAACAAGCATTCGTATTGTTTGCCACAGATGTGTTGAATTCAGTGCCGATTATTAAAAAAGGTTTGGAAGAGAATAAAGTCGTTATTGCCGACCGTTACATCACTTCTACGATCGCTTATCAGTGCGCAAACGGTTATTCTTTTGAGAGCGCTTTGAATTTTGTAAAATTGCATGAATATCCTGAAGCTGACCTCATAATTTTTATCGACATCAAGCCAGAAACGAGCATGAAGAGAAAGTTGAAAGAACATGGAAGGTTGGACAGGCATGAAAAGGATTTAAATTTTTTAAGAAAAGTTAGAGAATTTTATTCAAAAGAAATCAAAGGAAATATTCTGGGTAGATGGGTTGTTGTAGATGGTGAGAAAAGCATAGAAGAAGTCCACAAAGATATTATAAATTCAATAAAACCATTATATCAAGAGTGAAAAGCATGATAAACCAAAGGATTTCCAAGGATGAATACTATCTCCAAATTGCTAGAACAGTAGCTCAGAGATCTCCATGTATAAGACGCCAGTTTGGAGCGATCATAGTAAAGGATGATGTGATAGTCTCAACAGGATACAATGGACCTGCAAGAGGAGTGATAAACTGTACCGAGATCGGATGCTTGAAAGACGAGATGAACCTACCACATTACAGTGGATATGAACATTGCCCTGCCGTCCACTCAGAGGAAAACTGCATATTAAATGCAGCCAGACATGGAGCAAATGTTCTGAATGGAACAATGTTCATCTGCGGTCAAAACTTCAAGGATAAATCTATAACTGAGTCTAAACCATGCGAAAGATGTAAAAGAGCCATCATAAATGCGGGCATAAGAGAAGTGTTGACGATGGATAAAAATGGAAAGATAACAAGATATGAGGTTAAAGATTGGGTTGAAGAAGATAGTAAAACTTATATAGATAAGTTGAGGGAGATAAAGAAATTAAAAAAGTGATTTCATGGCACTAAGACCTGGAAGAACTGTGAGAAAACTTGAAAGACCTTACACTAGAATATCGAAGAAAAAACCTAGAAAAAGTTATATAGTCGGTGTTCCTTACTCTAGAATACACATTTTTGAGATGGGCAATAGAAACAAAGAATTCGATACCAACGTTTGGTTGGTAGCTGAAAAATCAGTTCAGATTAGAGATAATGCTTTAGAATCAGCAAGGGTTGTTTCAAACAAGTTTTTGGAAAGGGAACTCGGTTCAGACAACTATTTCATGAAAGTTCTTGTTTTTCCTCACCATGTTTTACGCGAGCATGCTCTTGCCACTGGAGCAGGAGCAGATAGGTTCTCCAGCGGAATGAGGCATTCTTTTGGGAAGCCGAGTGGAAGGGCTGTACAGATAAGGAAGGGTCAGGAAATATTCGTGTTGAAAGTTGATAAGAAGGATATAGCAGTCGCAAGAAAAGCATTGAAGAGAGCTGATTCAAAGTTGTCGACTACTTGTAGGATAAAGGTTGAATGATTATTGTAGTTAGTTAAACTTTATTCCATATGAACTTGAAGATTTTTACAATAATCTTAAACGCAACGAATATTGGCACCAGAACTATAATCGCATATATTATCCATACGATTATCTTTACGAATATGACTATCGGTATAGTTATCAAGTCCGTCCCAGCGTTGGTGACATCTCTTACGCTATTCCTCAGCTTTGACCTTAATTCCCTACCTAGATCTTCAGGCATGAGCTCTATCTTCTTTTCTTGAGTGAGGGTTATACTTAAACTGGCGTGTTTTGCTTGTTTTTCGACTTGCTCAACGGAGTAACCGTGTTGTCTCAACATCCTCACCACATCTAATTTTCTTTGTGTGATTTTCATGGCAAGTTCAATGCTGGATTCAGTAACATTCATTGCCTCTGTTCTTTGTAAAAATTTATCGTATACACTCAATGCCATTTGCAATATCTGTATCTCATCTAGTTGTTGTTCTACAGTCACCCTGTAAAGTTCTAAGTTAGCGTTCTTGACATCGAAGTTTTTCATCAGCCAATCAGCGAATGAATCAAAGTTTTCAAACGGAATTTTCAAGTTTGTCGTTATAGATATCTGTCTGTAGTCTTCATTCCTACTTACAGTTTCAACCCAACCGTTAAATGATTCTGCTTTTTGACGTATTTTCTCGTAATCTGAATTGGCATCGGTTGATTTTATGTTAGCTGAACCTTTCTTGACTTGATACTCAGTAGGTTTTGATAGTATTTCTCCAGTTTTTTGCTCTATTTGTTGCTCATAAGCAGTTTTACTTATACCTGTCAAAGGAGCATAAGCAGGAGCAGGAGCATATTCTGAGATACCCATACGAGCAGAATACAATCCTCCTATGAAAGTATAGGAAATTACACCAACAATGACTAGTATGACAAAAACAGTTAAGAATATGATTTTGTGCTTCTTTATCAAAGATACAATGCCTTCAATTTCTTTTTTCAATTTTTGTACCTCTAGTAATTAGTATTTCAAAAGCGGGTTAATAAATCTATCTAAAATTACTTAATCAGACTTCCAACTTTCCCAAATTCTTCTCCATTTATGATATTTGATTCATATAACTTTTCCCAGTGCATCTAATTTTTCTCCCTTTAAAAATCTCTTTAAAACATCGCTTAATTCTGAAATTTTAACTCTAATTTGTTTCATCGTATCTCTTTCTCTCAGTGTAATCGTAGAATCTTCTAATGTTTGATAATCAATCGTAAGAGCCCCGAAAGTCCCTATCTCATCTGCTCTGGCGTATCTTCGTCCAATCGATCCAGAAAAATCAAAATAAACATCAAACTCTTTCTTAAGAATCTCATAAATTTCTTTAGCTTTTTCTAGCAACCCATCTTTGTTAACTAGTGAAAAAATTGCAAAATGATAAGGTGCGATTTTAGACGGAAATGCAAACCATGACCAACCTCGATCTTTTCCTTCTCGAAAACAATGTAATAATATACCTGCAATCGTTCTTTCAATACCGAAGGAGGGTTCCATTACATGACTAATAATTTTTCTTCCATCATCTGTTAAAACTGTCAAATCTTTTTTAGAAAACTTCATGTGTTTTTTCAGATCATAATCAGTTCTATATGCATTACCAACAGTTTCTTTCCAACCGAAGTCAAATTTTATCTCTAGATCGAAGTTGCCGCAACTGTAATGTGGCGTTTCTTCTGGCAACATATGCCTGAATCTTAACGCATCAGAAGGAATGCCCAAAGATTTGTAAAATTCAAATTCCTTCACCAAAAAATAAACCATCCATTCATTAGGAACAATTTTCTTTTTTATTGCTTCTTCGGCTGTAATGGTTATCGGTTCTTTCTTTTTCTTCTGTGCCTCTCTCGTGAATACCGTTATTTTCTTGTCCTTCACTTCATCAAACTTGAGACATTTTGGATGTTTAGGATCGATGAACATCTCTATTTCCATTTGATTGAATTCTCTTACTCTCACGACGAAATGTCTTGGCGATATCTCGTTCCTGAATGACCTTCCCACTTGAGCTACGCCAAAAGGCAACCTAGACCTAGCAACACGGAGAAGTCTTTGGAAAGAAGTGAAAATGTTCTGAGCAGTCTCTGGCCTTAGATAAGCGGGTTTGCCACCGACAGGACTTATCTCTGTCTTGAGCATTAAGTTGAACAACCTAACGTCGCTCAATTCACCACCACAGTTAGGACATTTTACATTCTTCTCCTTGATTATTTTTGATAACTCATTAACAGGTTTTCCTTCGACAAACATACCAGTCTTTTCTTGTATAAGGTCATCTGCTCTGTGGATACTCTTACATTTTTTACATTGAGTGATAGGATCAACGAAACTTTTGAGATGTCCGGATGCGATGAACACCTTCTCGGGTAAAACGGTACAACCATCCATCTCGAATATGTTATCCTCTGACTTAACGAAGAATTCCCTCCAATAATCTATGAGTTTTCTCTTCAGTAAAGTGCCAACAGGACCATAATCGAAAAACCCAGACATAATCGAGTAGATTTCTGCAGTTGGATAGATGATACCCCTGTTAAGACATATTCTTTGGATTTCTTCCATCTTTGACATGATATCAATTTTAGTTTATCAATAACAAAAATTTATCTTATTCAGATTTTATGAAAGGACCTTCAGTATCTTCGATTTAATTATGCTCATTCCGCCGGTTGCCCTCGCTAGAATATTACCACAAACAAGGCATTTTACGTCAGCTGAAGCCTTATTGAATATTATCTGCTCGTTCTTACATGTGAAACATTGAACTTTAAGAAACTTACTTTTAGGTTGTTTTATTAGTTCTCTCATGAGATCAACTCCATAAATCATGTTTTGACTAATTCAAATTTTTTTATTCTAAAACCTTGTCCTTTCGTGTGTTTTTTCCCACATTCTTTACATTTGTATCTTAAGTCGAGTTTTTTGGTCGCTTTCTCATACTCGGGCTTCGGTCTTGGGAAGCTACCATACCCCTTCAATTTTTTTCTGAATCTTCTCTCACCTTGTCTCATCTTACCTCTAGGTTTTTTCTTAACCTGTTCAACGGGATGTTCGGTATGCCGCTTGCAGTACTTGCAGTAAATTCTAACTTCCTTTGGGAACTTCATATTAATACCTTTCAATGTTTCTTTCTTATATTAAGGGAATAGATTTTTAAATTCTGCTTACTTGGTTGAATTTCCACCTTACCTTCTTTTTTTAGTTTACATAAATGTTCTCTTACTCTATGTCCTGGTTTTCTGTTTAATTTTTTGGCTAATTCACAAACACCTAAAGGTCCTTCTTATTCCGAGTAAATTGGCTAATTTTCTTTCACTACCTGCAAATTTTACAGAATATTCAAAAAGTTTTTATAACTGGGTTTTTAATTTTCACATAAACTCTCCAGTTGAATAAATCCCACAATTCTATTTTCATTATCACTACATTTATTATCTACACAATGAATATAATCAACTTTTTGGAGGAGTAAAGTTGGGATGAACAATAGAAAAACGGGTAAAATGCTATTTTTTATAACTCTTTACCTTTCCCACTTTTTTCAATAATTTAGCATTATCTTTCGGGATATCAGCCACGTCTCCTTTCTTGAACGGGCCATAACTCTTCATGTCAGCACCTATGAAATCCTCCACGTCTTCAATGAATTCAACTGACTCGAAATCTTCTTCTTTAGTTTTTTTCAACAACTTATTTAAAACCATCTCTCTTTGGGTTCTTAACATGTTGACTGCCGATTCAAAAAATTCTTTTTCTTCTTCTATAAGGTTTTGAGGTGGTATGCCAGTTCTGGCTGCTATTATAGCATGGTTGATGATCTTTGTCTCTCTCCTGTTGTAAACATCTTCCAAGAGCATTTCTACATTCTTAACTTCTAGTGAAGCAGCTCTGTCTCTTTGTTTTTCTGATAACTTTCTTTTCTGTTCTAGATAATCCTTGGCTTTCTTGTAGAAATCTTCTGGTATTTTTGAAAGCTTGGGCTCTCTCTGCTCATCCCTCTGCACTTTTCTTATAAACTCAAAAGTTATAGGTTCTTCTGGCATACAATAGAAAATAAGGATTAAAAATTAAAATACATTATGAAAATCGATTAAAAGTCTGCTTTAATTTAAGTATGCGGAGGTGGGATTTGAACTCATGTATCTTTTCTCTTCATCTCTAAAAGGATACTTTGACTTATTGGTTTTTCGAGATATTTATAAACTTGTTCTAAAGTTTTACCTTCAAAATCTAGCAACTTACCTGATTTAAAAATGCCTATACTAATCGATCCATTTTTTTCAAATATTTTTATATCTGTAATGGAAATAGCGCATTTTTTACTAGACTTATCTTTAAAACAAAATTCTGTATCACCATGGTATACTTTAGAACCATCAACAATCCCTTCATTTAATAAACGGGGTAATACTTCTGAATGAATGAACTTCCTAAGTTGGTATGGTTTATATCTTTTGACTTCCGTGTTTGAAGCATATGATACAACTGATGTTAATTTAAAACCCATTTTTTCTAGTTGCTGGATTGCTGGTATTTTATTAAAATCTTTTGGCAAAAATGTCTCTAACTGGGAATACAATTGTTCTAAGAAATTATTTTTTCCCAAACTTAGTTGATATGCCATTTAATACTTTAAGTTAAAACAATGAAAGATTTATTGTTTTCTCTTCATCTTCCTGAAAGGATAATTCACAGGATTTTTTATCGTAATTTTTTCTGTTCCCCCCTTGCATACTTCATCCGGCAAACAAACATTAAAATCAAGATAAAAGTTCTGATTGTCACAGTTAGGAGGCAATAAGTTCCTTCTCTGTCTTACATGCCATCTAAGCTGAGTTCTTATGTATCTTTCAAGCAAAGGCGGTGTATTCTTCTTGTTCCATTCTATCATCTCTTTCTCGATCTTCTCCCATTTCCATCCCATGTTTCTCAGGAAATTTGGTAGTATAAAGACTGATCTCTTTCTTCCGTCTGAAAGTCCGTTCAAGCATTTCAAAATACAAGGTGGGAAGAATTTTTCACTTATTTCTCTAATAATCCTTTTCGGGCCGGTGTAAGGGACTTTCTCTTCTGTTATACCATGCCTTTCTGACCAGTCTAAAGCTTCAACAACCAATGAGTTAGCATCTTTTAAGTCTATTCTGCGATCTAAAAACTTATCCACCACTTTCACTCTTAGTGGATCAGCATCTTCTTTTTTTATCTTATCCAACTTTGAAAACTCGACGGGTAAACTGACCAACAAACTTTTTTCATGTAAGCTGTAAGGCAGGCGGAACATATGCCTAGAAGCAACCAGCATCGAATCTATCTGAACTATTTTAAGTGGATCTAGACCATCCTTGTCAGTTATCTCAGTTATCGATTTCTTTAATCTTTCTGCGATGGATAATGGGTTATCCAGGGCTAAAATATCTTCTTTCAACTGATCTCTGATGTAATCCTTTAAGTACTCTATTATTTTCTGTGGTAGGTCTGGGTAGAGCAGCTCAGTCTTCTGAAAATTTATTTTTTCTGGGAATGCCTCGAATGGAATGCCTACATGGAATGAATTTCCTCCAGTCAGTTTTATAGAATAGTTTTTGATGCCATGATCTCTCAACGCTTCAACCACCAATTTAGTTGCTAGCTTGGCAATCTCGAAATCAGGAACATCGATATCAATTATCAGATCCCAACCTATCCTCAATCTATCTAATTCTGGTTTTATCATACCTGATTGTAATGCCATCGGGTTGGACCATCTTTCGACTGATCCATGAAAAGAAACGACCCCCTCCTTAACCATCTCAAGAATATCATTAGGATAAATTAACATATTCGGCCTCTTACCAAAATTTTCGTTAGAAAAAACTCCGACTACTTCTCTGTATTTAGCTACCTCCAGTAAAGCTTCCTGCACATCTTTTCTTGAGTAATAATTCCAAACCGGGGAGAAATTTTTCATAAGTCTATATTGTCCTTAAAAAAATTAATCTTTCCACAACAACGAAATAACGAAAATTTAAATTCTTGAAACCTTTAAGTTTGTAGGTGTATCAATGGGACAGATAAAAAACTTGACTATCAAGAACATGGCAAGGAATTTGATAGAGAAATATCCAGATAAATTCACGACTGATTATGAGAAGAATAAGGAAGAAATGGAAAAGTTAGTTATCCTGGAATCTAAAAAGATTAGAAACATGATTGCTGGTTATATCGTTCATATCATAAGAAAAAGAAGCAGGCCCCAAAAATTTGAGGTTTCTTATCAAGTTAAACAGGTTGATAGAAGAAGGAGACAAAGGAGACGTTAATCCTTGAATAAAAATCAATTTAAATATCGTAATTTAATAACAATTGGGATAGTGATGAATGCATCGTTCCAGCATGATTTAATGATTGCAGAGAGTAGCTCATGAGCTATCCCCAATTTTCTAAGATATCTTGTCGAGGAAGAGGTGTGATAAATATCCTGACAAGATGAAGAAAAAGTAGACACTGAAGTTTAATAAAGAAGAACTAAACGTTATCCGTATTATAGTTGTTATCATGAACGATAAGAGGATTGAAAACCAACTTTCCAGGAAGGCATGGGTTCACTCGATTATTATCCTTGCATCTACTGCTACTGCTCTATCAGGTAAGGCAAATATCGGGTTGATATCTAATTCTCTTATCTCTGGGTTTTCTTCCAACATCTTAGAAGTCTTCAACAAGATATCTACCAATGCCTTGAAATCAACAGGTTTTTGCCCTCTGTAGCCTTTTAAAATCTTGAAAGCCTTTATCTCCTTTATCATATCTATCGCATCTTCTTGTGTTATCGGAACTACACGAAAACTTACATCCTCAAAAATTTCAACAAACACCCCTCCTAGACCAAAGGCAATAGTTTGACCGAAAGTAGGGTCATACTTGCCACCGACGATGACTTCACGATCGCTCGACAACATCTCTTGTATGAAGAAACCCTCTATGTTAGCTTTAGGTGCATTTTTTTCTATGTTCTTGATGATTTGATGATATGCTTGAAACAGCTCTTTCTCGTTCTTTATGTTGAGTATCACACCGTTAACATCTGTTTTGTGAATAATCTGAGGAGAAACGACTTTTAAAACAACTGGAAAACCAATTCTTTCCACGAATTTTTTTGCTTCTTCTATGCTTTTAACTACCTCTCCTCTTACCAAAGGAATTCCATAGTAAGCTAGGACTTCTCTCGATTCTAATTCAGTTAAATTGTTTCTTTTGTTTATTTTAATTGTCTTAAAAATTTCTTTTGGGTTCACACTATCCTAATTGTGAATCTTATTATAAATTTTTTGGAAATTCGTTTAAAATGATTCAAAAGCTTGAATATCGAGGTTTTAAGATATAAATATTTTTATTTTCAACATTCGGACTGGGGATTATGCTAGAAAATGTAATTCTAAACACGACTGGAGGAACTATTCAATCTAAATATTTTCCTGGAAAGGGTTGGAAACCTGTTAAATTAGATTATGATGTTTTGGGGATTAGAGGTTATGAAGTCCCAGTGCATAAAATTATGGATGAGGATAGTGGAAGATTTATAGCAGAATATGGCGATTATATCAGAAATTATAAAATAGGACCTACTATAGCAAAACAAGTAGCAGAAGGTTATAATCCAGTAATAACACATGGAACAGATACATTAGCTAAAACTGCAGGTGTTGTGAATTACAATCTTTGTGGTAATAATAGAAGAGTGGTATTTACAGGCGCGTTGTACCCACCGGAATTTCCTAATTTTGACGGTGAAGCAAACAGAGGCGATGCTGTAGTTTTTGCCAAGGAAGGTGATGAATTCTCTGGAACTTTTATTGTCATGGGAGGAAAAGTACTCTATCCTGATATTTGGGGCAAACATAAATACAGACTTCACGACCCTGCTATTGAAATGCTTCGCCTCGGTGAATTAAAGGGTTTTTTAAGAAAATTGGACTTCGAACTTCATGAACCATCGGATGCAATTGCAAATGTTAGTGGAAATAAAGTTTTCATTTGTCAACCTCAGAGACTAGAATACGATGAAACTACTTATCTTAAGGCGGATGGTTACTTTTCAGTCACTTATGGAGGAGATGGGATAGTTAGACATCTTGACTTTAGAGGAGATAACCCGCCTTACACAGGAAAAGTGGCTGAAATTAACGAGATTTTAAATGAATATGCCAGGTTGAAGGGTATGGCATGGAATTACCCCGAAAAAAAAGACGAAGCATTGAGCAAGGCTGAAGATATCCTGAGAAGGTTAAGAATTGATAAAAGTATATTAGATAAGTTTACTGCATATTGGAAAAAAGATAAATTAAAACCACATTTTGATCCGACAACAAATTTAGGACAAATTCTTATTGCGGATACAGCGAGCGACCCAGAAGGCTACATACCTGCTGTGAAGGATGAAGTGTGGAAAGGAATAGTGATAAGGGGATTAGGTTTTGGAAATGTGTATATAACTCATAAATGGAAAAAATTAATGAAAGAAGCGCAATCTCGTAATGTTCCTGTCGTTATAGTGACCGACGAAGGTATAATAACATCGAAGGAATACGAAGTCTCTCGACCGTCTTATGATAAATACAGGGCAAATCATTCCGGTACCTTAAACGCAGAAGAAGCTCAAATCAGGGTAGCAACAGGAATAGGCGATGAATTTAAAGTAAGACTCATATCAAAAGTAGCAGAGATTTTCAGAGTGAAGCCTTTGGATGTGTTCAGTGCATTTTACGTACCAGGGTCACTGTTTAAAGATGCTGAACAAAGGGCTGAGTGGGAAAGAGTACATAAATACTCAACTAATCCTGATATAGCAGTTTCCCCATTGTTTGAATATGAAGAGAAGATTATGCTATCGGCTTTAAATCACGCATACGTCTTAGGGACGATGAAGAAGTATAAAATAAAAAGAGTAAGAGAATTCGAACGTATTGTATTAAAGGAACAACTACCACGACCAAGTTTATGGGATTCGTTTAGAAATCGTTTGCCATTAATGATTAGGGATAAGGTCGTGTAAAAGGAACCCTTGGAAATAGACTTACTTTTGTAATATCTTCCAAACCGGTGACATACTGCAGAGCTCTTTCAATACCCATTCCAAAACCTGCATGTGGAATATCATAATTCCTTAGGTCCACATACCATCTGTAAAAGTTAAAAGGTAAATGATGTTTTTCTATTCTCTCTGATAATAACTTCATGTCTGTAATCTTTTCAGTACCTGTAGCTACTTCTCCAGCGTATGGTGCAAACATATCATAAGATAACGTTATATCTTTTCTCTTTGGATCAGGTTGCGTGTAGAATGGTCTTATTTTTTCAGGCAAGTGAGTAACAAAAAAAGGAGCTTCGTATTCTTTACATAATGTTTCTACTAACTCGTATGCCAAGCTTTCACCCCATTCGATTTTAATTTTTTTTCCTTCCTTACTCCTATTTTTAGAAAATTCTACTACCTCATCATAACTTATTCTTTTAAGGGGGATTTTGAAATTAAGTTTTTCTACATCTCTTCCCAAAATATCTAATTCCTTACGATTTTCTTCGATAACTCTCTGAACCCCTACAGAGAACATGCGCTCATTCAAACTCATTATGTCTTCTAAATCAGAATGTCCTTTCTCAACTTCAAGAGAGTAAAACTCTGCTAAATGTCTTTTGTCTTGTAATCTCTCCCTCCTATAAGTTGGAGTAAGGCTAAAAACTTTTTTAAATGAGGAAACAGAAACGAGTGCCTCAAGATATGGTTGTGCAGTTTGAGACAAATGCGCAAGATCTTCATAGTAGTGAAAAGTAAATAAAGTTGCAGTGTCTTCCCCAGCCATTAAAGTGATCGTGGGGGACCAAACTTCTCTGAATCCTTCACTTCTCAAATAATTACGCATGGCATTTATAGCGGTATCTGCGATGATTCTTATCGCTTCTTGTTCGGGTTCTCCTAGTTGCAAATGTCTGTGTTCAGGGAGAGAAGTATCTATCTTATATGGATAAGCAACAGTACTTTTTTCATTCATAGATAACCACATTCTTTCCAGTAGAGTAAAGTTTTATTATGAAGTAAAGTATAAATGTTTTTTCCTCTGATTCTGATTTTTTTTCAATCAATAAAACGCATTACACTGGTTTCCTCAGATACACATCTGGAGACTCTTTTGCCGTTACCCAAGCATCACAAGTCAAAGTCCTTCCAACTCCCCTTATCATCCTTAGTCTATCAATGACAAAGTTCCCTATGTCCTTTATGGTTTTTCCTCTAGCTTTTATGAGAATATCCCACTCTCCTGCGATTATATGAACTTCCATAACGCCTGGGATCTGCGATATCTTCTTGGCTATTTCTCTTTGGGATAGAGGTTCGTAATCCGGGCCGTGAAAATATTCCATCCTGACTAGGATGAAAGCTATCGCCTCATTACCTGTCTTATCAGGATCGAGAATAGCTTTATACCCTTTTATCACACCTTCTTTCTCCAGTTTTTTCATCCTATCATAAACTGTAGTTATCGACATACTCAATTTTCTAGCTAATTTCTTCAGACTCTGTCTACAATCCTTTTGAAGTTCTTCCAAGAGTAATATATCCTTTTCATCCATATTTTAACCTCCACATAATTTTCCGAAAAATTTTCGGATTTATCATAAATTATACTATAAAATTGATAAACTTTTCTTTATTTTCTGAAAAACATATTTATAAGGGAGAATTCATAAATCAAAGAAACTGGGAAAGGGACAAACCCAGAGAGGTGTTCCGTTCCATCGCGTCCTCCTTTCCCAGTTTTATCTTAAAAGGTGAAATTATTGGACGGTACATGGTATCCAGCAAAGAAAACGATAAACTATATAGTCTGTCCATCCTGCAAGCAATTAGTGAAGGGAGAAGATATAATCAAAGGAAAAAATGAAATTTGTCGGAGATGTGCAGAGATTTAATGTTTTGACTTCTTCTTCACAATTCTTCCGATTACTCTATCTTCGATAAAATCGAGATGTCTTTTTTTATCCAAGTAAGCTAAAACCAACAAGCCAAATATTCCCACGTAAAAGATCAATTCAATACCGATGCCTACCGAAGATAACATAGCCTTAGCTGTGCCCCCAACTATTGCCAACAGGAAAGTACGGGGAAATGCTCCGATGACAGTAGCTAAAAAATAGTTTTTAAATTTTAATCCTGTAATGCCGGATGTATAGCTTATTAAATCAAACGGCATGACTGGTATCAACCTCGTCAAGAGTATCGCCCACATCCCATTCCTTTCAATCCACCCATCCAAAGCATCAATCCATTTCTTCCTTACGAGTTTGGTGATGATAGGCTTGCCACCAACCCTTGCTATGTAAAATGCGATTACAGAACCTATGATCATACCAAGACTTCCAAAAATAACTATATCCAGAACTCTCATTCCTAACGCTCCAGAAAACATCAACAATACCTCTGAGGATATTGGTGCTATGATCGTCTGAATGATCATCACTACCAACAAACCTAGAGATCCGTAGGATCGGATGAATGAGTTGAGAAATCCTTCAATCAATTTACCCCCCTTAATAAAGTCATTTTATTTTTTTAAATAGCCCCGGCCAGATTCGAACTGACGTCTGAAGGTATCCCCCGTAGTGACCAGAGCCTTGTAGAAACTTTCTATGCTTGACCACTACATTCCGTGAAGGTTTATCTTCTCCACGGGGCTGTCACGGGGCTATCGTTCCAATATATTGTTTAACTCTTTATAAATCGTATGCTATCTACTTACTTCTTTCATCCCTTTCTGCGTGATCGCAAAAGTTGTTTCACACGCGTAAAGTGGTGTTATTAAGCCGTTCTGAGTCAACATTCTTGTTATGTTATCCACAACATCCCTTGGGTCTTCTGGGTTCACGTCACCCTTTATCAACTCGATTAGCTCACTCTTTCTAGCGACTAAAACTTCTCCCATTCTTTCTAGGATCTTTCTCATTATCTTTTCTCTTTCCATCATGCTACCAACTCTTTCCTCAACTTCTGAGCCTTATCTGGACCTAAAAGTTTCTCGACGATTTTCAGGGCAAACTCCATCGCAGTTCCAGCAGCTTGCGATGTTATTATGCTTCCGTCGATGACAACAGGCTTATCCCTTGGATATGACAAATATTTCTCCATCCCTGGATAAATAGTTGCTCTCTTATTGTCCAACAATCCATGCTTCGATAATATCAAAGGAGCTGCACAGATCGCTCCTATGAGTTTATTCTGCGCGTTAAAACTCTTGAGTATTTCTATGAGTTTGGCACTCTTTCCCAAGTTTATGTAGCCAGGATCTCCTCCTGGAAGGATTACAACCTCGTATTCTTCGGGAAAAATCTGACTTAACCTCTTGTCGACTATAACTTTAATACCATGAGCCCCCTCGATCACTGAACCAACTATGCCAACAGTATCAACTTGGATACCAGCCCTCCTCAAGACATCGACAACGGTAAAAGCTTCCACTTCCTCGAACCCTTGTGCCAAAGGAACCATAACTTTCATGTTCATTCCTCCTTTTCGTTTTTTTTAAAAACAAAAAACATTAAAAATACAATAGTTATATTTTAACGTTTAAAGCTAATAAATGATTGGTAAGATGATAGTTGGTTTCAGCATCAAAACAATCTCCGCAGACAGGAAAGATTTACCTAGAGGTAGGATCGATATAAATTCCACTCCTAGAATAATCTCCGTCAATGAATCGAAGATGGATTTTTTAAACAAGAAACCATTAAACATAGAATTCGAATTCACCACAAAATATGAGCCCGAGATCGCTGAGATAAGAATCTTTGGTAGTGTTCTATACGTCGGGAAAGATATAAAAAATGCGTTAAAGATTTGGAAAGAAAAAAAGATACTCTCAAAAGAGATAGACATAGAAGTGAAGAATTTCTTATTCAGAAAGTGTTTGAGTATAGGCATGAGCCTATCTGAGAATATGCAGTTGCCGCCTCCTCTGATGTTCCCGAGGGTAGTCCCGAGACAGAAAGAGGAACTCACGTACATAGGGTAAAGGATGTACAAACAAGTCATAATACTCCGATCAGACATTGAGATGGGTATAGGGAAAAAATGTGTTCAATGCTCACATGCTTCTTTGGGTGCTTACAAGAAGGCTGATAAAAAAATAGTCAAAAAATGGGAATCTGAAGGACAGAAAAAAGTTGTTCTTAAGGTAAATTCAAAGAAAGATTTGTTGGAATATTTTAACAGGGTAAAAAAAGAGAAAATACCATGTTTTCTGGTCAAAGATGCTGGCTTGACAGAGTTAAGGCCTAGAACGATAACAGCTTTAGGCATAGGTCCAGAAGAAGAAGAAAAGTTAGACAAGATCACGGGAAAGTTAAAACTACTTTAAATCATTATAAACAATATTGAGAATTATGTTAGAAATCATAATAAACAATTTATTCTTGACAATATTAGTAATACTCTCAATTATATACGCTTCTTGGCTGTTTCTGTTGTTCTGGCCAAAAAGGCAAAAAATTAAAACAGATTTCTATCCACCAATCTCGATAATAATTCCTGCCCACAATGAAGAAGAGAACATAAAGGATGTTCTGGAAAGTTTAGTTGCTTCGGATTACGATAAAAAAGAGATAATAGTAGTGGATGACGGTTCAATTGATAAAACATACGATATAGTGAAAAAATTCTCGAAAAAGTACCCTGTTAAACTGATAAAAGGTAAACATCAGGGAAAAGCAAAAGCAGTAAACTTGGCAATGAAAGAGGCTAAGAATGATTATATAGTAGTTGTTGATGCCGATACGACGATCAAAGAGGATACTCTTAAAAACCTATTACAACCTTTTCAAGAAGATAAAGTCGCTGCTGTTGCATCAAATACTAGAATAAATTTGACAAGAAACATAATTACATGGTTTCAGAGTTTAGAATACTCAATTTCTACGTCCTGGAATTATATTTGTAGTAAAATTGGAGGTCTGTCTGTCATGTCACCTATCTGTGCATTCAGAAAAGATGTCATCGAAGAGATAGGAAGTTTTAGAGGAGATACTGCAGCAGAAGATTATGACATCTGTATGAGAATAAAAAAGGCTGGCTATAAAATTAAAATGGCGCCATCTGCTATAGCTTACAACAAATCCCCACAAACTTTGTCTGGGTGGTTTAAGCAAAGAATGAGATGGGAAATAGGAACATTCCAAGTCATAAAAAAACATTTTGACATGATATTCAACAGAAAACATCTAGGCATTGGTTTCTACTCGACACCAACAAAAATATATTGGTACATACATTCTTTTATTTATTTGCCTGTAGTCTCCTATCAGATATTCTATGGATATTTCAAATATTTTTTTTTCAAAGGAATCTACCTCTCATTAGATGTCGTAAAATATTTTTTCTACTGGTTTACAGTTTTTGGAATGGCAGATTATACTCACAAGTTAATGATTGGCGTTTATCCTTTGGATATTATTGCTGCTCTGATAATTTTTGTCTTCATTTCAGTTACTAGTTTTATTTTTTATTCTCTGATAAAATTCTCAGATAGAATAACCATTTATCACTTAATTGCTTTTATCTTCTTCTTCCCTTACACACTAATCCTTATATTGGTAAGAATTCTTGCAATTTTCTATAGAATGAAGAGTTCAAAGAAGTATGTAAAATGGGAAAAGGAAAAATAATGATTAAAGTCTGAAGTATTTCTTGAATAATTCTATTATCTTGATACTACCAAATTTTGGCGTTCTGTACCAAATCATAGGCTGATTATAAATAGCACGTAGAAAAGCAACAGTATTAAATATCGAGAGTATGATCCCAAAAGTTAAACTTGAAAAGAATGATGATTTGTATATGTTTGTTTTATTTTCTTTTTTAAGAGCGATAAAAGCAATAACGAAAAAACCACTAGTAATGGCAAAATTTTTAATCGTATCCAATAAGTCCTGTACAGTGAGTGGGTGAGGAACACCTGTTACCATACCCAATAAACCAGCAACAGTCATCACAGCAACAAAAGGAAAAATTATGCCTCCAAACGTCAAATAAGTCATTAAAGCCTTCTGAGGAAGAGAAAAATGACCACCGAACCATATAGACCTAGCATTATCTATGAATGTTCTAGCCATTCCATAAGTCCATCTCATTTGCTGTCTTATGAATGCTTCAAACGTGAACGGTAGTTCGCCCCTAACTTTTAAATTGGGTAGATATACACTCTTATAGCCTTTCTTGAATATTCTTATCGACAACTCAGCATCCTCAGTTAAGTTTTTTTCATCCCATCCACCAGCTTCTATAAGCACATCTTTTCTTATCGCTCCATGTGTTCCACAGAAAAATGATATACCCAACTTACTGCTCAATGGACAGTAAAAGTTATGATATATCATCAAAAACGTTGAGGCCAATTTCGTTATAAAATTCTGACTATGATTTATGTATCCCATCCTAGACTGAACTATGGCTATTTTTTCATCTTGGAAGAATGGTCTCACTATTTTTTTCAGAAAATTTTTTGGTGGAATGAAATCAGAATCAAAAATGACGATTATATCCCCATTTGAATACTTCAATATGTTGTTTAAAGCTCCGGATTTGAATCCCTTTCTTGTATTCCTTCTAAAAATTCTTATTTTTTCAGGGTGTTTCTTCACGAAGTCATCGATGACTTTTTTTGTACCATCTGTACTATCATCTGCGACTATTATTTCAAATTTGTCTCTTGGGTAATCGAGTTTCAAGCATGATTTCATACATCTTATTGCGACAGGATCATTATACACCGGAATCTGAATTGTAACAGAAGGTAAATGGGGTGAATTTGGGTATTTTTTATACTTTTTCTTTGAAAATAGGTCGTATATTGCCACCATATAACATACTACTGAAAAGAAAACAACTGGTAATAGAGCTATCTCGTAAATAAGTATGCTCATTGAGTTTATGTTCATAACTTAATTTTAGATTGTTTAAGTTATTTAAATTAATATATTGCTCACAATATTATTTTGAAATTTTAATTTATGTTGGGTTTAACATACCTTTAGTAGTATTATCTAATTCATTAAAAATTTTAAGATGAATATTTAAGCGTTATTCTATAGGATTAGACGAATTATCACAACTGCTATTATATAAAAATAAGCATAATTCATGAGAAAAAATAAAAACAAGTAAAGGCGTGTTTTTGGCAAGTAATACCAATAAATGTAGTTCATCGGATAATTCATATAAAAAGTCAAGAAGAAGAAATCTTTCGTAGCTAAAAAGATTAACGTAAGTAGCAAATTCCATTTATTTGGTTTAAAGAATTCAATTATTTTATTTTTCTTTAGCTTTTTCATGAACAACCTTAAAGTATTAATGCATTCTATAATATGAATATTTAGAACATAAAGAGATGAGCCAATGAAAAGAAAAAGATTGCTTATCATCGCGAGTATAACAACCATTATTCTTTACTTCATGGGTATTTTAACAGGTCATTTTATTCAAGTAAAAGTCTTATCAAGGACAGAGGAAGAATTAAAAAAAATTCAAGAAGAGTTCTACGATTATAAACGTAACCTTGAGAATATTCAACTGGAGCAATTGTACTTGACAACACACCAAGGAGAGCTTAGCTGTAAAATCTTGGTTTCCACGATCAACGAGATGCAAAACAGTCTAGCATACTTCTGGTCTAGGCTACCAACCAAATTAGAAGTATACGAAAAATACAGTGAGATTCAACCAGAATACGTTAAACTGAAGAGAGATTACACTTTACTTTCGATAAGGGCTTGGTTACTTTCATCGGATGTAAAGAAGAGATGTGGTGAACAAATCATACCAGCTCTCTATTTTTATTCTAAAGATTGTAATAGCTGTATAAATCAAAGCTACGTTCTAGATAATCTTAAAAAACAAAACCCAAACTTCTCTGCCTTCATCGTAGATTTTAACCTGGATGAACCAATAGTCAAAATCATCAAGGACGTCTACAACGTTACAGAAGTTCCATCGTTCATAATAAATGATAAATTGTACTCTGGGTATCAAAGTTTAGATCGAATGGAAAAAATAATTTCATGATTAAATATCTTGAGTGTTTGCTTTGTTTAAAGAAAAATTGGCCCTTGTTCTCGTAATCCTTCTGAATATTCTACCGATGCTGTATTTTCTCGGGATAAGGAGGTCTTTATGGTGGGATGAAGTAGTATACTTCTCATTGGGAAAAAGTATATTGAAAGGGAAGTATGAAATAGCACCAGGAAGAGATGCCTTTAGGCCATTTCTTTTTCCCTTCCTTCTCAGTCTAGTATTATCTATGAACGGAGAATTTCTTGTCAGAATAATGATCATGATCTTTACCGCGTTAAGCATCACGACAACATACTACATGGGAAAAAAACTATTCAACATGCAAGTTGGTTTTCTATCGATATTGACTTTATCCAGTTTCCCTTTCTTTATCTTTTTCAGCAATAAGATTTTAGCAGAGATGGTTTTTCTTACTTTCACATCATTAGCTGTAACAACATTCTATCTGGGTGTTGAAAAAAATAAAAAATTTCTTTATTTTTCGGCCATCTTAACTGCTTTGTCAATACTAACAAAATACTTTGGGTTCTTACTGTTGATAATTTACTTGGTGTACATTTTATTTCGAAAAAAGATTCAAATCTTCAAGAGAGGTGAACTTTATATTTCCTTTCTTATTTTTGGCCTGATTCTAATACCATGGTTTATGATCAACATTCTTCACTACGGTAATTTATTAGGCGGAATTTTTGAGAATGCAGATATCTTTTTATCATTGCAAGAAAACCAACCTTTCTATTTTTTCCTAATCAATTCTTGGGAAATCTTTGGTTTGTCGATAATATTTATTCCACTAGGAATTTTCTTCACAATCAAAGACAGAAAAGCTAACAGTTTGCTAATTTTAATTTATGCTCTAATACCGTTCTTGTTTTTTTCTTCTATGCCTCATAAAGAAGCGAGATATTTAGTTTCTTTCTTCCCTGCATTCAGTTGTTTGATAGGCTTTGTAGTGCAAAGGATAGCAAAAAAATTTCGAGTTTTTACGTACGGGACAATGATACTCATACTCATACTCGGTTTATACCTTGGCTGTAAGGAAGTTTTGAAGGAAGAAGTCGATGTGGATGTCCTGATGGAAGGATCATTGTTTGTTAAACAGATAACGCGTGAAAATGAATATGTAATGTCCGAATCCTACCCTTACTTGAGTTATTATGCTGGTAGGATGAGTATAAGACCTCCTATTGACAAAAAAAACTTTTACAGCTTGTTTGAAGAATACAACATAAGTTATGTTTTCATCGATCATCTCGAACTTGGCAACCCAAATTATCTACTCGAAGAACTAAGGACAAATAAATTCGAAGAAGTTAAGTCATTCACAAACCAGAAAGAAAGGATGGTCACGATATACAGAAAATTATTTTAGGAAAAAGAAAAGAAAAAAAGAACGGCAATGTCCTTATCCTATGGCAAGTATCTAAAGTGCAGTTATTCCTGCACCAGATACGGCAGTTACTGCAACACTAGTTTGTCCAGCTAACTTGGCAGCAATCTCTGGGGTATCGAACTGTTGCATGACAGAGCATGCATTCCTTGTGTCTATTGCATCTGTACCAGCAATCACTATCACTGAGTATCCTGTTGCGAATGCATTCTCGATCAAGAATATGTATCCCTTACCCTTCTCCCATCCTTCGGCTGGCACTCCACCCGGACAGCCGTACTTAGTGTCTAGCTTGCCATCGTCGACAAGCTTCTGTACGAGTGAGTTAGCACAAGATCCACCGATGAGAACAAGGTTCTTATTCACTGTAGCTGGATCAGCTATCTCTGTATCCAGTTTAGCTACAGAGTAAGATATCGGGACTACTTTCTTGATCTTTTCTGCTGCAACTGCTGTTGTTGTAACTTTTGCTGCTTCTGTCAAGAAGAATATGTTAGCGTATATCTGGTTGTCTGGATAGGTTACAGTCACTTTCCCTTGTTCATACGAGTCGTAGGTAGTGAGCGTACCATAGGCATCGTACGCTTTCTGTATGTAGGTATTGGTACCGAGCGTGACAAAATTACCAAGAGTTGCTGTAGTGAATACTGGAGTCGTCACAGCTATCTTTAAAGATGTTGTTCCTGTGTAAGTGACTGGGATGTAAACAACATCCTGTGTGGTTCCATCAGCCTGTTTCTCTTCGAGTATTGCAATAGCTGCTCTGTAATCCTTTACAGGTGTCATCTGTATGTAAGCTGTAGCTGACACGTTGGTTACAGTGTAGTTGAACTTTCCTTTTAGGACTGTTGTTGGAGTTGCTGTACAGTCTATATGGATTAAACCTGCCGTAGTTCCTGTCTGTGGTACTATCACGTCATCGCCGCACGAGAATGTAGTGTAGTTGTTTACTAAGTATATATATTCGCCATTCTTTGCCTTCAATCCTGGGAAGGCAGTAATCTTTCCTGCCACACCATAAGTTGCTCCTGAGTCAGCTGAATATGCGTTAGTGTCATCCCATGTCAGCTTTACATAGCTTTCTGCCTTTGTGGTACCATTGTAGATATTCAAATAGTATGTCTGACTACCTATCGTTATCGTGTCATTCAAATTAGTACCCGTTGTCTTCTCATATACCGTTCCTGTGAACACATCCTTTAACCTTACCTTATCCGTCGACCTCAATGTACCATAAGGCACGTCATCCAATTGCAACAGATGTGTTTCATCTCCCTGGTTGACGACCACATAATGGTCTTTGTAGATGGCATCTCCTTCCTTTATGTGGATGTGATATTGGTTGCTGTCCATCAAGTATATCGTTGGAGTGCTTGTTATGGCAGATACGTTGTTGTAAGCAAACTCTATCGTTTTTTCATTCTTGAAGTAATCCTTGAACTTGACTGTCATCGTCCTGTCTCCACTGTAAACCACAACAATCTCATCATTGTTTGGGTCGTCCAAGGCTGGAGTTGTACTGGAGAACTCCAACCTGAAAGTCTTCCAGACAGGATCGGTGTATGACTTTCCTATTTGCACGTCGTCATAGTCTGAATCCTGTGCAGCCACGTAAACTTCAATCTTGCTTATTCCTTGTCCTGGTGTTCCTGTTATATCTACCAAAGTATTCTCAACCCAGTTCTCTGTTCCGAAGAGAACTTCGCTACCATCCTCCAAAGTCAACTTCTGTGAACCTAGACTCAATTTCATGGAACTTACTTGTGCCTCTTTCGGATAGTAGTATACATCACTGATGTATACATCTAAGCCGCTGATCTTGTAAGTTGATCCTTTTGTGACTGATTGGGTTTTTCCATTGACGCTGATAACTCCTGTCGTAGTACCACTAACACCCTCAACTTTTACTGTGTATTCAACTCCGCCAACTGTAACCTTTTGTTCTTCAAGTTCTTTCAGAGTTACTACGTTGGCTCCACCGTACAATATCAACTTATTATAGTCAGAGCCAGTTCCAATCGTCCATTCACTGCCGAATAACGTTATCACGTTATCCACTACTGCAGTAGAAGAGACGTTTATTGTCTTAGAGAATGTTACCCTTGTCTTGTAGATGTAGTTTGCCGTGGTGACAGCACTGCTTGGCAAAGCTATGTGGATTACAGGATCTCTTAGATCCCCACCGCTAGTACTAAAAGTAAGTTCTGCTGCATCGTCCAGATAAATATCTTGCACGTACGGGTATGAGTTTCCTTGATCGTCTAATACTTCTCCCTTCTTCAACAATGTTGGCAAGTCAGTTGAAGTTATACCAGTCCTTGCGTTGTTGATCTTTTCACCGAGTAAAATTCTGTTGCTTGCTGTGTCTATCCTTGCACCTTCACCTATTAGGGTTACTTCTTCTCCAGCAGCTACAGCAGTCTCTACGTAGTTTTCACTAGCTAACCTGGCTGTCACGTCAGATCCACCGACCAAGTCATCTGCCTTGGCGTTGGAACCGTAGACCACATAGAAATTACATACACCACCTTTACAGAAAGGTGCTGGATAATCTCCTAGAGTGATTGCTCCCAAAACTGGAACTGAAGTCATTACTGCCATAATTGCCGTTAACAACAAGGCAATTATTTTGTCTTTCATTTTTTATCCTCCTTATATTTACCACTTCATATTTAATCGTGGCTCATAGGTATTAATATCGTAATAGAAATTACCCTGATAGGTATATATACCTTACATGAAATGGTTTTAATTGTTTCACTGATTATTGAAAATTATGTTATTTTAATTAAAATATAATAAAATAAGTCTATTAATTGTTTCATCGAATAAAATAAAGATTTTTAGAAAAAAATAAAGTAAATAAAGATTTTTAGAAAATTTATACGTTTCACAAGAAATTTTACTCTTTTAACATCATTTTTCTTAGACTCACTCTGTTCTTTCTTCCCACTCTCTCTACGTCAACAACCCCTCTACTTTGTAGGCTGTGTATAATCCTACTGACTTTAGCTTTTGAAAACCCAGAAGAGCTGACAATCTTCCTCTGATCCACTCTTTCCTTTCCTTCTTTCCTGATTATATCAACAATCATTCTTTCGCCTTCATTCAATACGGATAAAACTAGTTCTGTTTTTTTGGGTAATTTTTTGTAGATGATGATCAGACCTATGATCAATATAAAAATTGGGGCAAATAACCATCTGTAATCAAAGTATTCTATCTGTGGTTGTGGGAATATGGACTCATAATATATTCTTATCGGAATTACGTCCCCTGGGTTTTTATTCGCGAATGACCATGAAGTTATAATATTCTTTCCTTCAATTTTCTTTTCAGCCCCAGAGGGTGATATAGGCAGTAAAACTCTATCTGAGAGAAACATACCATCCGGTAGTTTTACTGTAACAAAGATTCTGTCAGTCTTCCATAAGATGGGAATATCAAAGGAAAAATGAGTTGTGTTCCCTTGTCTTTCTACTAAACCAGTTCCTTTAAACCATACAAAAAGCGTTATATCACCAACCATGAATGGAGAAGGGGGTTCACAATGTAGAATATTCTCTGTATCTTTCTTTACTTCACATTTTCCCTTTTCAAAATTCAAATCACTGATTTTACCACGAAATGGAAAGTCAATTTTTTTGATTTCCTCAGTGAATCTGTACGAAATATTAAGATTACTGGAACTATCTTCTTTTAAATCTACACTAACATTTAACTGACGCATGATCTGTGCTGAGACTGCAGGGTATAAAAAAAGGGTGAAAATTACGAATGTAATGAAACGTTTCATATATCAATTTTATACTTATAAAAATAAATTAATCTCTTACTACATTAATCGCAAACCCACAATTAGGACATCTGTTTCCTTCCAAATTTATCGCGTTGACAAAAATACCAGTTCTCTCTATCACTGATTGACCACAATTATAACAATAAGTATTCTCAAACCTACTTCCCCAGATGTTACCAACGTAGGAGTACCGTAAACCAACATCAAGAGCATCGGTTACAAAATCTTCTAGAATCTCGAGTGAGGTTGGTGGTACATTTGTCATATGATAACAAGGCGTGAAACCTAATAGATGGTAAGGCACACTAGAATCGAGATTTTCTATTATCCACTCAGCTAGCTTATGGTTGTCTTCGGGTTTGTCGCCGATTCCAGGAACGATAAGGTTCGATATTTCTATAAAAACTCTATGCTTGTTAAAACTTTTCAAAGCATCGAATATTGGCCGGACATCAGGAACTGCCATGTACTTTTTATAAAATTCTGGATTTCCTGAGGCTTTGAAATCAACAGTCACAGCATCCAAATATTTAGCTATCTTCTTTATGGCCCCAGAAGTTATGTACCCGTTCGTCACAAATACATTCTTTATATTATATCTTTTAGCAATCCTTGAAACTCTGTAAGCAAACTCAAAAGAGATGGTTGGTTCTGTGTAAGTATAAGCTATTATCTTGATGCCCTTATCGTTCGCGATCTTCACTATATCCTCCGGCGAATAGGTCTTTCCCGTTATCTTGTCAGTCTGGCTTATCTCCCAGTTTATACAGAATTGACATTTGAAGTTACAGCCAATTGAAGAGATAGAAAGTGTCTGTGAACCAGGGTAAAAATGAAACAAAGGTTTCTTCTCGATTGGGTCGATGTCCATGGAAACTATCTTTCCGTAATTTTTTGTGTACAACGTGTTATTCTTGTTTATCCTAACCTTACAGAAACCTTCCTTACCTTCGGGTATTAAACATCTTCTCGCACATAGTTCACATCTTATCTTGTCTCCTTCTTTTAGCCACAACATTGCTTCCTGCATGTTATATATATGGTGAAATCGAGTAATAAACTTGTTTTAACAACAAATTTAAAGATTTCACTCTGAAAGAAATACTAAACATAGGTTGTGAATCAGCCCCGATAGCATAGTGGTAATGCATCCGCCTCGTAAACCCAAGAAAGCGGAAGATCGAGGGTTCAAATCCCTCTCGGGGCTCAAAAAGAAAAGTATAAAAAAGTAAATTCATAGATTTGTTAAAAATCGTAGGATGTGATAACATGGAAATCGTGCTGAAGACTAAAAAAGAGAACTTACAGAAAGTGAAAGATATCATATTAAAAGATGATACTGTCTCAAGAGCCAGTGTAATTTTCAAAGAAGCAAAAAGCATTGGTTTAAAGGGCAATGAATACTTCTGCTACATTTCTGGATTAGAGGAAGCTTGTAATAAAGCAAAAGAATTGACAAAAAATTCAGCAGAAATTGCCAACAAAAAGGAAGAAGAAGAAATCATAAAGAAGATAAAGGAAGAAGAAGAAACAGCGCTATCTGGTTTCGGAAGCATCTTCAGATGAGCGATCTTATAGGCTTATTTAAACATACATAACACGGGAAAAGATATTGTTTTTAAGATGCACAGATAAAAAAGGATAAACTATAAATAACTCATTTTTTGGAGTCATCTCCATAAAATTTTACCAAATTTTGCGATTCATCACAACATAATTCCCGAAAAACTATTAAAAATGATTAGCGATAATTAAATATTACTGTTACGTTAAATCAATAAAATTGTTATCAGGTAAAGTCATGAATAAGAATAATGTTGATGACTTCTCTTTCATTTTAGGACTTTTTGCATCAGATGGAAATTCAGATGATTACCGAGTCAGGTTTTTCTGTTCAGAAGAAGAAATAAGTTTCTTTAAACTAATTGTGATGCATGGGTATTTATCTCCATGGACTACTTATAAAGAAATGTTAGATGCGACAGTGGTCCAGCCTGGTTAAGATCCAAATGAAAAAGGATAAGCTTGCCAAGCTTGTGACCCGGGTTCAAATCCCGGCTGTCGCATATTTTTAAATCTGAAAACTCCTTTATGTAAAGAGAAATTCGCCGACCGCATTCATTTTTCAACAAAACATAACTTTATTATAAAAAAAATAGATATTTACCATGGGGATTTAATGGTATTTTTCAAGAAAAGAAGAGAAGAAAATGTCGAAGAGATTAAAAACATAGTCGAAAGTAGAAAAATTCCTGACGAATTATTGGAAAAACCAATGGAAGAGGAAGTACCTATGGAGCTTCCAGAAAGTACAGAATTGACTATACCAAAAAGAGAGAAACCTGCTCTGACAACTGAAGAAAAGAAACCTGCCTTTGCACCCTTGTTCGTTAAAATCGAAAAGTACAGGTCTGTGTTGAACGCTATAGCTGATCTTAAAACAACAGTCGTCATGATAAAGAACGCTTTAGAACTTCAAAAACAGATCGAAAGTTTAAGAGATGAAAATAGAAAATTATTGGAGGTTGCTATAACCAAGATCGATAAAAAGATCGTGATGCTCGACTCAGAATTCCTGCGACCGAAGGGATATGAAGAAGAATTTCCATCACCCATCTATGAAACAGAAAGTTTAGAAGGAGCCGTTATGGATTTAAAGAAACAAGTAGAAAGTCTTAAGTCTGAGTTACAAACTATAACTTAAAGATTTGCTTTCATCTGACTTGGCAGAATAAAGACATACAAAATTTTTTAAACTTAGTCTTGAATCACTTACATAAAGAATAAGATCATAAAAAAATTGATGCAGGGGTTGCCAAGTCAGGTCAAAGGCGGTAGAATCATTGAGCACTGATAAATGATGCCGATGCTCAAGATCATTGGGAAACCTACTCCCTTAGTGGGTTCGAGAGTTCAAATCTCTCCCCCTGCACATATTCCCTGAAGTAGCTTTCAATGACACAAAATCCTCAAACGATGACATATTAATAAATAATTTTTTATATCAATTATTTGTATGGAACCTTGTCAACTTCTAGCGATTGGTGCAGCAGAGTTTTTAATCCTTCACACCTTATTAGGATATCATAAAGTTAAAAAGCGATTTTTTTCCGCATGTGAGATACGAAATACATATTATTGTTGACTATGATGCATGTTGCAATAAAGTAGTGCCAGGAATGATGAAATACAACGTTATTGTTGATAATATTCCTTTCGACAGAAAATCAAGAACAAGAGTGTTGGATTTAGGTGTAGGAACAGGTTTAGGTGCTCTAAAAATCCTGAATGAATTTCCTAACTCACGATTGACAGACATTGATTTTCTTCAAAGATGATATCTTAAGCTAGAGAAAGGTTGAAGATTTTTGGCAACAGAGTTAAACTGATAGAAGCCGGTTTCAATAAGATAGATTTCCCAGAAAAATACGATGTGATAGTATCAGTAGTAACAATACACAATTCCAATGAAACCGATCAAAAAAATTGATGAGAAAGATATTCAATTATTTGAACGATCGTGGTTGTTTTTTTGAACGGTGATTTTGCCAAGACCAAATCAAAATTTTTGAACAAAAAAATTAGATAAATCCTACAAAGAATATTTGAGAGATAATCTAAGGGGAGAAGAACTTAAAATCTGGCTTCGTCATGCTTTCAAAGAAGATAAACCCGTCGCCTTAGAAGATCAACTGTTATGGATGAAAGAAGCAGGTTTTAGAGAGATAGAATGCGTGTGGAGATATCAAAATTTGGCGGTCTACTATGGGTTGAAATAACCCTGATATTTATTTAAGTTTCTGTACAAGACATAATTAAGGTGGTTTAATCTGGTAAAGAAGAAAGGCTTCCCATCAGTCGGTGAGATTGTTATAGTTACAGTCACAAACCTCACTCCTTATTCTGCTCTCTGTCGATTAGAAGAATATCCTGGAAAAGAAGGAATGATCCACGTTTCAGAAGTCTCTGGGAAATGGGTAAGGGATATAAGAAAATTCGTGAAGATGAATAAAACTTACATAGCAAAAGTCTTGCACGTGGATGAAGGAAAAGGTCACATTGCACTGAGCTTGAAGAGAGTTGCTAAGGTAGACAAAACAAGAAAGATACAAGAGTTCAAGTATGAACAAAAGGCAGAGAAAATACTCAGGAAGATAGCAAGGGAAAAAAACATAACTTTGGAAAAGGCATACGAATTGATCGGTTATGAGCTACAAGAAAAATTCGATGATATGTTCGAGGCGTTTGAACTCGCTTCTGAGTCACCAGAACCACTCATCAACAAAGGAATAGAAAAAAAATGGGCTGAAATCATACACAAAGTTGCGAAAGAGAGCATCGTTAAAAAAAGAGTTAAGATAAGGGCAGAGTTGAACGTGAAGTTTTACACTGGTGATGGAATAGAAAAGATAAAAGAATTTATGGACAACCTAATCAATAAATATGGATTAAACATAAAATATATTAGTGCCCCAAAGTACAATGTGGAGATAGAGAGTGACAACCCAAAATTAGCACAAAAAGAATTGATAAAAAGATTGACTAATGCTGTATCAAGCATAAAGGATGGTGATGCTGAATTTAAGATTATTGGTGAAAAAAGATGATTGAAACTAAAATTAGAGTCCATAAAAAGATACCAAAGTTGGACAACCCGATATTCATAGAGGGATTACCAGGAGTTGGTAACGTCGGTAGGATTGCCGCAGGCTATCTTGCAGAGCAGTTGAAAGCTGAAGAGTTCGCTGAATTATTCTCACCGCATTTTCTACCGTTCGTTCTTTTGCATCAGAGTTCAGCTGTTCATATTCTCAAGAATGAATTCTTCTACTGGAAAGCTAAAAAAAGTGACCAAAGAGATTTGATAATCCTGATCGGAGATAGTCAGAGCATAGACCCCTTAGGACATTATGAAATTGTTGAGACTGTTCTGGATTTTTTGGAAGGTTTAGGCGTTAAAGAAATGATAACCATAGCAGGTTTGAACGTCGGAATGTTAGAAAGAGAACCAAGAGTGATCGGAGCAGTGAGTGATCCTGAGATTATCAAGAACTATAAGAACTATGGCATAGATTTTGATGCAGGTGCTAAAGTCGGGACAATTGTAGGAGCATCTGGCTTATTCTTGGGGTTAGGGAAATATAGGGGAATGAAAGGAGTTTGTCTGCTAGGCGAGACTTCAGGATTTCCGATAATTCCGGATCCCAAGAGTGCCGAAGCTGTGTTGAAAACTTTGATGAGAATACTCAACATAAAGATTGACATGTCCAAATTACAAGATAAAGTCAAAGAGATGGAGAATTTCATGAAGAAGATTGAGAAGGTTCAGCACAGAGCGATAAGACAATTAGCGCAACAGATGAGAGAACCAAGTGAAGAAAAGGAAGAGGAACTGAAGTACATAGGATAAACTTAAGAATCTTCGTTTGGATAATGTGAGTTTATGGCAGAGGGATTGTTACTCCCAAAACAAGATTATCTATCCGCTGGAATACACATAGGAATGAAATCTAGGACAGCAGACATGAAAAAATTCATCTATAAAGTCAGAGAAGATGGTTTAGCTGTTTTAGATTTGAAGATGCTGGATGAGAGGATAGCGATCGCGGCAAAATTCTTATCGAGTATGAAAAAAATCGTTGTTGTCGGAAGGAAGTTGAATTCACATACTCCCGTGAAAAAATTTTCTGAGGTTGTCGGATGTGATTGTGTGATAGGAAGGTTCATGCCAGGGACTTTGACGAATCCTAGCTACAAAAAATTCATTGAGCCTGATGTTGTTCTGTTGACAGATCCTCTATCAGATTATCAAGCGTTGAAAGAGGCCGTAGATTGCAGGGTTTCCGTTGTTGCTCTTTGCGATACTTTCAACGAGACTAGAAACATCGATTTAGTCATACCATGTAACAACAAAGGAAAGAAGTCTCTTGCTTTAATCTACTGGCTCTTGGCTAGAGAGATATTGAAGAACAAAGGAGAAAAGGAATTCAAGTATAAAGTTGAAGATTTCATGGGACCTGAGGAAGAGGAAAAATAGTTATTACATTTTCCATAACTTTGTACCTTCATGTAATATTTTGGAGGCATGCTTTAAACCCAGTTTAACGAGCTTGTAGCTTGCTTCTGTAGGATGTTTTTCTAACAACCCATCCCTAGACAACCTTCTAAGATAAGATCTAACGATTGGTCTCTGGCGTTTCGTGAATTTAGAAGCGATAAAATCTTCCTGTAAATATTTATCGACTGAACCCTTAGTAAAAACCAGGAATACTAATAGAATCGTCTTTTCTAATTCTGTTAATTTCATGCAACATATGTTATATTAATTTAAATAAATAATTATGTCTTAAATTAAGAAAAAAAATAAATTTATATGCGTTAAATATTTATGTAATGAATTTTGAATAGTTAATCATAAATCAATCTAAGAATGTGACATAATGCCTAAAGAAAGTTACACGGAAGATGTAGTTTATGCTTTTGTTTGCAGACATCCAGGAATGTGCACTTATTTCATATCAAAGAAACTTGGCATGACTGGTGGAAGAGTTCGGTATGCTCTCTCTAAATTGAAAGAAAAAGGTTTAGTCAAGTTCAAGTTCGAGAGAAGAAGCACAAGGATTAAAAAATTGACTTATCCTGTCGATGCTTGGTCTTTGTTGCCTAAAGTGTTGAGAGAAGAATTAAAAGGAATGATGAAGCAAAAGTCTAGCTTCAGAGAGTAACATTTATAAATTCTAACTCTCTAAATAATTTGGCTGGTAAGTTGGGAAGACGGCTTCGCTTTTCTTTAAAAGGAAAGGTGAGGAAGTTCCATCCACCATGAGGATGCTGAAAAGCGGACTGAGAAGTTCGTGAACGATATCAGAAACGATACCACCCTATCTCAATGGGATGATGCAAAGACGTCGGATAGAAGTGGATGAAACGGATTGATCACTCCGATGAGGTGCAAAGTTAAACTGCTCAGACGAATGCCGTCAAAACAGAAGATGGGCTATTCTCAGCATACCAGCCTTTTATATTTTTAACACCAATAATTAAGTGAGAATATGGCAAAGAAGGATAGGTTCAGAATGCCTATGGGTATGGCAGGAATAACTAGGTACGGTGAAGAGACAAAAGAACAGATAAAAATTAAACCAAAGTATGTTATTGCTTTCTGCGTCGCTATAGTAATACTGGAACTCATTCTTAAGTTCTTTGGCTAAATTTTAAATTCTCATGATTTATTCTATTCTTCGGTGGTTTCTTGAAAATCTGGATAGGTACGGCAGGAGTCCCTGAATCTTCGAAAGACAGATCTACTTTAGGTGGACTTAAAACTGTTTCAGCTCTTAAGCTAAATTCGATGGAAATCGAGTTTGTGCGTGGGGTCAAGATGAGCAATGAAATTGCAAAAGAAGTTGGAAAGCTTGCTGATGATTTAAAAATAAGGTTATCGATTCATGCCCCTTACTTCATCAATCTCTGTTCTTTAGAAAAGGATAAGCTTGAAGCGAGTAAGCAAAGAATTCTTGATTCGGCCGAGAGAGCTCATTTTATGCACGCTGACATAATAGTCTTTCATCCAGCTTATTATGGAAAATTATCAGAAAAAGAAGCATTCCAAAAAGTTAAAGAAGCCTGTGAAGATCTTCTGGATAGGATGAAAGATCGTGGCTTCAGCGATGTAAGATTGGGTTTGGAAACTACTGGAAAAGTTTCACAGTTCGGAACTTTAGATGAGATAATCGAAATATGTAAAGAGGTCAAAGGTTGTACTCCTGTAATCGATTTTGCACATCTCTATGCCCGAGCTGCAGGAAGAATAGATTTTTCTGAGATATTCGATAAAATTCTTGTCATTAAACTGAAGCACTTACACACTCATTTCAGCGGGATGGAATTCAGTCCTGTGAGGATGACTGGTATGGGAAATGAAAGGAGACATCTGAATCTTAAAGATGGTGCTCCTCCAGATTATAAACCTTTAGTAAAAGAAATTTTGAATAGAAAGGTAGACATAACACTTATCTCCGAGAGTCCGAACTTAGAAGGAGATGCTCTATTCTTGAAAGGTGTGTTTGAAAAAGAAGGATATAAGTTTTAATTATTTTTAACTTGAAATTCATCTTAATACCATGGAACAAAAAAATAGAAGTGTAAAATTACTTTTGAAAGAATTTCCGAAGACTTATTCTGAAGAATTGGGAATCGATTTAATGAGTAAAAAACCAAGGGAAATATTCAAATGGTTTCTAGCTTCGATACTGTTTGGCCATAGGATTTCTGAGACGATTGCAAAGAGAACTTACAGAGAGTTTGAGAAAGAAAAACTATTATCTCCTGAAGCTATTCTTGATGCCGGTTGGGATGAATTAGTCAGAGTGTTGGATAATGGTGGGTATGTAAGGTATGATTTTTCGACTGCTTCCGCTTTACTCGATATAATGAGAAATTTAAAAGAAAAATACGGGTCTTTGGAGAAGCTATATGAAGAATCTAAAGATTCAAAGAATTTGGAATTAAGACTGCAAGAATTTAAGAGAGTAGGACCGACTACAGTAAACATCTTCTTGCGTGAGCTGAGAAGCATATGGCCTAAGGCTGATCCTAAAATTTCAAAATTCGTTAAGCTTGCTGCAAAAAACCTTAATATTGATCTAAAGATGTCTAACGAGAAATCTGAAAAATTCGTCCATATAGAGTCTGCACTACTGAGACTTGGAAAAGATTACTGTAATAAGAAAAAATGTAATGTTTGTGTTTTTCCATGCAAGAAAGGTTTAAAAATTTAACATTTCAAAGAGAGTTATATGTTTAGTCCACAAAACACTGAAATACAACTCTACATAAAAGAATTACGTACATACGGTAGAAATGTAGAAGAAATAAGTTGTAAAGACAATAAATGGGTTCTCCGCATAGATCCTCCCTACAATGGAAATAACACGATAGAGATCGAATGCATGCATAACCCCAAAAAAGAACTCGAAAATGCCATAAAATACATAAGATCAATACCAGAATTTGAAAAAATTCGAGATAAAAATCTGGAGATTAAGTCAAGGATTATAAGTAAATTCAAACAGGCTTATGTTGGACCTACAAAACCCAGATCGGGAATTTTAAGGAAGTTTTATCATGGCAAACCGATAAAAACACCTGAAGATTTTTACCAATTTTTCGAAGATCTTATAGATTTAGCTACATCTAATTTTGTTCTGCCAAAACAATTGAAACAAATCATAAACATGTATAAAAAGAAAAAACCTCACGAAAAAATTATATTGCCTCCTGTCGGTAAGTACGGGTGGGTCAATCTTGATGATGTAAAAGTCGTTCAGCAACCATACACTATACCAAAAGAACCAACTCCAAAATTACCTAGAGAAATATTTATCAGAAAAAAACTTATGATGGATGTTGCGATTGAAGATGCCAACCGGGAGAAATCAATAGAACAAGATGAGAAAATGATAGCAAGTGATATTTTTTACCGTGATCTAATCGCAAATTTAGAGAAAGAATTAACCTATACCGAGCAATGTAATTCTGATAGTTCAAAAGATTCAGAGTAATTTTGCTATTTCTCTTCCAAAGTTTCTTGCTGAACTCGGGCCATCAGCTGTTATTATTTTTCCATCTTTTTCGACTGAGTTTCCAGTGTAGATTGCACCTTTTGCTCTAAGATTACCTCTTTCGCTAGACCAACACGTTGCTCTTTTCCCCTTTAATATACCAGCATTAGCTAAAGTACTCGGTGCTATACAGATTGCTCCGATTACTTTTCCTTTTCTGTGGGCATTTTTAGCGATTTCATGAGCTTTTGAATTATTAAAGTATATCGAAGAACCAGAACCCCCGACGAATACTATTGCATCGTAATCATCCACGTTAACTTCATCTATTGTCATTTCAGGGGTCACAGTTCCGCCCAGCATTCCAGTCGCTGTATTTGTAGCAGTCGAGGCAATGGTAACATCGTTTCCAGAAGATTCCAACTCTTCTTTTGTGTTAAATAATTCCTCGTCCCTGAAATTCTTTGGTGCGATTATCATCAATACTTTTCCCATAAATTCACCTCCTATCTTTAATTTTAAACTACAAATAAATAATTATGAAAAAGTTTGAGTTTGTCGATATTACTACAGCAGATGTTGCTTTTAAAGCTTATGGCAAAAACTTGAACGAACTTTTTGCCAATTCTGCTCTAGCAATGTTTGAAGTTATGATAAACACAAAGCAAGTAAAACCAAGGATTATAAGGGGACTGAAAGTAAAAGGAAATGATTTACAATCTTTAATGTTCAGTTGGCTCAATGAGCTATTGGTTTTTGTTGATTCAGAGAATCTGGCATTTTCTAGTTTTAAAACAGAAGTTGATGAGAAAAATTTTACTTTGAACGCAGTTTGTAAAGGAGAGAAGATCGATCCTAAAAAACATGAGATAAGAACTGCCGTGAAAGCATGCACATACCATCAAATGAAAATTGAGAAAAATAAAATTTGGAAAATTCAGGTTATTTTAGATATTTAAGCAAGATTTCTAAAAAAATAATATTTTAGTGAAAAAAATGAAAAAATGCCCAAACTGTGGAGCAAGTTTAAAGTTTATTCTCGATGAATGGGTTTGTTTAGAATGCGAGTACCATAGTGAAAAACCGAAAGAAGTGGAAAAATCTTTCAGATGATGCTTAAGTTGAGTATCAAAGATTATTAACCCTTTACAACTCCTAAAGGAACTAATCTAGCCACGCGCTTACTTATTCCAGCTTCTTCGGTTATCCTTGCTACTTCATCTATGTCCTTGTAAGCCTCTGGTGCTTCTTCTGCCATAACTCTCCAACTAGCAGCCCTTGATAAAATTCCTTTCTGGACAAGCCTTCTTGCTACTTCTTCCCCCCTCAAACCCCTTAACATTTTAGCTCTTGAGGCAACTCTTCCTGCCCCATGTGCGGTTGAATAGAAAGTTTCTTTTGCTGTATCTGATGCAACTAAAACGTAACTTGCACTACCCATACTCCCTGGAATAATCACTGGCTGCGCTGTATTTCTATAATCCTTTGGTATTTCTGGATGTCCTGCAGGAAAGGCTCTAGTGGCCCCTTTTCTATGAACATAAACCTTGACTTTTTTCCCATCGATCTCATGTTCTTCAATTTTTCCAATGTTGTGAGCGACGTCATAAACAACTTCAAGACCCATGTCCTCCATTTTCATCCCTAAAACTTTTACAAAACTTTCTCTTACCCAATGATTTATGATTTGTCTGTTGGTCCAAGCATAGTTAGCTGCGCAAGCCATCGCAGAAAAATAATCTTCACACTCTTTTGTGCCAGAGGAGGCATAAACTAGTTCTCTATCTGGGAGTTTCCTTATTTCGTCTCTAAACCTTGATTCCAAAATTCTTAGGTAATCTGTACAAACTTGATGTCCAAAACCTCTTGAGCCTGTATGGATCATAACTGCTATTTGTCCTATCTTTTCAATACCGAAAACTTTGGCAACTTCTGGGAGGAATATTTTATCTACAAGTTGAACCTCAAGAAAATGATTACCTGCCCCTAAAGTTCCAAGCTGAGGAGCACCTCTTTTCTTAGCTTCATTAGAAACTTTTTGTGGGTTTGCACCTTTCATGCAACCATTTTCTTCCAGATGATCTAAATCTTTTTCAGTGCCGTAACCTTTCTCAACAGCCCATCTAGCCCCATTTACTAAAACTTCATCCAACTCAGAAAAACTTAACCTTATTTTGCCTATTTCTCCCACTCCAGAAGGTACATTCCTAAAGATTGATTCTAACAATTCTCTTAATTTTGGTCTTATTTGATCTACAGTTAAATTCGTTCTAAGTAAGCGGACACCACAGTTGATGTCAATTTCGGGGATTTATACAGTCCAATCCGATGCCACCAGGTGAGAGTCCGCCACTGTTGTAATCCAGCGCTGCAACCCCTCCGATAGGAAATCCTTGGTCGCTTTCTAGCTGTAACCGAAATGCATATCGGGGAGTGCAATGCTATGTTTGTAGATGCCAGGCAGAAAAGCTACGTTTGCAGCTTGTTCAATTGCTTCTTCTTCAACTTCTCTAAGAAGTCTATCAGATAGGAATAATAAGACTGGTACTTTCATTCCTGGTTTTGCTTCTTTAGGCAGTTCCCACCTACAATTCGCAATCTTCTTTAATCTTTCCTTTAAGTTCATTCAATCACCGAATTAGATCTAAGCACGTACAGAATTAACTGTACGCACTCATTTCTGACTTTGCAGTAAGTACGCACTAATTTACTTTATCGAGAAAGTACTTAAAACTTTACTCCAAAGAAAATAAATTTGTTCGAGTCCAATTAAGAGTTATGAGCGTTAACCCAGAAGACTATTTACTCCTCATGTTTTCGATGAAGGGTGTAGGTAAGAGAGTCGATTTTGCTCATGTAAAAGAGAAAATAACTCGCGATGTATCAAAATTATCAGATGATGAAATAAGAAAGATTCTTTCGAGTTTAACCCAAAAGAACCATCTTGAAGAAGTGAAAGGAACGTTTGGGATAACAAAAGGAGGTAAGGAATTCTTTGCTCAAAGAATCAAAGAAATAGAAGAAGATTTGAGAAAAGTTAACGAGCCTTGGGTTATCGTTTATAAGTCAAAGCAGTATTATCCTGTTGTTGCCGATACTGTGTTAGAATTCTGCAAGAATAGATATACTGGGTTCTACTGTTTATTCACAGAACAAAGATTTTTTAGAAGGGATTTCAGAGGAAAGAAGATTGTATTGAACTCTGTAAAAGATTTACTCTTTTTCATCAACATCCATTACATAGATGTCATACCCTGCGTGCATCGCATTGGAATGGAAAGACCAGACTGGCTTGTGGTTGACATTGATCCTGGACCGAAAGTTGATTTCGAGCAGACAAAACAAGTTGCAAAAATAACTTATAAGATATTTGACGAATTAAAATTAAACCCCATGACGAAGTTCTCTGGCTCTCGCGGCTTCCAGGTTTGGTCATTGATCGGGGGGTTCGAGATACCTGAAAAATATCAACCTTTAGCCTTGAGAGGCGAGAGCAAAAGAGAGAGGAATTACTTTTCTTTATTTGCTGACTTTGTAAGAATAATTCAAAAAGAAGTGGATAAGGAAGTTCCGGGATTAACAACTTCTGAAACCTTGGGAAAAAAAGAAAGAGAAGACAAAATTTTACTCGATTCAGCGAGCATGAAGCCGATGGGTCTAGTACGCTCACCTTATTCAGTACATTCAAAGACTGGCCTTGTTTCTCTACCTCTGTCTATAAGTGAACTGGAAAAATTTGAAGTAAAAGACGCTACAACTGAAGAAACGATCGAAAGATACAAAAAAAGAGGAAACGAATTTGTCTTAAAAGAATCTAATCCGTCAAGACTTCTAAATCTATTCAAATTTTCTTGAAAATGTTCTATTGATTTAACTTTTTAACGACAAAAGAGAATATATTCTTAGAAGGTGATTTTTTGCCGATATCTACAGCACCATATAGAAGAAAATACCAGCATACACGTCAACGTGGATCAGAAGCGACAATCAGATGTGATAAATGCGGAAAATTAGTGCCAAGATGGAAGACTTTCATATCTTACAAAAGTTTCAGGATAAACGACCCGATTATACTTAAACAAATGGATAGAAGATTCCTACATTTTATGAGAGAAAAACAGAGAGTATGCCCTAAGTGTGCAAGATTCTATCATGTCGTTCAAAGGGGAAAATCTGTTAGGAAAAAACATTTGTTCAAATGATAGAATGGCTCTTCAAAAGATAAAAGAACTTAAGGGAATTTTATGGAGGAGAATTGTTCAGCCAAAGGAAAAAGAAGAAGAAATAATCTTACCCAAATTTCAGGTTGAAAGCCCTAAAACTTTTGTTGAATTACCCTCTGCTGAATACATAACTAAGATTGATGTTAGGTATCCCTTGATACTGCCTTTTGCCTATGCTCACATAAAATGGGAACCAAGAGAAAAACAATTGAAGTATTTTCTAGAAGAACCTGCTTTATCCGAGAAAGAAAAGGTTTTTTTAGATAAAATATCCCAAGCGTTGATAGACCTCATAGAAGTTGGTCTCACATCCATTAAATCCACTCCACAAGCCATGCAATACCTAGAAGAACAGATCAAAAGAGTGATGAAAGAACTCTCTATCTCGATAAGTCCCGATCAATACATCAGGACCATGTATTACATCTTTAGAAACTTTGTAGGTTTAAATGAAATAGAACCACTTTTGCGAGATCCTTGGCTTGAGGATATAGGTTGTGATGGAGTAGGAGTTCCGATTTACGTCGTACATAGAAAGTATGGCTCCATCAAGACGAGCGTAGTCTTCGAAAGTGTAGAAAAACTGCGTGAATTTGTAATAAAATTGTCTGAAAGATGTGGAAGATACGTGAGTTACGCCGAGCCGATCCTAGATGGAACATTACCGGACGGAAGCAGAGTGAATGCTACCCTAGCAGGAGATATAGCAACAAGAGGACCAACATTCTCCATAAGAAAATTCACTGAGAGACCTTTTTCTCCCGTGGATCAAATAGAACTTGGTACGATTTCTCCCTTGGCTATGGCATATTTTTGGTATCTGGTCGAGAATGGCGCATCTTTGTTGATCGCGGGTGGTGTGGCAACTGGAAAGACGAGTTTTCTCAACTCTATATGCATGTTCATCCCTCCTGAAGCGAAGATTGTAAGCATCGAAGATACACGCGAATTGAGGATACCACATGAACACTGGATACCGACTGTTACTCGCTTAGGCTTTGGCATACCGATGCTGACAGGAGAGAAATACGGTGAAATAACTCTGTTCGACCTTTTAAAAGGTTCATTCAGGCAGAATCCAGATTATGTGATCGTCGGGGAAGTGAGGGGTAAGGAAGCATACGTCATGTTCCAGGGGATGAGCTCTGGACACCCTTGTTTGGCCACTTTCCATGCTGGTTCAGTCGATACAGTCATCAAAAGATTAACTACGCCGCCAATAGAATTATCGGCAAGCCTAGTAGAAAGCTTGGATGTAATCGCCATAATGGTTTATGCAAAAGAGAGAGGGAAGTCTGCAAGAAGAATAAAAGAAGTGGATGAGATCGTATCTGTTTCTCATGAAACTCACGATGCAGAGGTTTTTCGTTCAGTCGAATGGGACCCAAAAGAAGACACCTTCACTTTTAACAAAAGTAGCTATCTTCTCCAAAAAATAGCGCATAATAGAGGGATTACTGTGGAAGAAGCAATAGAGGAAATCACAAGAAGGAACGCTATTCTTGAATGGATGCTTAAGAATGGGATTAAAGATTATGTTAAAGTATGTCAAATCATCAACGAATACTATAAGAGCCCGGAAAAGATACTGAAGCAAGTCGGGGCCATAAAGGCGATCGAAGAAGTAAAGTCATTAAAAAGGGGAGAAGTTCCAAAGGAAAAAGAAAAAATAGAGAAGGAAGGGGAAGTTAAGCCCAAAAAAGTACCTATCAGTGAAATATTCAAGTTCAAGATAATCTCGGAAAAATAAAATACTAGGAAAACTAATTCTATTATTGTATGTTAACGAAATACAGGAATTTTGCAGTTAGGTTGCTGGGTTGGGTTCCTGATAAATATCCGGATATACTCAGGCCTGTTGCATCCACGCTTCCAAAATCCGGCATCAGGATTCCGCCAAAAAACTACGTGAGTGCCGTTTGTTTAACGGCCTTTATCGGCTACATCGTCACTTTGATCACGTTATCTGCACTCGTCTTAACTGTATTGAAGCTGAACATCTTTTTGACAACTTTCTTCATAGTATTCATTCCCTTACTTGTCGCCGTTATAATCTTCATAGTTGGGATGTTCTATCCCTACCAGATGGTTCTGTCGCGCAGAAAAAGTATCGAGACAAACCTACCTTTCGCTATCTCACACATGGGGTCCATCGCTTCTTCTGGCATACCTCCTCAGGCTATCTTCAAGTTACTCAGTGAATTCAAGGAATACGATGTTCTGGCAGATGAGATGCAAAAAATAACAAGAAATATAGAGGTATTTGGTTTAGATCCGATGTCTGCCTTGAAAGAGGTATCCAAAAGGACACCATCAGATAAGTTTAAACAATTGTTGCAAGGCTTGATAACGACGATGGAAGGAGGAGGAGATCTCAAGACATACTTGAAGAATGCTGGAGAACAATCTCTGTTTACTTGGAGGATGAAGAGGCAAAAATACTTGCAGCAGTTATCGACGTATGCTGAATTCTACACTGGAATCCTGATAGCATCACCGCTATTCTTGATTTCTTTGTTTTCAATCATGAACATGATTCAACCTCAGCTGGGAGGATTCGATATATTACAACTGATGAAGATAAGCGTATACTTGATAATACCAACACTCAACCTCGGTTTCTTGTTATTCTTACACATGACACAAGTTGAGATGTAGATGAAAAAGATAAAAGCGATAATGATAATCAATGGAATAATAGTGGCATCGATTGTATTACTAGACTTTCTGTTCTTTAAAGAGGTCTCCAGCCTATTCTCTTCCATCATCATCATCGCCATCGTCATGTTTTTCGTTCCCATAGCCTTGGTTCGTTGCTATGAAGCGTGGAAGGTAAGAACGTTGGAAGATTTCTTCCCTCAGTTCATGCGTGATTTAGTAGAATCCGTAAGGTCTGGAATGACCCTACCTCAAGCGATCGAATCAGTTTCTGAGAATGATTATGGTCCCTTGAGTTCACACATAAAAAGAGTGAATGCGCAGTTGAACTGGGGTATACCTTTTGAAAACGCACTCTTGAAATTCTCTAGAGGTACAAGATCTAAGTTGATCGGAAGAATAGCCACGACGATAATAGAAAGCCATAGATTTGGCGGAAACTTAACGGATATATTTGATGCCATAAGCACGACTTCAGTGGAAGTGGAGAGGTTAAGGGAAGAGAGAAAACTCTACATAAATTCTCAATTGATAACTGGCTACATAATATTCTTTGTATTTTTAGTAGTTATAATCGGTCTGGAGAAATACTTAGTTCCCACATTATCACAACCTCTGGCTGGTGAATTGTCTGCACAGGCTTCTCCTCAGGATATGAGTGGAGAGTACAAGGCGATGTTCAGGAACCTTATCATGTTACAAGGATTATTTGCAGGTTTAGTCATAGGTAAGATGGCTGAAGGAGCAGTGACAGGAGGAATAAAGCATAGCCTCTTCCTTTTTATAGCAGGTTTGCTGATATATACGATAACGACTGGATGATCAGTAGCTCGATCATGTAATCGTTATCACGTCGTTAAAGGAAATTTCGTCGTTGACATTAGAGCAATTGGTTATAACTCTGATTTTGTCATAATTGCTCGTATTCACTATCGTGAAAGGTTTTCTTTCTCCTGGTTCCAAAGTCATGTTTTGATCCGATTTTTCTCTTGTTCCGTTCGTATAAAAAATCTCAAAGTCTATGTTTCCCAAGTCAATTATATCTGTGTTCTCAACGAATCCTTCCGTCAAATTTCCAGCAGTTTGATTGTATTTTACGTCATCGAGAGCAATACCACCATACGTGCAAGTTACTCTTTTTTCTGAACGTTCCCCCACCTCTTCAGTAGTCCTTTTCGTGAAAGAGGTTATCCATCCGCTGTACAAGGCAGCAACAGCTATCGTAAAAGCGATGAGTAGGACAGAGGCAATCACGGGGGATATCCCCTTCATTCTTTCACCTGATTACTCCCTCAGAATAAGTGAAGTCGAGAAAGACTGTAGGACAATGAGTCTTGATCTTTCCGCCAGTAAAGCCATCAGTAATGTTTGTTAGAGTGAGTTGTTTTATCTCATTACCCTTTAACACAACATTTAATGGAACTGTTTCCATACTGTTGTCTGGATAGAATAAGTACAAATTCTCTAAAGTTAGGTCAACAGTCCTACGGTTATCGAGAAATAAGACAAGAGTACCATTAGCGAAGTTTGCAGAATGTATCTTAAATTCTGCACCGAGACAAGCAGTTTCATCCGTCACATTTCCTGATTCAGATAGTCTTTTTTGAACGAAGCCTGAGGTCCAATAAATGAGAATACCGGCTATGCTCATCGTCGCAGCTATCAATATGACTGCCCCAACAATTATGGACAAACCTTTGCTCATAATGATTAATTGATTTTTTTCGGTAATAAAACTTTCGTTAAATATTTAGGTACACAAACTCTAATCTTATGCATGAAAGGAGTATCAAAATTCATAAGTTATGCGATAACAATCTTGTTTGGTTTCACCATCTTGATATTTCTTTCCACACTCATCTACAACTATTACGATGAAATAATACAAAATACGATAAAAGCCGAACTGAAACAAATCTGCATACAAACGGCAAACAGCATAATTCAGCTTCATAATCTAGCGAAGGAATTTGATGCTTATCCTGAAACTAATTCTTCAATCATCATTTCGAGTATAGATCTAGACTATCCGAATAAAGTGGGGGGAAAGAATTTTGAAGTTGAACTCTTGTCTTCTCCTGGCATATGGAATTTGGTCACTAACATTACCATCGAAGGAAAAAACGTGACGATAGTGAAAGAAACTAGCTCCTCTTCTAAGATAGTCGCCAAAACAACTCAAAAACCTATCGTTGTCTATGAATATGATATCCCGAATATACCCATAGTTTTGCAAGGAAAGTTTAGATCTGGAGAAAGCGATACTCTCAGGCTCGTCAGATACAACTATAACGAAGATAGGATTATCCTTGGCGAATCTGAGATTATAGTTGGAATAACCAGCATAAGCTGAAGTTAGAAATTTACTCTTAAAAAACAAGTATCATTTATGAACTACGTTGACTTCACGATAGCAGCTTCATTCTTTTTGATTTTTTTCGCACTCGCTATAATGTTTACCACCAACTATTTTTCCAATCTATCTAGTTTGACAAAAACCACTGAATTCAGGTCTACTTCGGAGGATTTTTTTAGACTGTTTTTTGAGAGTAAAGGAGTTCCGAAGGATTGGAATAAGAATTACACCATCGTCCCAGTAAAGATAGGTCTAGCAGAAGATCTGTACTTAACGCGTGTTTTAGTCAGAGAGAATGCCGGTTTGAACAGGACTAATGAACCTGTTTCTGCACACATAATCTTCGATGAAAATTGTCAGAATAAGTCGCGGAACAATACCATTCGCCTGTATGATGAAGACTGGAATGAGTTGAACATAGAGATAGCAAACACAACAAATTGCAGTAACACTTACTTGAATCAAACTGATATTTCATGGGAATTGAACATCTCTGCAAATCAAACGAAGAAATATTGGGTTTATTATTCTCCTGATGAAACTATTACAGCAAAAGTCTATTCACCGTTACAGTACAACACTTCAAGCTGGATACCGAGCGATGGGGATAACTGGACAGAATCTTCAAACAACTGGATCGATGGTAGTTGGGGCAATTCTTCTGTTTCGAGTATAACGACTGATACAGACAGGAAAAAAGGAAGTTACAGCATCAACATAAAGGGAATTTCAGTCGATGATTGGTTGCGTGCAAAATATAATGAATCAGGAGCTTGGAATATTTCTGAGTTTAAAAATATCGTCTTCTGGTTTAAGGTCAACAACACACAGAATAACCGATTCATGGTTTGGTTAGAAAGTGGAAGCGGTGGCTACAACAAGAGCTTTGAGAGCTATGTATTGGCCCCTGAATGGTACAAGATTACCTTACCTTTATCAGAATTCCTCACTTATGGCTCAGGTTATAGCCTTGAGAACATTGATAATATAACCATCGGATGCTTTAACGATTCTAACAATGTGTCATTCGAGTTTAAGGTCGATAACCTCCATTTCGAAAAAGAACCTCTTGAAGTAAAAGTTTTCCCAGAAGAGCATATCCTCGCAGTTTCATCGAGTAAGTTTGATGTCCTACAAAACATAAGTTATGATGAAGCAAGGAAGAGCGTGGGAGAAAATTATAAGTTCAGGATGGAAGTTGGGAACGAAACTTATGGTGGGGATTTCAACAAATCAGCCAATGTTGGATGCTGTGAATACCCGAAGGTTATGGTGAGCAAAAACGGCACGATAAGCAAGAGTTTAGTAAGGATGTGTGTTTGGAAGTGAAATCATGAAAGGTCAGTTGTTTACTCTGGAATCGCTCATATCAATCTTGATGTTACTTTTTATAGTGGTATACTTGTTTCAAAACCCTCCCACGTCTCCAGAATTTAGAAGAATCAATTATAAATTAAAAGCATACAACGGACTAAAAATTCTTGAAGAAACAGGCGAATTGAGGAAAGATGCTGTAGACGATAACTCAACCCGTGCCTGTGAATCGATCAAAACTAAGTTGGACCCATTCATACCAGATTTTTTGAATGAAACTTACAGGGTTGTGTTATTCGATGAAACTGGTAATATCACTGAGATACCATCGTTAGCTAGCGAGAACAACATGCTGTCAGTCAGCTATCTATTAGTTGGAGATATAGGTGATTACAAGCCGAGGGAAGTGAGAGTTTACATATGGGGATTCGAATGAGTAAAGGGCAAGTATTCTTGATCACGGCTATAATTATGATAGTAATTTTGGTTATACTTAGAGTGGGAGTTAATCTTCCTGAAACTATGCAAAGAGGTAGAAAATTGGAAGAAAAATTTGAAAAAGATTTTTTTGTTGACATCGTTGACGAGTTAGTAAAAGTTATAGAAATATCTTATCATCAACCAAGCAACATAACGAATAATGTTTACGATTTTGGTAACTTTACAAGAAAAAAGATGACTGAAAAATTGAAAGAGTTTGAATTCATCTACGTTGGATGTATAACTCCTAAATCGAGTGGAATTGCTACGATGAATGTTTCAGCGATCAATTTATTGAATAAACCCATCAATCTAACTTTGATCCTGAATGACACACCACCACAAACTCGTAATAATGACAACATGATAGATTACAGCATTTATGATACTTCTTTTGATATTAACCAAGGGACTCATTACATTCTTACTGTGAGATACAACGGGACATACGAAGAGAACATAACTATAAAAACAAAATCTTGGAAAAGCATATACATTGGATTTTTTGATGTTACTTTAAATGGCTCTAAAACGACATATAAAGATAAGTTCCAGAAGTCATATACTTTACTTTGATGAGAACTAAAGCTTTGAGTCCTTACATCGCCTCAGCCCTCTTAATCCTCATGGGGATAACTGCCATTTATTTAACTTTGACAGTGTTGACTCCTGCCATAGACAAGGCAAGGGATTCTGCCGTTATAAACGAGGCCTTGCAAAACCTAAAGTTGATAGACGACAACATAAGAGAAGTGGCATCGGAAGGAGAAAATTCTAAGAGGACATTCTCCCTAAAAGTCACTGAAGGTACTTACAAGGTTGACTCTAACGTTAATCACATAAACTTCACTTACAATATGAAGACTAATTTAGATGTAGGTGGACAAAGAGATAACATCAACATAACTCGCTCAAAGAATGATATCAACCTCTTCATAAGTTACACAAGACTACAGATTCAAGGTTCTGATCACTTCACGAAAGGAGAAAATTCTGTGGTGATTTTGTACACCGGCACGAACACGACAACTCACTATCCAATCATATACGTAGGGAAAATTTAGGCTTTTCTCATGACTTTTCAATTGACAAAAAAGTATGAAGAAAAACTTAGAAGGATACAGAAGCGGATTGTTAAAAAAGTCATTCTAGAGGATGACTTTTCGAAACCTATTTCTACAATAGCTGGTTTCGATTCATCATTCTCAGATGATACAGCCTTTGTTGCTGGAATTGTTTTAGATTATAAAAGACTGGATGTAATTGAAATGAAGTTTATCCGTTCTAAGCTCAAATTTCCTTACATTACTACATTTTTAGCTTTCAGAGAAGGCCCTTCGATAATAAAAGTTTACAAGAAACTAAAAATCAAACCAGATGTAATTATGATTAACGGACATGGAATATCACATCCTATTTTTTGTGGTATAGCTTCACATGTAGGAGTTTTGCTAGACGTTCCTTCTATAGGCGTTGCTCAAACCAAATTGTGTGGAGAGTTTAAAGAGCTGAAAAGAGTTGGAGAACATTCAGTGATAACGTACGAAAATAAAAAAGTGGGATATGCGTACAAATCTAAAGAAAATTGTGAGCCCATATTCATTTCTCCTGGCCATAAAGTCAGTCTTGAAACTTCTTTAGAGATAGTTAAATCCACGATAAGAAACCATAAATTACCAGAACCTATATTCATAGCGCATTCATTAGCGAATAAGATAAAAATAAGTAATAAAAAATAATATTCATGGCTGTTTGGAAGAACATTAAGTGTCCTGGTTGCGGGAAACCGAATGACAGAGAAGACTTGAAGGCAAGAAATGGTGTTTGTATTCATTGTGGATTTAGGATCGTTTCTAACTTATCGATCTTCATTAACAATAATGTCAAAGCTGTCCCCCGTTCTTAAAAGATTTTTCTTTTAATTCCTAAAATTAATAACATGTTATCCGAAGAAGATGGAAAGAAGTTAGTAAAACTTGCAAGACAAACTGTAGAAGATTATTTTAAAACAAAAAGATTCGTCTTGAAAAAAGATGAGTTCAAAGAGAAGAGAGGTGTTTTTGTTTCCATTCATTCGTTTCCAGACCATGAGTTAAGAGGATGCATAGGCTATCCAGATCCTGTTCTCCCTTTAGGAGAAGCTCTACAAAGAGCAGCAATTTCTGCCGCATTCGAGGACTCAAGGTTTCCTCCTTTAGTCGAATCAGAGTTGAAAAAAATTGTTTTTGAAGTTTCTGTTCTGACTGAGCCTGAGTTGATAGTAGTAAAGAACCCAAGAGAATACTTACGGAAGATCAAGATAGGCAAAGATGGGCTGATAATCGAGCACGATATTTTACACAGAGGTTTACTTCTACCGCAGGTTCCAACACAATACAATTGGGATGTAGAAATTTTCCTAGAGCATCTTTGCATGAAAGCAGGTTTAATGGTAGACATGTGGTTGGATCCTAAGACAAAAATATACAAATTTCAAGCTCAACTATTCAAAGAAAAAACGCCCAATGGCGAGATCATCCAATTTAACATTTAATGATAAGTTTTTTCCCTTCAATCTTTATTTTTACGTCTTGCAGAGCCTTTATAGAAAAATTGAAAAGAAACAGTAAATCTAGATATTTTAAATATAGACTACCCCAAGGGGAATGGAAGTTGCTGACTTAATCAAAGAATAGATCAAAAGGTAGGAAAATTAAAAGTGAAATAAGAAAAATTAAGTCCCGAATAAAGAAGAGAACGCTTCAGTAATTCTCTCTTCTTCATCCATTCTTTTCTCAGAATATTCTTTTTCTGGCGTTTCACATTTAAAACATATCCACTTGCCATAACTCTTTCTTACACATCTGATACAGCCAATGGAACCACAATTATCGCATTCTATCAGTTCATTTACTTTGCTACCGCACTTTGGACATACTAAATCCATTGATATTACCTAAAGATTATATAAGAATTCGTAAATATCTTCTTTTTCACTTTTTGCAAAAATTGATGCTCAGAAGAAAATTAAAATGCAGGGGGAGAGATTTGAACTCTCGAACTCACTAAGAGACAGGCTCCTAAGGCATACGCAAATTTCTGCGCCTTTGACCTGACTTGGCAACCCCTGCATTATTGGAATAGTCATATAATTTATAAAACTTTTAGGATTTGAATTGAATGCTCCCGCCGGGATTTGAATTCCCGCATGAGTTTAAAGCTCATGTCCCGGGCCTGGGGCTCGAAAGGCCCATATCCTTGACCGGATTTTCCTGAATGGAAACAACCACTCATCTAGACGACGGGAGCAAGTGGGTCGAGCAGGATTCGAACCTGCAATTCTCGCCACGTCAAGGCGATGTCTTTCAGCTTATCAATTAACCGGGTTGGACCATCGACCCATAAATTATTTAATGTCGATTCCGTATTTTGAGAGTGCATCTTTTAATTGTTTAGCATTCTTGAATAAAATTACGTTGTATCCCAAATACTTTGCTGGTTTTAAATTTTCTTCAATATTATCTATAAAAATGCATTCATTAGGTTTTAATCCAGTCTCTTCTAGCAATATTTCATAAATCCTTTTATCTGGTTTAGCAAATCTAGCGAAGCCAGAACAAATAAAACCTTTAAAATACTTTTTCAGCTTGAACTTCTTTATCCTGAAATCCATCCATTCCTTTCCTTCATTGTTCAAAATAAACAACAAGTATTTTTTGTGTAATTTTTTGATAATCTCAAAAGTACCATCAAATTTGTCAATGCAACTATAGTAAATTTTTTTCAGTTCGTTAAGCGAGATTCTTTTCCTTGAAATTTTTAACAAATCTTTAAAAAAAGAATCTTCGTTCTTCTTTCCTATTTTTATCTCATGCCAATGTTTGTAAAAAATTTCATCTGCTTTATCTTTACTTATCCCAAGTTTTTTTGGAATTATATCATAAGATGGGTCATTCCAAGAATTCGACAAAAGGACTCCACCGCAATCAAAGACTATCGCTTTTATTTTCATCGACATGACAAGCGCCGGGAGTGGGATTTGAACCCACAAGGCCTTTCGGCCGCTAGTTTAGCAGACTAGTTTTATGCCATTTTCATGATGCCATACCTGATTGCCCCATTTGTTTAGGCTATCCCGGCAGATCAAATATCATCACTAAATTATTAATCTGTAAAAGCTTAAAAAAGATTGTTACCATATATTATCAGGAGGTTAAAATATGCCGATCACAGTGAAGGATATTTCAGAGATGTTTGGCAAGGATGTCTTCACAGATAGAGGATTTTACTGTGGTAAGGTTTCTGATGTTGAGTTCGATCTTGCTAGGTTTAAAGTCAGATCGTTGGTGATATCAGCGGCCAAAGGAACTTTTCTAGGTAAGATGGTCGGTGAGAAGAAAGGGATAATCATTCCGTATCCGATGGTTCAATCGATAGGTGATGTTGTCATAATTAAACACATTGCTACACCGATGCCAGAAGAAGGAGAAAAAACGTGAAATATCCTAAGAAAACGAAAGAGATGAATTGGTCAAAACTTGGAAAAACCTACATCCTTGTTGATCCTGACACGAAGAAAAGTTATGATATCGATCCAATCACTTTTATCGTCTGGATTCAATGTGATGGGAAAACTTCTGTCGAACAAATAACCGACGTTTTTTCGGTGGATGGAAATAGGGATATAGTCAAGGCTGCGATAATGGGAATCCTCGATAAATTAGCTAAATCTGGATTAATCGAGTGGGTTTGATTATTTCAAAGGTTTTAGGGTTCTAATTCCCACTATTTCAAAGTAATTAACCTCATCACCTGAATTGAGCTTTCCCTTCAATTCTTCAGGGATATCAAGCTCGAACATCGAGTAATCAGACAGGTCCATGAGTTGTACTTTCTCTCCTGATATCGCTAAGACTTGTGCTTTCTTTTTTGTGATGATCGGGACATCGACTGTGTCATCAGAAGGTTTAACTATACTCTTCCTTCTCCCGTCGAACAAGCCTATTCCTTCGACACGAGTTTTACTGGCCCCATGTTTTCCACTTTTCGTAACACTAATGTCAATAACTTTGCAAGGGACATCGTCTATTAGAACGAAACTACCTTTTTTCAAGTTTTTAATTACGCTCGTCGTCTTATCCAAAAAACCACCAAAACGAAATCATCTACAGGCAATCTTTATGTCTTTTGCTTTTACAGTGACTCTTCCTGCATGATGTGAAGCAGCAACTGCATCAGCCGCTATCCTTTCAGCCGCATCTAACACAGCATCCCTGATTGCTCTGAGGGCAGAAGCTGATACTCTTTGGGCGCCTGATTTCTTGGCAATTCTCTCTAAAGGTGCCAAAGGAAAAATCCTAGCCATACACACACCTCCATAATAGACATTATTACAAGTAGAAATTAGTAGAGTTAGTATTTAAATTTATTTAATTAAAAAAGGTTTTATTTGTGAGATTTGGATAAAAAAATTAGATAATTAACTTTTTTTAATTGAATAAAGGATAGGAGAGATAAGTTTATATAGAAATGTCTCCAATTATATGAAAAGTTTAAAAGTCTTAACCGAAAGGTTTAAATAATTTTCTATATTTACTAATAAGTGATTATATGAAATTCGTAAAGAAATTAGAAGAATGTTCTGAATGTGGAAGTAACGAATTCGTCGAAGATGAAACTCGTGGGGAATTGAGATGTGCGAGATGTGGGTTGGTTATTAAAGAGCATATGATTGATAGAGGGCATGAGTGGAGAGCGTTTGATTCTGATCAAATTTCAAGGCGTGCAAGAACTGGTGCGCCATTAACCTTCACTAAACATGATAAAGGTTTGACGACTGAGATCGGAAAAGGTTTGGGTGAGTTGTACAAAGTCCCGGGAAAGAAACGTGCCCAGTATTACAGACTAAGAAAATGGCACAAGAGGTTGATTGAATCGAAGGATAGGAACTTATCTTTCGCTCTTTCTGAGTTGCAAAGAATCATCTCATTCTTAAACCTTCCTAAGCCAGTCCATGAGAGGATAGCAAGATACTATGAAGAGGCTGTAGATAAAGGGTTGGTGAGAGGAAGATCGATAGAATCTGTCATAGCTGCTCTAGTCTATGCTGTTTCAAGGCAGTTTGGAACACCAAGAACTTTGGACGAAATCGCTGAAGCTTCTGGACTAGAAAAGAGGGAGATTGGAAGGACTTATCGTTATGCGGCCAGAGAGTTGAACGTGAGAATATTGCCGGCTGACCCAAAAGATTTTGTCCCCAGATTCTGTTCGATATTAAACTTGAGTGATAAAGTTCAGGCTAATGCGATCAAGATATTGAAGAAGGCTAAGAAACTTGATATCACTAGTGGGAAGGGACCGACTGGAGTTGCGGCTGCAGCTATTTACATTGCATGCGTTTTGGTTGGAGAGAAGAGAACTCAACGAGAAGTTGCTTCGATAGTCAATGTGACTGAGGTTACGATCAGAAATCGCTACAAGGAGCTAGTTGAAAAGCTAGGACTTGAGAAGGAAGTTGAAGAGAAAGTTAAAGAAGAATTGGGTTAGATTTTTTATCAAATCTTACAAGTCCAAACAACCAAGCTTGTCTTCTCTTTCCTATTCTCTTTATCAATCTTCTATTTTCAAGAAGAGGTATATAATGAGATTGAATAGTGCTTCTTCCCTTCTTCAACGCAATGGCAAGATCATCGTAAGTTTTAGGATTCGAGTTGTTTAAGAACCAGCCTCTCTACTTCTTCTCCTACCCATAATCCTAATGTTTCAAAGAATAAGTTATCTTCATGAATCTATTCAAAACGAATTTCTTTGAGTCGTGTCCAGCTTTCCCTGGAGCTTTCTTTATGTAAATCTCATCTGTGTTGTTCGGTAAGTTTTTGTAAATGATTCTCTTGTCGTTATTGAATTTTCTGGGTAAAACTTTCACTACATCAACAAACATTCTTCCGTCTATTTCAACGATAAAATCCTGCATTTCAATCACTCAAAACTACTAAATTCTTCTTTCTCTTGCATTCCATCGCTGTCAACCAGTTAGGAATCCTCCACCATATTTCTTTCAAGATCTTCGGTGAGAAATGGAAGGACTCAGCGGTTTCCCAACCTTTCTCATTCTTAACTCTTCTCTGAAACTGAACGTTGTTATCCCAGAGACTCCAGTTTACCCAGTTATTCTCACTAATCGGAATCCAACCTTTTGCAACAGGCCAAACTTTTTCTTTTTTCATTTTAACCACTTTAATATCTATACATTTAAAAAGGATTAATGACTTTTGGAGGAGTAGAATTGTTATGAAAATGCAAAAAATACAAGAAAAAGGGTATTTTGATGCAATTTAAGCAGGAAATTTAAATTTCTATAAAGTTATTTTTATCTTAATTACAAATGATTTTAGATGGTATTTGAAATTCTGTTGTTCGTTTTATTAGGAATTGGGGTTGGTATATTCGCTGGTTTATGTCCTGGTATGCATCCTAACACTCTATTCTTCATCGTGCTTGCATTGAGCTCTTTCATCCCAGTGAGCAGCTATTCCTTGATAGCTTTCATAATAACCGTTTCTATCATGGATCTCATGGCGAATTACATCCCGAACATATTCCTCTCAGTCCCAGATACAGACTTAGTAATAAACGTGCTACCTGGCCATAGATTAGTCTTAAAAGGAAAAGGTCATGATGCATTATTCATAAGTTTGTTGGGAGCCTATGGCACTTTAGTTCTATGCCTCATCTTGCTTCCTTTGCTGATCTACATCATTCCGTTCCTTCATAACTTCGTCTATCCTTATATTCACATTCTCCTATTGGTAACGACTGGATGGATGTGTCTTGTTGAAAAGGGAATTAAAAAGAAAATGTTATGCGCTCTGATGTATGTTCTTTCTGGAGTGTGGGGTATCTTGTGTCTAAACTCTCCGGCCATAAAAAGTCAAGATGTTTTGTTCCCTGCTTTGATAGGCATGTTTGGTGTGAGTAGTTTAATCCTAAGTCTCAAAGAAAAGGTAAAACTACCAGAACAAAGATTGAGTAAAGAGATTAAAATTGGTAAAACTTGGAAAATCGTATCAGTCGGTCTAATCGCTGGCTTACTCACTGGAATTCTTCCTGGGATAGGTCAATCTCAGGCTGCTGTGATGGTTTCTACCTTTGGGAGAATGTCTGAAAAAGAGTTCTTAGGGAGCTTGTCTGGAATAAACATGAGCAATCTAGTTTTTTCCATAATTTCGCTCTACAGTTTTGGAAAGATCAGAAGCGGGGCAGCTGCTGCAATAGATGAGATATCTGACTTTGGTTTTAATGAACTTCTTTTTTCAGCTTGCATCATGCTTTTATCCAGCTCTTTGGCAGTTCTCATCACTTGGTTCATGGGAAAGAATCTTTTAAAGTATCTCCAGAAAGTGAATTATACTTTAATATCAAAAGTTGTAGTAGTCCTGATAATAGGAATGGTCTTTTGGTTCACTGGTTTTATAGGCTTATTTATTCTCTTCATCTCGACTTGCATGGGCATTCTGCCAGCTTTGTTAGGAATTAAAAGAACGAGCAATATGGGCTTTTTAATGGTTTCAACTATGTTCTATTTTGCTGGGTTGGGTGGTGCGACCTCTCAATTCATAATAGCTTGATCTTCTTCGCAATTATCTCTAACTCACCCTTATACTTCTGAACTTCGCCCATGACCTCAACTTTGCTTCCAACATTCACATTACTTACATCCATGCTTCCCTTGAAGATTACAACCTTTATTTCTCCTGTATCATCTTTCAGGGTCAAGAAAGCCGTGCCTTTCTCCGACACAAACTTCTTTTTAACCTCACCTGAAACGCTCACGAAGTTCATACCTTCTTTTATTTGTGTTATTTTGACTGTAGTCGGACTGTACATCCTATTGATGACAAACAAGAGAAAAATTCCGATAAGGCAGAGAACAAAACATAACTTTATCAGGGAACTTTCTTTCATGTTTTCTAGTTTATGCTTGATCGCCTATAAAGAATTTGATCTATCTTTTGATATTAATCCATTCATAATATTTTTCTAACCAGTCTGTCCTCCCGACTCTAAACTTTTCGGTCTTTCCTTTCAATATCTTCAAAATATTATTAACATTCTCTTCCACACTCTTCTCTGAAGTATCTATTTCATAGACTTTCTTGTTGTTCATCACAGCCTCAGAAGTTATAACCCCGAGTATTTCAGCCTCCAAGTTTTCCTGAACTTTCGAAGGATTGGAAGGATATCTTTCCTCGAGTCTTTTCTTCAGTATTTCAGGGTTACACCTCAACACGATGACTATTTCGACAGAAAACAGATGAGAAGTATGCCCTTCGATTATAACATTTCCTCTTATTTTTTTAATTTCTTTTTTCAATTTTTTCATGTCGAGGATCTTACATTCTCTTTTTTTATCGTATCCTGTAAAGGCTTTCAATTTCTCTGCGAGTTCATTCACCTGGATTAACTTGTAACCTAATTTTTTGGATAATAATTTGGAAATTTCTGTTTTCCCTGTACAAGGTGTTCCAGAAATGCTGATAACAGTCAAGCTAAACACCATTATAAAATACCAAATTTAATCCCATGTTTTTCACATAGCATTCTTGATTTTTCTTCCAGTCTTTCTTGATATTCTTTAGGTGGCGTAAAAAAGATTCTAAACAGACTTTTATATTTTACTATAAGCTCTGGGAAATATTTTTCTAAGACTTTGTAATAAAGTGCCTTACAATCGGCAGGTCCTTTACCAAACAAAGTTAAACTAAATTTTGCTCCATAATCTTTCGCAGTTTTTATCATTTCTTCAAGTTGTTCATCAGAATGCGATAAAAAAGGTAAAACAGGAATAAAGTCTATTCCAGTCAAAAATCCTTCTTCTTTGCATCTTTTCATCTAGAGTTGAAATGGAAAAAGAAATTATCGCTCTTCGCTTTAGTTTTGGTTTTAAGTCATCTGGTAGGATTACATTTTCATCAATCTCTTTTAATAAATTTAAATCTCTTAGCACTAACGTTGATTTAGTTATGACATGAACAGGAAATCTATACTTAAGAATTATTTCAAGCAGTTTTCTCGTTATTTTAAACTCTTTTTTCAATCGGCAGATATGCTTCTGTTGATGAAGATAAAGCAATGATTCCATATTCTCCTTTTTTTACTATGTCTTTTACTTCAGATACTTTTGTGACCATATTTAAAAATAATAAACTTTTTCACTATAAATTACTGTAAATTCTAAGGATAATATGGTGATAAAAATGGTTGAATTCGAAGTTTGGGCCGAAAAATATCGTCCACAATCCTTAAAAGATGTTATAAACCAAACACATGTCACTGAACGATTGAAAGCGTTTGTTAAAGACAAGAACGTCCCTCATTGTCTATTTGCTGGTCCTGCTGGAACTGGAAAGACAACTTGTGCCCTTGCGATGGCTTATGATCTTTATGGTGAACAATGGAGAACCAATGTTTGTGAGACCAACGCGTCGGATGAAAGAGGGATAGACGTTGTCAGGCATAAGATAAAAGACTTTTCTCGAATGAAGGCAATAGGTAATGTCCCGTACAAGTTAGTTATTCTGGATGAAGCAGATGCCTTGACAAGAGATGCCCAACAGGCTTTAAGGAGGACGATGGAAAACTTCACGAGGACTGCACGTTTCATCCTCATCTGTAATTATTCCTCCAGAATCATTGACCCGATCCAATCGAGAGCGGCAATCTTCAGGTTCAAACCTCTATCGGAAGAAGATCAGAAGAAATATGTTGATAGAATCGTCAAAGGAGAAAAGTTAAAGATTACAGTAGATGGTATTAAAGCAGTTCTTACTCTCGCCGAGGGAGATTTAAGGAGAGTTGCCAATTTGCTCCAAGCTTCTGCTTCTCTAAAAAGAAACATAACAGAAGATGTAGTTTACGAGGCTGCTTCTCGAGCTAAACCGAAGGATGTGGAAGAAATGTTGAAGTTGGTTCTGAAAGGGAATTTCAAGGATGCGAGGAAGAAACTCAACGACATGATACTGATTCAAGGCTTGGCTGCCGAAGACATAATAAGAGAAATTCATAGACAAATCTACAACTTGGAGATTCCTGAGGAAGATAAGATTAAACTCATTGATAAGACAGGAGAATATGATTTCAGAATAAGTGAAGGTGGGTCTGAACTTATTCAACTGGAAAGCCTTTTAGCACAATTTTTATTGTTCAGTAAAAAGAGATAATTATGCTCTGGACAGAAAAGTATGCTCCTAAAAAAGTTGAAGAAGTTGTCGGGCAGAAGAAAGCAGTAGATCAATTCCTTATTTGGTTAAAATCTTGGAAACCTGGAAAGAAAGCTGCTCTATTCCATGGTCCCGCTGGAACTGGTAAAACAGCCTTAGTAGAAGCTTTAGGAAAAGAAAAGAATCTTGAAGTTATTGAGATGAATGCTTCCGATTTTAGAACAGCCCAACAAATTCGAGAAGTCATCGGACAATCGATGAAACAGAAATCCTTGTTCAAGAAGAGTAAAATCTTCATGATCGATGAAATCGATGGCTTGGCGAGTGAGGATAAAGGAGGAACTGGAGAAATAATAAAAATCATCAAAGAATCGCAATATCCAATAATACTGACCGCAAACAATCCTTGGGACACAAAATTACGTTCTCTACGTTCTTACTGTCAACTAATCCAATTCGGAAAAGTCTTCTACTGGGATATGATTAAGAGGTTGCAGTACATATGTGAAAAGGAAGGAATAAAATGTGGTAAAGAAATTCTTAAACAACTAGCAAAGAGATCTGAAGGGGATCTACGCTCGGCTATTAACGACTTGGAAACTCTTTCTAGGAAGGGAGAAATTAAACTCAGCGACCTGGAAAGTTTGGGTACGAGGGAAAGAGAAACGAGCATCTTCGATGTGTTGAAGATGATATTCAAGACTAAGACCGCATTAGCAGCAAAGTTATCGATCCAAAACTTGGATAAAGACCCTGATGAGATTTTTCTATGGATAGAACAGAACATCATAAACGAATACGAGAAACCGGAAGAAATCGCAAAGGCTTACGAAATTCTATCGAGAGCGGACATTTTTATGCAGAGAACGAAGAAGAGACAGAATTGGAAATTCCAAAAATACATGATCGATTTGATGACTGCTGGCGTTGCTTTAGCAAAGAAAGAGATGTACAAAAAATTCACAAGGTACCAATATCCTGATAGGATAAATTTCCTTAGGAGGACGGAAGTTGAAAGAGCAGAAGAAAAACAACGTTTACTAGAGCTTTCCAAACGATTGCATTGTTCAACAAAAAAAATAAAAAAAGAATTCTTGCCATTCTTTAAGGTCGAGTAACATTGAAGTTTGTCTTAAGTGTAACTTTCTGGGACACCAAAACCATCCTTATGTTGACGATACTTGCTTCGACTGTATAATTGAAAACAAGGTCATACCCTTTCTCACTAGCCATTCTCTTCACAAAATTCGTGTAGTTTGCGAGATTATTCTTTAAAGTGTTATCGTCAGTAGAACTTATTTTAACTGTTTTAATCGCTTTTTCTTTCACGTTTTCAAAGAATGATTCTTCTCCTCCTATCACAGTTTGAGAAGTATCCACAAAACTATAAGGGTTTATGTACTTACTCAAAGTGTAGAAAACCCCGACTATCACAACAGTAGTAAGGACGAAAAACTGAGCTTTCTTACCGGATAAATTGAGCATGAGGGACCTCACCAATGAAAATAATATTCTCTTTTGTAATAAACTTTTTTTCGAGAGCAAGCTTAACGATTTCTTTTCCGAGGAGATTGCAGATGTTTGCCTTCTTCATCGACTCTAAAGCTTTAGCATCATCAATAATTTCTCCTCCATAGAATTTCTCTTCCACCTTAACCTCCAACTCTTTTCCAATTTTTTTACCAAGCAAATTTTTATCGCAGATGGCAACTATAAAATTCCCTTTAACTGAATGACACTTGCACCAAAACATAATGATACAAATAAAGAAAAGTTAAACTTTAAACTTTCTATCCAAATCCCTGATCAAGGCATCGCAATCTTGCTTTATCTTCTCCAAGCTCGCAAGTATCCTCTGTTTTTCCTTTTCCATTTCCTCTACATCGTTGTAGATTTGAATAGCCTCCTTGAATGTACTGATATCGACTGATGCGTAAGGTTTTTCATTCATCTTTTTCGTCACTCTTTCACACATACCCGCCAGCCATTTGTTCATTCCCTCTTTCACTTCTTTCTTTATCAGCTTATTCTTGTCAAGATTCTTCCTCATTATCTTGATTATCGGAGCTGTCGGTAGAGGTAAACTTTCAGTTTTTTCTAGATTTTCAGTCAAAACTATCACCTCAGCACTATAGAATAGCGTTTTTGAAATTTATATAACCTTAGATGCGCCTCAAGACGTGTTTGTCAACACAAGAGCCTCGTTTAAACTTTTTTTCTTTTCAATTCACCCACAGAATCAAACAGATGGTTACAGCTATTTTTGTGCTAATAACGAATAACATTGCCCGAAATACAGATTTGTGAATTCCTGTATATCTTTGAAACCAATTTCCTTCAATATTTTTTTCATCTCTTCTGAAGTATAACCATGTTTCACGATTTTGCTTACTTCACTTAAAATGCTTTTTCTCCAGATGTTCTTCCCGTGAGGGCGAAAAAACCATTCTTCTTCAAGACTCTATGATGCTCTTTTAAATATTTTTCAAAATCATCAACAAAATGAACAACAAACATAGAAGTTATACCATCAAACATTTCATCTTCGAACGGCAATTGCTCAGCACTTATGTTATGAGTATGAAGTCTTTCTATATACTTTGTCATAAGCATCAAGATATTTACTTTCCCACACGCTGTTCGTCATATTTATTAGATTTAAACTAAGTTTTTTAAACATACTTTACATTGAATAAATGGATTTTTGTTCTTATGATACTCGATGACTGATTTCTTCATCCTAAACATACCCTACACGTAAACGAACTTAAAGCAACATGAGAAAAGATAGATATTTGTAAACAAATATTTACAGTAAGTTTGAGAGTTTCAGAAACGGGTTTTTATATTCTTCTTAAAACGTGTTTGGCTCCACATGCCTCACATTTCAAAAAGATCATCCTTTTACTCTTCTCAAAGTGTGTGTCAGGTCTGTTGCATTCTTTACAATAGACGAATTCGTTCATGTAATCTTCAATTTTTTTCTCTATGAGACTTCTTATGACTTTTCTTTGAAGTATTAGCCTGTTACCATCCACATGACCAGGGGTCGCTAACTCTTTTAATAAATACTTTGAAAGATGCTTTAAGTCTCTTCTTAAACTCTCAGCTATTTCAGTGAAGTTGGTTATGAATGTTCTATTGCCTTGAATGTTCGTTTGTGGTGGAGGAACTTCCAACCTACTCTCTTTTGTTACATCCTTAGGAATCCTTTCTATAGCTTCTTTCAACATTTCCTCGTATGACTTCATGATCACGCCTTCTTTATTACTCCAGGAGATGGTTCATAGCAGATACCGTTCGATAACAATTCGTTGACCACTTCTTCGAAGATGCTCTCGGGTAGTTTAGACTCTTCCATTAGTTTTCTAAATTCTACACCCTCTCCCTTATCCAGCCTCTCTATAACTTCTAAAAGAAGAGGTTTGTAATCTTTTTCTATTGTTTCTTCTTCTGTCGAAAGAGATTCTATTATTCCTTCTACAACATCTTCATCTATATGGTATTTTTTTGCTTGTGCCTTGAGTTCTTCTAAATCAGCAAACTTATCCTTTTCATTCTTGATAATTTCTAATGCCTTTTTTTGCATGAGCAATTGTTTAAGAACTTCTAATCTATGCAAGGATTCATAATTTGGATCTGCGATTTTTTTGACTATGTCTGGGATGATGTATTTTTCATCAGCGTATTCTCTCACCTTTCCTATCACCATAACAGAGTCTCCGACATCAAGATTATCAAAAATGTTCGAATTCTCCTTGAAAGCCTTTACTCTGATGGAATCGGAATCGTCATCCACAGTTATATTGGAATAGTTACCATCCTCACTCATGAACTTATCGACTATTGTTGCGACCAAGTTTGCTCTCGATATTTTCTGACCTAATTCAGTCAAGACATAACTCGGCTCTAACCCTTCTTTTCTCACAAACTTACCGTTTAATATATCAGAAATTCTTGTTTTGATTGCTTTCTGTCTGAGAGTGTTCATGGTTCTTATATGGATGGATAAAGACTAAAATATAACGATATTCAAAAAAACTTAAACACAAACTCCATCGATGTATGAAGAGAAGTTTGTTAATAAAAATATTCAAACATAGTTAAATCTTCTGTAAGAAGCCTGGTCTGGGGGCGAACACCATTCCTTCGTTCTTCATCCTTCTCAAGATATCATCAACATCATCCACACCTTCTTCCCTCGCTCTTCTTGTTATTTCTTCTTCTGGTATGACTTTACCTATGATATTCGTCAACTCATCTATCACATCCAAAACAATCCTTATTTTGCTCCTTTGAGCACTGGTTATTGCACCTTCAGCTCTATCTATATCTATCATTCCAGTCTCGGGTTCGAAACCAAATTGTCTCAAGCTTGTTTTCATCAGTCTTATGGCTCTCTCTGCATCCTTGACAGTGACTTTATCGCTCAACCTAATTTTCGCTGATGCTTCTGCTATCCTTATCAACGCTTCATACTGTCTGAGTGTGATGGATACAGGTGCTTCCTCTCCAGCCTTCGCTCTCATCTTCAGGTAAAAATCTTTGATGATTTCTCCCGCCTCTTTGGTTAAAACTGGATGAACATGACTCTTCGCGTATGCGACATATTTCCTGAGTAGTTCTGGTTCGATAACAGGCTTAGCCTCATCTTCGAAATGTCTCATCCTCAAGATATGATCTGCCAGTTTAGTATCCAATTCTGGGTTGGGTACATCTCTCAGAGCGAACCTTAGGTCAAACCTGCTAAGGAGGACTTCGTCTATGTCAACCTGTTCCCTTATTGGAATGTAAGGATCAAACCTCCCGAGTTTTGGGTTACCTCCGGCAAGAACGGCTGTTTGCGCTGGTAAAGTTGCGACGATGGATGCTTTTGCTATGGATATGGTTTCCATGGACATCGCCTCCTGTAGTGCGACTTGATCCTGCGGTGATACCTTTGAGAACTCGTCGATCGCACAAAGACTTCTATTGCTCATGACTAGTGCTCCTGCCTCCAAAACCCATCCCCCCAGAAATTGTTCATCCCTGACCACAGTGGCTGTCATTCCTGGGCCAGTTACGCCTGTCCCACTAACATACTTACCTCTTGGTATAAGTTTAGAAGTTAATTGCATCAATTGCGATTTCCCACTAGCCGGGTCACCAACTAATAAGATATGTATGTTTCCTCTTATCCTTGTCCCATCTTTCAAAAGTTTAGGTTCTCCACCAAAGAGTTGAAGAATTATCGCCAATTTCACATCATCCATACCGTACATACTTGGAGCGAGTGAAGCGACTAATTTATCGTAGATATCTGGATCTTTAGCTAGCTTCTGTATCTTCTTCTCGTCTTCTGGGTCTATGACCAATTCCTCCCATTCCACTTCCACTGCTTCTACGTTATTAGCATCTAAAAGTATATCCATCTGTCTTGTTTTTTTACCTGCCACTGTTCTTTTAGGAACTTCCTTCAGTATACCAACAACTTTTATTCTGTTTCCAGGCTCAGTTTTATTTCGCATCTTGAGTGAAGTCAAATCTTCCTTCAAATAAATCATTATCTCAGAAGGCCTCTCACCAGTCGTTATTTCAAAAGGTTCTTCTATCGCAATCCATCTGGCATCGTACAGCTTTTGATCTACTTGTCTAAATCCTCTTCTACAACCGCAATCGCATCTTGTTGGCAACTTAATCGTTTTTTCTTTTTCTGTCTGCACCACAGTTATTCTTTTGTTACAGTCTGGACATTCAAAGACAATTTCAGCTACTTCGGGCCTAATTTCAGATGCTCTCTTAACGATTCCGTCAACGCACAACAATTTACCAATGTGTTCTGCCCTGATATTTCTTATCCTGATCTTATTGCTGTCAGGAATGTTAAAAAATCTTACGTGAAGTCTTCCTTTTTGAGGCAAATCTATTTGTTCAACGGATTGTTCTAAGAGTTCTATAGTTTCTTCAGCTTTTTCTAATATCAAATCTGCTAACTCAGGATCGAATCTATCGACTAAGGAAAAATCAACCTCGAGAGATTTCTTACCTTCCATCACAGCCAAAGCCAAGTCTTTGTAGTAATAATCTCTCAAGAATTCTGAAAACTTCTCTATGATCTCATCTTTCTTCATAAATCTTATTTTTTAAGGCATTGATATTTTTTAATTTTTCGTATATAGTGCTGACAGCATATTCGATATCCTCAACTTTTCTGACACCGGTACAAACAATCTTACCCGAACTGAACAGTAAGAATGCAACCTTAGGGGTTTTCGTCCTGTAGACCAAGCCTGGGAATTGTTCTGGCTCGTATTCAGAATTCTCTAACTCGAAAGCGATTTTATCCAAGTTTAATCTATTAGGGAGTTGAGCAGAAGCAACTATGTTTTCAACCTGTATTGAATATTTCTTGGGGTTTCCAAGCTTTGCTGATCTTATCATTCTCACGACTTTTCTGACTACTTTTCTTACTTCCTCGATGCTTCTAGCCCCAGTACAAACAATCTTTCCGGATGAGAAGATTAATACAGCTGCCCTAGGGTCTTTCAAACGATAGACCAAGCCTGGGAATTGTTCTGGCTCGTATTCAGTACCTTCCAAATGCTCAACAATCTTTTCTAGCGGTATTCTGATCATTAAAGATGCAGAAGCTACGATGTTTTCGATTTTTATGTTGAATTTTTTCATCATCACCCTCCAAGTGAAATTCTATTCTATATTTTTTTCGCAAGTATTTATAAAAAACTACTTAAATGTATTCACTCAAAGTGAGTAAAAATTGATTGAGTTTCCAGACAGGCACTATGATGGTATCCTCGTGTTTTAAAAGGTCTTCCTCAAACAAAGTAACGATAAGCGGGATAAATTTTGTTTTCTCAGTAATTTTTAATTTACTTTTTGCTATAGGATTATCTTTGAGGAAATTTTTCAATTCTTCTAATCTGTATTTTTGCCCTTCAACTGCATACTTCAATCCAGTCTTCTTGTATCTTCCTCTACTCCACTGTTTACAGTCAATCACAAAAACATAATTCTTGTCAAAAGCTAGAATATCAACTTCAAACCTTCTATCAGTCTTGAACCTAAAATTATGGAATGTTAAGAAGTCATGTTTTTTGAAAATTTCTGCTACGAGTTCTTCAAATTGTTTCCATCCTATCTCTTCAACTATATTTTCAATTTCTTCGCCTGATAAGATTCTATTTTTAATCTCTTCTATATCAACCATAAATTTAATAAGCAATTAAAAGAGTAAATATAGGATTTGTATGAAAATCAAAGATCAATACATCAAAGAAGCATTGCTCTATGGAAAATTGAAGAACAAAAAAGTTAGATGTAACACTTGCAACAGACGTTGCATTATTCTCCCAGGTAAATTAGGCTTCTGTAAGACGAGAGAAAATAAGGATGGTAAATTATACACATTAGAATATGGTTTGATATCATCGATAAATGTTAACCCAATAGAAAAAAAACCATTATTCCATTTTTGGCCCGGTAGTGATTGTTTGACGATTGGAAGTTGGTCTTGTACTTTTACATGTCCTTGGTGCCAGAATTATGATATAAGCAAAGTTGAACCAAACATAGAAAACTCGACTATCTTAACACCAGAGGAGCTTGTAAACTTAACTGTTAAAGAGAAATGTCAAGGTGTTTCTGCAAGCTTTTCCGAACCTACAACTTTCCTTGAATATTCACTCGATGTTTTTAAATTAGCAAAGAAAAGGAACCTATATACAAACTTCATTACGAATGGGTACTTTACTCCAGAAGCATTGAAATTGTTGTTGAAATCAGGTTGCGATGCTTTCAACATTGACATAAAAGGTGATAAAGAAGCTGTAAGAAAATACTGTGGTGCGGATGTAGAGTTTGTTTGGCAGAACACGATAGAAGCAAGAAAGAAAGGTGCATGGGTTGAACTAACTACTCTTATAATTCTTGGCATCAATGACGATGAAGAATGTTTGAGAGGAATAGCGAAAAGAATTCATGATGAGGTTGGTGATAGCACACCTTGGCACGTTTCAAGATATTATCCCTGTTATAAGTTTACTGTCTCTCCAACTCCTGTCGAAGCCTTAGAGAAAGCATTCAAGATTGGAAAGGAAGAAGGTTTAAAATTCATCTACGTTGGTAATGTGCCTGGTCATAAAGAAAACACTTATTGTCCTAGTTGTGGAAAAGTTTTAATAGAAAGGTTTGGTTTTAATGTTTTAAGTTTTAATCTAACTAAAGAAAATAAGTGCCCAGAGTGCGGAGAAAAAATCCCGATTGTTGGAAAATTTATTAAACGTGAAAGAATTTGGTAGTTTTGAAAAATACGTTACTCAATTAAAGATGAGGTGGGAAATATTTGAAAATTTTAGGCATCGATGAAGCTGGCAGTGAACATAAGTCTTAAAATCATAGGCTTATGCTCGCCAAAAGGAGCAATCATCGGTCCACTAGTCATCTGCGGATTAATGACAGACGAAAAGAATGAAAAAAAGTTAAAGGAAATTGGAGTTAAAGATTCCAAACAACTAACCCCAAAAAGAAGGGAAGGACTTGTAAAGGAAATAGAGAAAATCGCTACTCATATCGTCGTTCTTCGCATTCCCGCTTGCAAAATCGATGCCAACAGGAAAAGGGGAATAAACCTTAATCAGATTGAAGCTTTGAAGATGGCGGAGATAATAAACTTACTTGAACCAGATAAAGCCATAGTGGATGCACCAAGCTTCAACACGAGTAAATTCAGGGATTACCTTCTGTCAAAAATAGAAAACAAAAATTTTAAGTTAATATGCGAGAATTATGCAGATGAAAATTATCCTGTGGTGAGTGCTGCTTCCATCATAGCCAAGGTCAACCGTGATGAAAATATTGAAGAATTGAAGAGGAAAGTTGGTTTTAATTTTGGTGTCGGTTATAGTCATGATCCCCTCACCATAGAATTCTTGAATAAGCTAACAAAAGAAAACAGAGGGAAATTGCCTACATACGTAAGAAATACATGGGATACCGTCAAGAGAATAAAGAAGGAATACAGCCAGCCGAGAATTTTAAGTTTCTTTAAACAAATGTTCAAGAAGAAAAAAACTACTTCTTAAACCAATCTTCAAGCCTTGGTTGTATTCCTTGTTTCTTGATTTCAAGCAATCTGTTCACAGCAGTTTCAACTCTTTCCCTGGAGAAATCATGTTCTTCAACCATCAACTCGAATATACTATCTCTATCAGGTTCCTCCCATTCGATCTTATATTTTTCTAAGACTGGGGGGTTGAGGAAGAAATCGTATATCGTATGAGGGTCTATATCAAACTTCCATTCAACCTGTTTTAAGATGTCGTCTAAACTCTTGTATTCTTTGATGATCTTGAGCGCTGTTTTTGGGCCTATGCCTTTTATGCCTTGCGGGTTGTAATCTGTTCCAACAAGTATGCCTAATATGATTAACTGTTCTCTCGTTATTCCAAGCTCGGATAGAACTCTTTCTAGCTCTATTATTTCGGGTTTTATTTCGATGTATGCCTCTTGTCTCGGTAGTTTTCTTTTTCCAGTTATCGAGAGGTTTCTTACTAGGCGAGGAGATGAAAAAAGGAGTGCGTCGTAGTCCTGAGAGCCTGAATAATCAACATCCCCTTCCTTACACATATGTGCACACTGTGCCTCTCCTTCTGATTTTGCCTGGATCCAAGGTATGCCCATCGCATCAAGAATTTTTTTACTTTCTTCCATCATATCACTCGTTAATTTTAGTGCTCCCTGTGCATACACCATTATATCTTCTTTTCTTCCTTCTTTCACAGCTTCTTCCCATTTTTTTCTAGCCTCCTTTCTTGCTTCCTCCCTTTCTTCGATCGTCCTTTTCTTGAATTTTGGTGGTTCTCCATCGTAGACATAGACAGGCTTGATCCCGGCGTCTATCAATTTTATTGTCCTATAGAAAAGACCAGACAGATGCGAAGTTATCCTACCCTTGCTATCTCTAAGAGGTTCTCCAGTATCTTTTTGTCTTATTATAGAAAGGAATTGGAATAGAGTGTTGTAAGCATCGATGGCTATTTTTTTTCCTGATAAATTTTCGAGCTCTACCTCAACTTTAGGAACAATCGCAGAAATCTGTACTCCCATATGATCAGTAACAATTACTCATTAAAAGTATAAGATACTTCAAAAAAAAATGAATTTATTATTTCTTCTTACCCTTTTTCTCTTTCTTCTCTTCCATCTTTAGTTCTTTCTCGATCCTCCACTCGTCCAATTCTAGCCATATGATGAAGAGTCCTACCACGAGAACAAATGGTGGAATTATTCCCTGCAACACTGTCCAAAGTGATGCTCGTAGATGAAGTTCATACGGTGTTCCCTGGAAAAAATGTGCCCCTGGATACATGAATTCATATGCATACAAACCGAGTGGAATCACTAAGAGGATTATACCAATCAACAGTTTAACTGCCGGATGCATCCTATTTCACCACCTATCTTCTTATTTAACGGTTTAATATTTAAATTTACCGTGATATGGGTTTAAGTATATATCGGTGGTTTCATGGCGAAAGGATTATATCAACACATTAAGAAAACATGGAGAGAAACTAAGATGGCAAGAGATTTGAAAAGAGAAAGACTGATTAAATGGAGAAAAGAGCCCAGATTTGAGAAAGTAGAGAAGCCCACCAGACTGGACAGAGCTAGAGCATTGGGGTATAAAGCAAAGAAAGGCTTTGTGATAGTGCGTGGAAGATTAAAAAAAGGAGGAAGAAGAAGACAACTCTATGGAAGAGGAGGAAGAAAACCATCAAAGGCAGGATTAACAAGTTTCACTCCAAAAAAGGCTCTTCAATCAATACTCGAAGGAAGAGTCCAGAGAAAATATCCAAACTTAGAGGTTCTGGGAAGTTATCCTGTGGGTGAAGATGGTGTATATAAGTGGTTTGAGGTTATAATGGTTGATCCAATGAACCCAGTTATCAAGAAGGATAAAAACATGAAATGGATAACTGAAAAACAGCACAGAAGAAGAGTTTTTAGGAGATCTGGTTAAAAAGAGAAGATAATAATTTTAAATCATAATTTTATTCTGGTTGATATGAATTTTTATGACTTGCATGTTCATTCGGAATTCTCTGAAGGAGAAAGCTCGATAGAAGAAATAGCAAAAAGAGCGAAATTGTTAAATTACAAAGGGATATGTTTTGCCACTTATTTCAACGATATAAATAAGATAAAAAAAATAAAAGAAATTAGCAAAAGAATATCCAAAGAATTCGGAATCGATATTTTAATCGGTTTAGAAGCCAAAACGACAGAAGAACTGAAAAAATTGGTCTTGATAAGAAGAGAATATGATATCTTGTTAGTGAGGGGCTCAGATTTACTTTTGAACAGAAAGGCAGTTCAAACGAAAGAAGTTGATATCCTAACCCATCCAGAATACAACAGGAAAGATTCTGGTTTGAATCATGTCATGGCAAAGTTAGCAGCTAAAAACAATGTTGCCATAGAGATAAATTTCAGGGAAATTTTACAGTCATCAAAAGGTACAAGATCTCACATCATACATAACATATCAGAAAACGTAAAACTCTGTAAAAAATATAAAACCCCGATCATCATCTGTTCTGGTGCTGTATCACACTGGCAATTGAAAGATCCCAAAGTTTTAATGTCCATGGGATGCTTGCTTGGGTTGGAATTGAATGAAGCTAAGAATGCTCTGTCAAAAACCCCTGAAAATATCATAAAGATGGTCAAAGAAAGGCAGGATGAAAGATGGATCAGGCCTGGTATAAGAATCGTTAAATAAATTTAAATACTTCTAAATACAAATAAATAGTATGAGAAGGAAAAAATTAGTTACGGTAACACTTAGCCAAGAAGTATTAGATTGGATAGATAAGCAGATAAAAAATAGAACATTTGCTAGCAGAAGCCATGCCATAGATTATATTGTTGCAAAATTCATGGAAGAAAAGGTGAAGGAATGAAATTAATTGGTTTAGATAATTTACCAAGTAATTTTAGAGTCAGCTTAGAAGAAATTTTCAGGATAGAACTATTTAAAAAAGCTGAAGAAGAAATTGGAAACCAAAAAAAACTAGCAAAGGCATTAGGATATAGCAAGGATATTTCTTGTCTAAAAAGAGGTTACAAATGTTATAAAAATAAAACTAAAAAGAGTCTTCGTTTTTTAAAAGCAGAAACTTTAAAGGAGTTATCAAAAATTACACAAATATCAATAGATGAAATAGAATCTCGCATTGTTGGATTAAAATCATGTGGATCAGTTATAAGTATGAAATTTCCAATCTACCCAACAAAAGAGTTAGCTTCAATTATTGGACATTGTTTTGGTGATGGGCACACAAGTATTCAAAAATGTTGGTATTATAATACCACAAGAGAACTTCTTGAAAAATTTAAAAATAATTTAAAAAGTGCATTTTCTACTAATTTAGAGCTTAAAATTAAAAAGGATCGACGAAAACTTTATAGGATGTTTATTCCCATTTCGATAGGACATTTACTTATAATGGTTGGTGCTCCAAAGGGCAAGAAAGTAAATCAACAGCTCGTAGTTCCAGATTGGATAATTAATGGATCAAAAGAAATAAAAGCTAAATTTTTACGAGCTCTTTTTGATGATGAAGCTTGTGTCAGTTTTAGAAAAGGAGGGAAAAATTCTATAATTTTTGGTTTAAGTACTAGAAAAGAATTTGTAAAATTTCTTAAAGAATTCTTGAATTCAATTCAAAAAATTTTATCTGATATTGGTATAGAAAGTAATGAACTATATAAAGGACGACCCTCATATAAGCCTTTTTTCGGGAAAGATAAATGGATAGAAATCCCTAAAGAAGTGAAGTCAAGAAGTATAAAGATAGAGTTCACAATTACTGGATACAAAAATTTTCTTAAGTTTTTTCATCAAATTGGTTTTACTCATCCACTAAAACATATGAAATTACAAAAAATCATTTCAAATTATAAATATTTTTACTATAGGCATGGGAAATGTGAAGGGTTGATTATTAATGAATTAAAAGAAGGACCACAAACGATACAAAATCTCATGAAAAAACTGAATAGGTCTGATGATGCTATTCGTTATCACTTACATAATCTATACAAGAAAAACCTTATAGAAAAAGACGGTCTTCATCCTATTTTATGGAGACTGAACAGCAAGAATAATATAGGTAACATAAAGTGAATTTCATGAAAAAAAGACAACTAAAAATTTTATTACCAACATTGAGAGAAAAAAAACGATATATCGCATTTCAAGTCATCTCAGAAGAGGGAGAAGAGTTCAGTTACAGTGACCTTGAATCGGCTATCTGGAGCGTATTATTAGATTTTCTAGGAGAAGAAGGTGTATCAAAGACTTCCGTATGGTTGTTGAAAGATTGTTGGGATCAAAAACTACAGAAAGGTATTTTAAGATGTAATAATAAATCTGTTCAAAAAGTCATCGCAAGCTTAGGTCTGATAGATAGGTTGGGCGATAATAGAATAACTTTTAAAATATTAAAAATCTCGGGAACGATAAAAGGAGTGAAAAGAGTATAGAAATGTAATAACTTTTCAGGGTTCTCGCGCCAGTATTCTCCTCTCTACGGTCGTCGCGTAGTTATCCTCTTCTTAAATAGACTTAAATAATTTACTTGTTTTCTTAATAACGGGTAAAATGAAGAAATACAATCTTTCACAAGAGCAATTACAAACACTGTTTGACTTATTCGATAGTGGGATGAAACCAAAAGAAGTTGCTCAAAAAACCGGTATTGAGTATAAGGCAGTAGTTTCTGTAAAAAAACATCAATATTTAGCCAAAAAGAAAGGATTCAAATCATTAACTGAATACCGAGAAGATTTAGCTCGTAGTAAGAGCATTAACGTTATAATTAATATCTTGTATGAAAAGGAAGCATCAGCAGAAGAAATTGCTCAAGGAATAAGAGAAAAATACGGTTTTTCAATAAAATCTTCTACGATAGAAAGAAAAATAAAACAATTCCAATTTACTGATCATTGGGTTACTTTTAATGGGCAAACTAAAAAATATAAATTAGATAAAGAACATTGGTTTGTTAACTCTATGATGCAAGAATTGTTTGAAGAATAGTTTTTTACATGTTCCGGCGCTCGAACCCTACAAAATTTACAACATACAAACATTAATTTCATTAGAACTATAAACTTCACTCACTTATTAAAATATAAAAAGTTAATAGAAATATTGAAATATAAAAGTCAAAACTAATTTTATTTAAAGCATAATTAAAATAATTTAGAAGAAGGTGAATGTTATGCCCGATATGTTACCTGAATATATGGGCTATGACCGCACAAATAGGTAAAGTTTACGCTTTCCTAGTGCATTAGCAGTATTCAGCCCAGATGGACGTTTGTTTCAAGTAGAATATGCAAAAGAAGCAGTGAAGAAAGGAACAACATCAGTAGGCTTAGTCTGTAGAGATGGAGTTATTTTGGGAACTGTAAAACAGATAACAGGATTGATGGTTCCAAACCCTCTTGAAAAATTATTCCAGATAGACGAACACATAGGAGCTGTTGCAGCAGGTTTACTCGCTGATGCCAGGATATTAATAAACCAACTCATGATAAAGGCCCAAATCAACAGAATAACCTATGAAGAACCTATCGATGTGTGGTCCTTGTCCAGAACTTTAGGCGATAGAATGCAACTCTCTACGCTGTACGCGGGTTTAAGACCATTCGGTGTATCCTTCCTTGTCGGTGGTGTTGATTCTACCGGTTTACATCTGATAGAAGCAGACCCTTCTGGAATGTTGTACGAATGGAAAGCTTATGCAATAGGCAGGGGTGCAACTCTTGCAAACAAGATATTCAAAGATAGATATAGGAATGATATGGATGAAACAACGGCCTTGAAACTAGTGATAGATGTGATTAAAAAAGTGGAGAAAACACCAGACTTTGGGAGGGCTTTGGACATAGCAATCGTGAGAGAAAAAGAGAAGAAGTTCAAAAAACTAACAGAAGATCAGATTAGAAAATTCCTGTGAAATTGTTATGGTTGATGTGGATAAGGCTGTAGTTAGCAGGTTAAAGAAGAGCGGGAAACACTTTGAAATTTTAGTCGACCCTATGAAAGCATTAGAATTTAAGAAAGGGGGAAGGGTAAACATCGACGAAATCCTTGCATATCCTGGCATATATCATGATGTCAGAAGGGGGGATGTGATTCCGGCTAGTGAATTACAAGCGAATTTTGGAACTACTGACATCTATCAAATAACCAAGAAAATCTTAATGGAAGGAGAATTACAATTCACGACAGAACAAAGGAGAAAATTTGTAGAAGAAAAAACAAAAGAGATAGCAGACATCATCTCAAGAAGAGGAATAAACCCTCAAACAAACACACCACACCCACCGCAAAGAATAATAAATGCGATGGAAAAGGCAGGTGTCCATGTAGACCCGTTCATAGATGCGGAAATGCAAGTCAACAAGATTATAGAAAGTATTAAACCTTTAATACCCATAAAATTTCAAAAGGTTGTCGTAGAGATAACTATACCACCACATTTTACTGGGAAGACCTACTCAGTCCTGAAAAAAAGTGTTGGTAAATTCGAGGAAAAATGGTTGAACGATGGGTCTTTGCAAATCGTGCTCAATATACCAGCAGGATCACAGGATGAAATTTTTAAGAAAATAGGTGATGTAACGAAAGGAAATTTTAAGAGTAACATAATAAAGAGGGTTGATCTATGAAAAAAGTAAGGAAAATAATTCTTCCGGGTGAAATCGTTGGAAATGCAAAAGACAAGCGATCAAGTTATGGAACTTTCGTGGAGGAGGGAAACATCGTATCAAAATTTCTCGGCATACTGAGGGAAAGTGGTGGTTACTTATCTGTGATCCCACTCTCTGGTGTCTACATCCCCAGGAAACAGGACAAAGTCATTGGTTTTATCACTGACGTTGAGAGGATGGGATGGATCGTCGACATAAATTCGCCTTGGCAGGCATTCCTTTCTTTATCCGAAGCTGTGGACGAATTCATCGATTTAAAGAGGTTTGACATAAGCAAGTTCTACGATGTGGGAGATATCGTATACGCTCAAGTGAGTGATGTCAAGAGAGGTGATGTTCAACTCACCATGCGTACGCCCATGGCAAGAAAATTGAAGGATGGGGTCACGATAAAAATCACGCCCAGCAAAGTTCCGAGACTGATAGGGAAGGAGGGAAGTATGATCAACATAGTTAAAGAGAAGACTGGAACGACGATAAGAGTTGGACAGAATGGTGTTGTCTGGATTTCAGGGGAGAAGGTTGAAAAGGCCATTAAAGTTATTAAGATGATTGATGAGAAAGCACACATCATTGGGTTAACAGATGAGATATCAAAATTGTTGAGTGATTAGAATGAATTGGAAATGATTATACTTATCGGAATTTGCTTCCTTGTCTCATAGTCTGGATTTACGATAAGATGAAAAAGAAAAAGTGATTAGAATGGGGATGAAAACTGAAGAAAAAATGATCATAAAAGGAAGAAGATTGGACGGAAGGGAACCAGATGAATTGAGAGAGATAGAGATGAAAGTAGGAGTCATCCCAAACGCCAATGGTTCTGCTCAAGTAAGTTTTGGTAATACTGTTGCCATAGCAGGAGTTTATGGACCAAGGTTACTCCATCCCAAGCATCTACAAAGAGCTGATACTGCTATCTTGCAATGCAGGTATAACATGGCACCATTTTCAGTCGATGAAAGAGCATCTCCAGGGCCTTCAAGAAGGTCTATCGAAATATCTAAAGTGACGAGATTAGCATTAGAACCAGCCCTATTCCTCGAGGAATATCCTGAAACTGTCGTGGATGTTTACATCGAAATCCTACAAGCAGATGGTTCGACGAGAGTTACTGGGATAAACGCTGCTTCCCTGGCTTTGGCAGATGCCGGTGTTCCTATGAGGGATTTAGTCGTTGCTTTGTCTGGAGGGAAGATCGATGAAACACCTATAATCGACCTGAACGGAAAAGAAGATAATTATTCTGTGGCGGATATACCGTTCGCTTTCATGCCAAGAAAGAAAGAGATTACACTCTTGCAGATGGATGGACTATTAACTCCAGATGAGATTAAAAGTATTTTTAAGAACTTGTTAAAGGCTGGCCAAACAATCTATGAAATGCAGAAACAGGCTCTGAGAAAAAAATACGAGGAATGATTGAATGCGACCTGATTACATACTGAAGTTGTTAGAGAATGAAGAAAGGATGGATGGTAGAAGGATGGATGAATTCAGGAAGATAAAAGTAGAAACTCAAAACATAAAAAAAGCTGAGGGTTCTGCTAGAGTTAAGATGGGGAACACTGATGTGATAGTCGGGGTGAAGATGGAGATCGGAACACCTTTTCTAGACACACCAAACATGGGTATCCTGAAGACTGGAGCTGAATTCACTCCGATAGCTTCTCCTGATTTTGAATCCGGACCACCTGGGGAAGATGCGACAGAACTCGCTAGAGTGATAGATAGAGGAATCAGAGAGTCAGAGAGTATAGACTTAGAAAAATTGTGTTTGAATGAAGGAGAAAAAGTGTGGAAAGTTTTCGTCGATGCTTACATAATCAATCATGATGGCAACTTGACAGATGCCTCTGCTCTGGCTGCAATAGCTGCTCTTAAAGTCGCAAAAATCCCGAAGTTAGAAGATGATAAAATTATTAGAGATGTGTTTGAGAAAGATTTACCTTTACTACACACTCCGATCACTGTGACGATAGGCAAAGTGGCAGATAAATTCATAATAGATCCAAACAGAGAGGAAGAAGAAGTATTGGACGCGAAACTGACTGTAGCTGTGAGAGAAGATGGAATGGTATGTGCCATGCAGAAAAGTGGCTCGCATGGGTTGACGACAGAGGACGTAGAAAAGATGATAGATTTAGCCATCAAAAAATCGAAAGAGTTGAGAAAACTTTTGTGACCGAAGTGGGGAGAAAAATACTGAGCAGGAAATTAAGGCAGATAAAGGCTGGAAAAATCAGGCTTGCTCCTAGATGGGTAGATATAAAGAAGTTTGGATTAAAAAGGGCTAGAAACAGGAGAGTATCTATAACTAGGAGAAGTTGGAAGAGGAAAAAACTAAGGTTATGAACAAGAATCTGAGAAAGCCGATTTCTCGGCGTAGATTGAGACAGTTTCTCCGCACAATGCCGAAGCCCTCACAAAATTTAAAATCTCGCCAGATGGGAAACTACAGTTTATCTCGTACTTTTTAATAATTCCACCTGGAATAGTATCGGTTTGATTACTAACACAAGTTGTTTGATTTGTTGTCCTCATGTAAAAGGATGGGTTTGTCAAAGGCATTGAACCTATGTTGTGAATCATAACAGTCACATTAGTAGTATGATGACACAAGGCATCAACGATATCCATAACGACTCCGGAACAATTGACTTCTTTTCCAAATGTTCCGCCTACTGTCTCAGTACCGGTCTTACTAACAGATGCCAACCAAGTGCCAATAATAGTTGCTACACCCAGAGTAAATGCTATTAACAATACGCTTGCGATCAGGGGACTTATTCCTTTCAAAACATCACTATCATAATATCTATCAGAAGGTATATAAAAACATCCAAATGAGATTTATAGATGGTTAAAACAAAATATTCTTAGTGGTGAGATGTACTCTGAAAGAGTCCAGCACTTCCTGGATAAAAAAAGGATAAATGTTGGTGATGAAGTAAGGTTGATCAAAGACAAGAAAACTTATGAAGGTATCTTAATGCCTAGGATTGAGTTGGGCGACAAGGATTGTTTGGTATTAAAGTTGAGGAATGGCTACAACATAGGTATAAAATTTGAAAGAAATGTTAAGATCGAAAAATTGAAGGGACATAAGAAGCTTGAAAAATTTCCTGCGAGAAGGTTTGAACAAAAACCAAATCTACCGAAAGTATCGCTCCTAGCAACTGGTGGAACTATAGCTTCCAGGATAGATTACTTAACTGGTGGTGTAAAAATGGCGTTTAAACCGGAAGAATTCTTCTTTACTGTCCCTGAACTTGCTGATATAATCACTTTCAAAAAAATAAGATTACTCTCAAGCCTTGCATCAGAAGATCTTTGGTACAAGAATTGGCAGCAGATGGCTGAAGAGGCTGCAAAAGAGTTGAATAGAGGTGCAAGAGGAATAATAATCACTCATGGAACAGATACGATGCATTTCTCTTCTGCTGCTTTAAGTTTCATGATGAAGAATCTGAACAAGCCAATAGTCTTCGCTGGAGCACAGAGATCGTCCGATAGAGGAAGTTCTGACACAGTGATGAATCTAATATGCTCTGCTCATGTTGCTGGATATTCTGATTTTGCTGAAGTTGGGATATGCATGCATGCTGAAAGTTCTGACACTTTCTGTTTTTTTACGAGAGGAACGAAAGTTCGAAAATGTCATACGAGTAGGAGAGATGCTTTCAGACCTATAAATGATTTACCTCTAGCTAAAGTTTGGCCAGACGGAAAGATTGAGATAATGAATGAAAATTATAAAAAGGTTTCTGAAGGGAGGATTAAAGCAGATATTAAATTCGAACCGAAAGTAGCATTGCTGAAGGCTTATCCTGGCTCAGACCCTAAATTGATAGATCATCTTGTAAAGGATGGTATCAAAGGGATTGTGATAGAAGGAACTGGCCTAGGTCATGTTCCAACATCCACTCCAGAACCAGAGCGGTCATGGGTCCCTCATGTAAAAAATGCGATCGATAGTAATGTACCAGTTGTTATTACATCCCAATGTATTTGGGGGAGAGTTCATCCTTATGTTTACAGGAACCTTAGGATATTGGATTCTACGGGAGTTATTTGGGGTGAGGATATGATACCAGAAGTAGCCTATGTAAAACTTGGTTGGGTTATTGCTCATACTAAAAATTTGAAGAAGATTAAAGAGATGATGTTAACGAATTATGCAGGTGAAATTTCAAAGAGAAGCGATCCCAGAACATTTCTATATTAGAGAGTGAAATGATGATCGATTACAAAAAACTTAACCTTAAATGTGGGTTGGAGATTCATCAACAACTAGATACTCGTAAACTTTTTTGTGATTGCAGTTCCGCGATGAAGAATGAACAAATTCTAACGATAAAAAGAAAACAACATGTTGTCGCGGGTGAACTGGGGGAAGTAGATTTTGCAGCTCAGTATGAATTCCTAAGGAATAGAACTTTTCATTACCAAATCTTCTCAGGAGAAGATTGTCTAGTGGAATGTGATGAAGAGCCTCCGCACCCAGTGAATCGAAAAGCATTGGAGATAGCTCTACAAATAGCTTTACTCTTCAACTGCACGATACCAGATGAAATCCATGTCATGAGAAAGACTTTGATAGACGGCTCAGCTATATCTGGTTTTCAAAGAACTACAATAGTTGGGCTTAATGGGTATTTGAAGTACAAGGACAAAAAGATCGAGATAAAGCATGTCAGTTTGGAAGAAGATGCTGCTGGTATTGTCGAAGAAAGTGCGGGAAACGTGACTTACAAGTTGAATAGGTTAGCGATTCCTCTAGTCGAGATTGGAACTGGCTTGTTGATTGGTCATACTCCTCAAGAAATTCAAGAGATAGCTTATCTGATCGGTATAGTCTGCCGATCTACTGGAAAAGTTAAGAGAGGGATAGGAACGGTTAGACAAGATGTCAATGTGAGCATAAAAGGTGGAAAAAGAGTTGAGATAAAAGGTGTTCAAACTTTAGGTTTGTTATCTAAAGTAATTGAATTAGAAGTGAAAAGACAACTATCTCTACCAGAAGTGAAAGAAGAAACTAGGGCTGTAAACCCTGATGGAACTACTAGGTTCATAAGACCATTACCAGGAGCTGCTAGGCTTTATCCAGAGACGGATATTCCGCCTATCTCTATAGATAAGAAAACGATTGAAAGAATTAAAAAAAGATTGCCTGAACCGTGGACGAAGAAACTCATCAGGTTTAAGAAACAATTGAAATTATCGGATGAGTTGTCTAAACAAATTCTAAGATCAGATTATCTGGATTTGTTCGAGAAAATCGTCAAAAAGTTTAAGGTTAGTCCGTCGGTAGTTGCGAATGTTTTTGTTTCCACGCTCAAAGATTTAAGAAAAAGAGGAGAAGCTCCTGTGGAGAATTTGACTGATGAAGACTTTGAAGAATTGTTTGGATTGCTTGAAAAAGGAAAAATCGTGAAAGAATCTATACTGGATATTCTATTGTACAAATCAAAAAATCTTGATATATCGATTAAAGATTGCATCAAAAAATTAGAGTTGGAAACAATAACGGAAAAGGAACTGAGAGAAATCGTTAAAGATGTTATAAAAATGAACAGAGATAAACCAGTTGAAAAAATAATCGGAATAGTCATGAGCAAGGTCAGGGGTAGAGTTAAGAGTGAAAATGTAGTAAAGGTCGTAAAGGAAGAATGCAATAAATGAAGATATTTAAACTTGAATAGAATTAAAATTTGGTGATAAGAACGCAAAAAATTATGATCAAAACCATGCATGCTTTAGATGAAAAATCAATCAGGAACTTGATTTTGATAAGAAATCATTTGGATGAAGTCCTAGAAACCTTAGATGTAATGAGTAGTCCAAGAATTATTTATTATTTCATTTTGTAATAAAAAATATCCTAATAATCTAGTTTAAACAATTTTGAATTTTGAATAAGTTTATTAACTAGTTAAACAAAAAAACAAATAAGAGACTGTATGAAAAAAATCCATAAAATTGTTTCACATACGTTATTAATTCTAACTTTATCTGTTTTTTTGACATTATCTTTTGATTTTGTAACTGCTCAAGTTACTACTACTACTGTGCCTACTGGAGTACCAACAGTCTCTTTTCTTGATCCTAAGCTGATAGTATTCATCATTGCAGTCGTTGTGTCGATAATAACTGATGGGATAGCGATGGGTTTTCTAGCTGGCGGATTCCGTCTTTTAAGATCTATATTCTCAAGCATACCGTGGTCTTTTGTTAACGTCTACTGGTGGGATTTCATAGCTCCTATAGTAGCTGGTTATTCATTCTTGAATTTGAAGTTCTTTCAAGTAGGAAATCCTGCATGGGGTTATTGGGTTGGTAGCAATGTTATAATAGCTTTTCTTGGTAATTTAGTAATGGAACAAGCAGTCTTCAGGTTTGCTAGGGGGGCTGCAACTTCGCCTTGGAGCATGGATTTAGCCTTGGCAGGATTGGATGCTGTGTTGCCGATAATATTGTTTATGGTTTTACCAAGTTTTGGAATCGTTTAAGAATTATTTTTTCTCTTCGATGAACTTCGCTGTTTTACTAAGTAAAGCTTCTAAGTTAACAGTTTTAATGAATTGAACATTTCTTTTATAAATTTCAGAAAGTTTTGAAACATCGCTGTACATCGCACCAAATTCTTCTTCATATAGTTTCTCAAGTTTTGGAATCGTTTTTCTTCTTTCAGAACCAATAATAGCATCGAAAGAGTGAACAAGATCTAAGAACTCACGTTGTGCTCTTAAAAGGTCAGTTAAATTAAGTTTTGTGTATACATCCCTAAAATTTGTTTTAAAAAAATCAGGATTTCTGGCAGTTCCAATAAAGTTTTCGCACTGATTCAAGAATTTTGTTTGGGAATTCCAAAGTGAATTCAAATAACGCCTAAGTTTAGGCGTCATTACTCCGTATTTACCGAAAGTTGAATGCGATAAAATTTCATTCAATAATTTCGCACTGTCTTCTAGTTCTTTCTTTATTCCTTCACATCCGTTCCACCACTCTTCCGCTAATTTAGTAAGGCCTTCTTTTCTCTCTACTTCTTCTGTCGCTAAACGTATTTGGGTATTTAAATCAGATATGCATTTATTTACATAATTTACCCATTCCGTCATTGCTTTAGCGTAGCCTCGATGTGTAATGTGTTTTCCAAAAAACCCAGTTTGGTATCTATTTAGGTTAGCGCGTAGCTCTTCTAGTGATTTTAAAGTTTCTTTACCTATGATAACAAGCTCATTAAGTTTTTCCAGTTTTGATACAAGTCCAGTTCTGCCTTCGTTAAAAGCATTATAAAAATTGTTCCAAGCCTCATCAAAGTCTTTTTCTATACCCAAATTATCACCTAAGCTATAAGGTTACGAATGCGGTTAGTATTGTTCTTAAGAATAATAATCATATTGTTAATAGCCTGATTTACAGGAGCTGGTAAGCCTGGTGCTGCGCCCGGTCCCCCTAATGGTGTAGGTATTGCAGGTGGTGTAGGTGGTATTGTAGGTGGTATTGTAGGTGGTGTAGGTGCCCCACCCAAACCCAATCCTCTTAAAGTATAAAAAATAAGGGCAATCCCAACTATCGGAAGCACCCATGCCATTATGATTAAAATCGGAGATAGGCTAGCAAACCATCCATATAGTGAATATGTAAACGGAAAGGGAAGTTGCATGAAAGCTATAGCAAAACAAAGTACAACTAAAGGTCTCTCTATATTTCTATAAGCGTAATAAACTCTTTGCTGAATGCCTACTATAGCTACGTTGAGTGCAAAGAATATCAGTGTAAAATAAATTAAAAACGGGAAAACGAACAAACCTACCATTCTCCAAGGTTGATCTTCCGTTTTAAACGCTGCATCAGCAAAATCTTTCCACATTTTTATGTACGCTTCAGGAGATGTTGGCCAAACCCCAGTAGAAGCACCCTGCCACAGGTAGAAGCCTGCAGCCATAATAATTGTTACGATCACTAAACCAAGAATAAGTCCCCAACCCTGCCCTTTTCTACCGAATCTCATCTCATCACAAAAGCTTCTATAAATTACTTGTCAAAAGTAAATTTAAATCTTCTCATCTCCCTTTAAAAGGGAGGAAAGAGAAAATATTAAAGGGAATAAAAATGGAAAAAGAACAGATCGTAGTCTTGCTCTACACGATACTTGGATGTATAGTTGGTTACTTTTCCGTCTATGTAACAAACTCTCTTTTACTCTTCGGTTTAGTCCTGGGCATATACTTCATCACCGTTATTCCTCTATCGAAGAAGATAACTGTAAATAAGCTCATGAAATGGCTTTTATCTAACACTTTTTTAGTTTACATCCTCGTATGGTTAATGGTTTATATTTTACTGAGTAACACAATCGTGTGAATTACATGAAAACCAGGATCAATAAACTGAGCCTTCAAGGGTTTAAGTCATTCAGAAGAAGAGTATCTGTACCATTTTTCCCTGGTTTTAACGTTTTTTGTGGACCGAATGGGGTCGGAAAATGCCTTTTGGGGTCGATTTTAGTTCCTCTTCCAAACGGAGAATCTAAATCTATTAGAGAACTCGTTGAAAATGCATTATCTAAATCTAAGAACGTTAATAAGATCGATGATGGGTTTTACACGTACGAGAACCCAGACAACATAAAAATACTGACATTAGACAGTTCATTCAAGTTAAGACCGAAAAAAGTTAAGGCATTTGTTAAAAGAAGCGCCCCTAATAAACTTTTGAAAATCTTAACGAGGTCTGGAAGGGAGATTATAGTCACACCATATCATCCTCTATTCTCGATTAACGATGGTAAGATTAAATCGTTAAAAGCGGAGGAATTACAAAAAGATGTAAAAGTAGCAACTCCAAGAAAGCTACCTGTTTATGGACAAAGAAATAAGATAGACTTGATAAACCTTTTCTCAAAAGAAGATGATGTTTACGTTCCATTTTCCTTAGAACTTAAAAAAGAAGTGGAGAAACTCTTGAATGAGTTTCCTTCATACAAAGACTTTTGTAAATCTGTTGGGATATCCTACCATACTATTAAAGGACTTTTAGATGGACAGTCTATAAAATACTATTCATTAGCAAAAATATTGCAAGCAAACGGTTATTCGAGAGAAAAGATTGAAGGTTTTCTGAAGAACATAAAACACAAAAAAACGAACAAAACAATAAGAATACCCGTTGAACTGAACGAGGATCTAGCAAGGTTTCTGGGATACTTAATTTCAGAAGGTTTATCGAGTATAAACAACCAACTTAGGTTTACTAACGAAGATCAATCCTTGATAAACGATATCTGTAATCTTTCTAATTCTTTGTTCCAAACTAAAACTCATGTTTATTCGTATAAAGGTTCTACTAAAGACTTGATAATATACTCAAAACCAGGTCAGATTTTCTTAGAAAGAGTTTTTGGAATCAAAGTTGGTAGTGATTGCAGGAGCAAAAACATTCCATCCATTATTTTTAAGTCAGACAAAAATATTATAGCACATTTCCTTGCTGGTCTTTTTGATGGAGATGGGTATTTACACCTTAGCTTTCATAAAAACAAGACACGATGTTACTTTAGGTATTCTACTGCGAACAGTAGGTTAGCAAAAGATGTTTTTGATTTACTGCTAAGATTGAATCTACAACCCATAATAAGAAAAAAAGATAAGTATGCATCTAATACAAAAAAAAGGAAAAAAAAGGAATATTATTCAATTTTTGTTTTTGGGGTGAAACAAACTAAAAAATTATGTGAGTTGATCCCTTTTAAGAGTTTAAATAAAAGAAGAATCAAAGAAGAGATTAAGACGATCAATGTCAAGTATAACCCCAACCTTGATTTAATTCCTGGCATCAACAAATTAATCAAAAAAATCGTTAGAGAAGCAAGAGTTAGCGTCAAAGCTAATAAAAGATTGTGTCCAAAACTACAAGCATACTATGAAAATAAGTGTGAATGTAGTAGGAATGGTTTACTAGAAGTTCTAAGTTTCATCGAAGAAAAAGGTAAGATAACAGAAAAAACTAGAAAGAAAATAGAGTATTTGAGAAATCTTGCTAAATCTGATATATACTGGGACGAGATAGTAGAAATTGAAGAGATTAAGCCAAAAAAAGAATGGGTATACGACCTTTGTGTTGATGAAACCCACAATTTTGTTGCTGAAGACTTAATAGTTCATAATAGTAACATATTAGATGCTATAAGCTTCGTTCTAGGCAGTGCATCAACAAAGGCTTTACGTGCTGGCAGACTGCATGAGTTGATATACCATGGCAACGGTGATATCCCTCCCTCAGATTACGCCTCCGTCACACTTTGGCTGGAGAATTCTGATAAATTATTCCCGTTCGAGGTTCCTGAAGTTGCGATAAAGAGGATAATAAACAAGAAAGGAATGAGCATCTTCAAGATTAACGGCAGGACAACGACGAGAGAAAAAGTGATAGAATTACTCTCATCTGCTCAAATTTATCCTGATGGTTATAATATCATCATGCAGGGCGACGTATCACAAGTCATAGAGATGAATCCTCAGGAGAGAAGGGGTGTAATCGATGAAGTATCAGGCATAGCTTACTACAACGAGAAGAAAGAGAAAGCGCAGAAGAATCTTGAAAAAGTCGGAGAAAAATTGAAAGAAGTTGAGATCATCCTTACGGAAAGGCTGGAAAGATTGCAAGAACTGGAAACTGATAGGAATACTGCCTTAAGGTACAACGAATTACGAGAAAAATTGCAAACACTCGAGGCTTCCTTGGCGTACAAGAGATTCCAGATAGAACAAGAGAAGTACTCCAAGGTTGAGGAAGAAATAAAGGAATGTGAAGCTGACATTCTAAGAGTAGAAGATAATATCAGGAACATAGACAAAACGATAGAAATGAAAGAAAAGAGAAAAAAGGAGATAACAGAGATAATCCTGATAAGGTCGAAGGAAGCCAGGATAAGGGAAGAAATTGAAGAGGTTAAGAACAAGATTCTGAGAAATGAGGATAAGATAGAATCTATCCAGAGAGAGATTGAAAGGATAGATAAGACTATAGAAAGGCTGAGAACACTACAAGAAAGAAAACCTGTTCTGTTTAAAAGAGGAGTGAAAGCGATTTTAGACCTTAAAATTGCTGATGTTTTCGGGACAATCTCAGAATTGATAAAAGTCCCAAAAGAGTACCAGGCTGCGATAGAAGTGGCTGGTGGTTCCAGGCTTCAAAACTTAATCGTGAAAGATACTAAGACCGCGACTGATTGTATCGAATATTTGAAGAGAGAAAAAATAGGGAGAGCTACATTCTTGCCGTTGAACAGAATAAAACCAAGAAAACTTAATCCAGAGCAAAAATCGCTATTGAAAAAACCTGGTGTCGTTGGGTTGATAACAAACATCATCAATTTCGATCGAAAGTATTCTCCCGCCATCGAATATGTTTTTGGGGATACTATAATAGTCGAAAACCTTGGCGTTGCCAGACAACTTGGAATCGGAAAAGTTAGGATGGTCACGTTGGATGGTGACCTAGTAGAGAGATCAGGGGCGATGATCGGTGGTTACTACAAGAAGGAAGAGGTAACTGGCGGGTTTGATTTCGGAATAGAAGAATACGAGAACAATAAGAAAGAACTTGAAGAAGAGATAAATTTCCTCAGGATTGAGATTGGACAATTGAATCGAAAGTTAGACGAGTTGAGAGCTAGCAAAGAATCAGAGTCAAAAGAAGTTCTAGACCTAGAGAGCGAGAAAATAAAGATAGATGAAGAGTTGGCAAAAATTGCACTGATAAGAAAAGAACTGTACGAAAAAAGACTTGAATTACAGACTCAAGTGAACAGGCTGAAGATAAGCAACGCAAAAAAAGAGGCCGAGTTGAATAATCTAAAACTTGAAATGGAAAAGTACAAGGTAATCGAATACATCGATGGAAAGCCAGCCGTTCTTGAACTGCAGATTCAACAAACCATATCAACACTTAACTCATTAGGCCTAGTCAACATGAAAGCCATAGAAGAATACGATGCGTTTAAGGGAGAATTCGAGGAGTTAAAGCACAAGTATGATCAAATCAAGAAAGAAAGAGATGCTATTGTGGATATGATTGAGAAGGTAGAAGGAAAAAGGAAAGAAGTGTTCTACGAATGTTTGAGAGTTATAGACAAGAATTTCAGAGAAATTTTCAGAGAGATTGCTGACGGGGAAGCTTCACTCGAGTTGGAAAATCCCCTGGATATAGAGAGTGGTTTGCTGATACAAGCCAACCCAGCAGGAAAGAGTTTATTGAACATAGATGCTATGTCTGGGGGGGAAAAAGCTTTGACTGCTCTGGCTTTCTTGTTCGCGATACAGAAGTACAAACCTGCTCCCTTCTACGTTCTCGACGAAGTTGATGCGTACTTGGATAAGGTCAACACTAAAAGAGTTGTGGAGATGATAAAAAAACTTTCTGAGAAAGAACAGTTCATAATCATAACGCACAATGATTACACGATTAAGCAAGGAGATCGTGTCTATGGTATAAGTATGGAAAACGGAGAATCGAAGATACTTGGCTTGGAATTACCAGAGATGTAGGATGGTTAAAGTGGAAGAAGAAAACTTGTTGGAAATGATAATAAAAGAAGAGTCTTGGGAAGAATTGATATACAACATAGTTTCTTATGAGGGAATTGACCCGTGGGATGTTGACATCGTAAAATTAACTGATTCTTTCATAAAGTACATAGAAGGTTTAAAGTTTTTGGATTTTAGGATTCCTGCTAAAGTCGTTCTTGTCGCAGCAATTCTCCTGAAGTTGAAGTCAGACGTACTTTCTCCTATAAAAGGAGAAGAGATGGAATATCTCCCAGAAGAAACCCTAACAGCAGATGAATTCGAACAGATAAGAGAAGAACTTTCAAGATTGACTCTAAAACCTCCTATCGAAATACATGTGAAAAGAAAAGTTATTTTGGATGAACTCGTAGATGCTTTGAAAAAAGCGATGAGGGTAGAAGAAAAAAAGGGGAAGATTAGGAAAAGGCTAGGAAAAAGGCTAAGGAGTGAAATCGGCGAAGAAATAGACATAGAAATAAGGATAAAGGATTTAATGTTTGAGATAGATAGGTTGTTGGCAAAACTCAAATCGGATAAAGTTGAATTCTCAAAGATTGTGGAAAAATGGGAGAGAGACGAGATAGTAAAACAGTTTATGCCTTTACTCTATTTGTCCTGCAGAGGAAGGGTTAACACAGAACAGGAAGAATTTTTCAAGGAAATTTGGATTCAAAAGAAATGAAAATATGAATATTCAGTGACAACTTACATACTTCGCAGGCTCAAATCCGACCTTCCACATAAAAATTATTTCTTTGCAAATCTTTCTGCCCTTTCGATTATTTTTTTTGGAGATAATATCTCTAATTTTATAGGTATTATACGTGTTCTTGTTGAGCGGATTTTATTTTTAACAAAATTGTTTGAATGAAATTAGTTTAAGCCTTTTCCCAAGAACAAAAATCTATCTGATTATTTGGATAACTTTTTGATCAAGTAGTTTGCATTGATTTCAGTTATCCCCAATTCTTTTGCAACCTTCTTGTAATCATTACCGCAACTCTTTATTGTCTTTCTCAACTCATCTTCGATTTCTTTCACTTGCAATATAGTCTCAACAACCTTGTCAGGATTAACGCCAATCGAGTCAAGATGTATGGTCAAGAATTTTATGAAATCCCTCCCAAGATCGCTTGGTGCTTGTCCACATATGCCTACAGTCCTAGGAGGACTCATGGAATGCGCTCCTTCACACAGCATCTCTATAGATTTCACTACTGCAAGGTTGGATTCATCGAACTCCCATGCCAGCACTTCACAGTCTCTGTCTATACCAAGAGTTAATTGAGTTAAGTCGTTACTTCCGATGCTGAAACCATCACAATACTTGCTGAACTCTTTCGGAATTATGCAAATGCTTGGAATTTCAGCCATGAATATTATATCAGGTATTTTCAAACCTGCCTTCTTGAAAATTTCCTTAATGTCTTTTGTAATCATCTCTGCTTCTGCTATCGTCCTAACGAACGGAACCATCGGAACAGCATTCGTCAAACCTAATTCATGAACTTTAACAAAAGCCTTTAATTCCAAGTTGAAAGCATCACGGAATAGTTTGCTAACATACCTTGATGCCCCCCTGAAACCAATCATCGGGTTGTTCTCTCTGAATTCTAGTTCAATCTTTTTAACTTCTATCTTATCCGACTCACAGATTGGGCATTTCTTTTGCTCTTTTAAGGATATACTCCTACCACAACCACATTTTATCTCATAGTATGTTGCTCCTGGCAACGATCCATATTCGTTCGTCTTGAAATCACTGAACCTGACGATGATTTTACGTGGATAGAATGCACCTGCTATGATGGCAATACCAGTCTTTAACCTTTCCACATATTCTTCTGAAAGAGAGTTGATGAATGCGTACTTTTCTTTTATATCCTTGGCCCATCTGTCTGAACCTAGTTCATCAGCTCTCAACGCAAAAACAGGATGCAATTCTGCACTCGATACAACAAACTCTATCCTGACTAATGAACTGCCTTGAGATGGTAATTGACTGGTGTTCAAAGCTTCATCAGGACTTCCTATATTTACCATGACTTTAGTAGCAGTCTTTGGAATTTCTTTCAACTCTACTTCTTGGATTTCAAACGGTATCTCACCTTTGTATATCCTTGCCTCACCAGATGAACAGTCCAACGTCACTATGTCACCATCTTGCATGTTAAGGGCACCAGTAACGCCTACAGCACAAGGTATACCCCTTTCTCTGGAAACTATCGCTGCATGAGATGTCCTATTCCCTCTCTCACAGATTATCGCAGAAACTTTTTCTAAACTCATTACGACCTCCCAGTCTGGTGTGGTCATCGACGTCACTAGTACAGGTTTTTTGCCCTTCTTGTTGTATGCTTCGACTTCTTCTCTAGCTTCTATATGGTCTTTAGCTTTAACAACAGGACCTGATGCTATCTTCGTCCCAACAGGTATACCAGTAAGGATTGGATCTGTTTTAGGTTTTTCTTTAAGTCTGAAAAGACTGAGGACTGTTCTAGTAGCATGAACTGTCTCTGGTCTGGCCTGTGTAATCCAAGCCTTTCCTTTTTCAATGGCAAACTCTACATCCATCGGTTTTCCATATGATTTTTCAATTTTTGTTGTATGTTCTGCGACTTGGTTTGCTTCATCGAACGTAAGAACTCTAGAATCACGTAAACCAGCAGGAGTGGTAATATTTTCTTTCCTTTTTTCATCGTAAACTAACATTTCTTTTTGTGGACTTTTTGGTGGTACAGTACCGAGTAACTTAACTTCCGGTTCTTTCATGAAAGCTGTCCATGAAGCAGTTTCCTTTCCCTGAACGATCATCTCCCCTAAACCGTAGACAGCTTGGATAACACCAACATTACGGTTACCAGTATCAGGATCTATAGAAAAAGCAACACCAGCCTTCTCCGAATCTACCATGACTTGGACAGCAACAGATATGAGACCTCTCTTGAGTAGTTCAGATTCCGATAGATCTAAAATCTTTTTCTTACGTAGATTCTGTCTGTAATCTACAACCCTCCAACCGAATGCAGAACCTATACATTTCAACACGTACTTGATCACGCTAGAATCTAACGGAACGTTCAAGTAAGTTTCAAACTGGCCGGCAAATGCGGCAGTAGCCATATCCTCAATTATGCCAGAACTTCTCACGGCAACTCTATGTCTGCCAACACGTTTTTTCATCATCTCGATCTTTTTCTCTAATGCCTCTAAGAGTTTTGGTTGTGTCTTTATGTTCTCAATAGTCTCTCTTATTTTTTCAGAAATCTTCATGGCTTCTTTCTCGTTGTCTTTAGATAATGCCTCATCCAACTTTTTAACGAGCTCTACGACATTCTTATCGTTTAGTAAAACCTTGGAGAATTCTGTAGTGACCATTATTGCATAAGGTACATTGTCTTTTCCCAATACCTTGAATAGTTTAGCTAAACTCGAACCTTTTCCTCCTGTTAATCTTCCATCAATAGCAGTAGGTTCTTCGATGCTAACAACCAGATTATCGCTCATGCTTTCACCCTTTTTTATGCCCTTTCAAATGCAAATAATATTATAACACGTATTTAAAAAATTTTCATTCATTTCATTCTAGAAATTCAACTTCATCTATGATCCCATCGGAATCTACGTCAATGCCCTGAACAACTTTTGCTATAATATCATGTTTAACAGAATTTCCTTCCATGATTTTTTTCAGGTGTTTTATGAAAGCTAGTACAGCAGCTCTAGTTCCTTTGAACCCCTTACCAGAAAAAACGAGTATTTCTTTTCCATTAGAGAACGGGCTAGGTATTCGTGCTATAAAGCCACTCTGAGCTTCTCTGTAAACTGTCTTAGAAAGTGTAGATACGATATTCCATTCCAAGAATTCTTCTGAATAATCGAAGTATATCGGCAACTGCTTGTTGATCTTATCCGCTATGATATTAGTCTTTGGACCACCAATGACTATCAAATTATTCTCAAAATCTTCTTTCTGAACTTGTGTGTCTAACTTATAATAAGGAATTTTCGATTCAACGATGAATTGTCCCAAGAACATGCCCAAGTCTATCGCACAATAACCATCAGAGGCTGGGGCTTTATATTTTCCATGAGGATCTGGACTGCCCACAACGATTATCGAATTGAGCTTGCCATCTTGTACGAAAGGTTTCAGGAATTTTAATTCTGCTGCTCTCGTTTTTATGTCGTTTATGCGTTCTCCGTCGAATAATTTGAAAGAAACGACTGAAGAAATGGGAGAATATATCTTGGCAATCGCACCGACTCTCTCTTCCATGCTCACAACTTTTATTAAACCTAATCTTTCGAGATTTCTCATGTGATAATAAACTTTCTGTTCATGAACTTTCAGTCTTCTCGCTATGTCCATCGCACAAGCAGGCTGTTTTCCTAATTCTCTAATGATCTTTAATGCCAACTCATTGCTCAGTACGGGAAGAAGCCTAGGGTTATCGATAAGGATAGTTTCGAATGCTCTCTGTCCCTCTTTCGTTTCCTCGACTAAAAATCTCATGGATTATAATTGAAATGTTAATATTATAAATTTAATTATAAGATTACATTCTTTCAGGAGTCTCGATTCCCAAGAGGTTTAAGCAATTCTTCAACGTAGTCTTTGTTGCTTTCACGAGAGTTAACCTGAAGTTTCTCAATTCTTCTGTTTCTGCTTTTAATACAGGACAGACATGGTAGAATTCAGAAAAAATAGTAGCAAGCTCGTAGGCGTAATTACAGAGATAATGAGGTCTAAAATCTATTAAAGCTTTTTCCACCAAATCAGGAAATTCTGCAAGTTTCTTTACTAAGTTTTTCTCACTTTCAACAAGATTCTCATTCTTAATGTTTATTTTCCATTTTTTAGCTTTGTTCAATATACCGTTACATCTTGTGTGAGCATACTGTAAATAAGGGCCAGTGTTGCCTTCTAAACGCAATGCCTCTTTCCAATCGAAGACCAAAAGCTTATCACAACTCATACTCAACATTCCATACTTTAAAGCACCTATTCCAATTTTTTTAGCCAATTCCTGCTTCTTTTTCATGCTCATTCTTGGGTTTCTTTTTTCGACTTCTTTTAGAACTTTTTTCAATATCTTATCTCTTAGTTGAGTGTACAAAACTACTGTTCCTAATCTTGAAGACATCTTTCCAGTCTTTAAAGTTACTAACTCATAAACTAGATGATAACTTTTTCCAGCACCAGAGGAACCAATTAATTCAAAAACTTTGAAAAGTTGTTGGAAGTATAATTTTTGTTCAGAACCGACGACGTGAATACATCTGTCGATCTTGAAATCGCCGAACTCTCTTTCTGCTAGGGCCAAATCCTTTGATTCATAAACAGGGTTGCCTTCACTTGTCAACAACAAAAAAATCCCTAAATCGTATTTTGATAGATCAATTATTATTGCACCTTCACTCAACCTTGCTACGCCCCTTTTAAGAAGTTCTTTAGATATCTCTACTGCTCTTTTTTCAACTTCACTCTCGAAGTAAAATTTATCGAACTTTGTTCCTAATTCTTTGTATATTTTATCAAAATCGTCCAGACTCCATTTTCTTGTCATCTTCCATAGCTTTACTATTTCTTTATCTCTAGCGTACAGTTTGTTGTTGATTTCTCTGACTTCTCTGTTGACTCTTTCGTCATCTGAAAATTTTTTATTGACTTGAGCGTAAACCTCACCTATCCATTCTCCTTTATTTTCTTCTGGTGTTTTACATTTGTACAAATTTATGAATCCCCATAAAGCCTTTGCAACGTGCGGACCTATGTCCCCTTGGTAGTTTGTCCTGAAAACTTTATGTCCAGTGAACTCCAGGATTCTTGATATGGATTCTCCTATGCTGATGTTCCTTAAATGACCTATGTGGAATCCTTTGTGAGTGTTTGGGTGGGCAAATTCAACCATGATTCTTTTTTTCTTACCGATGTCAGAGGAACCATAGGAATCTTTTTCTTTCAAAATTTTTCTCAGAACAACTCTGGTAATTTTTGAATAGTTGAAAAAGAAGTTGATGTAACCAGCCTTTGCTTCTACTTTGCTCATCAACGAATCTTTTGGAATTTTGATTTTTTTTACAATTTCATTTGCGATATCCTGAGGTGATTTTTTCAGTTTTTTAGAGAGTGAGAAAGAAATGTTTGAAGCCAAATCTCCAAATTCTGGTTGAGGTGGTTTTTCAAAAGTCTCTTCTATTTTCTCGTCCTTAAGTAAATCAATTCCTTTCAGTAGTAGAGTAATTTCTTTTTTGATTTTTTTAGTAAGGTTCATCCAAACACTCCAAATTTAATTAGTCTTCCAATAGTAATAAGATTAATCATTACTCCAAATCTATCAATAGGTCAATAGATTTAAAGATTAAAACATCAATTATAATCGATGAATAAGAGAACTACACCTTAATCCTAATCCTGCATATTTTTTTCTAAACTTAAGGAGGTAATTTCATGAAAAAATTCCAAAATCTAAAACCTATCAAGGATATAAAAATTAAAAGAAAAACTTCGGTAAATGATTTAGTCAAACAGATGTATAAATCTGGTGGATTTACAGCTAAGAATCTCGCAATAGGAGTTGATATTCTGGGGAAGATGATAAAAGATAAGAATTTTTTGAATTTTCTTTCCTTTCCTGCATGCATAATAGCTACTGGCACAAGAGGAATAATTAAAGAAATAGTCAAAAGAAAATTATTTGATGTGTTGATAACGACGTGTGGAACTTTGGATCATGATCTTGCAAGGGTCTGGAAGGATTACTACCATGGCAGTTTTTTTGTCGATGATAGAGAACTACACAAAAAAGGAATCAACAGGTTGGGAAACATATTTATTCCAAACGAATCTTATGGATTGATAATCGAAGAAAAAATGAAAATTTTTCTGGAAGAAATACACAAAGAAAAAAATGAAATTTCAAGTTACGAATTAGCTTGGGAAATTGGTAAGAAAATAAATGATAAGAATTCCATACTATATTGGTGCTATAAAAATAAAATTCCAGTCGTAATTCCTGGTATAACCGATGGTGCTGTGGGTTATCAAATATGGCAGTACTCTCAAGATCATAATTTCAAGGTTGACATGTTAAAAGATGAACAATTAATGAGTGATTTGATTTGGAATGCGAAAAAAACTGGAGCATTAATTATTGGTGGTGGGATATCAAAACACCACACGATATGGTGGAACCAATTTAAAAATGGTTTAGATTATGCGATCTACATAACGACCGCAGTGGAATGGGATGGTAGCTTATCTGGAGCTAGACCGAGAGAAGCAATTTCATGGGGAAAAATAAATGAAAAAGCTAAGCACGTAACGATAGAAGAAGATGCGACTGTTGCTCTACCGATAATGTTTGCAGCTATATTAGAAAGATTATAATCATAGATTGGAAATGAATGCATCGAACTCTCTCTTTGTTTTTTTCGCATAGAGTATAGCTAATATATGAGAGATACAAACCACAAAATCCCAAATTTTGCTCTTTTTTGTTCTCATGCCAAGTTCCAGAGTGAAATCCTCTAAAATTTTCATCAGAGGGTTATTAGCAAGAATCATGTATCCTCTATCAACTTCCCAACCGTTCCTTATCTTATTCTTTATGTAATCGTAAGAATTACTTACCCTCTCTAAAGATAGTTCTTTCATCTCTCTCAATGTCAAATGTCTACAATTCTTGAACTCGGTCTTTCCTTTTTTAATCGCATTTAAAATGGAATGTGTATCTGGCTCTGAATCAACTACAGTCAAACATAAATTGAGCATCTTAGGCAAGTGCGCATCTGCTCCTACTGCCTTTGGTTTACCTAATCGAGAAGCAACCAAATCCGCATATCTATCTTCAAATCCAAATATATCTAAAGGATTGAAAACCTCGACTATTCCATCGATTTCTTTTATCTTTGTTCCAATACCAGCATTCCTTATATCAAAAAGATGGGGAATATAAACTTCTCCACCAGAATCTTTGATCAAATCTCTTGCTTCTAGTGTGGTTATGGGTCTACTCAAGTTTTCCTCTAATCCCACATCTACATCTAGGCCGATCAAGTGTCCATCAAGTGTTTTTATTTCTATTCCGTTTATCAACAGAATACCGCTTTCCTCTGCATGTTTTTTAATCTTGGGATAAGCGCTTGTAGTGTCGTGATCTGTTACGGCGATAACATCAATACCATTCCTCTTCGCCAAATCCACAGCCTGTTTTGGGTTTATTATAGAATCAACGACTATTCTCGTTCCCTTGGATTCTGTCGTGTGCAGGTGTAACTGAGCAGTTAATCTCATAAAAATCAATCTTCGTATGATTATTTATCCTTTTGTTCTTTCAACCACATCTTAGAAGCAAGAATATGGGAACAATTCTTCTGATGCAAAGAAAAGTAATAACAATCACAAGTAAATTCGTTCTTCTTCTTGTCAAAAATCACGAAATGTTCTTTATCTTCACTCTTCAATGAAAAGTGAATTCTCTTATCCGTTTCTAATTCTTTCTTAACTTTTCCCTGTTTAAACAACCAGTATGCTTTTCTTTCTGTTCTTTTGGAAAACTTCTCCATAGAATTCTAATTTATAAATGGAAAGATTTAATTTTAGTTATGATACTCACTCTACTTTTAATTTTTTTGAATGTAGTGGTATTCTTCTACACATATCCCAATCTTCCATTTTATATCAACGGATATGGGTTTGAACCAGTCTCTTTTCTAGGAGGAAGGTACCACACAATACTTACATCATTGTTCCTACATGCTAACGAGATTCATCTCATTTTTAACATGATATCTTTATTTCTGCTTGCTCCTTCCGTTGAGAAGAAGGTTGGAGCACTGAAATTTTATTTTGTCTATTTTTTTGGTGGTATGATCGCAAATTTAGCTACGTTCATTCCTTTCTTCTATAAACCGGGGATTCCAGGTATAGGCGCATCTGGGGCTATTTCTGCCTTAATCGGTCTAGGGACATTTCTTTGCCCAGGAAAACTTGTTATTTCACAATTTCTAATACCATTGCCTTTTGTGGTGGTTGGAGCTTTTTACTTTTTATCTAATGCGTTGAACTTATTCATTCCGTCTAACATCGGATACCATGTTCACATGGTTGGATTAATATTCGGATCATTTTTTGGTTTGATTTGGTCTAAGAACTGGATAAAAGGAATATTAATATTTATAATAGTACTCATCCTGATAATGTCGTTGCCTTATATCTTATCGATGGTCCTGGAGATGCTTTAAAAGTTAGCGATTAAAATGAGATTATGCATCTAGGTTGAGTTGGTTCAATGAAAGATTTGGAGGAAATAATTGAAGAATTGAAGAAATTTAGAGCAAAAAGAATTTTCATCCAATTCGCAGACGGATTAAGGTACAAGATCCAGGAGATTGTTAAAAAAATCGAAGAACATGGTTTTGAGTGTGTTATATCTTTAGAACCTTTGTATGGAGCTTGTGATGTCAGAGATCTTGAGAGTGAACGCTTAGACTGTGATGTAATCTTGCACATAGGCCATTCCAACTTCGGTGTTCCTTCTAGAATCCCTGTTGTTTACTGGGATTATTTTTATGAAGTCGATGCTTTATATGCCCTGAAAAAGGAAATCGACAAGTTAAACCAATTCAAAAAAATAGGTCTTATCACAAGCTTACAGTTTGTTCCTGCCATGGAAAAAGTGAAAGATTATCTGCAGAAGATTGGTAAAGAAGTCTACGTTCATAAATCATTGAAGTATCCTGGTCAGATATTGGGTTGTGATGTACGAGCTGCAAAGAAGATTGAAAAAAAGGTTGATTGCTTTCTCTATGTTGGAGCAGGAAAATTTCATAGCCTAGGTGTCACAATAGCAGTAAAGAAACCAGTCCTCAGTCTTGATGTGGAAAAAAAACAAGTCTACAGTCTTGAAAAAGAAAAAAATGTATGGTTGAAAAAGAAAGCCTGGTATGATGTTAAATTGAAGGATGCAAGAAGAATTGGTATCATTGTTTGTTGGAAGAAAGGTCAAAACAGAATCGATGAAGCTGAAAAATTAAAAAAGGAACTAGAAAACAAAGGTAAGGAAGTTTATATACTGGCGTTTGATAATGTTAGCAAAGATAAGACCGAAGGGCTAAAGCTTGATGGCTTGATTAACTTAGCCTGTCCTAGGTTAGACGATGAGTTGATCTTCTAGAGAATAAAAAACTAACGAAACGATGAAGAAAAAAATTTGAAAAATTTGTAGATCAAACTTAAAGGTGCATAAAAAGGTTTTCGAGCAGTTTCCAATTTTGCTCCCAACTCCCTAGCAGTTTCACCGATTTCCATCTTTGCTTGCCAAACGAAGAAAAATATCGCAAGTAAAATTATAACAAATACCACGAAGATCAAAATATAGATTCCTGCCATCAAGTTAAATATGAATTTGCCAATATTTATTCCTAGTGGGAATATGAAAAAAATTCTTGTAATGCTCATCTTTTTGTTCTTTCTGTTACAAAACTCATTCGCATGGAATTTTGCAACTCACGAATTCATCTGCGAACAAATCTATCAAACGAACAAAGAGCTGAACAAAATCCTAGATCACGATCAATTCTTGAGAGGTTGTAATGCTCCAGATACAGAATTCAACGATCAACAGAATCATCACTGTTATGTTGCAAGACAATGTCATGTCATAGACACTTCCAAGATTAAGCCTAATAGTTTGGCTTACTTTTCAGATATCGAAGATTGTGTGGAAGGATCGTATTTTGATTGCCCGGCAATGGAGAAGTTTGAAGAATATATTGAAAAAGCTTCTGAAAATAATTTTTCTTTTTATGTTGGGGTTTCCACTCATTACTTCACCGATGCACACGTCCCAGTACACCAGACTATGGGTGAAGATTATTGGAAATGTCACATACCTTTTGAGAAAAAAATCGATGATAATTTAAAAAGCGGAAAAAGATCCTGGACCGTCTCTGTAAAATGCGAAGTATATTTTCCCTGTGAAAAGGTTAAGAAGGTAAGTAGAAAATGCGATAAAGGGTACAACGTTGATGTTATTTATTCTTATAAAAATATTGTTGAGTTAATCGAAAAGACCGACAAAACGTTAAGTAAAAAATTGGACTTATCGTATGAGAGTGATTATTCTCATTTACTTGGAAGACGTTCAACAGGATTTTTTACATTAATTGCAAGCAGGATCGTTAACTTTTTCAGAATCTTGATTGATTTTATAAAGGGATGATTTTGGAGAAAATGCATTACTGCGTGTAGCATAGTTAATTATTAATTTTTCATTTTATTTAACATATCGGATGTTATGAACAAAAAGCAGCTTGAAATCACACTATCAAAATTGAAAGATAACCCAAACCCTAGAGTGGAATTGGAACAATACACGATTCCTTCTGATTTAGCGGCTGAAATATTGAATTTGGCTTATTTGAATGGAGATGTAAAAGGAAAAGTCGTCGTAGACTTGGGTTGCGGTTCTGGTAGATTGATGATAGGCGCAGCGCTAATGGATGCTAAAAAAGTGATTGGTATCGACGTAAATAAAGACGTACTTGCAATTGCAAAAGAGAACGTGAAAATCGCTGAGAGATTAACAAATCAAGAAATCGGTACCAGAATAAAACTTGTCTGTAAAGATGTCTCAGACTGGGATGGAAATGTTGACACGATAATCCAAAACCCGCCATTCGGTATCCAAAAACTACACGCGGATAGACACTTCTTACAAAAAGCATTAGAATGCGCAAGAAAAATATACTCATTGCACAGACACTATGAAAAATCACGAATCTTTTTAAAGAAATTGATCGAACAAAATGGTGGAAAAGTAGAAAAGATCATAAAATTTAAATTTAAAATACCTTATATGTTTAAATTTCACAAGAAACCTTATGCAATATACGATGTAGATTTGTTCATAATTTCGAGGCTAAGATGATGAAATTGTCCCTAATAAAAAAAGATGATAACTCTATGGTAATTGAATTTAAAGGAGAAAGCTTCAGTTTTGTCAACCTGATCGAGGAAGAGTTGTGGAAGAGTAAGAATATCGATGAGGCAGCCTGTATAAAAGAACATCCTTATATGGTTGAACCAAAATTGTACATCAAGATGAAGGCAAAGAAATCACCAGAAGTGGACCTGAAGAAAGCTATAAAAAGAATTCAAGCTCAATTGAATGAATTGAAAAAAAAATTCACTAAAGCTTTAAAAGATTAAAAATTATTTAAGACTGTTCTACTAAAATGATATTTAGAAATCATGTACGAACCATATGGTGAGAAGAGAAGGTTAAAAATAGACTGGGAAAGTTTGAAAGAAAAAATTAAAAGCTTAAAACTCACCAAAACTATTTGGATAATAATTGCTGTCATCGCCATAGCTGCTGTAAGCGGAATAACAGGTTATGTCTCCTACACTTTAAAAGTGACAGAGTTGAACTCTAAAATATTAATTAAAGAGAAACAGATGATTGCTGTTCAAAACAACCTGACTTCTTGTTTAACTGATTTAGACACAGCAAAGGGTAATATAAATACACTACAAACAGAGAACACGCAATGTAAAGTTGATTTACAAAACAAAGAAACAGAACTCAAAGGATGTAACAGTGAGAAGGAAAGGTTGAACGCTGATTTAGCTGAAATGAAAAGTACTATGGGAGAATGGAAATCTAAGTATGAAGACCTCGAGGATAGGTATGAAATCTTAAAGAATACACGTGATTCCATGGAGCGTAACTACGCAAGGGGTTGTTGTAATTTCGGGTTTTCATACTATTTTGTGAAGGATGGTACTAAAGTAATCTGTTGCTCGAGGAAAGACGTAAATTCATGCGGAGAAGTACCAGAAAACTTAGAGATGATAAAAGAAATAACGTGTTAAATTTCAAGCAAACAATCTTTCAAACTTTTATCCTCTCTCAATCTTATGAAGCTAGGAGCACGCATTATTTTATTTTTCGAAAGATTCATGAATTTTACTTCACAAACAAGCTTAGGTTTAACCCATACTGGAATAATATCAAGAGGTAATTCTGGTTTTTCTTTGAATGGACATTTATCAGTTTTTAATTTTTGTAATTTTTCTGTGAGTTCAGCATATCCTTTTTCATCTAGTCCTGTTCCTACTCTTCCAACATATCTTAATTTGTTTTGATAATAACAACCGAGAATTAAAGCACCAAAGTATTTTTGTCTCCAGCCTGTTCCAACCGTATAACCACAGATGATGCAATCCAAAGTCTTCAAACTCTTTATCTTCAACCAATATTCACTCCTCTTACCGATCAAATAAAGACTATCTTTCACCTTTCCCATGACACCTTCAAGTCGCTGTTTTTTGACTACTTTAAAAAGCTCTTCCCCATTTTCGGTAAAAAAACATAGATTAATTCTGGTACTTTCACTAACGACTTCCTTCAATATCTTTTTTCTTTCTAGCAAGAGTAAGTTAGTCAAATCTCTATTATTTACTGATAGTATATCAAAAACAACATAAGTTGCAGGCATCTCTTTCGATAGTATTTCAATTCTAAGTTTGCTATCAACATGTTCTCTTTCGGCTAACCGATAGAAATCAGGTCTTTTACCAGTTTTATCTAGGACTATGATTTCACCGTCAAGAGTAGCTGAATTAGCGCTTATATTATTGATAGTTTCAAGTAGTTCAGGATAGCGATAAGTTATATCCATATTGCGCCTATTAATTATCTTTATAGAATTGTCTTTTTTGAAGAGTAAAGCTCTAGTGCCATCTAGCTTCGGCTCGAAAATCAAATCTTTTCTTTTAAGATCCTCTCTACTTCCTAACTTAGCTAACATTGGTTTTATGGTTTGGTCCCAAAGAGACATTCTATCTTCTTTTTTTGAATTTATCGTAAATCCAGATTATGAAACAGGAGAGGAGATACCAAAATATTAAATCGAATAGAAGATAATTATACTTCCAATAATATCCACTTTTCCCCCACCCTGGCGCACACTCAACTCGCCTTAAAAATTTAAAAGGGAATCCTATCACTAAACTAGGTCCACATTCGGGAAGGTAACGAAGTTCTTCTACTTCAGCCCTTCCATAAAAATATGAGGCTACAATAAACAATATAATAAATACAACAATCTTTCTCCAGTCTGGTTTTAAAAATTCATTCCATTTCATCTGGCTTTCACTTTCTTTTTCTTCACAGCTTCAACACTTGCTTTTAAACTCTCCATTAGTTCTCTTGCTTTCTCAACTTTCTCTTCTTTCACCTCTATTGCTTTCCCTTCAGCTTTAGCTTTTATCAATTCCATCAGAGCCTCTGTGTAAGTATCTTTGAATTTCTTTGGATCAAACTCGGATTCAGTCAGTTTTTGAATTAAAGTCCTTGCGAGCTCCAGCTCTTCCTTACTTACAACGACAAGATTCTTCAATTCTGATAATTCTTCGATTTCTCTAATCTCACCAAGATAATAGAGAACATGCATGACAATACCTTTCTTGAAAGCTCTTAGAGCGATGAGATACTCTTTGTTCCTCATCACTACTTTTCCCAAAGCAGCCTTATTGGCAAGCCTAAGAGCTTCTACAAAAAGAGAATAAGCCTTAACTCCAGTCTCTTGTGGAACGACATAGTAAGGCTTTTCAAAGAATATGGGATCAATCTGACTTACATCGATGAACTCTTTAATGTCGATAGTTTTAGTAGTGGGTAATTTAATCCTATCCAAATCCTCTTTCTTGATTATTATCCATTTATCCTTCGATATCTTGTATCCTCTGTCGATGTCCTGCCATCCTACTTCTTTGTTGCACTTTGGGCACCATCTCTTGTAAAGCAGAGGAGTTTGACAAACGTTACAAACCATGTGAAGATCGATTTGTTTGGGTTGAGATGCTGCGTAAATTTTAATTGGGATCGATACTAACCCAAAACTTATATTCCCAGAGAAGATCGCTCTCGGCATGATATCACGTTATGTAATTAATATTTAATTTTTTAGCATAATTAACTGCTTTTATAAATTCTTCTTCGGTAATTCTTCTGTTTATTTCTGGATACTCATTAGCTCTCCAATGAGGTGTAAACTGATCCATGAGATTAACAATACATTTTTCTTTTATATTATTAGCAATCCAATTCAAGATCGGAAAAGTGCAACATTCCAGATGTGATGGAAGAATCAAGTGTCTCACAGTAACTTCTGCTTGTCTTGCCGCTAACAAATGATTCCTTGAAACTACTTCAAAATAATTTGGCACTTTAGAAAGCCTTAAAGCACATTTATCGTTACCATACTTGAAATCTGGTAGGTACATATCAACTATACCGTCTAGAATTTTCATAGTCTTTAGAGTCATGTAAAAGTTCGAGTTCCATATTACTGGAACGTTTACGTTACAATATTTTAATGATTCTAAGACCCATAATAAACTTGGTGTTGGAGACGCACCAACATAATTTACGTTTCTACAGCCTTCTTTTCTTCTTCTTTCTATTCTAAGTGCTAATTCTTTCGATGAAATTTCATATCCTGTTTCAAACCATTGGCTAATACTCCAATTCTGACAATATTGACAGTGAAAATTACAACCCATGAAAAATATGGTGTGAGATGGGCTTATATGAGCTTCTTCACCAAGATGAATGTGTTCAGATGAAATCAAACAATCTTTACCAACCCTGCAATTTCCCAACTTTCCTTTCAACCTGTTGACATGACATTTTCTCTCACATAATTCACACGACTTCATTATTTCTTCTGTTAATCTTATCTTCAAATCTAGCAACGAGAATTCTGATTTCTTAAGACCATTCAGTTTGATTTTTCCTTTGTCCACATCTTTAATCGTCCTATAAAATTGTTTCATCGAATTAGAATGAGCTTTCCAAAGGTCTTCGATGCTCATATTTCTTTTTATTTCAAACTTAATCCTTTTCGCAACTTGGAATTTTGCAATAGCTTGATCGTTTACAACTTTCACATATCTTGGCAGGATTCTTTTAATCATGGGTTTGTCTAATGCGTTTATAGTGTCTGGTCTTAGAAGGTATAATTCAAACATGGTTTTCTATTCATTTTTTAATACAAGCTTCTATAAATCCTCTGAACAACGGGTTAGGATTCAAAGAACGTGATGTGAACTCTGGATGGAATTGACTTCCGATGAAATACTTCAACCCTGGTAATTCGCCAATCTGCATTATTTTTTCGTCAGGAGTCGTACCAGAAAAAACAAACCCCTTTTCTTCGAGTAGTTTAACATACTTCGGATTGATCTCATACCTGTGTCTGAATCTTTCTACTACAACACTCTTTCCATACAATTTATGAGCAAGCGTTCCAGGTTTAATTTTCACTTTTTGTCCGCCCAGCCTCATCGTCGCTCCATACTCAGATTTCTTTATGTAATCTTTTTGTCCTGGTAGAAGATCGATAACAGGATAAGGAGTTTTTGGGTCCATCTCAGTTGAATGTGCTCCATCCAGACCACAAACATTCCTCGCGAATTCCACGACAGCCAATTGCAAACCTAAACATAAACCAAGGAATGGAATGTTGTTTTTTCTCGCGTACTCTATCGCTAGAATCTTCCCTTCTATTCCAAGTGAACCAAAACCTCCTGGCACGATGATTCCATCAAAATTCTTCAACATGTTCAACTTATCTCTATTCTTCTCAAAAATTTTAGAATCAATCCACTCTATTTCGGGAATTATGCCATGACACCAACATGCATGTTTGATCGCTTCTATCACGGAAATATAAGAATCTGGTAGCTGAAACTCTCCTATGGTAAAATATTTGCCAACGATTCCTACCTTGACTGTTTTTTTTGCGCTCTTTATCCTTTCGATGAATTTTTTCCACTCTTTGAGATCTTTTTTCTTTTTTTTCAGGTTCAACTTTTTAAGAATCTTATCACATAGCCCTTGATCATCAAAAACTATCGGTAACTCATAGGATATTTTTAAATCTGGGTCAGACATGACGTCTTCTTCTTTTATGTTGCAGAATAGTGCAATCTTTTTTCTCCTCACATCGTCTAAAGGTTTTTCTGCCCTGCAAACGATGAAATCTGGTTGAATACCTATTTCTCTCAAGTCTCTGACAGAGTGTTGGGCCGCCTTTGTCTTCATTTCGCCGAGAGTTTTGACTATGGGTAGATAAACGACATGGACGAACAAAACACTCTCACCTTCAAACCTCATCTGCCTTGCAGCCTCTAGGTAAAGCACGTTCTCATAGTCGCCTACTGTTCCACCTATCTCTATTAGGATAAAATCTACGTTCTCTTTGGCAATTTCTCTAAACCTTCTCTTTATCTCATCCGTTACATGAGGAATGGGTTGGACAGTTTGACCCAAATATTTGCCAGATCTTTCCTTTTGTATAACTTCGTGGAATACTTGACCGGTTGTTATGTTGTGAGATTTTGGTATGTTCACGTCAAGAAACCTTTCATAGTGCCCTAAATCCTGGTCTATTTCCCCGCCATCTTCTGTTACCCAAACTTCACCATGCTCCGTTGGTCTAAGAGTTCCTGCATCATAATTTAGATATGGATCGACTTTTGCGGCAGTTACTTTAAAACCAGAGGATTGTAAGAGTTTTCCGATAGAAGCAGTTACTATACCCTTACCCAATCCAGAAAGTACTCCTCCAGTCACAAAAATGTAATGCTGTTGCATAATATGTGTTATGGTTAAACGATTTAAAGCTTTGCTGTGATGATTACTTCTTTAACCACTCTCTATACTTCACTAATGCTGCCATAGTTTTGATGGCTCTCTCTGGAGTGGGGTATACTGGGACATTACCTTCATTCAACCTTCGACTCAATTCTCTAGTAAACTTCCCACCAGCCGCACAAACTAGCAAAGGTTTTTTATATTTTTTATGGAGTTGAACGATATGATCGACCACTTCCTTCTCTAGAGTAGGGACTTGGAATAAAGTTATTGCTATTACTCCATCGAATTCATTGCTCTTCAAACAGCTTTCGATAACAACTTTGTAACGATTTGCGTTTGCATCTCCTGTTAAATCTATTGGGTTGTGAAAAGTAGCGTAGGGAGGCATTACTTTTGAAATTTCCTTCTTCAATTTTTCGGATGGCTCTGGTAATTGTAAGCCTTGCTTCTCAGCTTCGTCTGTCGCTAAAACACCAAAACCTCCTCCATCTGTAATGATAGCAATCCTGTTTTCTTTAGGTAAAGACTGAGTCGAAAAGCCTCGAGCAAAATCGAACAGTTCTTCCCATGAGTTTGCCTCGATAACACCAGTCTGTTTAAAAGCAGCAGAATAAATTTTGTGTGAACCCCCTAAAGATCCTGTGTGAGAAAAAACAGCCCTTAAGCCTTTCTCAGTCCTACCAGCTTTAAGGATGATTACAGGTTTTTTCTTGGTAACTTTTTTTACAATCTTCATGAATTTTTGACCAGATGCTTCTATTCCTTCTAAATAGACAGTAATCACATCGGTCTTATCATCATCGGCGAGATATTCTAGTAAGTCACAATCATCCACATCCATGGCATTCCCGTAAGAGATGAATTTACTGATTCCTATACCCTCTTCTGACATCCAGTCGAGGATGGTAGAGCCAACTGCCCCAGATTGGGTTATGAATGCGATGTTTCCTTCTTTTGGCCTTCCGCATCTCTCTCTTGATAAGAACAGAGTATCCACATGGGTATAAGGATCGTAGACACCAATGCAATTAGAAGCGATAATTTGACCGAAAACGAGGTTATGAGTATCAGCCACCTCAAAATCATATGCAATACCCCTCTCTGGAATCCTCTCTATTTTTTTTACTCTCCTAAAAAACACTGGTTCTTTAATTCTACTTTTAAATTTTTTACTGCAACGAAGAATAAATTTTGACAATTCTGAGGACCTGTTGTCCAAGAAATGAAAGCCAATGCTTGAAAGTTTTCTTAGGGCTTGTGTAGAATCAGTCCTAATCTCATACAGTGGAGTAATTTTTGAGCGCTGAACATTTTTTATTTTCATCTGTTTTCTATCCAATTTTTTAACATAGAACGGTCCTACTCCTAGAATGTTAAATAAAAATTGAAGCTGATCCGCAAGTTTTTTAGAGACAGTATAGTAAAAAAGGGTTGTCCTCTTTCTTTTTTTATTGTAAGAGACCCTCCCATCACCAGTAAAAAGACTAGACAAAAAGCTACCTATCATCCGCTTCTTTGCGTTGAAAATGAATGCAGGGATCTGTTTGGTTTCTGCACTATCTCCGATCTTTAAAATGTGCTTAAGAAAAATCTTTCCTAACTTTCCACCGAATTTTATTTCTTTCCGCTTTGACAAATCTTTTCGTCTGTAATTTGGGCGTGAGACGAAAACTCTATCTATATCTTTTCTTACTTTTTTCTCAACTTCTGGCTCTTTAATATAACCAATCACTAATTGATTACTTTTGTAATTTCCGTCCGCAATAAATAAACCCAAAATCTCACAGAATTCTTCAGTTATCGGAAACAGTAGCGGTACTTTAACCATACCATGTTTTGTTGTGAGAAAACAATCTTTGAGATTAATCTCTGAAGATTGCTTTTCAAATTGCTGTATATCATAAGACTTATCTTTATATCGAACCCTTAATTCAGACTTTATTTTTTCTGGTAACCTGTTTATCTCTTCCAACAAATTTATGCAGTTAACAGCTTGGTCTCTATCTATTTCAAAACAGCAAGGTATTAAATCTCCTACTGATAAATCTTTACATTCAACCTTGCGTAGCGAATCTTCCCGTTTAATTAAAAATGGGTGTTCTGGAGTACAACAAAGTTCCCTGCCCCCTTCTACTGTAACGCGATAAAATATAGAATTAAACTTTTTTAATATACCAACCACATCTTTGAAAACAATACGATTTCCATCCCACGACAAAACCTTGATCCTGTCTTCATCCTTAAGTATGTTCGACGGCAAAGTAACAGAATCCTCTGTTTTTCTCACGTACCCAGAATATTTTGATAACATATGCTCAACAAAATCTCCTATATTAACGTATTCGATGGTTCCGGGGTTTTTTCTTCTAACTAATAACCCAGTAGAACCTGATACACAATTCGGCCCAATTATTCTCGCATGTGTTCCTTCTATAATCTTCTTACATTTTATCTCTAATTTTTTACCTTCTTCTCCAATCTCAGAAAATCCGGCTGAAATTATTATGATCGATTCTATCCTTTTTTTAACACATTGTCTCAGAACATCTGGGACTGATTCTGCCGGTATAACTATTATGACTAAATCCAAATCGTCTTTTATGTCCAGAACAGACTTATAGACTTTCAAGCCTAGTATAGGAGTGGTATCAGGATTAACTGGATATATTTTTCTTTTAAAGCCAGCACCAAGAAAATTTGCTAGAATGGCATAACCTATTTTACCAGGCTTATGAGATGCTCCTATTATTGCTACTGATTTTGGGTTGAAAAAATAATCGAGTTGTTTCATGAGAAATATTTTCTATTCTTAGAACTAAAAGTTTTTATCGGCTTATTTTTTTTGTAAAAGTCTTGAATATGCCGAAGAGGAAAACTAGTACTATCAATGCTATCAAAAAAACTATTGCATTGAAAGTTTGTACTAAAACCATTTTCCTGTTTTGGAATTATAAGTTCCTTGTTTACAACTACAATCGTTTCCGAAGTTTCTTGCTACCATAGCTATATCTATTATATTAATCGTTTCATCATTGTTCAAGTCAGCATTTCGATTCCATCTTGGATCTTCTGGTTTTGTTCCATAGGCGATAGCCATTGCTGCGATATCTAAAATATTAACTTTTCTGTTATCATCTATGTCCCCTTTGATGTCTTTTGTGTAATAGCATGCGCCATTACGACATTTGGTATTATGCCAATCTTCACAATTGATTTTATTATAAGGGGGTCTTTTATGAATACATTCTCCCCCTAAAAGAGGTATTTCGCAATAATATTCAATCAGTATGTTTTCAGAGTCTTCAGTACACACATCTACGTAAGAATATTTACCACAAATTAAAGTATCACCTCTTACGAATGGGTCAAAACCACATGGTAAGAATTTGGATTATTTGGATCGCACTTAGGAGGGTCAAATGCAAAGCATGTCATCTTCTCAACTTTTTCTTTCTCTTCCCATAACATCAATGTCATTGCATTTACATTTGTTTCACTTGGATTGTAGTATATTTCAGGTATGTATACGTTTAACAACTCAAAGAATCCGTAAGTTTCCCCTTTGGTAACTGACTGTCTTCCTGACGGTTTTTCGCAAGGCCTTCCTTCGCAGACGCTGATCACTCCTGTAATACTAGAGGTTATGCCTTCAACTTTTATTGTGTATAAATGTGTACCAATCATATCTGTGTATGATTCACCTTCTTTTAAAGTAACTTCTACTGCTGAGATAATTTCAACTATCAATGGGTTGGACTCAAGTGACATTTCTCTCCATACAGGCTTTGGTGGTGGATCGTCAATACATCTTGCTCTCACATAATACGTACCTGCTTCTCTCCAAGAATGGGATAGTTTTGCTTCTCCTTTTATACCACAGACTTCACTCGTAGTCCCATCTCCCCAATCAAATTCATAGCAATAGCCATCTGTTCCGTAAGGTCCTGTACACATACTTGTATACTCATATAGCCTATATACAACCCCCTTTGTTCGTCCTGATGGTGTTGTTGGTGGATAAGGATAATATATACCATAAACAATTGGAATAATCAACAGAAAAAAAGGAAATCAAAATTAGTTTTTTAAACATAATTTATTATTCGTTTTTTTAACTTAAACTTATCGATGTGTGGAAAATACAGATTTTTTCACTTTCAGAGTCCCCTAACCAAATGTTTTGGTATTGTGTAAAGTGGAACATTTAGAGTTTACTTTACACTTATCATTTTAACTTTAACAAACAAACAATAAAGAGAAACTATTTAAGAATGCTAACGATAAAACTATTTTGCAAGGGACCATACGGTCGGAGGGCTACAGGTCCTCTGTGATCGCAAAACCTGTTATGGCGAGACCGCAGTCTGAGGGCGATTCAGTTTTGTGGTCAGGCCCAGATCTTGGACTAAGAAACCATGTCTCCCAGGGTCAAATGTACGTCGAACGGGCCAGGTTCGGAAGAAAGCAACCATAAGGCGTATATTTGATGCTTGCGAGTTCCCATGGTGGAGAAAGAGATTTGGATTAACCTGATCATGAAGCTGTCTCCACTGAAGACGTGTCCCTTGCATTTCATGGTGATAGAATGAATGAGATCGTCATCATCTTAATTTGTCTACTAGTTTTCCTTATAGTTTATTCAGCTCTCTACACTACAACTATGTTTCCTAAAACAGAAGTGGAAAACATAACTACTACAACGGAAAGCCAAGTGAAAAAAGAATTCTATCCTACTCATGCAGAGGCAACTACCATCGATGTACCAGCGATCGATAAAGAAGGGAAAGGTGTGATGGCTAAACTATCAGTCGAAACAAAGCCTGGAATAGGAAGGACTCTCGTGGACATAGACCAAATCCTGTTGTGGGTCGACACGCAGGATTCAATCAGAATAGCTAAGGCTATGGCAGAGAACATCACTGGCATCGATTTATCCGATCACGACATAATCTATTCTGTCCAGGCAAATGCCTCAGTCATAGAAGGACCATCAGCAGGATCTGCTTTGTGCATAGCGACTATACTAGAATTGAAAAATAGAACGCCTAACAATAAAGTTACCATAACTGGAACTTTGAACGAGGAAGGAAGGATTGGAAGAGTTTCGGGGATAATCGCAAAGGCAAAAGCTGCCAAAGAAGCTGGTATGGAAGTTTTCCTGGTCCCAAAAGGACAGAAAACTTATACTAGTTACACTAAAGAAAAGAAATGTGAAAAATATCTATTCACTGAAATCTGTCGAACAGAAACAAAACCTGAACAAGTAGATGTAGAGAAGTATGTTGGAATAAAAGTAGAAGAAGTTGACAACGTGCAAGAAGCATTAAAATATTTCTAGAATAAAGTAATATCATGAAAGCATTCACAAGCGCAGAATTGAGGGATATAGTCATAGCAATAATAGTCTTGGCTTTAATATTCTCTTTTCCCGATCTAACTCTTTTTTTGATATCTTTGGTCTTAGTATTCTTCTCTTATTTTGTTCACGAAATGGGTCACAAGTTTGTCGCAAGAAAGTTTGGTTGCACGGCAACTTTTAAGATATGGCCTACTGGTATTTTCTTGGGAATAATGACGATGTTTTTCAAGCTCATCGGAGGATGGGGTATAGTTTTTGTCGCTCCTAGTTTTGTGGAGATAATGCCTTATAGCTTTGGTAGATGGGGGTTTAAAGTTGCAAGAGTGAGTAAGAAAGATCTTGCATTCATATCTTTGGCTGGAGTTGGAATCAATGTTCTATTCGCTGTTTTCTTCAAGATGCTTCCTGGCAATATATTCAGAAGACTCAGTTATTACAATGGATTGATAGCATTATTCAACCTATTACCAATTCCACCTTTGGATGGAAGTAAGATATTCTTGTGGAAGATGTGGGTTTGGTTGTTTTTGATTTTCATAGCAGTTCTTACATTGTTTGTTTCTTGAAGAAACTTATATTTTAAGCGATAACTAAATTATATGTCGCTGACACAGATATTCCTACATATCATAATAAACAGTCATAGTTTCGTCAATAAATGGGGTTATTTAGGGATATTCATCGTTTCACTCGTAAGTTCTGCGTCAATCATCTTCCCTGTCCCAAGTTTTGTGATACTCTTCTCTTTTGGAGCGATTTTTAATCCTTTATTAGTGGCGATAGTTGGAGCTCTAGGCGCTTCCATCGGCAACACAACTAGTTACATCCTTGGACTGGGAGGAAAAGAAATACTCGAAGATAAGTATGAGAAAAAATTGGAAAAAATTAAGGATACTTTTAAAAAATATGGTGCTCCTTTCTGGATCATCTTGGTTAATGCTACACCTTTACCAGATGATATCGTCGGTATATTCTGTGGAATAATAAGATACGATTTTAGGAGGTATTTTCTATACATGTTCATAGGAGAAGTGATACTGGCACTTCTCCTGTCTTATTCTGGTTATTATTCAATAAATTGGGTGTTAGAATTCCTTCAACCAAGGCTTGGTATTTTAGAATAGTTCGATATCAATACAGTATTTATTGACTCTTGGAGCGTAAGGCGATACTTTTTTTGTCTTGCAATCAATACTCTTCTTTGTTTTTTTCTTTAATTCATCGACTAAATCTTTAACTTTTTTTTGAAGGTTTTCTTCTCTTTCGATCAAATAGAGATGAATGATTCCGCCTTTTGATTTAAGACAATCGCAAGCTACATCAAGAAATTTAAATGCTTCACGAGGTAAAGGCATTATAACTCTGTCACATTTTCCATGCCAACCCTTGCATTTTTCTTTCACATTCCCGAGGACTGGAAGAATTTTATCCCCTAGCCTGTTCATTCGGATGTTTTCCTTCATGTATTCAAAAGCTACTGGGTTGATTTCAACCGAAATTATCTTTTTAACTTTTGGTTGTTTCTTTGATATCATTATAGCGTAAGAACCGATGCCAGAAAACATTAGCATTATCGTTTCATTCGGTTTAATTTGGTTAGCAATTCTCAACCTTTCAGTCCCTTCCCTAGGAGAAAAATATACTTTTTGAGGATCAAGTTTTAATCGGCATCCATGCTCTATATGAATAACTTCTGTGTTTTTGTCGCCTAGTAAAAATTCATACTCTCTAGTCCTGAAAATTCCTTTTCTCGCCGATACTTTTTTCAAAACAGATCTTACGTTCTTGTGTCTCTTCAATATTTCTTCTGCTATTTGTCTTTCTTTATCTTGAAACTCATCTGGCATATCTACGATTGCTAGAGCTTTCTCTCTCGAGCCTATAATCTCGTAGCTTGGAATTTTTTTCATGATACCATCACTTAATTTAATCGTTAAGAACTATAAAATTACAAAAAATAGGAGACATTTATGTTAGATCTGATAGAAAGAGCGAAAAAATCAACGATGAGTGAGATGCTTGAGCTTTGCGAAGATGTTTTAAATTTATTGGCTGAGGATAGAAAAGATGGGGCATTGTTCCATCTTCCGTCAAGTGGAAAAGCGACGATAATCGGAGATATTCATGGTGATCTAGAAAGCCTTTCCCTTATCTTGAATCATAGCATGTTTCTTAAAAATAAAGACAATTATCTGATCTTTCTTGGTGATTATGGAGATAGAGGTGAACAATCGGCTGAGGTTTACTATACAATCCTAAGCCTCAAGAAAGAATTTCCGAAGAATGTTATACTTCTGAGGGGAAATCATGAGTTTCCAGTTAATATTCCGGTCCACCCTCATGATCTACCTCATCGTTTAACACAAAAATTTGGAAAATCTGGAATAAAAGTGTATGAAAAAATTCGAGAATTGTTCGACTGTCTTTTGAATGCAGCAACACTAGAAAAAAAATATATACTGCTCCATGGAGGATTACCTGTCAATCTAACTTCTTTGGATGATATAGCATTCGCACATAGAACTCATCCTTCTAAAAGTTTCTTGGAAGAGATCCTATGGAACGATCCTGAAGATATTCGAGGTTTTTATCCTTCTCCAAGAGGAGCAGGAAAAATATTCGGTAAAGATGTGACAAAGAGAATACTGAGAATACTCGGAGTAAAAACACTCATAAGAAGTCATCAACCACTACCTGAAGGAGTTTCAGTAAAACATGATGGGACGGTACTCACAATATCCTCGACAACAATATATGGTGGGAAAGCGGCTTACCTGAAGATAGATTTATCAGAAGAAGCAAAGAGTGCTTATGAATTGAGCGAAATAGCACACAAATTTTAGTCGATCAACATTATAAACTAGAAATCTAAAACATAGGATGATGGAATGAAGTGGGATAGAATTTTAGGTTATGTTGGTTTGGGTATAATAATTCTTGTCATAATTTACTTATCGCTGAGGATAATTGGTCTGATCAAAACCGTCTCTATTGAAGAGATACTTCTAAGCTTTGGAGGAGGTCAAGCTTTACTCGATGTATACTTGTTGAGGGCTATTGGAGGGATCGAAGGGAGATTAGATTTAAAATCCAGCAGAAAATTTCCTGAAATGTTATAGATTTCTCCTTAGAAAAAAACTTTTTACATCCGAATATCCAAAGGACTATATCGCTTAAACTCATTCTTCCTTTCATGAACCAATGTAATAAACCTTCCATATTTAAGTCTTAGAACTCTAATCTAACTATTGATGTGAATGTTATGGTTCATCAGCATAGGTTTAAGTGATGAAAGAGATATGAGTCTTAAAGCTCTAGAAGCTGCAAGAAAATGTGATCTTCTATTTGCAGAATTTTATACGTCAAAACTCAACACAACAAAAGGAAAGCTAGAAGAATTGATAGGAAAACCAATTAGAGTCCTTAACCGTGAAGAAGTAGAAGAAAAATATCAAAATATAATTTTAGAAAAGGCTAAGAATAAAAAAGTTGGATTTTTAGTGGGAGGAGATTGTCTCGTATCTACCACCCATCTTGCCCTTAGATTAGATGCTTTAAAACAAGGAATACAAACAAAGATAATCCATGGTTCATCAATAATCTCATCGGTTGCTGAGACAGGATTACACATTCAAAAATTTGGCCCTTTCATAACTATACCGTTTCCGGAAAAAACTGGAAATGAGCTACCTCTTTCCACTTACGATAGAATAAGAGAAAATAAGAGTAGAGGTTTACATTCTCTTCTATTATTGGATGTCATATCTGAAAAAAACAAATACATGACACCGAATGAAAGTATAGAAATAATGTTAAGAATCGAAGGCGAGAAGAAAGGAAATATTTTCACAAAGAATACAGAAATAGTTGTTTTTGCCAGAGCTGGAAGTGAAGATCCTTTGATAATTTATGGTAAAGTTAAAGAATTATTGAAGAAAGATTTTGGAAATCCTCCTTTTGTGTTAATAGTTCCTGGTAAATTACATTTCACTGAGAAAGAATACTTAGAATTTTTTAGAGTGAGTAAATGAGGGATAGAATACCAAAAAAAGAAATAGAAAAGTGGTTATCTAAAATTAAGAGAGAGTTGAAGTCTATAAAAGCAACAAACAAAAAAGGGGGAAATTCTTAGATAACATTAATGCATATGTAAACGATTGTGAATATTTTCAGAAAAAGGAGGATTTATTCTTGAGTTGGGAATGTTGTTTATGGGCTTGGGCATATCTTACTATAGGTAAAGATTTGAAATTGTTAGAGTAATAAAATCAGATTTTCTCAGCTCTTTCTTTGATTTCTTTAAATGCCTTTTCCATTTTTTCCAGTTCGGCCTTCTTCTTCTCTATCTCCTCTCGTTTCTTCAACACAGCTCTTTGGACATCCTCGAAGAACAAATCCACGTTGCTGTAAAATTTTTCTAATTTTGTTTGATAGGCACTCGAAGTGAAACGCCTTAGGCCTGTTAGAATCGCGGCTATTGTGCTAAGTATGCTGTTAACTTGTTTTGTTAACCTATCTTTAAATGGTCCTTTAATGTTCTTGATTTCCGGAATTTCCTTTACTCTTTCTACTTTTAGAGCAAGTTCCTCGTTGAATTTTATAAATTTTTCCATCTCTCTCTTGACTGTGGGAAGTTGTAGGATGACATTGCTTGCGCTTGGTCTCTCTGCCATATGTATAGAATGGTTTTCTTGAAATATATAAGATATTAATGCCAGGAAAAACAATTATTGATAAGATGATGATAGAGATATTTTTGGGGTTTGTAGCAATTGTTTTTGCTATTGCTGGCGCTGCGTTAATGAAATGGAAGCCCAAAACAAGTAGTGAAAGGAATCCTTTTAAAAATGCCTTTGAAGCAATTGGAGAAATTAATAAAATGGATAAAACTCTTTATGAATTAAGTCAACCTGGAGCAGAAAAGTACCTGTACAATCCAAATTTCTTGAGCAAGTTATATGAAAATATTAAAAGAAGGCTTGAAAAAATAGCTCCTAATGTCGATGATCTGCTGAGTTTGAAGTATAAAATTAATCAGACCCTTAAACGTCTGGAAGAGGACAGTGTTTTCTACAATAAAATGAGTGAACTTTTTGGACGATATTTTGAGAAAGGCCCTGGAAAGGTTGGTCAAGCACTTAAGCATTATTTAAGATCATTATCTGAAAGAAGAAAAGCTGAAAAGATGGCTTGAGAAAAATCACCCTCCAACTTTTACTGTAATTATGTAGTTCTTGTAATTGATGTATGAATACAAAAGAATGCAAACCCCAAGTAAAATTAAAGCAAAATCATCATCCCTCATATTCATCCAGTATATGATGAGGCTGAGAACGAAAATATCAAAAACCTTGAACAAAAGAAATTTTCTAACATCGTCTCTGAGTAAATACCTAAGAATGGGGTTTTCTTCAATTCTGTATCCTTTCTTCGAGAAAGTTTTTAGAGTAAGATAAGCATCTATGTAGTTCAAAAGAACCAAGATACCCAAAAGAATAAATACGTACATGATAAAAGTATTGTGTTTGAAATTGAAGTTATTTTTATTCATATCAGATAGAAAATGTTACTACTAAACGATAGAAATCTTTAAATACTTGATACTTGAATTATTTGTAGTTACTAAATGGTGAAAAAAATATGCCAGGTGTTGAAGGTTTAGAACAAAGAATGTATGCATTTCAAGACATGATAAAGGGAGAAATTGAAAAGAAAGCAACAGCAGGTAGAAAATTAGGTGAATACCAGAGAGTAGATGCAACATTACAAGATCTAGCAGATCCAGCAACGATGTTTCTGGTTGCATACAGAGCGCTACTTGAAAAAGCAAAAGCACTTAAAAAAGCGATAGAAGAGGAGATAAAAAAGAAAGATCCAAAAACTTATGTAGCAGTTTTAGAGCAAATGAAAGTATACAATGAGTTTGTAAATACATACATTGAACCAGCTAGATCATATGTAAGTGCAATTTATAAGACAGGTGTTGTAAAGCCCTTTGAAGATGCGATGAAAGACACAGATGAACTACTCAACACAAAACAAGCGTTCATCAATGAGATTAAAGAAGCGGAAAAAGAAGTAAAAAAGGACCCTCAGTGATAACTGACATTGAAGAAGAAATCCCTTTCACTTTTTCTTAATCTTTACTCTAGTGGAATCCTCAGGAAACTCTTCTCTCTTGGTCCACCGATCATCCACCAAATCAACAGAGCAGTAAATATCAATACCCCTATTATTATCAACGTATTCTGGTCTATATTAGCTGGTATATTGGTTGGAACTCCGGGTAGAGTTATACCAAGAATGTCAAATCCTCCGGCCAAATAAAACAAAACAACAGCGATTATTATACCAAACAAAAAAAGACCTGTTAGAGGTTTTTCTGTCTCAAAAGAACGCCATGCCTTTTCTCCGACTATAAGACCTACGATTAACATTACCATGAAGAGGAACAATAATATCGTAGCACCTCCAGCAAAGAATGATGTCAAGAAGAGCCCCACAGCCTGACCCATCGTCATAACGTACAAAGCAGCAATCAAAGCAATGAGACCGCTAATTTTCTTCTCTTCTCCAAATATCTTAGTCTTGGCCAAAACTGCATAAACTATTGCAAAAACGATCAGAAAAGGTAAATAATGAGTGAAGATACCGAATTCAGCCAACTTTGCGATGTAGTCAGCCAATGTTGTCATTTAAGGTTTCACTTCTCTTTTGGTGGTTTTTCAGGTGGGGGTGCAGGTTTCCTTTCCCATGTGATTAATAATATGGGAACTACTATTAATAATATTATCGCAACGATCGTTATCGTATCTTCTGGGAGAGTGGCTATAACCTGAGGACCTAACAACACATTCCCAAGTCCACTCAAGAATAGTATTAAAAAACCGAAGAATACACCGACTATCAGTACTGCCCCTGCTTTGTTGCCTTTTAATAGACCTTCTGACAGTATTTTAGGTAAGTCTGGTGGTAAGAACATTCCCATGATCATCAGTACCACCATGAAAACTAAGGTTACGACCAAAGCTTGAGCGAAGAATGGTGGTAGTAAGCCTTCTATGCTCACTCCTGATAGAATGGGATATGCCAAGACCATGAGTGCGGCAACTATCGCTACTATCCCATTCACAGCAACGTTTTTCTCAGGCTCACCAAAAACCTGTGATTTCCTTAGCAAACCATAGAAGATAGCGGAGGTGAGTATGTATGGAAAAAGGAAGTTGAAAGCCCCTATATCTCGCAATTTTTCGATGACTGCCACGAATATATCTGGCATCATTTCTCACCTTCTACTCCCCATTCAACCCCTACCAACACCAATATGCCTATGATGAGAGCAACCAACATCACGATTAACGTAGTAACATCCGCTTCCTTGCCGGGCGGTGGAAACCCGGTTATCAAAACTTTATACAATCCACTAGTGAAGAACAAGGCACTGACGAAAATAGCGAGAAAAACCCATATTATAGTCCTCGATTTGAATGTCGTCGTCAAGAATTCGCTGAACTTTGGGTAGAACATGCTCGCTCCCAACAGACCAAACAGAAAAACTATTATTATAACCAGACCTTGAGTGATGAATACCGATAAATATTTTCCCAATCCAATTGCTACTGGTGAAACCAGATAACCCCACACAAGAAAAGCGACTGAAATCGATAGTATGGCATTCACTAGAGGAGACTCGAATATCTTCGATTTGTTGAGTAAAGCCCAGAATACAGTTGTCGTGATGATCCAGGGAATGAAGAAGTTTATCACTCCCAACTCAATTAATCTTTCCATGATGAGTTGGAATGGGTTGAGCATAATCTCATAGAATAATTCGTGAAGTGCGAATAAATATTTTCCACTCAAGCCTCTTTCTTAAACCTTTGAACTAGGTCTGAAAGAGATCTCACACTCTCTATCAAAGCTGGCAACGCCTCTCTAAAAGCCTTATCTAGACTTGATATCCTAGCATCGATATCAGTCATCGAATCCTTGAAAGAATCCAGTTTACTTATTATAGTTTGCTCTGCCTGTGATCTTCCCTTTGAGGCAATGGTTAGTCGATTGTGTAGGTCTGCTATTTTTCTCTCAAGGTCTGCCTGTTTTATCCTAAATTCCTTCAACTTATCCTCAACTTCTCCCATCTTCTCATGGACTATAGATTCTACTAACTCTTCTGTTCCATACTCAGGATAAGTTTGTGGATATTCGAGTGATCTTTCTGGCATTTGCGGCATCGTTGGTTGTGGTGCCTCAAAAGGTTGTGGTTCTATATCCTGCAAAGTCGGTAAACCTGTCTCTTCTGGTTCGCCGGTAACGCCTATCTTCAAAGCCTGTGTTAGAGCTCTGTCTATCTCTTCTGCACTGAACCCTTCTTTCCTGAGGACATCGATGATTTCGGGCTCAGAGAATCCTTTGCCACTCAGCTCTCTCACTCTGTCAGTGGGAATGAATCCTTTGCCGAGAGGGACTGTCTCTTCTTTCCTTCCTCCAAACAGTTTGATCATGTCATTCACTCGTCGATAATAAAAATTCTGATTTCTTCCAATTTATATTTATCATGTCGTTGTTTGTTTTACAGTCTTTTCGGAGAGCTTATTCTCCACGATCCGCATGACTTCATCTTTTGTCGTGAACCTTGATTTTATTGGATTGTACAAATCCAGTAGACTTTCTAGTTCTTTTAGTTCTGCTTTTTTTGCTGTCTTATCAAGGTTCTTGTTTATATTCAGGATTTCAGCATGAATCTCTGAAAGATTCTGAGAAACAGCTTTAACATCCACAGAAATCTGATCAAAACTTTTCCTCAATCTGTCTATTTCGTCTATTATTTTTTCTTGCAGAGTACCTATCCTTGATTCTGCAGCACTCATCCTCTGTTCGAGTGTTCTTATCCTTCTTGTGTTAGTGTTTATCCTATTAGTAATCTCGATGCTAAGAGCCTGCACGTCTCCAGGAACACTCTTTTCAAAAACCATGGAATCAATATAATTTTGTTTTGTTGTGTAATAAAGCTTAACTAGAAATCAATTTTAACTCAGAAAAGAAATATTTTTTAGGTGTTGTCTTGGTCTGTGAATTCGAGACAAGGAATGGGTTAATAAGGGTAAGCTGTGCGAACTGTGTTTTTGGCTCGAGTGTGGAAGATTTTGATGTCTGTTTTGCTAAAACCATAGACAAGATTCTACAAGTAAGGAAAGTTGAGAGGATAGTATTATCAGGGATAAGAGAATACGAGTACGATTACGAACAGACCAAACTCCTGATAGAGATAGCGGAAGTGTACGACAAACTCATGAACAGAGAAAAAATAATGAGCTTTGCTAGGGTTGGGAGTGAAAAGTGCGAGAGATGTTTTCCTAAACGCCTGGCAGAATTACAATTCTTATTGAGTGAAATGTTGAGGAAAGATCCTATCGGAGCTTACGTGAAGATCAACAGAATGATAAGACATTACACAGAAGTGGGAAAGAGAGAGAAACTCATGTGCAGAAGATGTTATGAATACTATGTAAAGAATGCATTGGTTCCGATGAAAAAAGAGTTGGAAAAAACTTCTCTCATACAGATGATCAAGGACAAGATACATGGTTATAAGCCAGGAGATAGATCACTCTACAGAGAAATTTTTACTCCTTTGATAAGACCAATCTTCATGTTAACAAGGTACATGCCCATTCCTCCCAAAAGGGGAAGACCTTTAAAAAGATATACACTCATGGGGAACATAATAGTAGAGATATTCGATGTTCCTGGGAAGGTTAGACGTTTTTATCATGTTTCTCCTCCTGAGTTCAGGCTATCGGATGAAAAGTATTCCATCATAGATTCAGCACGTCGATACTTAGCTGAGCACAGGCCGACAGAGACAGAAACTACTCATCCAGAAAGGGCGAGAGAACTCCTGACAAGCATGGGAATGGAGCTGATCAGGAGAATGTCCTTGGACATGGGTTTACGTTTATCTGATGAAGAGTTGAAGGAGATGGTTGATATTCTTGTTAGATACACGGCTGGTTTTGGAGTTTTGGAAGTTTTACTCTCAGATGAAAAGGTACAAGATATATACATAAATTCTCCAATAGGGACTGTGCCCATTTATTTAGGACATGATGATTTTGAAGATTGTGAAACTAATCTAATACCGACGAGAGAAGATGCAGAAGGTTGGGCCACGAGGTTTAGGTTATTATCGGGAAGACCACTAGACGAAGCTAACCCTGTTCTAGATACAGAGTTATTTTCTCCTGGAGGAAGGGCAAGAGTTTGTGCTATAACAAGAACATTATCGCCAGAAGGTATAGGCTATGCTTTGAGAAGACATAGAGAAAGGCCATGGACTTATCCCCTGTTTTTGGATGTGAAATTCTTCGACCCAATTTTTGCTGGGTTGATGAGCTTCTTAATCGATGGTTCTAGGGCACTCCTTTTCAGTGGAGGAAGATCGTCGGGAAAAACTAGCCTTTTATCCGCGACTTTGCTGGAGATAATGAAGAAGTTCAGAATAGTTACTGTAGAAGACACTTTAGAAATTCCAGTAGTCCAGCTGAGGAATTTGGGCTACAATATAGAAAGGTTGAAGTCTCGCTCAGTCATTACTAGAGTGGAAGCTGAATTACCGGCAGATGAGGCATTGAGGACAGCCATAAGGCTTGGAGATTCCTGTTTGATTGTGGGAGAAGTGAGATCTTCGATTCCCGGAGATGAAGAAGTTTTCATCGTTCAAGACAGAATACCTAAAAAAGTACGAATAAGAGAGTTGGAAAATGTTGACGTGAGCAGGATATTAGTTCCGACACTCGATCTGAAAGAGAATTTCAAAGTTAAACTAGAAAAACTAAGAGCCTTCGTCAAGCACCCCAAAAGAAAGTTGTTCATCAGGATCACGACAAAGACTGGGAGGGAGGTGACAGTCACACCAGATCATAGTGTATTTACTTTGGGTTCTTTGAGGATAAAAGAAGTCGAAGCTGATAAACTGAAGGAAGGAGAACCCATAATCATACCATCGAAGTTGCCTTGTGGCTACAATGACCTAGATTACCTGGATTTAACCACGATACTGAAAGATTTTAGACTCGAAAATGCAGAAGAGTACATTAGGTTAGCCATAAAAAAGGTTGGATGGAAAAGAGCGAGTGAAATCTGTGGAGTTAAAGACGTTTACAGGTACTTATTATCCACTCAAAAAACAAGGATTCCTGTAAATGCTTTTCTTAAACTCGTGAAGGAAGCGAGAATAAACTTTAACGTAGATAAGCTCAGAATAAAGAGAGGTACTTCGAATACTTTACCAGCAAGGTTGAGAGTAGATGAGAACTTTTGCAGATTTTTAGGATATTATTTGTCTGATGGTTATATCGATCGAAATACGAATTTAGTCGTGATCTCAAATTCTGATGAGAGAATTTTGGAAGACATCAAAACTGTCTGTTTAAAATGTTTCGGTCAGGAGCCTATTTTTAGGCAGACTAAAAGTTTAGGAATTTCAACTCAAGTAATAATCCCAAATTCTCCACTCGCTCATCTTCTGATTAATCTTGGATGTGGGAGAGTGTGTAAGGAAAAGAGAATTCCAGCGCTTGTTTACGGACTGAATGAAAGGAAAATTTCAGCATTCCTGAAGGGGATGTATAGTGGAGATGGTTGCTTCACTCCATCAAAAAATGCAGGCAATGCTGTTAGATACTTCACAACGTCAAAACAATTAGCCAATGACTTGATGTATCTGCTTCTTTCTCTAGGAATTGTGGGAAGTATTTTTATACACGAACCCAGTGGAAGAGGGGGTAAAAAACTTTACATTGTCGAATTTAAACAGAGAGACTATGTGAAAAAGTTTCTTAAAAAAGTCGGGTTTGTTAGAAAAGTACGTGAAATTTTTGAAAAGGGGCGGCAACACTCACAAGTTAATATGTTAAAATTCAGAGAGGATGAATTAAAAGAACATATAGTTAAACTTCCGAGAAGATACAGACATCTGAAAAGATTCGGAAGATGTAGTAAATTTTACCTCGAGAAGATCATCGATGAGATTCCTTCTGATGAATATCTCAAGAACTTCGTGAGAGGCGATTTTTATGTGGATGAAGTAAAGAAAGTAGAAAAGATAGAAAAAGCTATTCCAGAATATGTTTTTGACCTCTCCGTTAACCCAACAGAAAATTTCATCGGTGGGTTGGGAGCTATTCTGCTACACAATACAGAAGCTAAAGCACTTTACGAAGCCATGCGTATCGGCGCTTTGACTAATGTCGTAGCCGGAACTATACATGGAGAGTCTGCATACGGGGTTTTTGATAGAGTTGTCAATGATCTAGGAGTCCCTCCAACGAGCTTTAAAGCGACTGACATCATCGTAATAGCTGGAAGGTTAAGGACTGCTGACGGTTTACATACATTCAGAAGAGTCCTAGAAGTGACAGAAGTGAGAAAACATTGGCAGAAAGATCCTATGGATGAAGGTGGCTTCGTGAACTTGATGGAATATCATGCGAAAGAAGATATGTTGAAACCTACAGAGACTTTGATAAACGGAGAGTCTTTCATCGTTAATGAGATTGCTAAAAGAGTGAAAGAATGGCATGGTGACTGGGATGCTGTCTGGAGTAACATCGAGTTGAGAGGAAGAGTGAAGCAGGCAATGGTTGATTATGCAAGAAAGCTTGGGAATAAGGAGATACTAGAGGCAGAATGGGTAGCCTTGAGTAATGACATGTTTCACGTGTTTTCGAATGAGGTTAGGAATGAGCTCGGTTATTTGGATTCTAAGGAGATATTCAAGAGATGGGATGAGTGGTTTAAGAAGACGGTGAAATAATGCCTTATCTGTCTACTTTGTCTAAATTAATTCTTCTACTCCTGGCTGTCGCTATCGCCTCTTATTTGTTTTATAAGGGGTTGGTATTTATAGAACCTCCTTCACCAGAAAGTAAGGAAAAAGCTAGGTTTTTAAGAACTCTCACATGTGCGTATGCAATGTGTGCAAGGAAAGGTTGTGATGCTGTAATAATCGATATTGGTTTCTTGGATAAAGACCAAACAATAAGTTGTTATAAAAAATGCAAAGAATTTGAAAATAGATATCACGAAGAACATAAATGTGGTTCAAATTATAAATTAGAATTTACATTCGAAGATAACGTTGTATACCATGCTGATTACATAACTATGCACGATTTTATAATTGAAAAATTTACAGGGATAGAAACAGACATAACTCGATATGAACAGTGGTTTTATACGATTAACAGTGATTGCGATGATGATAAAAATTTTTGTGATTATTCTCATGGAGTTTTGGGAGAATTTGTTAGTGGAAAGTGTGAGGGGGTATTAGAAAAGAGTGATAAACCCTGCGAGCGAATAAAACCTGGAACTTCTGATTGGACTTGTAAAGCAGGTACAGGGCATATATGGGTTGGTCCTGATTTGGGCAACCAATGTAATGAATTGGCTGGTTATAAAGGATTGTTTGGAGGATGGTTTGGAAACCCTTTATATGCAAACTGTACTTTTAACGAAGGGCAAACAATTTATGTTTGGGCTGAGTCGGATATTTGGGATAATTGGCCCATGGGAACATATTATTGTCCTGAACTCATACTTTGCGGATCGTAGAATCAATCTATAATTTAATAGAAAACAATTTATTATACAAGAGAAAATGCCATTTCCAACAGAGAGAAGTTTTGCACTAGAAAAAAGAATAAGCTGGTACGAAACACTCTGTAACAACTTGGGAAGTTATTTCTTTGAAGTTCCTGTTGGTAAAGCAACTATAAAAGATCTTTCTGAAAAACTTGAATTCTGTGATTTGAGGATAACTCCAAACTCTGTCTATGCAACTGCTATCATGATCATCGTGATAGGAATATTAGTTGGTTCGTTATTCTTTATCTTCAATCTTGCCACATACGGTCTACTCGCTATCACTGCATCTGTTGGTTTTTCAATCTACATTCTATACTATCCTTCCATTCTCACAAGATACTACAGGATTCAAGCTTCTTCTGAACTAGTCATGAGTGTACTCTACATGGTCGTTTCCCTGAGGCTTACTCCAAGCTTGGAGAAGGCCGTAATGTTTGCTACTGAAAACTTGAGCGGACCCCTAGGAAAAGACTTGAAGAGGATGATGTGGGGACTCTCTACTGGTGAGTACTTGAACGTTGAAGAATTGCTGGATGAACTAGCTTCAAAGTGGAGAAAAGAGAACTTGGAGTTCTACCAAGCGATAGACATGATCAAGACTTCTATGATGGAAAAAGGAGAGAAGAGGGAGAGAACCCTTGACGAATCGATAAATGTTCTGTTGAGGGGAAACATGGTGAGGATGAAGAATTATACGACTCAACTTAAGATGCCTTTGATTATGATAACTACGTTTGGCGTAACTTTACCCATCCTAACTGTGATAATGTTCCCGATCATGACTATATTTTTGACAGAAACCATTAAGCCCATGATGCTTGTTTTGTCCTACAACATAATCCTCCCGATGATAGTCTACTTCTTGATGGGTGATGTGCTCCGCTCCATGCCCTTACAGTTCAGGACTGTTGACATCTCACTCCATCCCGATGCTCATCCTATAGGAAAGTACTTCATCAAGTTCAAAGGAAGAAGGATAAAAGTGCCATTACTCCCAGTAGCAATACTCATCGGCGCTTCAATGATAGGGTTGGGTGTCCTCATCGTTTCTTTGTCAGGTAAAGAGGCGATAACGCTCGTAAAATTATGTGGAGGTCTCACGGTTCTTTGGGGAATAGCGAGCATGCTCGCCTTCTATTCCTTCTTTTCCTACTACAAGAACATAGAGATAAAGGATGAGATAAAAGAAACTGAGAGTAGCCTTGATGAAGCGATATTCCAGCTCGGTCATATCCTTTACACAGGAAAGCCAGTCGAGACTTCTCTCGAGAAGCTGAGTAACAGTATGAGAGGTCTAAGAATAGAGAGCATGTTCACGAGAGCCTTATCCAACATAAGAAGGTTTGGTTTTACGTTAAGGAAAGCCTTCTTCGACGAGAAAGTCGGCGTTGTCAAGTATTACCCTTCAATGATGATAAGGAACATCCTGGAGATAATAGTGGATTTTATGGAGAAAGGTGTGATAGGAACGGCAAAAACTATGATTTCGATAGCTCAATACCTCAAGAGTGTTGATAGAGTTGAAGAATACTCGAAAGAAATCATGGAAGAAACGACTAGCGACATGAGGTTCACACTCTCTCTCATGACTCCCATCACGTGCGGTATAGTAGTTGGGATGGCTACCATCATGGTCATGATACTAGCTAAGATAGTATTCTTACTGTCTTCAGTTACTGGCTTGTCCTCAACATTACCACAACTCCAGAGCTCCAGCTTCATAGAGTCGATAGTTGACGTGAAGAAGATAGTCCCCGCTGAGGTCTTCTTGGTCATAGTCGGAACTTACATGCTTGAAGTGGTGATCTTACTCTCGATTTTCTTATCGTCGCTTGAATATGGTGGCGATCCTCTAGAGAAGTATAAACTGATAACGAACGGAACCATGCTTGGCATGGTGATCTTCAGTTTCAGCATACTGATGATCTATTTAATCTTCGGTGGAATAATTAAAATGGTGTGGCCCACATGAGGGAATTACCGAATTGGGTAATATTGTTGATAATACTTCTCATCTGCTTAGTCTTCGTCATACTCATCATGTTCGGTATTCCACAAAAAGCTGTTGAAAAATTGAAGATATGGGTAAGGGTTATATGGGGTACGATAGCATGAAAGCTGTAACTGGAGGAATGTTATGGACTATACTAGTGATAATCATCGGAATTGTTGCTATAGCTTTACTCTGGCTTTTTTTGTCTGGGACAAGTAAAGATGTTGAAAGTATATTCACTAATCTCGTTGATGCGTTCAAAAGAATGATAAAGGATTTGTTAGGTCCATGGCTAGGATGGATTTTGGGATGAGAAAATGGATGTTAAGTTGGTTGCTGAAGCTGTGCTCGTGATGATAGCTCTAGCCTTGATAGTATGGTATGTGATAACGAATTATCAAGGAATAGTGAATGCTTTTAAATCCTGGCTTGAGCAGATAAAATGGTTGATAGGGTTGATAGGTTAATGGAGAAGGAGAGGGTTGTAAGATACATAATAATCCTTTTGATAATAGCTGTTCTCACTGCAATAGGCTATGCAAAGATTAGAGAATTGCTTCCTCTCTGGAATCCTTTACTCGATGAAGAATTTAGGCTAGTGAGATACTATGCTTGCAGTCTTGCTATTTGTACGAGAGGATGTGGAGATCCTATAATCACTAATAAAGACTGCTCTAAAGGAGATTGCATGTGCTTAGAAAGAGACCCTGGAAATAGAGAATGTTTGAAATGGTGCGAGGATGTTTGTAAAGAAAACAAATGGTCTGATGGAAAAGGAATATACTGTAATGAAAGTTATTACATAAACTTGACCTTAAAATCGCCAGTTAGATTGAAAGGATGCTATAAAAGGGAAAAAGTTAAGCCAGTATTCGCCATAAGACTTCCGGCATTGGGAAGATTCATTTCAAGTCTTATACCCACTGGAAGGAGTATAATTGTTCCTTTTTTCGATTTTGATGAGACATGTCACACTAAAGTTGATGATATTCTAAAAATATTAGGTGAAACAGAAAATTTTACGTGGAATATCATAGATAACAGATGTATAAAAAGTACTTTTGAATTTGGTTGGCTTGGTTTATACAAAGTCTTTATAGAGATTGGTGCTATAGATGAAGAAGGTGCACCGAAATACAATGCAGGATGGATATTCGTTCGCCCACTAGAAAGCCATGAAAAATATAACTGTTTCAAAGGAGCTATTGGTTGTCCTGGTATAAGCAGACTGTTTCTCCCTTGTAGTGGTTGTCCTGGTTTTTATGAATGCACGTTCAAAGGAAACTTGAAGATTTTCGCTTTTAAAAAGCCTGACGTTCAGCAAGATTGTGCTGATGTCATAATAGGGGATGTAGATAAACCTTTCACCGGAGGTTTTGATTTATGGATTGAACCTAACGAAATACTGATACAGATAGGCCAAAAAGCCAATTTTGAAGCCTTCATAAAGAATAATTTAGGTTTTGATTCAAGCTTCACTTTCAAATTAAAGTATCCGGAAGAAGCAAATTGTAAGTTTATAGAAGATGAGGATAAAGTTTCTGTATACGTCGAAAAGAATTCTCAAGGATCTAAAATTTTCACTTGCGAACCAACTAAAACTGGAAGTTATGAGATAGAAGTAGTTGCTTGGGATGGTGCAATAGTTCATTCTGCATCTGCTAGCTTGAAAGTCGGAGACTTCAGCATAGACATAAAACCTGACACTTATGGCACTGACAGAGAAAAAATTTATGCTGGTAGAACTTATCCTTATGATATCTCCATTAGCAATACATTGGGTAAGGATGCTGTTTTTACACTCTCTTTGTCTGCTGCTAACGAAATGAATTGTATTCTTGAAACCACATCCTTGTTCGTTGAAAACAACAAAGTTGAAAAAACAAGTTACAGTTGTACTCCAGCTAAAGAAGCTGCTGGTAATTATTACACTGTAACTGTTTCAGCAACGAACGATACCTTAACTAGAACAGATACAGCTAATTTCCAAGTTTCAGCTTGCGTACTTGGAACTCTATCGCTTTCTTTAAGCTCTGATAAATCAGGTGAAAGTTCTGAGATTAAAGTCACAGGATTTCAGGGTTGTCCAAACAGAAATGCTAAGTTTAATGTCAGTCTTGTAACAGATGACGGTGAAGCTGTGGGAGAATGGTCAATCGGGGAGAAAACAACTTCAGATGATTCTGTTTCGATTACAAAAACGTTGGGAAGTCCAGGGAATTACATCTTTAAAGCCTACATAGATTTCGATAAAGATGGAAGTTATGAAAGTTATGTTAGTACAACCGCTACCATTAATCCAGGGAATCCTGATGAAAAACGTTGTCGGATGTGTAAGAACGAAAAAGACAAGGATACATGGTGTGCATTTTCTTTAGGAACTGTCGTATGTTCTTTAGGACCTATCAGTTGGTCAGGCGCTGATATATGCGATCATGCAGGTTGTTGGTTTTGGTCTCCAGCAACAGATTGTACATATGCATGCGATCCCCAGTCTTGTTATCAAGATCCAAAAAAAGGAGTTTGTGCAAGTGCTTCGAATCTCTGTTGTGTTCATGGTATGGATTATTATTCTCCTGGTCCACCAGATGTCCCATGCTTATCACCTGATACGAACACACATAATTTGCCGACAAAGAATTTCACGTGGAGGTATAAGATTAAGTACGTAGGGTTACTAAAAAGGCCGATACGAACTGACTACGTAATTAACGCGAGGAATGTTTTAGTAGATGATAATGTTGTGGAAATTAGTTGTAATGGAGATGGCAGTTGCGCACCTGTGTATGAAAGAGGGAGTTTTGCGACATTTAAGTGGGATGTGTTTTGTAGAAAAAATAAGGATTGTTCCTCGCCTTATTTCGAAACAGAATGTGTTGACATTCCGGATGACAGACATCCTAGTAGATTTAAAGGAAAAAAAGCATGTAAAATAAAAGGTTCAGATAATGATTATTGGTTCACAAGTTGGCTTTACATCAACGTTTCACCTACAGGCAGACCAGTATACGGAGTTAAAATCCATGCTAGAGGAGATCCAAGCCAGTACAAGACGAGAAATTGGTTTCCTTATCTTAATGTTTATGAAAAATTTGAATTATTCCTTCATAACAGCAATGGATGGTTCCATGTAGCCTCTCCGAGTTTCACTGGAGCAGATGCGAAAATATTCAAACCCACCAATAGTTGGGCATGGGAAGGAATCGATGCTATATTGTTAGCTCACAAGTATAATTTTGAATGGTGGTGGGATGGTGGGCCGCCTCCCTATCAGTATCATGAAACAGTAACCGATAGTTGGATAGATTACATAGGCTTATTAACAAAAGATCCTGCAAACACAACTTTCTGTACAGATGGTAGTGGCTATTATAACAAAATTGTAGACGATGGAAAAAGATGTTATTGGAATTTAAACTGTAGAGAAAGGGAAACAGATGGTAAGACTGGATGGTATTACGAGGGGCCGAGTGAAGGTATAAAGCCAATTAAAGACCTAAGTTTTTCACCTATTGATAGTTGCTGTCAAAAAGGAACTTGTGGAGAAGGATTCTGTAGCTTTGAAATCGATAACAAAAAATACTGTTATTATGGAGTAAAGTGTGCTCATGGAGGATGGTGGCCCGATGGCTTGCAAGAATGTACTGGGGGAACTTGTACATCAAAAGGATGCGTTTATTACATTTATTAAGAATTATAATTTTTCAACTAAACGAAACGAATGCTAATAACTCCTTCGGGATTTTTAATTAAAGCAATTCAAATTATTATTGACAAGAATGCCAACTTGGAAAGTTATTCTTGAAGCGATATGCGTTGTTATAGTAGCAGTGTTAATTCTTTTCTTCGTCGTACCTTATCTAATGGAAGCTACTGGACAAGTACATCCTTTTTTCTTCGAGATAGAAGAAGAAGTAAGATGTCATCTTTTCCAAAGGCTTGGAATATGTTTATCCTTGTATCCAAACCCTGTTAAAGAAGGGAAGAAAGTGGAAGTAACTTTCAGGGCTAGGCGTTGGTATGAAGACGAAGAAGCTTGTGTTGCCGATGAAACTACTAAAGCACCGATAACAGACGATAAACCCGCTTGTTGCATCCTCACAAAAGGAAAATGTAAAACTGAATTCGTAGCAACATCAGTTGATATGAGCGGAAAGTATTTTGCGTTCATAGATATTAGTGGGAACAAGGAATACGAAGGGGAAGAACCGAAAGGGGAAGAGAAAATTTTAACCGTAAACCCAGCGTCATGAGACCTCTTCCTAGTTCTGTCTGAATGAATTAGAAATAGAAATGATAATAACGGATATTTAAATTTTTATTTTGAAATTATCATTCGATAATGCTCATCCGATAAACACCTTTAAAAGTTAAGACAAGAAGAAGTTTAAACTAGATTTCATTATTCCTTTCTCGATATAAAAATTCGTTTTCGAAACAAACATGAATCTATCGTCCAAAAAATGTTGATAACAATTATCTTCAGTCGTTTTTTGATTCAATCTTCTAGATGAAGTTCTATTCATTGAATTTAATCCAGATCAAATCTGGTGTGAGCGGAATCACTACTTAAAGTAGTGACGCATCACAAATGCGAAAAATAGAATGAAAAGGAGAGTTTGAAAACTGAAGAAAGTTGTTCTAATAGTAATACTACTGCTTTCTCTTGCTATATTTCCAACACCAAGAATCGGTGCAACATCACGAACAATTATAGTTCCAGACGATTATCCAACGATACAAGAAGCAATAAACGCTGCCGAAAATGGTGATACAATATACGTCAAAGCTGGAAAGTATTATGAACAACTCTTCCTTAACAAAACTGTTTGTTTAATCGGAGAAAGCGTTGATTCCACGATGATTATGGCCAAGCCAAAGCGGGAAGATGCAATTCGGATTACATCAAACTGTTGCAGAGTTGAAAATTTTACTATAGCAGAATCTTACAATGGAATTCATCTTCTTTCAGGAAACAACACTATAATAAACAACAACATTTTTGGGTGTCTTCAGGGTTTGCATCTTTCGCATGAATACAAAGAGATTTTTGCAGGAAACAACACTATAATAAACAACAACATCTTCGAATGTATCTGCGGTTTGCTTATAGAACCTAACTCTCCTCAAAACGCGTTTAAAAATAACAACATCTCTTATAACGAATTCAATTTTGGAGCTTTGGGTCTTTCACTTGAAGACTTCATCCAAGATATGGATACCTCTAACCTCGTAGAAGGAAAGCCTATTTACTATCTGGTGAACAAGAATAACTTTAGGGTAGACCAGTCTTCCTTTCAAGACATAGGGTTCTTAGCATTCGTGAATTGCACTAACATAAATGTTGAAAATCTAGCACTAACAAAAAATTACCAAGGAATATTACTCGCAGGTATAGTTAACAGCACTATAGCTGGGAACACCATAATGAACAACTACCATGGTATTTACCTTTTTCAAGCTACTGGTAATAAACTATCTAATAATACCTCACTAAGGAATATAAATGGAATACGTCTCTACCATTCAAAGAATAACAGCCTCGTAAATAACGTAGTTATTAATAATGATGATGATGGAATCGCACTTTGTTCTTGCACAGATAATAGCCTTATTAGCAACAATGTCTCTAATAATGAGGATTTTGGATTGGGCCTGTGGGGTTCGAATAACAATAAGCTCATTAACAACATAGCAATCCATAACTCATACGGAATTCTTCTCGACAACTCGCACAACAACATTCTTAATGGAAACATCGTCAATAGCAGTAGATTTGGAATCGAATTACGTAACTCTACTAATAACATGCTTCTAGGAAATACTATAATGAACAATGACCATGGGATCGAGTTTGATTGGAAGGGTAGTAGCAACAGAATAGCTGGTAATAAAATTGCAAACAATCGCCTTGGAATATATTTTTGGCATTCAAATGCCAATAACAATACATTTTTCCACAATAGCTTCATTAACAACATGATTCAAGTCCGTCTCCGTTCAGCGCACACTGTTAATGTTTGGGACAGTAGCTATCCTTCTGGGGGAAATTACTGGAGTAATCATAAGCTCATCGATGAGTTTAGCGGCCCTTACCAGAACGAGACTGGAAGCGATGGAATATGCGATAAACCTTATGTTATCGATGAAAACAATAAAGATAACTATCCACTCATGAGGCCGTGGATAACCCCACCATCAAATATAGAAGTGAAGGACATAATTTACAAAGAATGGAACTACCTTAATGTTCCATTCGACATCGAGGAATCAGAGGATTACGTTGAAAACTTCTTACAAAGAGGGAAACCAGCCGCAAACTTCGGTACCATACCAGTAAACATGACTCTAGAAAACACGAGTGATGAGAACGCTGAGAATGTTCAAATAACAGCAACAATTTCTGGGAACATAGTACTCGTTAAATTCGACCCAGAAAATGCTTTTGAGGATCGCATAATCTTTCATCACTTCGAGTACAATTGCTCTCAACTGGTTGGAAACATAAATGTAAAAAGCTCTCAGTTGGTTAAACTGAATATACCAGTTAACTACACATCAATCATCGTCGGACCGTTCACGATTGACTTTGACAGTTCTGAAAGCAAATCTTTGACGATAAACGTGCTCTTCATGATAGTCTGTTTAAACGTGGATTTCGAGGTCAGCGGCTCAAACTTTGACCCGGTACATCGTTCGATAAAGTTGAAGGGAGTTGGAAACCCTTATGGCTTGGCTGAAGAGATCATAAGGTACCTGAACGAGAGACTGGGTGAAAGAGTACAGGAAGATATCAAAAAACACTTAGTAGAATACATATTCAGCTTGGGGATGAACATCGAAAGCAATGCTTACGTGGTTGCTGCTGGTTCTACAGAATTCTTTGACACTACAGTCAAACCGGAGACATCATCACTCATCATCTCCACGATCCTACCAGAAGGCGTAACATTACTCGAGCTTTCTATAACGATCGGCACTACAGTCTTTGCCCTATCAACACACGCTGTCTACGGGTTTGCTACGATGATAATAAAGCCACCAGACCTGATACCTGGAAGTTGGACGGTAACGATAAAAACTGCCTGTCCCGATGTTAACTTCACACTAACAGTGACTAAAATCAACTCAATCTCGGTGAATAAAACTCAATTGTTCAACGTAACTTGGGAAGACAAAACCTACCATGTCGTCACGTTCAGTAACTCCACAATCACGAACTTTAACTTCAGTCAACCTGAGAAAAGAATAAGTTTTAGTACCAGAGGACTCGCGGGTTTGCATTGTTTCTGTAACATCACCATTCCAATAGAGCTACTAGATGGAAAGTTCACAGTCTGGATAGATGATGATCAAACACATTTCATTAAAAATGAAAACGCCACCCATTCGTTCCTGTACTTCGTTTATGATCACGCAGCGCACAAGGTGAAGGTTGTAGGAACTACAGTTATACCAGAGTTATCTATACCAATACTAATCGTGCTCATGACTATAACACTTTTAGCAGTGATTATCAGAAAGTTCATTAAAATTCGGAGAAACTCTCAATTTCCCCTTTTTTTTGTTCCAGAAAATATATCTATACAACAAAGTATAACTAATATTCTTTAGCCAGTTTTTGTCTCGTATATAATTTAATAAAATTATCCAAACCCTGTTAAAGAAGGGAAGAAAGTGGAAGTGACTTTCAGGGCTAGGCGTTGGTATGAAGGCGAAGAAGCTTGTGTTGCCGATGAAACTACTAAAGCACCGATAACAGACGACAAACCTGCTTGTTGCATCCTCACAAAAGGAAAATGTAAAACTGAATTCGTAGCAACATCAGTTGATATGAGCGGAAAGTATTTTGCGTTCATAAATGTTAACGATGATAATAAGCAGTGGACCCCAGAAGAACCGAAAGGAGAAGAAAAAAAATTAACGTAAATCGAGCATCCTAAGATTGAAGAAATTAATCTATTTAAAGTTTTCCTCAAAAATTATCTTTGTTAATGCTCATTCAATAAACAAAAATCAGTTAAAAACAAGTAAAGAAAGTAAAGATTCTTTGTTTGAGATTTGCTTATCCTTTTCTCTAAAACTCTTTAATCCTGACAGAATGGCTGGGCCTTGAAGACTCAGCCCTGTCTAAAAAAGGAGGAAAAAAGAACTGAAGAAAGTAGTTTCAATACTAATACTACTGCTGCTGATTTCAACGATTTTCTTTCAAGTACAAAAAATCAAAGCAACTAAGACTATCATCGTTCCTGACCATTATCGAACGATACGAGAAGCGATAAACGCTGCATCATCAGGAGATACAATCTTAGTCCGGGCTGGAGTTTACGCTGAAGGTCAAGTTGAAGTGTACAAGTCGATAACTTTAAAAGCAGAAAGTAAAGTAATCTTAGATGGTCTTGGAGAGCGTCATACATTATTGATTTCTGCCCATAGCGTTACTGTGGAAGGATTTACGATTCAAAACTCCCGTAGAGGAGCAGAAAGAAGGAATGGATTATGGGTAGATTTTTCAGGACTAGTGTTGTGGGAAGCGGAATTATGTAAAATACAAAGGAATGTTTTCCTAAATAACTGCGCTGGAATCACTGTATATGGACGGAGCAACATTATCAGAGATAATTTAATCTCCGATAACAGGTTGGGTATTAGAGTAAAAGGTTTGAAAAATGTTATTATCAACAATACCTTGTTAAACAATACTGCGACTGCCATTACAGTTTGTGACTGGCTTAACGTCATCGAAAATAATACAATACGTGGCGCAGAAGACGAGTTCTCAGTCAAATTTCAGGACGGTATTGAAATGTATGGCTCACAAAACATAGTCCGAAAAAATAACATAAGATTCACAGATGATGGGATCTCAGTATACGGTACTAATCATACCATAGCTCAGAATCATCTCATCCTAAACGCAAGAGGGATACTTGCAAGTGACTACGGATCGCTATGCAGGATCGAAAGAAATAGAATAGAGTATGGTTCCATCGGTATTGTTATCGGTGGGACAAAGTATGAAATCATCGGCAACAGAGTATGTGGGATGGGTACTGGAATATATTTTGAAAAAGCTTCAGAAAACTCTGTTAAATGGAATAACATCACAAACAATTGGGGTAGTGGTATTTGCATGTCCCTCTCACATAGGAATACAATCCAAGGTAATATCTTGGATTCTAATCGTAACTCGAGTATATACATCCGCTGGTCAAAAGAAAACTACATAGTCGGAAACTACATAACTAATTCTGGTGAAGATGGCATTCGTTTGGATTGGTCTGACTGGAATTTTATCGAAGAGAACTGGATAGAGAAGAGTGGAGATGATGGTATCCATGTGGGAGAACTTGCGAGTGACAATAGAATACAATGGAATAACATCGTTCAAAACTTCGATAAAGGTATAGTAGTCGATAGTTCACATTATGTTTACATCCAAAACAACAATTTCATCAATAACACACAGCAAGCATCGGAAATTTATTCTGGCGTACTTTGGGACGAAAATTATTGGAGTGATTACAGCGGAAAGGATGAGAACGGTGACGGTATAGGAGATACTCCGTACGAGAGAAGAGGTGTAAAGGACAGAAGTCCTTTGATGAACCCAATCAATATAACTACGACTCCGATTTCTGAAACTTTCCAAATCTTTCATGAGGTACATTCATTCCCGGTAAGTATATTGAGTAATTCCCTGATCCTAGAGCTTACTTTTGAACAATCAAAAAAACAGATAGCTTTCAATGCTATTCAAATTGGTAGTAGCGGATTCTGCAACATTACTATTCCAAAAGAGCTTTTGCGTGATAATACAACTCATCCATGGAAAGTTCTGTTGAATGAAACAGAGAAGAGTTTCACAGTAACTTACAATCAAACTCACAGCTTCGTCTACTTCACTTATCTGAGTGAATTTTGTAAGATGAACGTAAGAATTGAAGGTGCTGAAGTTATACCAGAGTTTTCGATGCCTATTCTAGTAGTGCTAATGTTCTTGGTTCTTGTAATAGCAATCTTCAGAAAGTTAGCAGAGAAACGAGAAAACTTCCCCAATTTCCCTTTTTTTTGTTCCAGAAAATATATCTATACAACAAAGTATAGTTAATATTTTCGACTTAATTTTTTCATTAACTCGATAACTACTTCAGGTTTAATCCTGAGTCCACTTTCGATCAAATCCTCAATAATTTTTTTCGTTTTATCTTTCGATACTATATTTTCTTTCCATGTCTTCAGGAAAACAGAAGTCGTCCAATACGTCTCGATTCCATAAGATTTTGCAACTCTTTGGCCTATTAAATCATCGATTAACAGGGGTGTCTTCATGTCCTTGGCGAGAACTATTGATTCAGCTTCCACTCGTCCCAAAGGCGCCATCTTGGCCATCAAATCAGATTCCTTCTTCTGTTCTTCTTGCAACGTTTTGACTTCTATCCATTCCTGTGTTGCTCTCTTGATTAACTTTACATGCAAGTATCCTTTCTCTTCTCCTTTAATGACGACTTCTTGAAAGGCTGTCTCGGGGATTATAACTCTCTCAAAGATTTTCTTCAACAAAGTTAACCCCTTTAAAATCGATAATTTTTTCTATTCAAACTCCAATTTAAATTCATGAAGAAAGGAATAGCTGTAGAAACTTTAGTGAAGTTTTCGATCTGCTTGATAGTTCTAGGAATCTGCACTTATTTGATTTATAGATATGTTTTTGGTTCTGGATTAAGTGAGAGAGAATGTGCTGCAAGGATGACTGCTTGGTGCGCCCAATGTCAAATAGCTAAGTTTTCGGGGGGAACAAAGATGGGAAATGCGCTAGCCAAGTGTGCTTACGATTATGGTTATATTGATAGCAATAATCCTAATCAATTGTGTGATGGTTTAGAAGAGAAATGCAAAGCATTCATACCCTCAACTTAAGTCTAATGATAAAATGAAAAGAAAAGGCGATGTAGAAAACATTCAACTCGTTCTTCTAGTGGCCATATGTGTAGTCGGTGGGCTCTTCATCTTCTATCTCATGACTCAGGCTTCCAGCGAAGCCTGTAAAATGGCTCAGATGGACGAGTTAAACAAGATATGGGGAGAATTAAGATACTGGGAAGACAGGAAAGAAGTCGTATCTCCAGTAAGCTTTAATACCATTCCTGATTTTAATGTTAAGCCTTGCGTAAAGGGGATAACTTATGAAAGAACAACTTATGAAGATGGAAAAATAGTCGTAGAATGGACAGACGGAGCAAAAGATATCATGCCAGCTAAGGGAAAATGGGATTTATGCAAGCCTTTACCTCCTGGAGAATATTATGCAAGAGTTTCTTTTAAAAAAGTAGAAATCCTTTCTGGTGGAAAACCATTCTGCGTTTACTGCGCATGCAGAGAAGATAATAAGGAATGTAATGAGAAATGTGTAGGTTCTGTGATATGTGGAGATTTAGGGGTATGTTGGGATGGAAATTTTTATTCGAAAAGTTGTTTTTATCACGATGAGTGTTTAGAGTATTGTGCTGCTTATTGTGTAAACACGACTGGAAGTAACGCTTTCACAGAATGTAGTTGTGCTAATTTTAAAGAATGCGAAGCTGTATGTGGATCTGAAGATATACCAGATGTTATACCTGGAGATAAAGATGCTTAGACTGAGAATTCAGCTTATAAGGAGAGTTGGTTTGCTTCAACGCTTGAATATGCTACTATAGATGTCGATTACGTTAAAGATGACAAAGTTAACTCGTATAGCGTTTATTTAGCAACTAGTGCAACACCAGCATTTTCTCTCATAAAAGCACTCAACGGAAAACATGTTTATTTGCCAGATTTTGATAAGCTTCACTTTTGGTTCTACCCTTTTGAAGATGGATCAGATCTTTACGTTTACTTCGATACTGGAGAGTCTTGGCAAACTGCAGGATTGGCATGTAAACTTGGAGGATTCAAGAGAAAGTGGAATAAGTATGAAGTAGTCTTGAACCCAGAATTAAACCCAAATTGTAAATGGACGAGTAAATTAAGATCAGTGAGATACTTACTCTTTCCTTCTGGCTCTACTAGGATTAAAATCGACGGGTTATACTTATGCAAGAACTGCTAGTAACTTTCATTTAATAAGAAAAGAAAATAATAATTGATGTTCAGAAAAGCTGTTTCAAAGTGGACTATAGCATTTTAAATTCTTGCTGGAATTGGTTTCAATTCTTTATTAGCAACTCTCTGAGCATAGTATTCTGATATTTTTGCGTCTATCTCGATCATCTTCCTTACTACTGGGTTTTCTTCGTTCAATCTATACATCTTCGATTTACCGACTCTTCTTGTAAATTTTACGATGTTTAATTCTTCTAATCTTTTCCATACTCCGTGTAAAGTTGACCACCCGACTTCCGCATTCTTTGCTATATCTGTTTTTGAATAGTCAAAAATCCTATTTTCAAGTAAGAAAGAGATCACCCTAATAAAAGGTGTGTTTCCCATCGCTAACACAAAGGACGATTGTTCTGAAGAGGGTCCTCTCGACACATTTCTCACTAGTAATTCTTCAATATACAAATATATAAAGATTAATTTTTTATAGTTGAATATTCATTTTTATGAATATAATCACTGACAAACAGATAAAGGCCTGGATTTTAAACAAGATGAGGAGCCGTCGTTTCATCGGTGGAAAGCATACTGACATAAAAAACATAAGAAAAGGTGCTCCACAAGAGTACTATAAAAGGATAGATAAACAATTGAATGAACTCAGAAAAATGGGGTTCGTTGTTTTCTACGTAAAAACTGGAGCAAAACACGTTTCCATAAACCCCAAAGTTTTAAAAGAAGTTAATGAATTCGTTAGAGAAAATTACACAGAAGCAATTTTTAAGTAATATCTCTTCATCAAATTTCATTTAATAGGAAAAGAAAATAATAATTGATGTTCAGAAAAGCTGTTTCAAAGTGGACTATAGCATTCTTAGCAGGATTCATACTCACCGCAGGACTCATCTTGATGCTTGTAGTCCTTCCGGGATTTTTCCGCAAAGAATTATGTCCTAAAGCGCAAGAAGAACAAATCCAAAGTGTTTGGATAAAAGTTGAGGAAATGAAGAGAAAAACAGGATATGAAACCATGTACTTTGAAGTTAAGGATTGTGTAAAGAATATTGAGTATAAACCTGATATTAAGAAGATAACAGTTAATTACACAACAGCCTCAGTTTCATATCCGACAAATGCGGATTGGACGGATACTAACGGAGATTGGATGCTCCTAACAGAACCAGGAACTTACTATTTTAGAGTGTTTGAAAACAAAGTTGAGGTGTTGAGGAAGGTTTGAATGGGTTTAACGACTGTAGATGTGATACTGATAGTAGTCTCGACTATACTCTGCTTGATAACAGTCTTGCTCATACTATGGCAAGCTGAAGAGCAGATGTTCGTCTTTGGTTTAAGACTTTCAGAGTCTGTTTCAACTGATATTGCTGGATTAATAACTCTCTCCAAAGGATTAGCTGGTGATGTGGAGTTAAGCTACCGTAACAAAACTGGAGAAATAGACTACAGCATCATGATAAAAGATAAGTTAGTTTGTGTAACAGCTACCTCAACCTATACTTCTACAGATTGTTCTTCTTCTGCAGCTGACATAACAGAAACGAAAAAAGTTAAAGGGAGTGGCTTCAATCTTTTAATCACAAAAACGAATGAAAAGGTTGAAGTAGAAACTTGAAAGATGATAAAATGAGAGTAACAATGCCAATCCTCATCTTAGTTTTTGTCGGTATTGCTTTCTTTGTAGCTGTAATTGTGCTTATCTTAAACAAGTACTTGGATTTGAGAGTAGTAGCTTACACTGCAGACGCTTCGAGACAGGCAACAAACCTAATTCATTCTATCTTAGCTTCTAACTGTACAGGAGCAGTTGAAAAAAAGTTAGTTCTAGACTTTTATAGATTAAAAGAAGTTCCTCTTGATGAATGCGAGAATCTAGAATATGATTATAATTTTTCTGTGACGAGAATAGGCGACGGTTATTCAAAAAAGATAGAAAAACTTGTGTTCAATTTTGATGATCAATGTTACCTGAGCTATCAAAGAATAAAAGGATATGTAGAGATGCCTGTTGTGTTACACTATGAGCCGACACGGGAAGAAGGAAACTACAGAGCTGGAATAGCAAAATTAACTCTGATGAAAACTCCTCTTTCGGAACTTGCTTTTTGGATTTCTCAGGCTTCCTTAAGAATAAAGGAAGGACATGACGAAGAAATCATCAAGTCGATTCGGGTTGGACCAGAAGTTATTCGAATAAAAATTGAAAATGGAAAAATTTGTATGAACGTTAAAAACGTTCCCAATGAAGTATGCAAGCAACTCTTCTTAGATTCTACGGCTAAAGTTTGTAGAAGAAAAGTAAGCGTTGATGTTATTTTAGATCCGAAGTTTCCAACTACTGATAAAGATTTTAAATGCAATGAAGAATACGACTTACCAACTTATCTTGAACTCGACAAAAAATGTAAAATGATAAACATCTATGCCAATGCAACTGATAATGAAGTTAAAATAATAATTCCGGTGAGTCGATGAGGAAAAAAGGCCTTATAGGTTGGCTAGCATTTTTCTTTTTTTTGGGAGTGTTCGTAGCCTTATTTTTATTCATCTTCCTCTACTTTTTCAAGTATCATGTAACGATGATGATGATTGATTATTACTTCTGGAATAAAGAGTATGATATTCCTTTGGCTCTATTATCCACAGATATCTATAACACCAATTCTGAAAAGTATGAGAGTTCTATAGTAGCTTTGAATAAAATACATTATGGTTTCGAAAAAAAAGATAACTATAATTTAGTGGAGATACTTGAGGAATGGTCGAAAGGTGTCTATCGATACACTTTAACTTTCGGTGAATTCGTCTTACAAAATGAAACTAAATGTACTTGTAAGGAAAGGGATCCAAGATTAAAATTATATGGAATATGTACAGGATGTAAAAAAGAAACAGAAGGAAAATTCTGTTATACTCAAGATTATGATGGTTTTCCGGCAGGTACAGTTATTGAATTTGAGGATCACGTAGCAGTACCCCGACCGTACACTTGTTGGGGTTTGACAAAAGTGACACAGATGGGTACTTATCCTATACCAGTTGTTTTTAACGGCACTCATCTCATTACAGAATTAACATTTACAGTGATAGGCTAGGTGAAATCATGGTGTTTGTGTTACGGAATAGAAGAATGAGGAAAGGAATTCATCCGTTAATCCCTTTTATAGTAGCCTTAGGCATACTCTTAGTCTTAGAATACTTCTACGTGAGTTATTTCGTGAGAACAGAATTCATAGCAGGAAGATACTTGAGAGAAGCTCCAATGCTTGCAGAAGCAGACAAGCTCGAGACTTACGTCAGGTCTTTTGAAAATGCGGTAAAGCTTTCCTTGATCCAAACTATCTACAGCGCAGGAACTGGGAAGGTTATCCTAGAGAAAGATTTTGATTCTATTTACTCGAATGAAACCAAACTTCCTTACTGGCAAGTTTACAACAGCTCTTATGTTCCTGATGATGCAAAACTTAGGAGCTTCACTCTTCGTGTTGCATCCTCTTTCATGACAGATTACATAAGGGAGTTTAAGGAATTCGTAGATATTCCACAAGATTCCACTGCATACGCTGCTGATTTCGATAACGAAAGCATAACAGTTATCGGTAATGAGCTTGTTTTTGAAAGAAAAACGAAAGATGTTCATATAGTAAGAAAACTAGAACCTGAAGCTCGGGTAAAGACAAACTTCGTGAAGATGATCAAAGTAATAAGGGCTATGGTAGAAAATGATTTGCTAGGCGCTTGTGTAAGCAGTGCAGAGACTAAAGATCAAGCAAACACTTGCTTAAAAAGAATTGCTTCTTCGCTTGAAAAAGAATTGGAAGAAAAAGCTGAAGTAAAACTAGAACTCTTACAAGAAAGCTTCCAGTATGATGGAGTAAACCAAAAATCCACTGCGATAATAAACTGTACTTTCATAGAGAATGTCATTGATTATCCAGTCTATGATTATTCTACTTGTGAAAACCCGAGACTAAACAACTTCTATATAAGCTTTTTAGCGAGGGTAGGGAATCTCATCGTTTACGATCCTGATCAAGTCATAGCTAAAAATGTACAAGAGTTTAAAGACTGTAACACTGGAGTTGGAATAATAGGAGCTGTAGATTGCGGTACTTGGAATGTTTGTGAATCTTTCGTCAAAGTTTTGCTTACTCTGGCTGGTTGTATGGATAGTGATGAAGGAATTCTTCCTCACATGTCTGGAAGAACGAGAGACATAATTGACAGCAAAATTTTGAGCGAAGGAAAAGATACTTGCGATTTCAGCCCTTACACTTGGGAAAACAACTTAACAGAATTTTACTGCTTAGGACAGGCTGGTTCCTTGAAAAGAAGTACTAAGTACAACTGCGATGAATTCTGTAGACAATTCAACAATGACCCAAGCTACACAAGCTATTGTTTAACTAAATGTTACGGAGAAGATGAAGGAGAAGGATTCTGTTTCTGTAAAAAGGATTGTGAGCTCAACTACGTAAGAATAGAAGAAGATTGTTTTTTAGGAGAATCTCCATACTGTGAGCCAGGGGATAAGATTAAAGTCCATGCTGAATACTCTGGTTCTGATTGTCCTTTCCCAAGTTACATTCAAGTAGATTCTTTCAACGATACTGATTGTAAAATTTGCAGCTTTAACTGGAGGAAAAACGGAAACACTTGTGGACCAAGCTGTGAAATAAATGGAATAAAAGTCGAATGCTCTTCCTCGCCCTGTGAAACTGTGTGGACTATTCCTGATTACACTCAAAACAAGAAATGCTGGGATAAAGGATTGAAAGTCAACGAATCCTTCATCCTGGATAAAGACGATAACCCTCCAAAAGTTTTTGACTTTAACGCTAGCGTTGATGGAAGTTTCTTCCTTGCTTCATGTTTAGATTCTGACAGAATTGTTCCAGAAGAGTTCGATAAAGTATATGGAAATGAGCCCAGAATACCTGGAAAAACAAGAAATTCTACTCATGAACTAAAAGATAGATGCTTAAGCGAAACTATACTCAAAGAATTTTACTGTAAAGAGCATTCGCTTAAAAGTTTAAGGTACGATTGTACTTCTCACTGTAAATCTATTACAGGAGCTTCTGGAAAATGCTTAACAAACCAAGATGGAGAAGGCTATTGTGCTTGCAAGCATCCTTTAGCTGTCGAAGCTCTTGTGGATGTTGTAGACAAGCCTTTAGAGGGGTTAAGAATAAAGGTTAACGGAGAAAGTAAGTCTACAGATTCTAGTGGAATAGCTTTCTTTAAATTAACTCCTGGAACTTTCGGTGTAGAAGTAGAAATGACAAAAGACTCGAGATATTTCTCTCACTTCTGGGACCATGATTGTGATGGTTTTGATAATTGGTTGGATATAAGTTCTAATCCTTACTCTTTCGAGATGAGAGAAAGAACAAGAACTATAACAGCTTTCTACAGGGCTTTCACGAAGATAGAAGGATTAAGCTATAACGGTTCTTATATAGAAGGAAAGTTGCTCGACGAAAACGGAAATCCTCTGTTGAAACTTGGATATGCATGTAGGAGTTGTGGGAATTGTAAGATGGAAGATATAGATAGAAAAGTTTCTTTTGAATACTACGATGGAGATTGGCATTTCATATCTATAGTCGATGCTCTCGATGATGGAAGCTTCTCTCAAGAATGGAATTTTGTTCCTGGAGCAAGCAAGATAAGAGCAAGCTATTCTCCTTCAAACTGGTACTATTCTTCTAGTTCTAGTGAAACTTCTGTATCTCCTCCAACAACTACAACCATACCACCAACTGACTGCAGAAACGCTGGTGGAGCATGTTTATCCGCTTCAACATGTAGGAGTGTATGTCTCGGTAGTGGGTTTACCTCCTGGGAGTGTGAACCTGGATATGCACAATGTGGTGAAGCCAAATGCTGCTGTTTCTGTAGTTAAAACGAATAAAAATATATTTAAGGAAAGTATTGCTTTCATGAGTAAAGGAATTGCAATTTCGACGATTCTCACTCTACTCATAGGGACAATCGTTGTTGGGATAATCATTTGGTTTATAGGTACGTCCCTTCGCCACTATTGAGCGAAAGTGAATGTAGAGTAAGTTGATTTCTTAGTGCACGAGTTGTAGAGTAGCTGGATAGAAAGGGGTAGGTAACCTATCAACTCAAGTAGCAGACTGTACTTCTACTTATTTGGGTGCAAATATAGTCTGTAATAACAAGTACTCGAGTAAGGGTATACTCTTGCACGAGAACAACAGATTGTCCGAATACAACGACCTGTAGAACCGTTGGAGCAGGAGTTTAATGAGTAAGTTTAAAAATATTTATTTAAGGAAGAGAAAGGTATTCACATGAGTAAAGGAATAGCAGTTAACACGATACTAATGTTGTTGGTTGGAATATTAGTAGTTGGAATTTTGGTATACTTGGTTTACAGGTATATGATCAGTAAACCTATAAGTGAGATAGACTGCAGGACTTTGGCGATTTCATGGTGTAATAGCTGTAAATTAGTAAATTTTGGAAGGGATACTAATGCTAGATTGGGACCTTCAGCTCCACCTGAATTAGAAAATTGTGCAAAAGTTCACTGGCCAAACAACCTACCAACTGATTTCAATGATTGTAGATATCAGGATAATGTAGATACTTTTTGTAAGGAAATTGCAGGAATCAGTTAAAAATTGACCTTATCTAACAGAAAAGTAAGAAATATCATACACTATCCTTTATTCTTTATATTATTTCTGGTACAGAATAGGTACAGGTACAGTCATAACCACAGAATGTTATGCCCCCACAATCTTCATCAGAGCCACACTCAGCATTACATTTATCTTTTACACAATGATAACCACAATCTGCATCAGCAGGTATACATGCACCATCTGGGAAATAACTTGCCCTATTGTTTAAACATCCATAACACCACTTACACATCGATGCTTGTTTACATGTTGTTTCATTGTGAGCTCGACAAAAGGTATCTAACATTCCTTCAGATTTGATACATGCTATCTGCTCTTCGGAAGTTTGAAGATATTTATAGCTTGCATTTACGCTGATAAAGTCAGTTGTTTTACCGTAGAATGGTTCTTCACTAACTATTTCTCCGTTGCATCTGAAAGTAAAGTCTTGATCTTTTTTAATTGGAGCATTGCCTGTGATTAGGATGCAATTTCCAGTCTTACCTGGGGGGCAGTAATCATTGGATCTTTCATCATTGAAAAGAGAAGAATTTCCAATCAATTTACAATTTGTGATACTAATCGGAGATGGTATATCGCTTCTCTTGTTTACTTGAATAAGAGTCAACCCATCTATGATTGCTGTACCTTTACCCTTGTTTTTAATTTTTATGTAAACCCCAAAGTCTGGACCTTCTACCTCCCTCATCGTTGCTGGGATGACAAAAGGTAAAGTATAAACGTAGATATCGAGTGGTCCAGGCTCAGTCTTTATATCTGGGTCGAAGAAGTACATGAAATTCTGATTGTCCATTCCTTCATCGCTTTCTATCAAGCCAAACTTAGCTGATCCTCCACCAATCTGTTCAGTAGTAACGTTGATATGAAAATAGGTGTATTGTTTGCAATTGATCGGTCTCCCGGGATAAAAAGTTTTATTAAATCTTGCCGTGACGATTGCATAACCACCCGGTTTTATGGGTTTTTTGCGAAGGTCAGGAAAAATTTCTGACGCACTCACAAAATCCTTACTAAGCACATCTGGTGAAGCAGAAATATTTATTTCATAAACTTTGATATCGTATGTCGAACCGACTGGATTTTTGTTCGATAGAGTTAATGGAAGATCGTAAGGATTTGAATCCCACAAATCAGGAACAGGATCAGGAGGAGGAATAGTTTGTGATGGTGTGACAACACCCATGTCTACTTTCAAAGTCTCATAAGTTCCAGTTTTCTTGTATCGTACAGTTTGATTTTGAGCGATACAAACTTGCATGTTGCCTCGATACTTCATTAAACACATCAACAAAGCATATTCCTCGGGCATGAATGTCTTTACAGCTGGTAGAAGGATGTTACTTCCACCCCACATGGCAGCTGAACCAGCGATGCTGAACATACATATCTTGTTCAAGACATCAAAATTAACACCGTACTTGCCTAGGATAACAGATGGAGGTATAATAACACCAAAAATACCTGCTAACATAACAGGCAAACTCTTCCATAACAAAGCTTGGAAAGTTTGGACTTGTGGTGGTGCGACTACACCAAAAGCACCTTCTGCTACTGGTACTGCAACTCCAAATACGGATAGAATTGCTATCGGAGAAAGAATACCAAATTTTAAGCCACTTATTAAATGAGATTCACCTATACCAAGTCGTTTTTTAACTTCCCCCCAGGTTTTTTCTTTGTATTCTTTTCCCTTACCCTTTAATTTTTCTTTAATTTTACCTCCTATCCCAAGACCTGCTAACCTTTCCTGTTCTTCAAAAGCTCTTAAGTCAGTTTTACACACAGGACAGATTTTTGCTCCCTCCCATATCTCTGAACCACAAGCCGGACATTGTTTTTTTCCGGGAGGGCCGGTACTTTTTTCCGGTTGTTTAGCTTCTCCGCCTCTTCCATATTCTCCGCGCCCCGCCTCTTTTGCAATTCTTTCAAAAAATCCTGCAGTTTCAACCATTCCTTCAAGAAGATCCCTCTTTTTTTCAGGTTGTTTAGGCTTCTCCTCTGTTTTTAAAATTTTTTCTCTTTCTTTCTTTTGTTCCTTTAAAAAATTATACAATTTTTCCTCTTCTGGTGTTAATCCTTCTCTTTGTTTTTTTCTTTCCAATTCTGCTAATTTTCCCATTTCAGACACTCATACATACAGTGGATTTTGAATTCCCAGGTAACTCTATAATATTATATTTGCTTTAGTCCTTTATTATACTTGATGAATCGCAATGTTGATTATAGATATGGTAATTGAACAAAATCTTTTCATTCCAATAAAAACTCAAGTAATCACAGTCTTAACGTTTTTTTCATCAATACGCAAGCTTTTAACTTTCTTTATCATTTGGTTTACTTAAAAGGAGAATTAAATTTTCCTTTGTGCCATCCTAGATGCTCTGATAATCTTGAGTTTATGTGGAAGGAGTAGCCCAAATTAGCTGTTAACAAACCTATCACAAGTTCCTCGAACCCCAGAGCTTTTTTAAACATACTCATGATAATTTCTATCACTATAAAAATCAGGAATAAGAAGAATAACCAGTATATTATATTCTTTACTCTTTCGATGCTAACCACTCTTCAATCTTAAAAAAACCAAATCAAGAGTAAAATTAATAATTATTAATATCAATACAGAAACTGGATCTACCGCGCTTCTCTTAAACACCACGTGTTATCAACAGATATAAAAAGAGTAATAAAACGATGAGAAATAAGGCCATATGTCCTATGTCTTCTTTTTTCATTTTCATCGACTAAATTTTCATTTTTGAATTTAATATTGCCAGTATACTATACAAACTAAGAAATTACAGTCTCAACAGTTATGGTTTCAGTCTTGACCACAGTATAAGTATAGTTGTAATCTGCTATTATCATGCCGTACGTCCACGGCTTCGGTTCTGGAAGTTTTCCAACCAAAGTACAAATGAGGGGGACTTTCATCGGAAGTTCTACGTCTTCTTTAGGTCGTAAAACATTACTCTCATTCTCAAAATCGCATCTTCCAACTCCTTCTCCAGCCTTTTCTAAGTTTATCAAAGTTATTTTAAAACTATCATTACTTATAGTCCTCTTAGAATCTGGTTTTATCTTATCCTTGACCCAAACAATGATAGGAAAGGCAGTACCGTTTATTTCCCATTGATCGCTGGACTGAGTTAAGCCTCTCTCTATTTCTACATGTATCGGCCCTTTTGTTTGAGTCGTGCTTATCTTTGCTTTTGTAGACCTCTCACTCTGACTTAAAATCGGGACAAAAAACACAGTCTCTCCAGAATAACTATACTCTAGAGTGATTTCTGGTTTTAAATCGCGAGGAATCCTTGCCAGTTCTTCTTCACCTTTGACCCTAAAAACAAAATTTACCTCTCTATCATCTAAAGATTGAATACTATCAAAATAACAACCACATCTTTCAGAAATAAAACCGCAATTCGGTATATCTTTGCCATCAGAACAGGTTTGATCTATTAGAGTGAGTCCATAGAAATCAGTTATCCTCAAACTTATGTTAGTGACATAATTCTCAACTTGGTTTGTGAGAGTGACCTTCATCTTCACTATTTGGTTCGGAAGAGTTTTATCAGGAAATTTTATCTCCATCTTCAACGCTTCGTCTTTGTATTCAACCTTTTGATCAGGTTGCCCTACACATCCTGAAAATAGAACTATTCCAAGTAAGACGATTGTAAAGATAAGATTTTTTCTCATGTACTCTAAGATTATTTACTCATTGAATAAAAATATCTTTTGTTATTTTGAAATGAACTCGAATAATTTTTTGGCAAGGAAATCCATATCTATTTATTCTCTTTCATCTGTATATTAAATGCGCAATGCTCACAAAAATCCACAATCCATTCAAAAAATGAAATTTGAAATTTTTTGACGACTTTAGACTGAAAACAGAATGTGAATAATGGTTAGACTTTATAGAATTTTATTCTAATTCTTTTGTCTTTAGTCGATTTCTCATCATAGTCACTCTTTTACTCGAGTGACCCTTTTCGGGTGAAACACTAAGACTTAGCGTCTAGTGTCACAGACCGAAATATGGAGGAAAAAATGAGTTGAAAAAAATTGCAGCAATACTGATTGCAATAGTGTTATTCTCGATGCCACTTAAAATACAGATAAAAGCAACATCCGACCAAAAAAATCCAAGCTCCCTATCAACCTTTTCGACCATTTTCTACGAAGATTTTGAGAGCTACTCTGTCGGTACAATATTTCCGAGAGGAGACTGGATATTATACGTACCTGTGGGTGTAGACCCAGAGAATCAAAGAATAGTGGATGAAGTCAGTATTTCTGGGACAAAATCTCTACAATTGCAAGCTGAGGAAGAAACAGAAGCCGTTTTGCTGGAGAGAACTTTCAAATGGAGTGGTAATCTGATCGGATACACGATCTGTGTAATGCCAACGTCAACGCGAGACATTGTCATCGGGACAGGGTTCTGGAACCCCTATGTTGTAGCATGCGGTAGGGTCTGCTTCTGGTATGGTTATATATGTGCTCTAACGAATCAGAACATACTAGAACATAAGCTCGAATGGCATGAGTTGCAAGAATACGAAGCAAACAAATGGTATAATGTAACTGTGCTCATGAACACAGAGAACTTTAAATTCAGTGTCTGGATAAATGGTATCCTTAAAGGAACAGACTTCCAAGAGGAGCCTGACATTTCCCAATTTAATCCGATCCGTTCAATGCTCATCTTTTGCGGACGTTCTAAAAAAGCATACTTTGACGACATCTCAGTCTTCGAACACCCGCCAACACAAGAGACAAAGGTCGAAGTGGAAGACGTGAAATACAAAAAATGGAATACGTTGAACGTTCCATTCGAAGATGTCGAAGGTGCAGAAGAATACGTGAAACATTTTAAAGATACAGAACCTCCTACAGAAGCAGACTTTGGAATCATCAAAGTCAACATTGTCATTAAGAACAATGGAAATTACAAGGCAGAAGGGTCCGTCATTGCTAGACTAACTGGCGATATTCTCATGATAGCGTATGATAAGAACAAGATTGTTCCGTATCACTTTGACTATGAATTACATTTCAGTATTAGCATCGAGGTTGGAAAAACAATCAGCAAAACATTAGACCTTCGAGTGAAATATGCTTCACTTATTGTATCAACGTTGGAACTAAAAGATGAATATGGTAACAAGGTTCCGTTAAAAGTCATAATCCCAATGGTTTCAGTACACTTATCTATCGTCGTCAAAGGGAATTTCGATGATGTAACGCATGAAATTACCGAAGATATTCTAGGTATAGGCGACCCTAAGGACTTACTAAGAAGATGGAATGCGGAACTAGCGTCAAGAGTTAAAGAAAAGATGATAAGAGTTTTCTTGGAAAAGTATTACTCTGAAGTTCTCAACATAACTCCAGATTTCCAGCCAATAACTAACATTCCAACAGGGACATATACAACTCCTATAAACATATTGCCAGGAACCACTAAGGTCGCTGTTAGTTTTTTGATACCGTTAGGGATAACGCTCGTTGGCTTGACATTATTGCCGTGGGGTGCTACAACTCCTATCGGAGCAACGCTCGTTGCAGCAGGGCTAGCGATGGTTGTCATCGACAACCCAATGCCTGGAAGAGCGAAGCTAACACTCGAGACCAAAATAACAGTTACAGCTCAAACGCTTGCAACATCAAACATGAGTCTAGAGATTGTGCAGATTGTGCCCAACAACGTCAAAACAAGTAGCCATATAGTTAATGTCTCTGGAAAAACATTCCACGTGATAATAACAAGCAATTCAAGTATAACTGACTTTGATTTCAGAGATGGTGAGATAAGATTCAACACAAACGGCCAATCTGGTACAGGTTTCACCCATCTTACTGTACCTAAATCATTGATGAACAACATCACAGCAGTCTATGCCGATGGCACACTAGTAAAGTTTATCTTGGATGAAAACTTAACGCACATATTCGTTTACTTCCACTACAGCCATCCAGGACATATAAGAGTGATACCAGAGTTTCAAGGGTTTTTATTCTTGATGCTGCTGGTAATTCTGGCAGTGGTCCTGACAATCTTTAAAAGAAGTCTTGGAAAGACTAAGAAGTCCTCTAAACTTTCCCTCTTTTTTTTTGTTCGAAGAAAATATAACAGCGTTATATTAATCCATGAATTTTTTTATTACCACAAAATAACTCAAACATCGAATGGCTAGAATCAAGAAAAAAATACAACCAAAACTAACTTGAAAGAGTTCTGTCTCGAATCAAATAAGTTTTTTATGGTGAGAATTCCAAAACTATTAAAGAAAGGTTTTTTAAATTATACTTGATAAGAGATCAGGTTTGTTGAACATGAATAAAAGAATCATACTTGATAGAATAATCTTCTTCTCAGTTTTTTTGTCCATCTTTTCATTAACGGTTGAATTTGCATCTGCTTGTAATATTAGGCTTGGAACATATGCTGAGGGCTGTTGGGATAGAGATTATGGCGATTGCTGTGGATGGATCTTCAGAGGTTTTTTGTTCGACAATAACAAAGCATGTGCCATCAATCCTTCAACTTGTCCTTGGCCTTATTCTGATTACCAAACTTATTCTTCTGCGACCCTCAATAAATGTCCTTCTAGTGGTAATGACGGTGCCTCATGCGACATAAAAGTTGGCTGGTATTGTGACAAAGGTTTTAGCGGAAGATGGGATGCTTCTGAAATGAAATGCATAGAATGTCTTAACGGTCTGGAATCGAGAATATATGGCGATTCCTCTGGAATTTACACGGATGAAGGTGGGATAAACGGTAACGCTCGATGTGAATCTGGTTGTCCTGATGTGGACAAGGGTTGTGATGAAAAATCTCCTGGAAGTTTTTTAAGAACCTGTAAATACGGAAAAACTTATTTTGCAGACAGATGCTCTGCGTCTTGTAAACTTGAGGATGAAAAAATATGCAGAAGCTCTGGTTATGCTCCGGATTGTACTGCTTCTCCTGAATGTGATGGAAAGTTTCCAGGCTCTAACGTTGCTGGGGGGTCTTGCGATAATAATTGTAAATTCGTGCCATCTGTTTCAATCAAGAGGGTTGTTCCAGAACCAACTTGTGCTGATTATGGTGGTATATGTGATCGTGCAGTAGATTGCACAGATGGATGGTATTGCTACTGTTCCAATTGTTTAGATTGCACTGTATACCCAGCACTTTGTTGTTGTGTTCCAACTTATACGACGACATCGACTTCAACAACCACGATACCTACAACTATTCCAACCACGATACCTATTAATTGCCAAATTCTGATGGAAAGGTTCAATGCATCCTTTGGTTCATATTGTGGTCATGAGAGATGGGATCCTGCCGCTGATGTTAACAGAGATAGAACAATCGATATCAAAGACCGGTATCTTATTCAAGTAAACATAAACAATAATACTTGGTGCACAGAAAAACTTAATCAGCCTGATCCTTGTATTGTTCTTCTAAGAGTTGAAGCAATAATAGACTTCTTAGATAATCCTCCTTCTCTTTCAGGTTTAAGAATAGATATAGATGGAGAAGCAAAATACACAGATGGAGGAATTGTAACTCTTTTTTCATCACCAGGAAGAAGCCATAACATAAGAACATACAATTTTGGTTTGAGAGAATTCTCACATTTCTGGGATCACGATTGTGATGGTAGAGGAAACTATCTTGACACAACTTCCAACCCCTACAGTTTCACTATGTACGAAAAGGATAGAACCATAACCGCTCTATACAGAGTTTTCACGCAAATATCAGATTTGGACTATGATGGAACAAGGATAGCTGGAAAACTTCTCGACGAGAGCAACAAACCACTCATAGAAAGAGGCGGTTCTCATCCTACTTGTTCAGATCCTGTCACTGGCACTGTATACATACATCCAAACAGGAACGTTGAGTTGTATTATTACGATGGTTCATGGAAGTATATTGGTAAAGCTGACTCTTCTCTCACAGACGGTTCTTTCAGCTTAACTTGGGTTTGTCCTCCAGGAGTAACAAGAATAAGAGCGGAATATACTCCTTCAAGTGAAAACTGGTTTTATTCTGGTATCACAGTAGAAAAACCGATAAGTTGTGGAATTACTACTACAACAACAAGTACGACCACAACTACTGCCCCTACTAGCACAACAACAACTACTGGTATAACTACGACTACTACATCGAGTACCACGACTACTACTGGAATAACGACTAGCACGAGTACGACTTCTACAACCATAACAACATCAACATCCACCACAACAGCCACGAGTACTAGCACAAGCACTACTAGTACAACGATAAGACCAACTACTACGACTACAAGCACGACAACATCGACAACCAGTACTACTACAGTCATCACGACGACGAGTACTACTAGCACTACCCCAACTACGTCAACTACTACTATTCCCCCAGCTGTGGAAAACTGTTGTAATGATGTTGATGACGATGGAGATGGTAAGGAGAATGGCGCTGATACTGATTGCCAAAGAGATGTGGGCCTTAGCTTTGGAACAAACACTGTATGCTGGTGGACTGAATGGGACAATTACAGTAATAACGCGGACTATTATTCCGGATGGTTTGTTTGTCCCTCTGGTTACATTGTGAGCAGCATAGAAATAGAACAGTACACTGAAGATAATTTTGATTGGTTCTACGTTTATGATAAGAATGATGTTCAGAGGTATAAAGAAAGTGGAATTGACGGGAAAAAAATCATCGATATGTCTTCTTATAACACTGATAAAGTAAGATTCAGGTTCAGGAGCGATGCTAGCTTAAATCAAGATGGAGTTAAGGTTAATAGTATTGTTTGTTCTGTTTCTGGTGTTACTACGACGACTACGACTATACCAACAACGACGAGTACGACTACTACGTTAGTAACTACTACAATCTCCACGACTACGAGCACTGTTATATCCACAACTAGTACTACTACTGTCATTACAACGACTAGTACGACAACTATCCCAACTACAACAAGCACCACATCGACTACGACTACTACTGTACCTCCAGATTTCACTGTCACAAGCTTTACTTGTAATGCAATAGCCGCCGGTTATAGATGTCCGATGAGCTACACGAATAACCTTGTTGAAGATGCTTACGTATTGTTCTTATCTTCTGATGTCCCAGATGGTAATATCTTGTCCTGTGCCACATTAATGAAAGCCCCACGCGGATCTGGAACTGTTGAACCGATATTTTTATGTCCAAGGACAAAGGGACTATATGGTATCGATTGGATTGTCTACTTGGCATCCGACGCTCAACTTAAAAATCCTGTGAAAGGCTCTACGCCTGGTGAGACAAGAATTGTGGATTGTAGGTGATCCTATCTTTAAAAAAAACACTCTATTATTAATCTTAATAACAGTTGCACTCTTTTCATTAACATACCAAGTAGGTCTTTCTGTCTCAAGCGTAACGATATCTTGCCCTTCATCAACTTGTTTTGTCAACGATTGTAGATGTACCATAAGTGGGTGCACGAGTGGTTATGTTTATTTTTATCCTACTACTGACTGTAGCGGCATACCAACATCAAAAAAAGAGTTCTCAGACTCATCTTTCAACTGGCAACCAACAGCAGCAGGAAAATACTATCTCAAAGTTAATTGTGGTAGTGAATGGTCTGACTGTACTGAAGTAACCGTTTCTTCAGCCTTAACCACGACTACTACTTCAACCACGGTTATTGCAACAACCACGACAACGATAAGCAGGCAATGCACTTACGATAACCCTTGTCCTGCTGACTGTGGAAAACGTAAGCTTAACAAAACAACTAGTACTCAGGATTACTTCGAGTTTGTCTTGGATTCTGTCTCGAACGTGACTGTAAGACTCGAACCCTCTCAAAACGTTGATTATGACCTTTACGTTAATTGGGATGGGACGAAACCAAAGAAGGATGATTATGATTGTAAACCTTCCAAGGATATAGGAATAGTCGAAGAGTGTAAAAAGTCAGGTTTGTTGGAAGGGACCTATTACATCATGGTAGATTATTATGAAGGTACTGGAACTTACAATCTATCGTTGACTTGTACGCCCATTGAGCCAGTCACTCTTACCTGCTCAAACCCTGATCAACCCTGCAAGATAGATTGCGGAAAGAGCAAGCTTGGGAGGTCGACGAGTACCAGAGATTATTTCATGTTTAAGCTAACATCCACATCCAATGTTACAATAAAACTCTTTCCCAACTCGAATGTAGACTATGATTTATATGTTAATTGGGATGGGACGAAACCGACCATGGATAAGTACGACTGCAAATCTTCTTACGGCAAAGGAGAAAAGGAAGAGTGTAGTATACCCAACCAAGATTTTCCCATGCCCCTGAAAGCTGGGAATTATTATATGATGATAGATTTTTATGAAGGTGTTGGAACTTACGATTTGTCTCTATCATGCTCTCCGATAAAAATTACTACAACTACTACAGTTGTAACAACCACGACCACGAGTGTTTTCACCACAACTTCATATACTGCCACGACTGTAAAGGCCACCACAACAACTACAAAACCTTCCCGTTGTGGAATCAACGGCTATTGTGAAAGCCTGGATGAAGAGTGCATGTATGGCTATGAGGAATGTGACGAGTATGAAACAGATTGTGGAGTAGATGAGAAATGCTGTTGTGTGGCTAAAATCCAACCCGAACCATCCAATCTTGGATTGACTGTGGGATTAATCGTAGTTCTTTTAGTAGTTATCTTACTCTACTTCTTCATCAAGAGTAAAAGAAGGATAACCTTTGAAAAGTTGTACAGGAAATGGTCTAGGGTTTTGATCGAAAGACCGAGGGTTTAAATTCAAAGTTTTTTTTACCTAGGAAAACAAAATATCTTTCGATGCCAGAAGCTACTAAAAAGGTTCAACTCTCAAAAGAGTATCTCAACTTACTCGTACAAGAACAGAGGAAGCAGCCGATAAAAACAAGATATGAAAGATTGTGTAAGTTCGCTGAAAAGTTGAGAATAAGACCACCAAAAGATTTGGAGACTAAACTACAAGAAGATATAATCTTTTCTTCGATGAACATCACTCCTACAGGAGTTTTTTCTGCCTCCATTCTTTCCATACTAACGTTAGGTGTTTTATCCCTTGTCTTTTCTCTTTTTATAAACGATCTAACGATAATCTCCATACTTTTCGTCATACCTTTGGGAGCTTTTTTCTACATCATCTCCTACCCAAAATTCCGATCTCAAGTCCTTAAAGTTCAAACAGGAGATGAAGCGATAAAGATCATACTTTACATAGTCATCTACCTAAAACTTCACCCAAGCTTTGAAGGAGCCATAAACTTTGCCGCAGAACACACCCAAGGTCCGATAAGCTCAGATATAAAAAAGGCGATGTGGGATGTGCAAGTTGGCAAGTACAAGACTATAGAAGAAGCATTGGCATTCTACATGCCAAAATGGGGGATTTGGAATGAGGATTTTGTTCGTTCTTTAAGTCTACTCCATGGCGTGTTGATAGAACCCTCAGAAGAAGGAAGGGAAAAGATACTGAGGAAATCTTTGGAATTTTTACTGACTAACACGCATAGAAAGATGAGGAGTTATGTCGAGGATATAAGCGGGAGTATAAACATCCTGCACATAATGGGCATGCTGCTTCCTGTGATTGGTTTGATAATGTTTCCGATGATGTCGATGTTCTTGCATCAATCCGTTAACCCTTTCTACATAGCGATAGGTTACACGATAATCTTGCCGATAATGATACTCTTTTTCATGAACAGGATTCTTCTCAAGAGGCCATCAGCCTTCATCTTCCCAGACATATCCAAGCATCCTGAGTTGCCGCCACCAGGCACATTCTCTGTAAGGCTCGGGAAAAAACATTACTACATACCAATCCTTCCATTAGTTTTGATCATCGGTGTAATGATCATGTTGTATGGAATTTTACATTTTATCGAATTGTACACTAAACTTTCGCTAGTGAGCAAAGCATTCCAAGTAGACATACTGAAAAAAGAGGCAGAAATGAGTTTAACAAACCTTTTTGCAACTTTCTCTATAACTGGTGGGTTAGGTATCATGATTTTCTTGTATTTCTATCTGAGGAGTTTTCAGAGGATACACATAAGGAATAACATAAAAAACATAGAGAATGATCTCCAGGTTGGTTTGTTCGCTCTAGGCAATTATTTATCAGAGGGCTATCCTATCGAGAAATCTATCGAAAAAAGCCTGGATGAATGCAAAAAACTGGGAATGCAAAAAAGGCCAACATTCCATTTCTTCTCTCGCTTACTCTACAACATAAAAAACTTTGGTATGACTTTTAAATCGGCTTTATTCCACGAGAAAACTGGAGTTGTGCGTTATTTTCCCTCTATCTTAATAAACGAAATAATGAGAATATTGTCAGATGCTTCAGAGAGGAGCTCTACACTCTTGGGAAAGATATCGAAAACTATCGGTTCATACCTCGAAGATTTGAGCAAGATAGAGGCGAAGATAAAGGAATTGCTGGAAGAAGTAAGGGCTGGCATAAAGATACAAAGTAGTTTTGTTATCCCGTTGGTCTGTGCGATGGTTGGTTCTTTGGGTATTTTCCTTTTGAACATGTTGAAGTTGTTGTCTTGTCAATTGGCACAGATAGAGAAGAATTTGGGCTTGGGAATACTGGGCGAAACAAGCATGGGTGTAGGTTCTCTCTTGAACGATCTTGTTGGAGATTTCACGAAAGTGATGCCGATGACACTTCTTCAGGCAATAGTCGGAATTTATACGTTTGAGATCGTAGCTTTGTTTGCCATGTTATTGAACGGTATAGAGAATGGTTTTGATGATGTTTCAAGAGACCATCTCATATCTAGCTCAGTCCTAAAGGCATTAGTTGTGTATGCAGCAGTGACTATTTTTGCTCTAATCCTTTTCCAGGGCATCATAGTTTCCATAGTTGAAACAGCTGGAGGTGGATTTGCCTGTGAGTAAACTCGTTCCAGAGATGATGTACATCGTCATTCCTATACTCGCTCTCATAATATTCGTATACTTGAGTTGGCAACATGTCCCTGTTGAATGTCACACTGATTTGAATTCCACTTCTGATGTTGTTTTGTTGAACTTGAAGAGGTGTATTGATAATTGTTGGAAAAAGCATGATTTTGGGTTGGATGGGGAAACAGAAGATTGTTACATCATAAGCCTGTTCATCCAAGATAAGAGTATAGTAGGAAATAATTTTTCTGATCGTGATTATGTGAATGTTTATTTTGATTCCTTAGAACCTTCAATAGAACACATGATAAAAATTAGATACAATGCTACTGGAAAAGAGATAAGTCTGGTGAAGATCGAATGAAAGGAATAGCATTAGAAACTATCGCATACTTTATGATAGCGTTAGCGACGATAGTCCTCATCTTTACCCTGATTGGAACCAAGATAACGCCAGCTGTTAAGAATGCTTACTGTAATTTTGTTAGAGGAATAAGGTTGATATTGCCTTTGCCTTCTTTCATGAAACCGCCTTTACCAACATACTGCGAAAAGAATGTCACAGTTTATTTAGAGACGAAATTCATAGAAACAGACGATTCAGAAAGGATAAAATTCTTGATCGCTTCTTATGTCATAGCATGTTGGGAAAAGACTGGAAAGCCGGACGTAGGACAAAATATTCTTTGCTACGAGTTGGTACTGAAGAGAAAGCCTGATATCCCAGGAGTATCAAAAGATGATGTAAATAGTACTTTAGTGAGTGAAGATTATCAAGATATTTTGGATTGGAAGACTGATGATCCTATAACCGATGTAAAATCAATAGGTATAAGTTATAATTCAACAAGTAAAAAAATAGAGGTTGTTTAGATGACGATGGTTCTAGAATATCCGATGAACATATTAATCCTTACAGTCGTTGTATTGGTAATAATAGGGATAATGTTCCATTTTCGTGAGCAAATCATGAATATATGCCTCTTTCCTCCATGTGAAGAAGAAATAAGATGCAATATAAAGCCAGCTGTCGTGACAGAATCTGTTGTTGATATTAATGTTATAGAAAAATACTGTAAGATGTGTTGGGGGAAAAACAGGAATGGTGAATGTGGTGAAGACGCATTATGCTATGTTGTGAATATACCGAGTTCTAATCCATCGAGCATTGCCCTAAGTCCGGAAGTATCAAGATATTGTAGCATTACCTGCTCTAGGGATGTCACTTCATTCTTCGTTCAATATAATTTTTTGGATAAGAAAATTTACGTTGCGTGTTAGAATGAAAGGGTTAGCTTTAAATTACTTGTTTTTGTTATTGATAGTTGTTGTTTTCATAGTAGTGGGAATAGGAATCTTAAGATACTTTTATGGTGGTACTAAGCTTGATCAGAATGAGATTACATATCCGATGGATGTTAGGTATACGTGCATCCAGATCAACAATACCGAAATAAGCTTCCAAGATTTTCAAGATGTCCTCTACGGTTTTTTAACTGGTCAGTGTAATGATTTTTCCGCAAAAACAAGCCAGAGGATGACTCTATCAGACGTTAATAGAGCAGTGAAAGCGATTGATTCTTCTGTTGAAGTGATAAAAATCAACGAATGCATGCTGCCAAGCGTTAACACTCATACTGTATACCTTAATTTCAGCGAAATAGAAGAGGGACGAAACATTTATTTAGCGAGAAGAGAAATTGATGATAGTGATGTTTTAATCTGTGGTTGAATGAGAAAAGGTTTAAACGCTTTGGAGCTTATATTCACTCTTTTTGTCCTGATAGTCGTTGTTCTAGTCGTTGTCAGGATGTTCATAACCAAGATGACTCTAGGAGGGATAGAAAAACCGGTTCAAGATATTACTGACACTTATAACTATGAAGCTGCTTATTCTACTTGCAACAATCTTTGCAGTAAGTATGAGTCAGATTGTGGTAATGTTCAGAATGCCGTTAGGTTCTGCTTACAGAAAATCAATATAGACATAGATGGAAACAGAGTAACTGGAGAGAGGGGACATTATAACGTTGTTGAGCAGATACCGATGTGTGAGGATGGGATTTATTGTTTTCACATAAAAACAGATTGTCTGTGCGGTTCACAGAGACTAGATCCAAGCACATGTTTATCAGTCCTATGCGATTATTATAAAAACATTCACGGTCTCAGCAGTGAAGTAGCCATGAATGCGATAAGAAACGGAATATCGTGGGGTACTTGTCCAAAGGATGTTATAAATGATTGGAAAATAAAAGATTACACGCCTATAGAAATCGAACCAGGCGAATTCATGGGACCGGATTACTGGTGGGTAAGAGCAGGTTATGATAGAGCTGAATGCCCATAAATAGCTTAGACTTCTTCTGAAAAGTATTAGAATTACATGTAATATTCAAATTTTATTGCTTCATTGTTGATTTCAGAAAGTTTAATTTAAATCAAATCCAAATTAAAAAAAATAGGGAAAGATGAAAAAGAAGATTTTAATAGATTTAGATGTTCTAAAGTAGCAGAATGGAAGAAAAGGCCCAAGAAGAGAAATTGCACTGAAATTCTTAGAAAATGTAAGAAAGAATAAATTCAACGCAAAAACACCAAGCTTTGAATGGTAAAACCCATCAGAAGTTGCTGATATTAACTTGAATCTTGACAATAACAGATGGCTTTCTTTGTTGAGAAAGAGTTTAGATTATAACACCACGGGAAATAATAATAACTTAAAGTGAGTCTATTTAAAAACAACCCTAAAAATAGAGGTCTCTTTCTCCATTCTCTATTCTTTCTAAACGGATCTGTGTTTCTTTCCGTATATTATCATCAGAAATCTGTTTTAGAAATTTATTTATAATTTTTAAACCCAACACTTTAACTTGTTCCGAAGCATAATCTTCAAGATACTCTTTAAAAGTTAAGATTGCGTTTGGTCTACAGAAATTTTGAATGTTGCCGGGTTTAGCTAGACTCATGAATTTCTGACCAGTCCGACCTAAACGATAACAAGCAGTACAAAAACTTGGTAGAAGCTCTTGTTTTAAAATACTTTTCAAGACCTCATCCATCGTTCTGTGGTCTGACAAGGAAAATTGAGCTAACTCTTTTTTCGTTCCATAACCACCAGGAGAAGTTCTTGAAGCGGCTGAGGTCTGAGAAATACCAATCTCAAAGGCCTTAGCTCTGATTTCAGGTCGTTCTCTGGTTGAAATGATCATGCCTGTGTAAGGAACAGCCATTCTTAGAATAGCGATGATTTTTAAAAGCTCATCTTCAGAAACTGTATAAGGCGGTTGAATCCAATTAACTGTTTCTGCTGGTTGCCATCGAGGTACCGAGAAAGTGTGAGGCCCAACACCAAATTTTTTATCTAAATATTGAGCATGAGAAACTAAACACAACACTTCAAATTTATAATCATACAAACCAAAGAGAACACCTAAACCAACATCATCAATACCTCCTTCAAAAGCCCTATCATGAGCGAACAATTGACGTTTATAATCTGCTTTAGGTCCATTGTGCATTTTTTTGTATGTTTTTCGATGATAAGTCTCTTGAAAAAGTTGGTATGTGCCAATGCCAGCTGCTTTTAACTTTCGATAATTTTCAACAGTTGTTGCCGCAATGTTAACGTTGACTCGCCTAATTTCTCCTCGACCAGATTTGGTGTTATAAATCGTCTTGATGACATCCACTACATAATCAATTGGATTTTCTATTGGATGCTCACCAAATTCAAGCAATAACCTTTTATGCCCCATGTTCTCTAAAATTATCACTTGTTGCCTAACTTCTTCGAGTGTTAATTTCTTGCGTGGTGTTGGGTTACGACGATGAAATCCACAATACTCACAATCGTTAACGCAGAAACTAGAAACGTATAAAGGGGCGAAGAAAACCAATCGTTCGCCATAAATCTCCCTTTTGATCTTACTAGCTACCTTGAACATTTTTTCTATTAATCTTGGATCTTGCGTATGAAGTAAATAACCAACCTCTTCTAATGTCAGTCCTTTCTTCTTCAAGGATTTATTTAAAATTTCTAAAATTTTGCCAGAAAATGGTTTTTGGGTTTCTTCTAAAATATTGTGAATCTCTCGTTCGTTTATGATATCTTTGATATTCGGCATATTAATCCTCTTTAAATTCCTAAATCTGTTGGTGCCCTGCCTAATGAATAGAGTAAGTTTAATGTTTTTTCAATATCATCCTCGATTTCTCTCTCGTTCCCTGCTTTATTCGGGTAAATGGAATACAAGTTTTTATATTTGGTTGGTGTTACGTTAATCATTAACGAGTTTGCACCTGAAAGTAATCCCAATTTTCTTCCATTTTCTTTATCTAGGGTTTCCAACGCCGTTGTAACAAGAATCTTGGCTTTAGGGTCTATCAATCTACTTACAGCAAGTACCTTTAGCACCGTATTAATATTTTCTAAAGATGCGTTTGCTAGAGGTGTTTCTGAGTGCGGAATTAATGGTCCAAAAGAGTACATCTCTGCATTCAAAGATTTGGTCAATAAAATATCATTCATTAAATCTTCTTCAGTCTGCCCAGGTAACCCTATTAGAGAACCTGTTGCAATTATATACCCTAATTTACTCATGTACCTTAGAAGTTTAATTCTATTCTGAAATTTTAATTTTGGGCCACGGTGAAGTTTTTTATATAATCGAGGGTTTGAAGTTTCAAATCTAAATAAAACTCCTCTAGCTCCAGCTTCATACATTCTTTTGTAACAATCAAAACTCCTTTCACCAATACTCATGAATAAGAGAACACCACATTTTTCTTTTATTTTCTTTATCATCTCGATTAATTTTTCTGTTGTATACCAAAAATCTTCCCCAGATTGTAGAACCAATGCTTTGAATCCAAGTCGGTTCACTGCAAAACTAGCGACCTTAACTATTTCATCAACATCCATCCTGTACCTTTTCAATTTTTTATTGCTCTTTCTAATTCCACAATAGAGACAATCATTCCTACAATGATTTGAAAATTCTATTATTCCATGAACACAGCAAGAGTTTTTTAGATGCTTTTGTCTTAGTTTGTTCGCTGTTTTAAAGAGCAAGTTCAATTCTTTTTTGTCATTTGTTTTCAATAATCTCAATACTTCATCTCTTTTAAGAGAAATTCCTTCTCTTGTTTTTTCAATAATTTTTATAAATTTGTTATCTTCTATTCCCACTTCTTCTTTTATTCTAGAAATTTTCAAGTCTAATTTTTTTAATTGAAAGAATCTCTCTTCCCACTCTTTGAGTATTAAAATCGCATCTTGTTTGGGAATTTTTTGAACTAAAATTCCTCCTTGTGCATAAATATAATCTCCTATTTGTACATCTGTAAAATCATTTAAAACATTTCTATGCTCACCAAAATAATCAACAACTGCAATATTATCTCTAAGTTCAAGTATCTTTCCGGGAATTGCATAACACATAATTAGTAAATTTATAGACTTGTTTTTATAAAAGGTTTTTCAAATCTGGTTTCATTTTATAAAAATCAACCGAATGCGACAAAATTTTATTTCAACCGATTATACGACAAAACCTGAAAAACATAAATTCAAGGGAAAGAAATTTTAATTGATGCCTGAAACTTGGTTGTACATAGCTGGCGGTATTTTCATAGCTATGTTAATCTTCGTCATCGCTTACAACCTTTTGACAATACACATGATTCAAGCTCAAAAACAGAATGCTTTAGCTGATTTCAACGATTTACACACTGATATTGAGACAGTTTGCTTACAGGAGATAAACAATTCCATGCAAACCAAGATTGCCATTCCTCCTAGCGTTCGCGTTCTGTACGTGACTGATGATACAAAAAATCCTTTACCCACTGTAATCGAAAGAATAAAGAATGCAGAAACTAACAGAGAAAGAAACCTATGCATGCAATTCATCGATGAACAGATTTTAAGATGCAAGGAGTTAACTTGTGATACCACTTTGCCTTACATGGGGAGTTTACCAGAGCATATGGACATTAAAATCATGGTTAAGAAAATCCTTGGCGAGGCTCCTGTTAAAGAGTATGATTTGAGAATAACCAAAGTTTTGGGCGACGAAGTTGAAGTTAAGATTGGTGGAGAGATTGAATAAAGGCTTTGCTACAGAGATAATCTTGACTGTAGGGGTTCTAATAGCATCTGGAATTCTTTTGTTGCAACTGAGGGGCGTTTTTTATGGTCAAACAAGGCTTTCTCAAGAAGAGGTTGCGAGCGCTTTCGCTGATGATCTGGAAAATATCGTGGATATGGCTGTGGCAGTGACAGGAAATGCAAGTTTTGTCTATTATCCAGCGATAAAAAGTTATACGTTGACTGTGAAGAATGATACCGTTTTAATCTACGATAAAATATCTAAGAAAACGGCAAGTTTTACTAAGACAAGCATTAACTTGCAGGATATGATTTTTGAAGATTCTGAAATCATATATATTATAAAAGTCGAGGATAGTGTTTACATACTTGGAAAATGTAAAGAACGAGGTGAAAGCTGTTCCTATAGTATAATGTGTTGTCCTGAGAATCCTTACTGTTGGGGTTCTCCGTTTGTTTGTCATGAAAATTGTGCTGATTTAGGAGAAAATGCTGCTGATGATGAAGCATGCTGTTCTGGGTTGTTTTTGAATACCAGCACAGGAAAATGTGAAAAAATTCCATGTAAAGATGATGGAAAATGCGAAAAGTTTGAATGCCCAGCTGGTTGTAAAGATTGTATAGGACCTAATCCAATCTGTATAGGTGATGGTGCATGTACTGTTTCCATCGAAGAAAACTGCGAAAACTCTCCAGTCGATTGTTCTTGTAGTATCGGTATTTGTTGCCCAGATCATCCAGATGTCGATGAAAAAGGATGTTCTTTGACTGCTGAACTTGATTTGAACAAAGGAGAAAGATGTTACTGTGATGCTCAGTGTAAGGCAGGATTAAAATGCAATCCTACTGCTCCTGGTTTCACTGGTTATGCAAAGGCTTGTTGTGAACCTGGAAAAGGTTGGGATGGAAATGATTGTATAGTATTAGAGTGTGAATATCCTTGTCTGCCTGGATGCATACTTCCAAACTACTTTGACTGGAGAAATTATAAAGGGGGAAATTGGATGAGCCCTGTTAGATCTCAAGCTCGTTGTGGAAGCTGTTGGATATTTTCTGCAGTGGGTGCTGTAGAAGGAACTTATAATATCGAGCAAGGCAATCCGAATTTAGATCCTGATCTTTCAGAACAAGACTTAGTATCATGTGGTCCAGGTGGTGGTTGTATGGGTGGTTATCCACACGTAGCAATAAATTATATACATACAACGGGTATATGTGATGAAGCTTGCTTTCCTTATCAAGATATTAATACTGGGATAGGAGTAAAGACTAGAGTCCCTTGTAGCTCTAAGTGTGGGGATTGGAACAATAGATTATGGAAAATTAGAAACTATGGTAGAGTGTCTTCAGATATAAATGAAATAAAGAGAGCGATAATTTGTCATGGTCCTCTCTCTGTCGGTTCAGATAATTGGAAACATGCAATCGTGCTTGCTGGTTATGATGATGCAAGACAAAGATGGATAATAAAGAATAGCTGGGGTATTGGATGGAATGACAGGGGTTATGGTTATATTCCCTACTCAGGTCATGCGTATAGCGACATAAGGAATTATGTTTATTACGTGGAAAATGTTATCCCGCCATAAAGATAAAAATAGAGAATTAAAAATTATACAAGGTTTAAAATATGAGCAAAGACTTTGGGTGGAAATCTTTTTTCTTCTTTATACTACTTCCTTTATTTTTTCAACAGGTTTTGAGTTTGTTGAATCCCGCAATGGTTTATTGTGAAGGACTTGGTTATAATTATACCTTAGAAAGTACAAAAGAAGGAGATCTCGAGACCTGCAAACTTCCGGATGGTTCATCAGTAGATGCTTGGGAATTTTTAAAGGGTAAAGTTGCTCAAGAATTCAGTTACTGTCGATTAAAAAACTATGGAATAAAAACAGTGGAAGATCCTGTGAAGTGCATGCGCTTACTTACTGATGAATGTGCAGTATGTGCCTTGGAAAACGGAACTGAAGTAGAAGTTACAGAATTGATGGGATTAAGTTTCGAAGAAGGAAAATGTGGAGATGGAGTATGTGCAATAGGAGAAAATTATAACTCATGTTCTCAAGATTGTCCTTCAGGTAGCAAAGATACTTTCTGTGATGGAGTTTCTGATGGTATTTGTGATCCTGACTGTATAGCGTTAGAAATGGCAGAAAAAGATCCAGATTGCATAACCACGAGAGTAACAACTACGACAAAAATAACAACTACGACAATACAATTGTGTAATAAAAACAACGAATGTGAACCAAGACTTGGAGAGAACTACAGGACTTGTCCACAAGACTGTCCTTCAGGTTCAGAAGACGGTTACTGTGATGGAGTTTCTGATGGTATTTGTGATCCAGATTGTACTGAAAAAGAGGATCCTGACTGTAAAAAACCAAGTATGTTATGGGTCTACATTATAGTTGGGATAGTGATAATCGTTTTATTGATAGTATTTTTCATGAAAATTGGGGGAGAAGAAATTGAGAGAACAAAACCTTATTGAATTCCTAATTTAGTTTCGGGAAGATTATGAGGTAAAACATGAAAGGAAAAATGAGTTTTTTGATGAAAGGAATTTATCTCATACTTGTTATCATAACAATAGCAATAGTTTCTTTCCTAATCATAAATTATCATCGTGAATTAACGAGCGAAACGGAAAAACTTGATTTAAGAACTCATGCTTTAAGAATCATCGACATATTATCTGGTTCTGAAAGATGTCTAGGGTTTCAGGATGAAGCAGGTATTGAGGGTAAAACTCTAAAATTGTCTCACAATAAAATAATAGATTTAGATAAGTTGGAAAATTTTTCACAAACATTTTCAGAGTATGAACCAGACTGTGCAAGAGATTTTGAATATAGGTATAATATAAGAGTTAAAACCTTGCCAATAGATTTAGAAACAAAAGAGTGGGAAATAGAAGAAATTATCGAGTGTCGAGAGGTATGTTATCAACCAAAACCAGATTACCCACCAATCTGTTATGATGTTTGTGAAGTAGTAGGTGTTGATAAGTCAAAAGCCATCAATGTAAATATTCCTTCAGAAAGTTGGACTTTTGGTAATGGTGTATTTTCCCAAGATAAAGCACTAACAGGAATGGTAAGGATTTCAACACCAGTTATAGTTCGTTATAATAAATCAGAATCTATGCCAGCTATTCTTTGGATAGATATTGCTGACGGAGAGTTAGAAAGATTCGCCAATGCAATCGATAAAAGTTGCCTAACTGGTGAAGAAGTTATTTCAGATTTACACTTCAATTATCCAGTATACAAAAAGGTAATAGATGAAAAAAATTATGTGTGTATGGAAATCAGAGAAACCACATGCCAAAGATTAGCTTGTAAAAAAGAAATTGAACTTAAAGAGATAAAAACACCCGGAAATTATAAGATAATAATAAAACCTGAGGAGATAATAAAGGTGATAATCTGAGTAAAGGTCAAAGTATTGAATTATTTGAAATCTTAACACTTGTCATTGGTGTTACAATTTTAATGACACTGTCATACTACTTTCTAACGACCTCACAGGAAAAAATGACCCAGATTATAGTAGAAGAAAAAAAATACAACAGTATACTAAACGATGTTACAGGATTTTTTTACAACAAAATTCCGATCATAGATAAAAACTTGGCTCAAGCACTAGGAGATTTTATACGATGGGGGGAAGACTCTCATGTTTTATACGGAAAATATTACGGGGGTTTGAACGTTAAAGAAATCATTGAAACTTATTTCAATTCAACTTTCGAGGATAGATGGCATCTCGAGACCTCATACAATGGAACGAAATTTGATTTTGGATTTAAAATACCAGAAAACATGAGGTTGAGGACTTTTATAATCAAACTGCCTGTACCGAAAACTTTAACTGATGGAGAAGTGATAAACGTTGCATTCACACAATGGTAGAAAGGCTCAATCAAGTTTAATAATTTTGCTCTCTATTGTAGCAATTTTTTTAATCTCGATGATTCTATTATTTTTCCAGACCGAAGCTTTAAAATCACGAATTATTAAAAGTATTCAGCTCTCTAGAGTTTCCAAATATTTAGATATAACAAAGGGCTTTACTAGGGAATCGGCTATTCTATCAACACACTCTGCATCTTATAACATAGCATACAAAGGTGGTCATAGTATAGAGGGTCCTAGAACGTGGGTCTGCAATGGTCCTTGGGCACCTAGCGTCGATGAAGTAAGATTTTTCTTAGGTAAAGAGACACTAGAATTTTTAAACAGGTACGTAGAAAATTATGACGTGGGTGATCCTATGATTTTTTTGAATAATTTCACTTGTGTCAATTATGATGTCGATGAGTCTTCGGTAATCTCAAGAAAAAATGATGAAAAATTTGATGTTGGGGCATTTGGCAGTGAAATTAAAGCAACATTTAAAGAAGACAATGTAACATCAAAAAATGAATTTGGTATTGAAATAGCGAGGGTTAGGTTTTGGTATATGTACAGGATTTTTAGACAGTGGGCTGAAACTACAACCTTACCTCAAGACATATGCAACGGTCTTGGAATAATATGTGGATGCCCAATTGGGATGGATGAATGTAGTGAACATTGTCCTTCCTTTCTAAGCTACTCTAAGGAGCAAGTCGAAAAAGCAAGACAATATCTTGAATCTTTGTTCAATGATCCTGAATACATTGAATGTTCTGCACTACTGAATTGTTGTAGATCGTCGCGTGGTTCTAATACAGATAGTATAGAGGCTTGTATAGATTGGGAACTCATGCCATGTGGTGGTTGTGCTAGGGAAATACCTGATGTTCTTTGTGGTGATTTGATCTTAAAGGGAGAAAAACCAAAAGTCGAACCGATTAGTATAAAAGGACCTACAGAACCGGGCGAAACAAGATTCCTCAGATTCAATGTCGGTGTGACAATATATTGGAAACATCCATGTTTATGCAAGTATCGATGTCCTGATGAAGACTGTCCAAAATGCATCGATGAATGTGGGAATTATTGCATATTGAGCAGCGAACCTCGAGGTACAATAACAGCTACATTCAGCTGTGTCGACAAAAAATATTCCCTTTCAATATAGATATTAAAAAATAAGAATAGGATTTAAAAAATATATAATGTGTGTGAAATGTTGATCGAAAAAAATTTGAAGAAGATAGCAATTTCGGTAATATTTGTAATTTTTTTATTAATTTATTTTGTCAGACTAGCAGAAGCACGTGATCTTTGGAGTACACCAAAACGGTTAACTGATGGAATTGCAGATGAGATATATCCAGCATTTTCTCCAGACAATAAAAAATTGGCCTATGTAGAACAGAGCAGAAAGGATGGAAAATATTTTTCTAACATTAAAATCATGAATGTAGATGGTAGTGAAAGTAAAACAATATTTTCAAGTTCTAAGTTGTTGGGAATATGTTCCATTAATGAAATTACAAATTTTTCTTCTTTAATCGTTAGTCGCCTAACTTGGTCTCCTGATGGAAAAAAAATCTCATTCAACACATTTTGTCGTTTACCTAATGAAGACAAAGTTGTTCAGATGGTAGTAATGAATGCAGACGGTACAAACCCAATTATTCTTAAAGCAGGAGAGCATCCGGTCTTTTCTCCAGACGGGAAAAAAATAGCTTATCTCTACAAATCAAGCGCTTTAGTAAAAGGATGTCCAGAATGCCCTAAATGTGGTAAACAATTATGGATTATGAACGTAGACGGTAGCAATGATCATATAATCTATAAAGAACCAGAAAACGGTACATTATTTTGGCCAGTCTTTTCTCCAGACGGGAAAAAAATAGTTTTTGGAGTTTGGAAAGAAAAAGATGAGATAAACGAACTATCAACATGGGACCTCTATTCTATAGATACTGATGGTACCAATCTACTAAGGTTAACAAATGATCAAAGTTTTGATGGGTATCACGTTGTTAGCCCAGACGGTAAAGAAATTTTATTTATTTCAGCTAGAAGTGGTCCAACAGAATTGTGGACTATGTCTTTTAACGGCAGTGACCCAAGACAACTGACATTTTCCAAATCACTTAAAGCAAACGGTCTTAGTATTTCCCCAGATGGGAAAAGAATAGCTTTTTCGATGAGTAACGATAAGACTGGTTTCGATATTTGGATGATGACTAAAGAAGCCGTCGCAGAAACAAAACCCCCAACGTATGTAGAACCTATGTATATAATATCTTTAATTATTGTACTCTCCATAATTTTTATTGCTTTGATCAAACGGTTTTTATCCAAGCAATACAAAAAATCTGGAAGTTGAAGATCAAGAATAAACATTTAAAAGTTTAACCAATAAAAGAATATAAAGAAAAACTGTTACGCATTGATTCCAACAATCATGCTCTAAAACAGGAGGTGTAGGAATGGCAGCAAAAAAAACAGAAGAGGTAAAGGAAGTAAAAGAGGTCAAGGGAAGTAAAAGACTTGCCGATAACGTAGTGTTTGTAGGAAGAAAACCCACGATGTCTTACGTCCTGGCAGTGATAACCCAATTCACTGAAGGCTTGAAAGAAGTCCACATTAAGGCAAGGGGGAGGTCGATTTCAAGAGCAGTAGATGTTGCGGAGATCGTCAGAAATCGTTTCCTTGGGGATGCCAAGGTAAATAGCATCAACATCGGGACTGAGGAAAGAGAGGTTGAAGAGGGGAACAAGATCAACGTCTCCACGATCGACATAAAATTAGTCAAGTAACTCCTCTTCCTTTTTCTCTTTTTTTCGATGGTTTTATTAGTCTGAAGAATAAATTGATGTTATGAACTTCATGAAAGAAAATGAACGTTTAGTTGAACACTTGATATCAGTAGGAGCTTTGAAGACGCCCAGAATAATAGAAGCCTTCAAAAAAATACCACGACACTTGTTTGTCAGAGAAGAGTATCTTTCTCATGCTTACGATGATATTCCTCTACCTACTTACTGTGGACAAACGATTTCTCAACCCTACACGGTTGCTGTAATGACCGAAGCTTTAGATCCAAAACCAGGAGAAAAAATCCTTGAAATAGGTGCAGGTTCTGCTTGGCAAGCCGCCTTATTAGCTTATTGCGTCGGAAAAAAAGGAAAAGTCATAACAGTTGAGCTTGAGAAAACTCTAGTCGATTTCGCGAAAAAAAATCTGAAAAAATTCATCTTCAAACTAAACGTCGAAGTTATCTGTGCCGATGGAAAAAAAGGTTATGAAAAGGAGGCTCCGTACGACAAATGTATCATAACAGCAGGTTGTAATGAAATCCCAAGACCAGTCTTAAATCAAACGAAGGTTGGTGGAAAAATTGTTGCTCCTGTGAATGATTTTTTTGGTCAAAGAATGATGGTTATCGATAAGATTTCTGAGAAAGAGTTCAAGAAGAAAGATTTGGGTTCTTTTGTGTTTGTTCCTTTGAGATGATCAAAGAATACGATCAAGAAGAAACTCTGCTATTGCTGGAAGTGAAGCAAGCACCTAATTCCAATTAAAAACCCAGATTAAACCGATGATGAATATTATTATCGCTTTCCAGGGGATTATACCGAATGAAAAGAATACGAGAATTACATCAGATGCAGTCAATAAAATCACGAAAAGAATTATCATCGATGCCGAGTTTACCGAAACCCATTGCGTTTAGACCGAACAAAATTATTACTAAAAATATTCTGCCGACTATTTTACTAACGTCTACAATTGGTGTAGAAGGAATGAGGGGGAAAGTAATTAGATCTAAGGCAAGAATGAATAAAATTATTCTTAATGGCAAATCAATAGGAATTATGCCAGAAACTGCACAGAGAAACATTACCAGTGCAACCATGTTACGTTTTGTAAAAAATATCTCAAAACCAATGAGTGAAATGCCTAAAAATATTAAGAAAATTTCCGCGTTCATGTCGTTCAGAGGGCTTTGGCAAAGGGAAAAATAAAGCAGCAACTAATATTATTGCACCGATTATTCTTTTTATTGTGCCCCTCATTAGAACCACTGGTAGTCTATTTCTTAATTTGTCATTCCAATTTAAAAACTAGGATGGGGTCGTTGGGATTTGAACCCAAGATTGCGGGTTTCTTCTATCATCTTGAAATCAACGCTCCACGAATTAACTGGAGCCCGCCGTGTTTTTGTGCAAAGTTTCGTGCAAAGCATACCAAGCTATACTACGACCCCGATTTTTGAATTCATTTTAATATAAAAATTTTAAACAAACCACCTTTACCAGATTTTATTTCTTTTGTTTTATCTGATAAATGTTTTGCTAATAAATAACTTACTGTACTCTTGGATAACCCAGTTTCTCTTGAAATCTCAGAGACATAAGTCCCCTCTGTGTGTTTTTTTAAACAATTTAAAATAGTTTGTATTTTATTTTCATTTATTTTTCTAACCATTATTGAACATATGTACAGTTAAGTTTAAATATTAAAAAAACAATTTTGTACGTATGTACAGTAATAAATTACAGCTTGGAATAATACCAGAAAATAATATTGGAATGACAATTTGCAAGTTATGTGGTGCATTAGCAGCAGACGGCACAATTTATAAACAAAATAAATTCTGGAACAATTATCCAGTTTCTTCTTATTATTTTGAGATCACAGACGAGTGGTATGATAATGTCTTGTTAGTTTCAGAATGGGTCTTTAAATTACTTGGTAGGAAGGGATCTATTAAGCCTCATAAAGGTGGGTTCAGATTTAGAATAGGAAGTAGAATTTTAGTTGAATATTTAGTTAGTTTAGGCCAACCCTATGGGAAAAAATCTGAAACAGTATTCATACCAAACAAAATTTTTATGATGGGCAATGACTTTTTATTGGCTTATATTACAGGTGTGTTAATGTTTGATGGCACTGTAAAACTTGATGGAACAATAGAATTTTCAACGATAAGTAAAAAATTGCGTGATCAAATCGTAGCAGTATTAAAAATGAATAGTGTGAAAATAAAGACGTTTAAGCTAAAATTCGAAAGATGGTCTAATAAATGGAAATATGGTTTTACAGCAAATCATTCGATTTTTTTCTTAGCATTCTTGAAGGCCCGAAGAAAGAAAAATTAAATTTAATAAGAAAAGGTAAAGAAATGGGTATTAAAGGGCTACTAAAACTCTTTCCAGAAAGAGGTCACTCAAAGGGACCGATTCTCAAAGAAATCTATAACCAGCTATCGCATAACTATTGGATGTCTTTTAAAGAATTGAAAAGAAATATTGAAGAAACATTAAAAATTAAAACCCATAGAAACACAATATTGCTATATTTAAATCTATTGGTCAAAAGTAAAATAATGATAAGAACTAGGAAGGGGTGCTACAAAATTGTTAAATGAAAACTTAATTATCCCAAAGCACGTGGCTGTGATCTTAGATGGAAAGGCTGTTTGAGCCCCATAAATAGGAGATGGGCCGCTAAACACAATTTAAAGCCATGGGAAGGGCATAGGTTTGGCTGCAAAACTTTTGACCAATTTCTGGACTGGTGCCTGGCGTTAAACATACAGCAAGTTTCTGCTTATGTTCTTTCGACCGAGAACTTGAATAGACCAAGGAAAGAAGTCGTAGAAATCCTTAAACTGCTAAAACACGAGCTGGACAGGTTCGAGACAGAAAGAGCTGCTAAAATAGATAAATATGAGATTAGAGTTAGGTTCTGTGGCGATTTTAGTAAACTGTCCAATAGTCTCGTTAAAATTATGAGAAGGATAATGAGAAAAACTGAAAAATACAACAAAAAATTCTTGAATATTTTGATCGCTTATGGTGGACGTTATGAATTGACTAACGCGGTTAAAAATTTAGTCAGAGAGGCTTTAAAGAAAAGAATTAAGATCACAGAGAAAACTATAGAAGAAAAGTTACTCATTTCTGGGGATGTTGACCTGGTAATCCGCACGGGAGGTATGCCTAGATTATCTAACCTCCTGCCGTGGCAAACGACGTACGCAGAGATCTTTGTTACCCAAACGCTCTGGCCCGACTTCACAAAAAGAGAACTAATCAAAGCAATAAAATGGTTCAACAACGTGAAAAGAAACTTCGGAAGATGAGATGTACGATGTTGTTATCGTTGGGGCAGGTCCTGTAGGTTGCAAAACCGCTGAATTGATCGCTAAAAGGGGTTTTGATGTCCTTGTTTTAGAGGAACATTCAGAGATTGGGCTACCGATTAAATGTTCAGGTTTAGTCAGTCGCAGAATATTTAAACTAAGTAGAGTATCATCAGACATTATCGTGAATAGAGTAAGAAAAGCAAGATTCCATATAAAAGAAAATTACATAGAATTAAAATCGAAAAAAACTGTTTATGTTATCGATAGACAAAAGTTTGATAAAGAAATAGCTGAAAAGGCTGAATATACAGGAGCGGAGATAAAAGATTCAACAAAATTTGGAAATTACAAGAAAGACAAAGTTTTAGAAGTGAAGACAACTAAAGGTTCCTTTAAAACAAAAATATTGATAGGGGCAGATGGCGCCAATTCTACTGTTGCTCGTGTAGCTGACATAAAACTTCCTGATAATCTTTTGACTGGAATCCAGTTTACAGTTGAATCTCATTTCGACCCTGAGACAGTTGAATTATGGTTTGGTTCCAGCATTTGTCCTGATTTTTTTGGGTGGGTCATTCCTGAAAATGAAAATTCAGCGAGAGTTGGTCTTGCTAGTTCTGAAAAAGTAGGAGAGCACCTTGATAATTTCATCAAGATGAGGTTCAAACATGAAATCAAACCTAAGAATAAGATTGTTGGTTTGATAAGGTACGGTTTGATAGAAACTTCTGCGTCAGATAACGTTATGCTAGTAGGAGATGCTGCATCTCAAATTAAACCTTTTTCTGGTGGCGGATTGATCTATGGGATGATTGGAGCGAAAATTGCTGCTGATGCTTGTATAAAAACCTTGAAAGAAAGAAGATACGATTCTCAATTCTTGAAAAAAAATTATGATGATGTATGGAAGAAAAAACTAGCTTGGCCGATAAGAAAAGGATTATTCTTGAAAAATTTAATCCACTCCTTTTCAGACAGACAATTAAGTTTCTTGTTTTCTGCTGCTAACATAACAAAAATTAGAAGGTTGTTGGAGTTTACAGATATGGACTTGCTATAAACGCTAATTCGATATTAAAGATAGATGATAGCATGAAAAAATTACTGATATTCGATTATGATGGTGTAATAGTTGATTCACTGGATATGATGGTTAAAGTAGTTAATAAACTCTGTAGAAGCTGTAATTTTAAGCATAATCTTTCAAAAGAAGAAGTTGCAGCTTTGTTCGATGTAAATTTTTTTGAAGGGATGAAAAAATTAGGGATCGATAAAAAAGAAGTTAAAAAATATTCTCATGCGGCAATGGATTTTCTAAAGGAAAATGGACTGGAACCTTATGTTGAAGAGATTATAGGTATTGAAAAAGAAGCCAGCAAAGTAAAAAAGGTTGAATACTGTAAAAGAAAGTATAATGTTGAGAACGAGTTCATTTTTTACATAGGGGATACAAGAGGGGATATGATAGAAGGAAAGAAAGGAAAAATCAAAACGGTTGCCGTAACATGGGGTTATTATGACAGAAGAAAACTGGAAAAAGAAAACCCTGACTTTATAGTTGATAGTCCAAATAATCTTTTGAATTTGTTTTTATAGTATTGTGTGTTAAATAAAAATGTGGTTGTATGGAAGATGTGGCAAAAATTCTGACTGATATTAAGCTTCTAATCGACAGAGAAATAGAAAAACATATTCCTAGAAAAGGATACCCACAAGTTCTATTCGATGGTTGTTGGAAATACTTTGATTACGGTGGGAAGAGGTTCAGACCTGCATTGATAGCTTTATCTTGTGAAGCTTTGGGCGGAAAGGTTGAAAACACAATCCCAGCTGGCGCTGCCTTAGAAATTGCACATTCTTTTCTTCTCATACATGATGATATAGAAGATTTTTCAGAGACAAGAAGAGGCAAGCCATGCCTGCATATAACTTATGGCATCCCACATGCAATAAACATGGGAGACTATTTGATGATGAAAGTGTATGAAACTCTTCTATCTGCGAAAAATTTGTGGGGTTATGAAAAAACTATGAAGATTCTAGATTTAATTACCGAGATGCTCATAAAAACTGGAGAAGGTCAAGCCATGGAAATAGAACAGCGCGATAAAGATTTGTCTGAAGCAACGATGGAATGGTATGAAAAAATGTCCTTGCATAAAACAGGTTATTATTCTGGTGGGACTCCTTGTACAATCGGTGCTGTGATAGCAAACGGGACAGAAGAACAGATTGAAGTTTTGAAGAATTTTGGGATTGCAGTCGGGGTAGCATTCCAAATACAGGATGATATCTTGAACGTGACTATGTCTGAAGAAGAAGAAAAAGTTGCTCCTGGGACCGCTGGTGGTGGTTATGGTAAAGATTTTGCAGGCGATATAAAAGAGGGAAAAAGAACTCTACTCATAGTTCATGCATTCGAACATACTGATGAAAAGGAGAAGAGAAGAATGCGACAGTTAGTAGGAAAGGAGGATATTACTCTGAGGGAGAAGAAGGAAGTGATTAATATCATGAAAAAACATGGATCGATCGAATATGCAAAAGAATATGCTCGAGAAATGGTGAAGAAAGCGATCCAAGACTTAAGGAAAAAAATTCCAGAGACAGAAGGGAGAAAAAAATTAGAATCTGTAGCTGAATTTTTAATAGAAAGAAAATTCTGAATTAATCTTTTCTTATGATAGTTCCTAAGCCTTTTTCTCCTAACAAAGCCCTTTTGAGTATTCCTGATTTTTTTACGTTGATGACCTCTGATTCAATACCAAGTTCAGTCAATTCCAACATCATCTTTACTTTATGCATCATTCCTCCGGTAACATCAATGCCAGAAGATCCTTTAAGAACACTCTCAATTTTTTTAATATTTTTTTGTGTTATGATCGGTATCAATTCTGCGTCTGGGTTCTCGTCTGGATTGTCATTGAAAACACCACCAACTCTGCCGCAGAGCAAAACCCTAGAAACTTTGTATTTTTTATCTTTGTTGAATTCCTTTGCCAAATAACTCAAGATACCCTCAGTCGAAAGGATGCAACAACCTTTTTTTGAATCCAGACAAACATCACCATAAGGCACAGGAACCATATCAAAATCTAATAGCTTTTCTATAGGCTCCAAGAACATTCTTTTGATTGTTCCATTTTCTGCTATAGTGCAACTTGATGGGTTGATAGAGACTGCATTCTCTCCAGCATTGATTAATTGATTAACAATAATTCTATTGAGTATGGAAGCGGCATCTTGCACTTTTGCTATACCCTCATAACTTCTTTTATTCATCACGCCCTCATTCGTTCGGAATATTTCAGCATATGTATGAGGATAAGAACCACCGCCATGTCCGATTATGAGTTTAAATTTTTTTTCTTCTCTCGCTTCATGTATTTCTTTTGCTAATCTTTTTATCGTATTAATATCTTCAGTAAATGGTTTACTCTTATCGGTTATAACTGAACCACCCAACTTCACTAGAATCAATTCAAACATGAAATCGACTTATTTTTACAACACCATTCTCTAATTGAATGATATCTCCATCTTTTATCTTTGAAATATCAATTTTATCAACACAAGGTATATCCGAAATTATTGCTCCAACAGCAACAATAGCTTCACATTCTTTGTTTATCATACCTGCAGGAGCAGTGTTATTTTTTTTCATCCTATATAGTGTATAAGAACCAACAGTAGAACCTTTACCATTTGGGAAGACCAGAATTTTTCCTTTAATGCTTTTACCCTCCAATTCATGCCCCTTTTCTACAACTATGCCTGTGTCGGGATCAACCCCGCCGTAGAATGATATTGGCTGCAAAGTGACCAATGCCTCTGCCTTTGCAATTCCTCTTGAAATGATTCTTCCTTTCAACTCCATCTTCCACTCACCGCAGCATTAACACATTCTTTTATATCACCGAGTTTTGTTTTCATCTCATTAGTTCCTCGAGAATAGAAGCATCCCTTTGCTGATGTCGTGGCGACAGCCTTAAACCTTCCTTTCAAAGGAGCAACAGCCAAGCAAGTATCACATGCAAACTTACCACCAGCATCTTCTATGATTTTCGTATAACCTCTAACATCAGCAAGTTGTTTTATCGGTCTTGAAGTCGCAACCCAGAATTCAACGTTCGGTAATATTTTTTTATCTTTTAACGACTCTGCGACTTCAGCTATTTCATTGATAGAACAATGAGGACAACCAATACAGACAAAATTTATTTCATCAATGTCATCGTTGATATTTTCGTAAGCTTCTCTAATGTCTTCATTTTTAATCGTGATTTTCTCTTTTGGAATTTTCTGTTTCTCTGACCCAGGCGTTAAACCTTTTATGTAGAATAATGGTTTTGATCCATACGTTACGACAGAAGCACAGAATGATTTAAGCTCGTCTATACTCGCATCTTTTATTCCGGTTATGAAAGGTATCTTATTCTCTGCCTCCTTGCCGATACAATATCCGAGTGCACCCCAGTCAGAGAATTTTTCCAAATCAACTTTTACATCAACATGAACATCTGGTACCCTGTTTTCTTCTAGATGCAAACCGTAGCATGGTGTCTTACCAACAAATGCTGCTGCTAATGCTGAAGGTCCGCCTTCTCTGTTAGTCATCGCACCGATAACAGAATTGGCAAAAGTCACTGCAGAAGATTCAGACCATGCGATATGTTCTCCATACCTTGGTAGATTGCCGATGAGATAGGGTGTACATGTGCATGAAATTATTATTCCCATCTTTCTGAAAGCATCTATGACTAAGTTTTGTTTTTTAGCAAAATCTTCTGATATTCCCAGTTTCTTCCAATCTTCCAAATCCATTCCAGCAGGATTCAAAGTTGTCAAGACTTTAACTTTTCCGTCCTTTGCCAGCTCGTTCAGGAATTCTAAACCGGCATCTCCTAGGTTGTGATAAGATACACCAGCGACTTGAACAGAACTGATTTTTATGAGTTTTTCAGCACCGAATATTTCACCGAGAGCAACTAGTATTTCCATTGATTTCTTTACTGCATATCCTTCCTCACCATCCAACATTTTTCTTTCTTCTCTAGTCAAATACATCAAATTTCACCTATTTTTCTAAAATCTTCTAATGAATCTAAAATCCAATTAGGATTTAAACTTTCTAAATCTTTCTTAAGAGTTTGACCCGTTGCTACGGCTAAAGATTTCATTCCAGCTCTTTTGGCTGCCTCTATCCCGTGAACAGAATCTTCGACAACGACACAATCTTCTGGTTTGACGTTCAATTTTTTCGTACATTCAAGAAAAATATCAGGGTTTGGTTTGCTTAATTTTATATCGAATCCACTCACTGTAGCATCGAAGAAATTATCGATTTTTGTTTCTCTCAACAACTGTCGAATGCTTTCCAAAGAAGCTGACGAAGCAACGCCAATCTTGTATCCTTTTTCTTTCAAATACGTTAAAAATTCTCTTACGCCAGGCAACAACTTCAACTTTCCTTCGACTAGCTCTCTGTAATAATTTTCTTTTTTCTCAGCCATCTTTTTTGCCATCTCTTCTGTTATTTCTTTTCTATTGTCTTTCATTATCATTTTAACGATCTCATGAGTCTTCATTCCATACATTTTTAACAAATTCTTTTTTGTTATTTTTATTCCCATCTCAGAAAACAACTTAACGTATGCTTTAAGATGTGCATCAAAATTCTCAGCCAAAACTCCGTCTTTATCGAATATGAACGCCTTCATAATTATCGATAGTTATACATGAATCACAAATAATTATTCAAATCGACTTTTCTATAGTTTTCTTTTTTAAAACCTTTACCTGTGGTAGCTTCAGGAGTTGTTGCATCCAACCCCATCTTAGATGTTATTGCTTTTTTTCCTTCGGTTAAATCAGCGGACGGATCAAGTGATGAACCTGGTTGATTCGATAATATTATCGCATTTTTGTTTGCTTGGAATCGAGTGGCAATAGCCCATTCGACGTCGTGTGGATCGTATATGTTTATGTCCTCGTCCACGACAACGCAATGTTTTAAGGATTTATGCCCTGCAAAAGCAGCTTCTATCGCTTTTCTTCCATCGTCAGGATTTCTCTTCTTTATTTGTACCACAGCATGTAACCAACTACAACCGCCTGGTGTTATATAAACGTCCTTACATTCACACACTTTGTTTACTTCGTTGAAGATAGTTGGCGTTCTTGGTAAACCCATCAAAAGTTTGTGTTCGTTCTTTCCAGCGAGTATCGTCTGATAAATTGGGTTCTTTCTGTGAGTTATACATTTAATCTCGATTATGGGTTGTTGTCTTGTTTTATCCATTATTCCTGTCAAATCTAAGAATGGTCCTTCAGTCGTCATTTCTTTGGTTATTCTACCTTCCAGAACTATTTCGCAATCTCTTGGAACTTCGACATCGATAGTCTTGCATTTAACCAATTCCAATTTTTCTAGTGCATTGGCCATCCCTAACTCATCTACTCCAGGAGCTAGGGAAGTTGCAGCAGCTAACAATACTGATGTTGAGTTACCGATGCAAAAAGCGATATCCAATTCCCCATCAGTTTTTTTGAGGGCCATGTCAGTTCCTCTTTCCTCAACAATCCTCGCAACAAATCTTTTCTTATCCAAAAGCATGAGACGATGAAAACAAGTGTTCCTGCCAAGTTCAGGATCTTTAATTATAGCAATTGCAGAAGGTATGTATTTACCACCATCTTTTTCCGTGTATTTCATTATCGGCAGTTTTGTTATGTCGACGTTTTTTTCTATGATTTCTTGACATTCTCCTTTCTTAACAATCTCTGGCTCTACAGGATTAATCATAGCATTATATAATTTTGGAATTACTTTGTTTTTTTCTACTTCCAAAGCTTTAGCAATTAAATCCATCGATGATACTAAACCACCAACAACAGGTATGTCTGATTCTTTAACATTCTCAAAAAATACAGGCTTCTCGTTCATGGCAGCCATTATTCCGGCCATCTCATACTCGGTTGATACTTCTTTCTTTATCCTGGTTAATTCTCCATTCTTGTCGAGATGTTCTATAAAATGTCTAAAATTCATTCCATCCACCTCTTGTAAAGTCTATTTTCTATTCCCAACAAATCTAAAATTTTACCGACAAAAAAGTCTGTTATATCTTCAATACTTTTGGGTTCGAAATAATAAGCAACATTCAGAGGCATTATAATTCCACCAGCTAATGTAACTTTTTTCATATTCTCTATATGTATCAAATTGTATGGGGTTTCTCTAATACAAAAAATAATTTTTTTTCTCATTCTAAAACAAATATCTGCTAATCTTGTTATCAGATTATTGGAATATCCGTTTGCAACAGCAGATAATGTTTTCATAGAACAAGGACAAATTACATAAGCGTCAATTTTTTGCGAACTACTTGCGAAAGGAGAAAAAATATCATCTTCTTCGTAGTCTGGTTTTAGATCTTTACCGATTTCCTCTTTTAAAACTTTTTTTCCGCTGCTTGAGATGAGTGTTATTGTCTCAATTTTTCTATTTTTTAATTCTTCGATTAGTCTTACACCGACAATAGAACCTGAGGCGCCAGTAATAGCAACAACAACTTTCATCCTATCCTCTCTTCAAACTTCCATGAGTCTTTGATAATTCTCCAGCAGCTTCAATCGCATGAAGGTTTATTTCAGATGCTAGACATGCTGCAGCCACTACTTCTGCAAAAGCAAATTTTGTCTTTCCAGTTTCATCTCCTTCTCCGTATAAACCTAGGAGTTTCAATGCTTCTTGTTGAGTTTCTCTCTTCGTACCACCACCATAAGTCCCAACTTCTAAAGCTGGGATGTAGCATGAAACATACAAATCTCCATCAACGACTGCTGCATCAGTTATAGCTTGAGTACCTTCTGTGATTTGTGCTGGGTCTTGACCATGCGCTATGTACATCGCGGCAAGGACATTTCCTATATGTGCGTTGAAACCATGAGATCCTGCCAAGGCTGAACCCTGTAAACATTTAGCTTTGTTTAATTCAACAATCCTCTCGGGTTCAACCCTGAATTCTTCTTTGATAATTTTTCTGGGAATTACCGCATCTGCTATCACAGAAACGCCTCTTCCTTCTAGCACATCGATGTAGGCAGCTTTCTTGTCCGTGCACATGTTCCCGGATTCGCTGATGAGTGTCACGTCTAAACCCAATTCTTTCTTGATTTTGGGAATCATAGCATCTACTGCTGACTTCGATGCGATCGTTATCATGTTCATTCCCATAGCTGCCCCAGAACCAGATTTGAATCGAATATGAACGTATCTTCCGGCTGTGTATGCCTTCACTTCTTTTAATTTTAAAAAAATGTTAGATTTCAAGAATTCATCCGAGAAGAACTTGAATGCCTCTTCGCTCTGAGCCCATCTTATGAGTTTGTAAGAATCTCTGGCAGATTTTGTTCTGACAAGTACATCCCTTGCCATGCCTTCTTTTAATATAACTGTGTTTATTCCACCAGCCATGTTGAAGATTTTTATTCCTCTTGCCGTACCAGCAACGAGTCTACCTTCGGTCGTTGCTAACAATATTGGATAAAATCCTTTGGCATAATCACCGTTGACTTTCAGTTCTCCAGCAAAACCTAGAGGTACTTGAGTAGCTCCAACAGGGTTCTCTATATTTCTGTTTAGAGCATCGTTAAAATCGATTGTAGTCTTTCCAATGTTTTCTAGTTTAACCTTGTATTTTTTTTCTAAGAAAATCCTTCTAATTTTCGTGGCTTCATTACTGTCTTTAGTATAATTTTCAACTTCACGCAATTTTATCTTGCCTTTCATCAATTTTTCTACTAATTCTTCATCTTTACCCATTAAACCACAGTCTTTTTTATAAGAAGTAATTATTTAAAAATACATCTGTTCTGAGATAATAAAAGTTTTATAAACCTATTAACTTTAATCTTCAAGGGATGGAAATGCCAGAGTACATTTTGATAATAGATGAAAAGGATAATGTAGTCGGAAAAGAAGAGAAGGTTAAGTGTCATCTTGGTAACGGAATACTTCACAGAGCTTTTACTTTAATGGTCTTTAACGACAAGAATGAGTTGTTGATAACTAAAAGAAGTAAAGAGAAAATGCTATGGCCAAATATTTGGGATGGCTCTATTAGTAGTCATCTCCACGAAGGAGAAAGTTATGAAGATGCTGCTAGAAGAAGATGCCCAGATGAACTTGGTATAAAATGCGATGGTCTGAAATTCTTGTTCAAAATCAGATACCAAGCACAATATAAGGATATAGGGTCTGAAAATGAAATCAATGCCGTCTTGGTTGCAAAAGGAATTAACGAAGTGTTCCCAAATAAAAAAGAAATTTCTGAATACAAATATATAGACTTAAAAGAATTGGAAAAAGATATGAAAAAAAATCCTGAGAAATATGCTCCTTGGTTTATATTGATTTTTGAAAAGTTTATGGGTTTGCAACCCAAATAGTACAGTCTTCATACTGAAAATTTTTATGAAATCTTTCTAACTCCCATAAGGTCTTTCGTAAATACGCTTCAGGATTCTTATCTTCTCTCATAAACTGAATGTTTCTTCAGCTTGATTCTCAGCAATCCCATTCCCTATTATCATTTCAACGTCTTTACCTATCGTATCAGTACCGAGAGATGCTTTATCAAACCTTGTCCGCATGCCGAAAAATAAAATCTTTCCGTATTTTCAGAAGTTACACAATTTATTACCAAATCACAAAGCCTTCCCTGTCTTATTTTTTCAATTTTATGATACACTTTTTCTTGGTGGGCCGCATCCATCTTTAATAAATAATCCGTGTGCCCTAATTCATTTGTAAGATCTAATTGAGCATCACTATAATCTATTCCTATCATACAACAGTGAGGTGCAACCTTCCTTATCGCAGACATGGCTGTTCGACTGGCCTTCCCACAACCTATTATTAATATTGTTGAATGATCCTTGAGTTACAAGACCTTCTGGCTCTAAAACTCTATGAAAACGAAATAGGTCTTTTTGATATGAAACTTTTTCTGGTTCTTTTACTCTATGAAACTCATAGCTCGTACGTCTACCTGATTACAAGGATCAGTAGATCCGAAAGTTGATAAATCTTTTGTCAGTTAAACTTAATCTTTTTCAAAACTGAAAAGAAAAATTACAAAATCTACATTCAAATTAGAAGATTATCATACAGAATTAATAACATGAAAGTAATTTTTAACAAAAATTTAGAAATGAGTCTAGTTATGACTAAGCAAAATTTCAGGAAATTCAGAAAAGAGATTATTATCCAGGATCAATAAAAGTGTAAAGGATGCTTTTTAAGATTATTTGGTAAAAACCAAACAAAAACTGCAGTATATTTAAATTTATGGCTTGGAAATTATTATCTAACAGTAGAATGATTTATATGAAAATGAAATTAATCGTACTTTTATTAATACTCATAATTGCCCTAGTAGCATTCTTTTATCCAAAGAAGTGTGGTAATTGGGGGACCTCCCTTGAAGCTACTTATGAAAAATGCGATTGTATAGGATTTAAAATACAAGGATATACACTTGGTGGAGGTTATTATTACTGCTATGGCATTTGCTTAGAGAATACTTGTACTCCATATAAACTTTCTGGTACTGTTGGCGCTCTTCCATTAAGAGGTTGGTTATTCACCGTAGATACCGATACTGGAAGAAAACTTTATTTTGTGGCGCAGTTTTTAAATGAAACTACTCGTGAGACTTTTTACGATAAAGTCCTTACAGAAGACCAAGTTAAGGAGATAGTTAATTTAACAGATATTTATCCCGTAACAAAACAAACACAACTGACCGAGGAAGGAGCCAAAAAGATTGTTGAAGACAGTATAGATAGCACAATCCCTTATATCAGTAGTCGTTATGAAAATTATACGTTTAAAGACTGTGTAGAAGGTTGTATGTCTCCCTGTGCGACATACAGGAGAGCTCAGCCAGAGACTAACGAGACTCAAGAAGGAACCTTTAAACTGCCTTTACTAGAAAAGGTATGTTTCAGACCTTCCGGTATGATAACAAAAGAGGTAACAGACCCTAAACAATCTTTTGAAATAAAAAGTGATGATGTGGATGCCACTATATATTGTAATGCTTATGGCAAAGCCAATAACATTACGATTACTAGAGGATATTTCTACAATGAGACAAGCACCGAAAAAGAATGTCTTATGTGTTGTATCAATGAAGAATGCACACAAGGAATTAACCTTTGTGGATTTTTTGCTGACTTAGATAATTGTGCTGAAACATGTGACGATGATATAAAAGAAATCTCGAGTCAATTGACGTGTTTTAACTCTCTTAAGGTTGGCGATCAAACAGCAATATTGTATGGGACTAACAGAAAACCTTATTGGTGGCTCGTCTCCCTTTATAGAGATGATATTTATTACGGATATCGTTCTGTGGATGATAATCTTAAGTCATTTGTAAGTTCTTGTGATTATTGTATCAGAGCTAGTGAAATGATATACAAAGTATGCGATATACCAATTGACAAGGAAAGCAGAAATCTTCTTTTGCAATATATGCAAGAAAATAATATTGAAGGCTCTATTACCGAAAGCTTTTTGTTCCAATATCTAGTTCAAAATTTTGATGCTCTACGAGCAGTCTCAACTTAATTGAAATCTTTATAAACTGAAATTGAAAATCTAGTTGACGGTCTATCAACTTTCGGAACTACTAAGGATATTATTAAAGATTTAAACCTATTGAGTATTCCAATTTCCAGATGATAGGAATTAAATGGATTTTTGTACACCAACTTTTGTCCTCAAGACTTTGAACCCTTCTCTCTCTATCGCCTTCGCAACTTTCCCTTGTAATTTTTTCCCTGGTGTCAAAGCGACTATACAGCCACCTCCCCCGCCACCAGTCAACTTCGCTCCATACGCACCATTCTTTTTAGCAAGGTCAACTAAATAATCCAACTCTTTACAAGAAACTTCTATCTCCTGCAAAAGACGATGATTGTCATTCATCAATTTTCCGACTCTTCTCAAATCAAAATCTTCCAGAGCTTTTCTTGCTTTAACAACTAACTCTTCTTCTTGTTTAAAAATCCTGTCATACTTTTCAGGATATTTTTTCTTCCTTTCAGCAACCCCTAGAACCATCTCTTTAGTATCAGCCACAACACCCGAATCAGCTATGATTATCTCGATTGGTTCTTTTATCTTCAATCTCTCGATTGTATCAGGACCACTCATGTTTTTCTTGAACCAAATCAATCCTCCAAAAGTTGCGGCAGTGTTATCGATGCCAGACGGTGTACCGGCATAAGCCTTTTCAGCTTCAAAAGCGATTTCATTAATTCTTTTATCTGATAAATTAAGTCCGAATTCTTCTGACATCGCTCTTGCTATTGCCACACTACTGGCTGCAGAAGCACCAATGCCGCTGAACCCAGGAAGATTGCCGCCCAACCAGATTTCTAAAGAAACTTTTTCGTCTAACCCCATCACTTTGAGCATCCTATCGATCGATTCTTTTTGTTGGGCTCTTTTCTTCTCAGTGTAACCCTTTGCTCCCTTTCTTTCATCTATTATATTGACGCCAGGAGTTTCGATTTTTCGGACTTCAGCATCAGTAGTTAAATGTATTGCAGACACTATACCAGGAACTCCATGAACAACGAATTGTTCTCCGAAGAGTATGACCTTACCGTAACCTGAACCTTTACCCATGAAATCACCTAAAATAAGAATGATTGGAAGGATTTAAATTAATTTCTTAGTAAGAACAAAGAATAGGATGGAAAGTATCACTAAAGAAACGATAACAAAATACATCATTCTTTTACTTGACCAATAACCGAAAGGTATGAACCATAGTATCCCACCGAATCCCCATTCCACTTTTGTTTGTTTTGATTTTAAAACAGCCAAGAAAGTTCCAATAATAATTATCACTATTCCTACTAAAATCACAAAAAAGCCAATTGGTATGAGTTGTTCTTCCATGTTTTATTATTTGACTGATTAACTTTTGAAATTATCTTTTGTGCTATAGGGAAATGTTCTTCATGTCTAATGAAAGTTGATGGTATTCGAAAAAAATACCTAGCTAGTGGAGCGACTGGAAGATGTGGTATACGTCAACAATGGAGTACGGAAGAGAACATTCGATTGGCAATGGGTACGTTAAAATTTTTTGAGAAGCTACAGAAGGATTACCATATTGAGTATGATCAAGGTGGATACTTAGTACTTGCACACACAAAGCATGAAGTGGAACAATTCAAACAGAATATTCGATTGCAGAAAAAGTTGGGGTTGGTGGATGGGGAGACCCAAACGAACCATCTAGCTACAACATCGACTCGAGCCTTCACTTCGTAAAGCACATGGCACGTATGTCGACAAAATACATTCCTGCATTCAAACACTTGAATATCGTCAGACAATATCGTAGATGGTAAACCTTCCTTGTCAATAGATACTTTAAACTTGAGAAGATTTAAGGAAGGAATGGAAAGAGAAGTATCAGTCGTTGGTTAATACCTTTTCAGGAGTAATAAATTTAAATAAGGATGAGTGAAACTAGAATCAGATAGATCTTCTACAAAATAGAATAAAGTTTTCTTTTTGAGCCTCGAGAGGGATTTGAACCCCCGACCCGCTGATCTCTTTCTCTCATCTTTTTATCGAAAGATCAGGTACAAGTCAGCTGCTCTACCGGACTGAGCCATCGAGGCTGAATTAAATCAATATTTTCTTCCAATGTTTTTAATCTTATCATGTTTTAACTCTAAAGTGGCAAGGTTTTCTATTTTAGTTCCGTTAACAATATAAATTTTTCTCAAAAATGGTTAAATCTTTTATCGCTTATCATATATTTTGATGATTATGAACTACAAACTATATCTGTCTGTGTTGGTAGCCTTCGTTTTTGTTCTTAACCCTGTTTTTGCAGTTGATTATAATGTGTCAGTTGCCGTATTACCTAAAACGATAACAACAAAACCCTGTGGTATTGCAACTTTTGATATAGACGTTAAAAACTTAGGTGAATTGGAGGATACTTATACTGTTGAAGTGAGCGGTATTCCTGAAACTTGGTATACTCTGAGTCATGAATCGATTACTGTAGCTGCAGGAAAAACAGATAAGGCATACTTGTTCATAACTCCTTACTGTTATGAGAAAGAATATGCTCCCCGCTACAATGGTTCTGTTTCTCTGATAGGAAAGGCTAATGCCACAGATACTTTCACTCTTTTCGTGGTTCCCGACCATGTGATAAAACTGACGATGCCAAAAAATGTCACTGTTTGTTTAGGTGAAGAAGTGAAAATCATCGGCATTCTTGAGAATACTGGTAATTACACTGAAGATGTTACTTTCATAGCATCGGGAGATGCGGCTGCCTTTGCTAAGTTACCAGAAGAAGTAGTCACGATCAACCCGGGTAAAACGAGTAATGTTACTATAAAGTTGAGTCCTGTTGATGTGGCTTTAGGTATGTACACTCTTGAAGTAGAGGCCAAGTCAACCACAAGCTATGCAAGGTCTGTAGCTTCGACTAAAGTACAAGTGGTAAAGTGTTATGATGTCGAAGTTACGTTCCCAAAAGAAGTGCAAGCTTGTGCTGGAAAATCAAAAACTTTTGAGATAACCATCAAGAACACTGGACTCAAGGCTGACATGTACACTCTAACTATAGAGGATTTAAACTACTCTATGAATGTTTCTCTTGGGCCTGGAGAATCGAAAGTTTTGGCACTAGACTTCTACCAAGAAGCTGAGGGAACTTATGAGATTGGCTTCACTGTAACTTCTGAATTCGTGAAGAAAGAAGGAACTATAAGGTTCGTTGTCATCAAATGTTATGGTGTTGACTTAACTGTTGAAGAGAAAGAGTTCCAGATCGAGAGTGGGAAAGGTAAGCTTATAAGAGGAAAAGTAACTAACATTGGTTTAATGTCAGATGTTTTCAAGATTATATCCGATGTGATATGGTCTTCGATAAGGCCAGAGGAAGTAAGTTTGACTTCGAACGAATCGAAAGATATCTACGCTTATTACAGCCCAGAATACGGGGCAAAGGGAGTTTATTACGTGAACTTGACTGCAAAGTCTGATAACAGTCAAGACACAGAGGAATTAAAGATAGAAGTTTTGCCAAAAAAGGAATTGATAACCACTACAACAGTTGAAGCGGTAACAACAATGGTAGAAAACGTTACAACAACAGTAGAAGAAACAACGATTCCAGTGAATGTGACGACTGTACCAATAGAAATACCTACTGGCGAAGCGATTGCAGCTCTTTGGGAGAACAAGGTCTTCAGATCATTGTTGATCTCCATAATAATAGTGATAATAATTCTCATCATCATCTACTTGGTTGTTATGAGGTGATTCCTTGATAGAAAGAATCTTACTACTTGCGAGTTTCTTCATTTTTTTAGCTGTTGCGGTAGAAGCTAAGATTAAATCAAATTTAGGTTTATTCATCGTAATAACAGGACTTATTATCGGAATCCTTGATCTGATCTATGTTCTGATGCAATACTTCTAGGTGATATCATGAAATTCAATAGTTTTCTTGCATTCCTGTTTACGATAATAGCGATTCTGATAATCATCTTCGGTTTCGCGATAAGTCTTTCAGATTTATTTCCAATAAGGATGAACTGCGAAGGTTATTCTCTCTTTTTGTTTCCAGATGAGAAGAAACTTGACACAGAAGTTGGGAAAGGACAACTGTTGAAGATAAGGGCGATAAATGCTGGTAGTTTTGGCGATAGGTATGAAGTTTCTTTGAAAGGACCTGAATGGACTGCAATAAAACCAACTACTTTCAGTTTAAAATCAGAAGAATCTAAAACATTGTTCTTGTATGTCAGTCCTGATCTCGGTAATGAGGGAAAATATTATCTTGATGTAGAAGTCAAATCGAAGTGTGTTTCTGAGAGTGAAACAATAGAAATTGGAGTTTTACCGAAAGTTTAAATTTTTTTAAAAAATTGGGATTATTATGGTGTAAATTCCTTAATCTACGATAGAAATTGAAGCTTTATGAAACAATTATCTCTTGCTTTTCTGTCCTTTTAAGTAACTAAACTTTTATCGCAACCTGTTTATTTCCTTTGTCAGAATCAATTTTTGAGTTTATCCTGTCCTCTAAACGATCGATCCTCGTATATATCCTGTTTAGCAGCAAACCAATTGCGGTAAGTGTTCCCATACCGTGAAAAGATCAGAAAAAGAAGGATATTCTGGTGAGTGTGCAAGTAAATACTACAACACGTATAATATGACCAAAACAATGATTATTGAGACTATTATATCATCCTTTTCCATGTTCTCACGTGAAATTAGCAAGTACCAGGATTATTATACCAACAATGATTATGAATATAATCAGCAGAGGTGTCAAATCTGTCTCTTTTTTTCCTTCATGAGTAATTTTTGATTTTTATATGTTTTTAAAGATACCATCAGCAAATCCACGCCGGGTTACCACATGTTCATCTCATATTTATAATTCAGCCTTATTAAGATATAGAATATGTCAGAATCAAAAATTCAGAAGAAATTCTTGGATTTGTATTACAAACAGGGTTATAGGATAGTCGGAAAAAACCAACACAGTGCAGTTAAAATTTGTCGCTGGACTAAAGAGAGTTTAAGACATAACAGATTCTGTTTCAAAGAAAAATGGTATGGGGTTGAAAGTCACAGATGTTTGCAATGCACAGTCAGTCTATCTTGTCTTAACAGATGTATATACTGTTGGCGTACATTCCACCCTTTTGAAAGAGGAATGGATATTAAAAAAATTGATGAACCTTCTGGGATAATCGATGAATTGATCCGAACTCAAAGACTTCTTTTAACTGGTTTTAAAGGAAATATAAAAGTTGATAAGAAAAAATGGAAAGAGGCGCAAAACCCAACGAATGCTGCTTTAAGTTTGATTGGTGACAGCATACTCTACCCAAAAATTTCTGAATTATTAGAAGAATTCCACAAGAGAGGATTCTCGACATTCCTCGTCACAAAAGGTACGTCTCCAGAAAAGTTAAAAACCCTAGAAGTTGAACCGACAAACCTTTACATTTCTCTCTGTGTTCCAGATAAAGAAACTTACATGAGAGTCGACCATCCTCTGGTTAAAGATGGTTGGAAAAGGATGAACGAGAGTTTAGAGTTGATGAAAAGCTTCAGTTGCAGGACTGTAATCAGATTAACGTTGGTAAAGGGGTTAAACATGAAGGATCCAGAAAAGTACGCCAAATTGATATTAAAGGCTGAACCCGATTTCTTGGAACCAAAAGGATTTGTTCGTGTAGGAGAAAGTCAAAAAAGACTTCCGATGGAATCAATGCCTTTCCATGAAGAGATAGTAGATTTTGCACGAAAATTGTCTAAATTTACTTGTTACGAAATTAAAGATGAATTTAAACCTAGTAGAGTTGTTTTATTAGGGAAATAAAATTAGATGGTTTGATATTCGAACTCGGGTTTAAAAAATCTCTCAAAATTAAAAAGGCTAAGACGCCGTAATCTTGAGCTGATAAAATTGGGTAAAGCGGGTTTATATGGGGTTTTAATCTGTTTTTCCTAACCGCTTCATATATTTCATCCTTAGAATTAGCTTCAACTAAATTATAACAAGATTTTAACGGTGCATCTCCAAGGTGTCCATCTATACCAGCAATTTTTGTTTTATGGAACTTTTCTGCTAAATTTAAGGCCTTCATATTATAAAAAGGAAACAACGAGATTAAACCGTTCCAAACTTCAATTCCATCAATCTTTGGAATCAAATAATCGTAATCTTTTTTAGGAATGCCAGCAATAGGGAATGTAGGATGAGGAAGGTATATATACTCAACACTATTTTTCCTCAAAATTTCAATTCCTTCTTCTAAGGACACGTTAAGCCTTCTTTTTGTCTTAAGTTTTAAAATTTGAAACCTCTTATCCTTTGCCAGTTCCCCTAAATTATCACCACAAGCTATAACGTCTGTCCCACCAAACCTGAACTCAATCCCGGCTATAATCCGTTCTGACTTAAATACTCTAGGATAAAGTTTTGTCCAAGCCCAATGGTTGTGTGCCAGTAATTCTACGTAAACATCGTTTTTAATTGCATATTTAAGTACGCAATCTGGATTATGCCAACCATCAGTGGAATAAATTGTGTGTACATGTGAAATGAATTTTAACATGAACTTAGTTGAAGATAGTTAAACTTTTAAGACTTTCTTTCCACGTTTCAGAGGAATTATCTTGATTTTTTTATTTTCAAATTCTTTTTCCAATTCCATTCCTCCAAAAAATTTATCCAAAAATACAGCCAGACTAGCAACTTCGGAATGTGGTTGATTTGTAACAGCAACGTTCCAGTTTGATAAATTGTAAACTTTCCCAGGTACGCGTTGAGAACCAATTATCACTAATAAATCTTTTTTACATCCTTTTATTTCGTTAATAACATCTTGGATTGGTAACCCGTACATAGTCAAGTGTACAATCTTTCCTTTCCAATCTTTTATGATTTTTTTTTGGTTCTTTTCATATCTAATCTCAAAAGGTCCTCCCCATTTTTCAACGACTTTTCTTATACTTTTTTCCAAGTTTTCGTCTTTCTCGCCAGAATAAGTTATACCTTTAGCTCCAAAAGCTCTCGCAACCAGAGCACAGTGTGAAGTGATCCTTTGATCCCTCACTCTCCTATGGCCTAACCTTAAAATCCAAATTCCCATACTATAAGAACATCTGAGTTAGTTTTTAAATCTTCGACTGACAGTTATTAATAGGTGTTTATCTGAAGGGAAGAGAGATACTAACAGAAGAAGAAGAGATAGCAAGGACTAGAATTCCCAAAGAAGGAGAAGTCTTGGGTCTAGTGGAACTAATGCTTGGTTCTGACAAGCTTCGAGTACGATGCGACGATGGAAAAGAAAGAATAGTTAGAATACCAGGAAAGTTGAGAAAGAGAGTATGGATAAGCGTTGGCGACCTCATCATAATACAACCATGGAAAGTTATGTCGGATAAGAGAGCGGATGTGATATGGAGGTACACAAAAACGCAAGCAAAATGGTTAGAAAAGAAGGGTTACTTGAAGAACATCACTGTCGAATAAACAGATTTAAATTGTTTTTCCTATTCCTGGTATTATGGTACTCAAGAGAAAACATAAACGCGAATACTACAAAGAATTCAAGATTTTCCACGGAGTTTTTGACGAACGAACTCTCTTAGTTTTGTATAGGCTGACCAACAAGAAAGGTATATCTGTTCAGTCCTTGGTAAAGGAGGGGAAAGAGAGTGTAATCCTATCGGGTTTAACAAAAAAGAAAGATTGGGTTGCGATAAAAGTTTACCGTACTGAGGCATGCGATTTCAAATCTATGTGGAAGCATCTAATCGGTGACCAACGGTTCTATGGCTTAAAGAAGAATAAAAGGATTATAGTCAACCTGTGGTGCCAAAGAGAATTTAAAAATTTGAAGATGGCTCATGAAGCTGGGGTAGATTGTCCTAAGCCATTGTATTTCATGGAAAACGTTCTTATAATGAGTTTTATAGGTGAGAGTGGTGAAGTTGCTCCAAGATTGGTGGATGTTCGCCTAGAAAATCCTGGAGATGGTTACGAACTTGTATTGGAAAACCTGAAAAAACTGGTAAAAAGTGGATTAATCCATGGAGATTTGAGTGCATACAACATCCTCCTTTTGGATAAGCCTTACTTCATCGATCTCAGCCACGGAACTACTGTAAAAAACCAAATGGCCCTAGAACTGCTGAAAAAAGATATAAGAAATATAAATGCTTATTTTTCCAAATTAAATATAGCAATAAAAGACTCAGAAGATATTTTTAACGAATTAATTAAGCTTATTAAATCAAAAAGTGAGTAAATGAAAGATTTTATAAAAATACCAGAAGAAAGAAAGAAAATTTTAAAAAAAAATAAGAAAATAAAAGAGAAAATAGAAAAATTCACTAACACCAAGATCGAATTCAACGATGATGTATCCATAGAGGGAGAGAGCTTCGATGTATACCAGACAAAACAAGTTTTAAAGGCGTTTGGACGGGGTTTTGATGTGGATGATTGTCTTTATCTCTTGGAAGATGAGTATGGTTTAGAGATAATTAGCCTTTCAGAATTCACCAAATCAAAAGAAAGAATGACGACGTTGAAAGGCCGGATAATCGGAACAGGTGGTAAAACGAAGAGATACTTGGAGAAATATACAGACGTAAAATTGTGTATTTTTGGTAAAACAGTAGGTATAATAGGTAAATGGGATAAAATTAACATAGCTAAAGAAGCAATAATGAAGATAATTCAAGGTTGCACTCACCAAACCTTATACAGGTGGTTGGAGAGAAAATCCATAGGTGATTGAATGGTTATGGAAGATATAGTAAAAATCGCTGAAGAAATGGTAAAAGAACAGAAAGAGATTTCCGTATCCGAATTCTTCGAGAAGAACAGACATTTGCTCGGTTACGATAATCCTACTAGAGCTTTGTTAACTGTCGTGAAGGAATTGGTAGACAATAGCCTGGATGCCACAGAAGAAGCAAGAATTTTACCAAGAATATGGGTTGAAGTAAAACCTAATGGAGTAGACAGGTTCGAAGTGATGGTAAAGGACAATGGTCCTGGTCTGACTGACAAGCAGATTCCTTTAACTTTGGGAAAACTCTTGTACGGTAGTAAGTTCTTCAAACTGAGACAATCAAGAGGGACTCAAGGCATTGGCGGGTCTGGTGCGATACTCTACTCTCAATTAACGACTGGAAAACCTACCACGATAATATCGAGTATAGGAAACGGAAAAACATCCTATTATGAGCTAATGATCGATGTTAAGAAGAATGAACCTGAAATAGTCTCTCATAAATTGATAGAAGACGGTAAAATCTGGCATGGGGTTAAGATTGAGATGGAGGTAGAAGGAAGATACGTAGAGAGTAGACAGTCAGTACCTGAGTATCTAAAACAAGTTGCCATCGCAAACCCTTATGCTGAGATAATCTTCGAAGGACCGAATAGTAGGTTAGAGTTTTTGAGAAGTGTGAATGAAATGCCACCACTGCCAAAAGAAATAATGCCCCATCCTCATGGCATTGAACTGGGTATACTGAGAAGAATGTTAAAATCCACAAGATCAAGGACTATTGCCTCCTTTTTAACCAACGACTTTTCGAGGATTGGCATTGGAACTGCTAAGGAGATTTGCAACCTAGCTGGAATAGACCCAAGAATTAGCCCACAAAGGCTTGATATAGGAGATTCAGAAAAGCTATTCAAGGCTATGCAGAAGGTCAAGTTAATCAGACCACCAACAGACTGTCTTTCGCCTTTAGGTGAAGATCTGATCACTAAAGGTTTACAAAAGGAATTCAAAGCAGAATTTTATACTGCAGTCACAAGACCACCAGAAGTCTACAGAGGAAACCCTTTCCAAGTTGAGGTCGGGGTTGCCTATGGTGGAGAACTGCCACAAGAGGGTCCTGTAAAGATATTAAGGTTCACGAACAGAGTGCCTTTGTTGTACCAAGAAGGAGATTGTGCGATAACAAAAGCGATAATCACAACAGACTGGCGCAGGTATGGTTTAGCACAGTCCGGAAGAAGTATACCAGTTGGGCCAGCCGTTATCATGGTTCATCTGGCTTCTGTCTGGGTTCCTTACATATCTGAGAGCAAACAAGCGATAGCATCCTATCCTGTTATAATCAAAGAGATCAAGCTTGCTCTGCAAGAGGTAGGTAGGCAATTACAGCGTCATATCTCTGGCAAGAAAAGGATGGAGATGCAACAGAGGAGGAGGGAGATATTCGACAGATACCTCCCAGAAGTCGCGAATGCCATAGCTAAGCTGACGAACAAAAAACCTGAACCGATTTTAAATAAATTGATGAGTATGATTAAAAAGAGTACTGAGGTGATTGTAGATGGTAGAGGTAAAGAAGAAACTGGAAATGCTGGGTGAAGATGTTCTGAACGATATAAACGCCGGGAAGAATCCTGATATAGATATCCCTGTGAGGTCTTTATCTAACGTTATTTACGATGAAAAATCTAAACAGCTGACTCTCGGTAATAAAGTCTCTAAAAGATTCTTGTTCAACGTTGCTCATGCTAAGACTTTCACACAGACTATGATGATTGCAGCTTTCTGTAAGGAGTTGCAAGAAGAGGGAATTCACACGAGTCTAAGGGACCTCTTTTACGCGTTGAAGAAGACTTTTCCGAACTCTAATGAGAACACGTTCGATGAACAGAGTGAATCTGATCCAATAGTTGTGGATTTGGAAGTTGCACTCGATGTTTTACGAGAACAATTACACCTTAATGCAGATGTTCGCGGGAGGGCAGCGGGAAATCTTATAATTGAAGACAGAGGTGATACAATTGATTTATCTAAGTTAGGTACTGGTGGGTTAGCGATTCCATCAAATGTAGAAGATATGAAATTTAAGAAAGTAAAAGCTGATTATATTCTTGTCTTAGAAAAAAATGCGGCGTTCGAAAGAGTACACGAAGATAAGTTCTGGCAAAAACAGAACTGTGTATTGGTAACTAGTCAGGGACAAGCAGCAAGAGGGGTAAGAAGATTTATTCAAAGATTAAGTATGGAATTCGATCTCCCCGTATACGTAATGTGTGATATGGACGCCTTTGGTTTTTATATTTATTCCGTGATAAAATATGGTTCTATTAGTCTTGCACACGTTAGTGATAGATTGGGAACGCCAAAAGCAAAATTTTTAGGATTAACAATGGACGACATAGATAATTTTAAACTTCATAATTTCACAATCAAGGCGAAGGAAGTTGATATAAAAAGAGCACGAGAAATGTTGAAGTATGAATGGTTTAAAAGTAAAGAATGGCAAAGGTTATTAAAATCTCTAATTGAAAGAAAAATAAAAGCTGAATTGGAAGCACTTTCTGGACGCGGATTAAAATTCATGACTGAGACTTATTTACCACAAAAAATTAAAAATGAGGACTTTTTAGACTAAGTCTTTTTCTTTTAATCCACCCTATTGTAGATAATCCTATCATATTATTAATCTTTTCTAATTTCATAAAGTGTATTCCACCTTTTTGCATATGGTTGTGGAGATTGTCCTTGGAGAAAGGTAGAATATTGCAGAAATATGAATAAATTTTGGTTTGCTAACTCGCTTGGTTTTGCCGGATTAACGTGGTATAGTCCATTTGAAGGCTATCCCTGTAAATAAAATCCCGCTCGTAAAAATTTCTGCGCTACCATCACTCGTATGAACTCGCTCGCTTTTTTTTCTATATGTTTTTAATTACAGATTCGGCTAACACTTTCTTATCTTAAGATTTTAAGCATTTGTTCATGAATCTTAGAATTTGAAGCTACAATATCGTTTTTAAACACTTCATAATCTTCCCCGTTTATCTTGGTGATTTTTCCCCCAGCTTCTGTAACAATTAAAGAACCGGCAGCATGATCCCATTGTTTTAGGTGGTATTCCCAGTAACCATCAGCTTTCCCACAAGCGACATGACACAGATCGATAGCTGCAGAACCAGTCCTTCTTATTCCATGTATGCCTGAAGATAAGAATTTCTCGATTTTCTCTAGATTCTTCTTCATTATACTTCCTCTTTCGTACGCAAAGCCTGTTGCTAACAAAGCGTCTGATAACTGCTCTATGTCTGACACTTTTATCTTTTGATCGTTGAGGAATGCGCCTTTGTTCTTTTCTGCAAAAAATAACTCATCCCTTAACGGATCGAAAACGACGCCCAAGACTACATTATTCTTATGAGAATAAGCTATTGAGACACAGAAGAAAGGGAATCGATGAACATAGTTTGTGGTTCCATCTAGAGGATCTATGATCCACAAATCATCTGAACTCATTTTTTTGTTAGAAGTTTCCTCTGAGAATATCTCATGGTCGGGATATTCTTCTTTAATTATCGAAATTATCTTTCTTTCAGAATCTGTATCAACTTTTGTCAAGAGTTCAACAACATTTTTATGTTTAACCGTTAGACTTCTCTTGAACGATTGCATGATTATCTTTCCAGCTTCTTTTGCTGCTTTTATCGCTGTTTGTCTCATCATAAGAATATTTTGTTTTATCAATATAACTTTAAATTATCCTACAATCCAAAACCCAATGATAAACTTTCGGAGCATAAGATTTTACTCTAATTTTCCCGATTAATTCAACTTTAAATCCTTCAATATCAGCAGCAGTCTTTATATCCCCAAACAATTCCCTCCAATCCTTAGCAGTACCATGATAATGTATGATTCCATTCGGTTTAACGACTTTCATCGCATCCATCAAATACTCTTTACAAGAGGGCAACAATCCCATGATAACTCTGTCAGCGATTCTTCCAAGCTTAGGAATCTCGATAACACAATCCCCAAGTAGAGGAACGATTTTATCTTCAACTTTGTTCAGCTTGATGTTCTCTAGAAGATAATGATATGCTTTGGGGTTAATTTCGATTGAATAGACTTTTGGCTTCGATGTTTTTGCGAGAGGAATACTAAAATAACCTATACCAGCAAACATATCCACAACAACTTCATCCTTCTTTACTAGTTTTGATATTCTCTTTCTCTCGTCCAAGTTGCCTTTAGCGAACATTATCTCGTTGACATCCAACTTGTAAAGGATTCCATGTTCTTTATGCACAGTCTCAGTTTTTTTCTCTCCAGCAATTACTTTCAGAGCAGGCTTTCTGTATCGCGTTGTTATGAATCCTTTCCTCCTACAAACAGTTTTCGTATCAGGAATTTTTTCCAAGATTGTTATACCAATTTTCTTATCATACTTCCATAACTCTCTCTTCAAGTTGATGATAACTATGTTCCCGATTTTCTGATAGCTAGAAGGTAATAAAGACAATTCTTTTTCAGAAAGTCGGTCTTTAAACTCCTCTTGTAATAATCGTTTTATGGGTTTAAGCATTAATTAAAAAGTAACAATTAATTATTAAATAGTGTATATGCCCTTGACAGGATCTTGTCAAGTTTGTGGGAATATTAGTCGTGCATTGATGATCTGCGTGTTTTGCGGTAGTCGTGTTTGTGTGAACTGCATCAACCCAAGGACTGGAACATGTAAAAAATGCCAAGAAAAATAAACTCTAACAACTAAAACTTTCTCGCCTCATCTTTTTAAATCAGCAATAAAACAATCAAAATTCCATCAAGGAATCGACGATCTTATCCACTGCCTCTCTCTCTTTGCTTGTCTTCGGCTTGAATACGTCGCTCACTCTTTCTCTCAAAGTTTCTTTCTTCACGATTTCAGCCATCTCAACAAATCCTTTAGCTATGTTTTCTAATCTTTCCAGTTTGGATCCTGTATCCTTCAGCTGTTTAGATACTTCTGTTAAAGCAACCCATAATTGTGCGACTTTCACGTCATCAGCTTGTAGGTATGCCGCCCTGTGTTTCTTAGCTTTTTCTATCAGTTCTGCTAGTTCTATTTTTGATTTTTCTTCCATCAATTCCTTCCAATCTCTCTCTTCGCCAAACAGCATTCCCTCATCACCTAGAAATTTTGTTCAAGTTAAAAGATAAATACTTAATGGTAGTAACACTTTTCTTTTTAGTAGAAAATATTTAAAATTCTCGTATAAAATGTTAAATCTAACGTGAAAAAATGAAAGAAGGAGATTTCATACGCATAGATTATGTGGGGAAAATAAGTGAAAGCAATGAAACTTTTGACTCGACGAGGGAAGATGTAGCTAAGGAAGGAGGAATCTATAATCCAAAAATCAAGTATGGCTCAATTCCTGTCATAATCGGCGCCAATTTTGTCGTGAAGGGTTTGGAAGAAGGATTAAAAGAAATGGAAGTTGGGAAGAAGAAGAAGATAACAGTGAAACCAGAAGATGCTTTTGGAGAGAGAGACGCTAAGCTCATAAAACTTCTTTCTATGTCAGAATTCAAAAAACAGGGAATAACGCCTCATCCTGGTATGCCCATCACAATAAATAATGTTAGAGGACGTATTTTGTCAATATCTGGAGGTAGAGTAAGAGTAGATTTTAACCACCCTTTGGCTGGAAAAACACTTGAGTATGAAGTTGAGATAGAAAAAGAGATAACAGATTTAAAAGAAAAGATTGCTGCTATCCTGGAGTATTGTTTGCAGGTTGATGAAAAGGATGTGGATATAAAGTTAGGGGAAGAACTCGTGGAAATAAACATTAGAATAGATACATCGAAGTTCGTGAGAAAAACAATTGCTGATATGATTAAAAAATGGATAAGCGAAATAAAGAAAGTTAGATTTGTTGATGAATATTAAACATTGATTCTTTAACTCTTTCTTAAGTTCTTCTGGGTTGTGTTTTAATCTTTCAAAAATGATTCATCAATTTGTTTCTTACGGGTAAATTTTTATATCCTTCTTCTAATAGGATACTGAACCTATCTTTATTTTTCACTTAATTACACTTTTCTCTACTTTCAATATCTGTATTTTTAACAGTTTTAGGAAAGTTGTTTAAAACATTTAAACTTTACGCTTACCAGAAATTTTAGAATATCCAATCAAGAATTCATGAACACATTCTGGAAATTCTACTCCATAACCACCCTCTAAAACTGCAAAACTTGGTTTTTTCAAACTTGCTATCTTCCTCCCAATTTTCCTGTAAGATATAGAATTAAGACCTAAACCTCCCTCTGTTAGAGGATCGTCTTTGTGCGCATCAAACCCGGCCGAAACTGCAACCATGTCGGGGTTGAAATTTCTCACTTCTGTCAATGCAATGTCTAAAGTTTGAAGGTAAATTTTTTCGGTTGTTTTAAAACTTAAAGGATAATTCAAACAATTTTTTTCAGATTTTTCCCCGGTTCCAGGATAAAAGGGGTGCTTGTGAAGAGAAACATAGAGAACTTTTTCATTCCCTTGGAATACTTCTTGCGTGCCGTTGCCATGATGATTGTCAATATCAATTATGGCGACCTTACTAACAAATGCTAGCGCCTTCTTTGTTGCTATTGCAATGTTATTGAAGTAACAGAAACCGAGGGATGTTGCTCCTAATGCTTTTCCGCTCCTACCGACGTGATGCCCTGGGGGTCTCATTAAAGAAAAAGAGTTCTCATCTTCTAGAGCAAACTCCATTGCTTGAATTGCAGAGCCAGCACTCAACCTTGCATACTCAAAAACTCTTGGTAAGTTTGGAGTATCTGGATCATAAAATTTTCCACTCTTTATCATTTCAACATGGTCCTTTGTGTGAACCAAGAGTAAATCCTCCTCACTGCAGGGCTCTGGTTCGATAAATTTAAAATTTTTCTTCTTTAGAAACTCATAAGTTCTTTTAATTCTTTCTGGTGATTCGGGGTGTCCTGGCTGATAAAATTCTAGACATTTTTCAGAAAATAGAATTTTCATACTATAAATTTATTTAAATTCCGAACTTAAACTTCTACAAGCAAAGCCAACAATAAGGATTTAAGTTTAACTGTTCTTAGTTTTTAATAGTTTGTAATGACTAAACGATAATAAAAATTGGAGGTAACGATTATGGCCGTGCCGATTACCAAAAAATCAGGAATTAAAAAAACACATGAGATCGATGAAGAACTAAAAAGAATTCTCGAATCAAGAAAAGCAAACATTAAAGTTGTTGGTACTGGTGGAGCCGGAAACAATACCATTACAAGGATGATGGAAGTTGGTATCGTTGGTGCAGAGACCATAGCCGTCAACGCGGATGCTCAAGATCTCTTGTATTCTGACGCTGATGTCAAAGTTCTGATAGGAAAAGAGATCACTGGCGGATTAGGAGCTGGCGGTGACCCGAAGATTGGTATGGAAGCTGCTAAGGAGAGTAAGGATGACATCAAAAAAATTTTAGAAGGCAGTGACTTAGTGTTCATCACTTGTGGTCTTGGAGGAGGAACTGGAACAGGCTCTTGTCCTATAATCGCAGAAGTTGCCAAGAAGGTCGGGGCTTTGACTGTAGGAGTAATAACCTTACCCTTCGCGATGGAAGGACAAACGAGGATGAAGAATGCAAAAGAGGGTTTGGAAAATTTAAGAAAGATCGTTGACACCATCATAATCATACCAAACGATAAATTGCTTGAGATCGTTCCTGACGTCAGTCTAGCAACGGCATTTAAAGTTGCTGATGAGATTCTTGTTAACTCTGTCAAAGGAATAACAGAACTGATAACCAAGCCTGGCCTTATAAACTTAGATTTGGCTGATGTGAGGACAGTGATGGCAAACGGTGGCTTAGCGATGATAGGTATGGGTGAATCTGACACAGAGAATAGAGCAATAGAGTCTGTTGAAAAGGCTTTGACAAACCCGCTCTTGTCTTTGGATATAGATGGGGCAGATGGTGCCTTGATAAACGTGACTGGCGGGCCTGACATAACGATAAGAGAGGCACAAGAAATAGTTGAGGCTGTTTCCAGCAGGTTGTCACCAGATGCTAAGATCATCTGGGGTACTCAGATTGCTAAAGACCTTCGAGACACAGTTAGGACTCTACTGATAGTAACCGGAATCAAATCTGAAGAAGAGTTTGTCGAGGAGAAATTGTTCAAACCAAGGAAAAAGGAAATTGAAAAAGAACTTGGAATCGAGTTCGTGTAATGAAACATTTTTTTAATAAAATTAATTATATCTAGAGGGAAGAATAAATTCTAAGAGTGATCGAATGAGAATAAACATCAAAGAGACTTTGACTAAGTATAAACGCGTTTTGTTAGTGGCAAGAAAACCTGATGCTGATGAATTGAAAGAAACGGCAAGGATTTGTGGTATTGGTTCCATAGTGATCGGAATCATCGGCTTCATATTCTACGTAATATCTGTTATTTTTGGTGGGGCTTGAAGTGGACGAAGAAGAAATTCAACCTTCAGAGCACGACATCAAAATATACGCTGTTAAGACTATCATCGGCAGGGAGAATGTTGTCCTAGAGGCAATGACCGGAAAGGCAAAATCATGTGGTTTATCAGTGAAAGCTATGGTTCATCCAGAAGAGTTGAAGGGCTACGTTTTTGTCGAGGGTGAATTGAAAGATATAGAAGCGATGGTAAAAGAAATACCGCATGCCAGAAGTGTCTTGAGGAAGGCAATAGCTATGTCGGATATTAAAAGATTCGTGGAACCGAAAAAAATTGAGATAAAAGTAAATGAAGGTGACATAGTGGAAGTCATCGGTGGTCCTTTCAAGGGAGAGAAAGGTAAGGTTATAAGGTTTGATGATATCAAGGGGGAAGTAACGATAGAACTGATAGAAATAACTGTCCCCATTCCTGTTACTGTTAACGCTGGTCTCGTTAAGTTGATAGAGAGGGGAAAATAATGGCCAAAAAAACGGTTGAAGCTCTAATAGATGGCGGAAATGCGACTCCCTCGCCGCCCCTAGGTCCAGCACTGGCACAATACAAAGTGAACATTGGGAAGATAATCCAAGACATCAACGAAAGAACTAAAGAATACGAAGGGGTGAAAGTTCCAGTTAAAATCATCATAGACGATGAGACGAAAGAACACAAGATCGAAATCGGCATCCCACCCATATCTTCTTTGATAAAGAAAGAGTTGGGACTTAAAATAATCGGTGAAGAGAAGAAAGAAAAACCTGAAGAATCAGCCGAAGAGGTGAAAGAAAAACCAAAGGAGAATAAAGAAAAGGCTGAAGAGGTTAAAAAAAGGGCTGAAAGTGTAGAGAAAAAAGAGAGGGTAATAGTTGGAAACTTGACGATAGACCAATGCATAAAGATAATGAAGATGAAAAGAGATAATTTGCTCGCGAAGAATTCGAGAAAGGCTTTGAAGGAGATAGTCGGTTCTGTCGTGAGTATGCCTTTAACAATCGAGGGGAAGAGCCCTAAAGAGATTCTTAAAGAGATTGATGAAGGTAAATACGATAATAAATTGGATTAAAAATTAGCTGAGTGGATTAGTAAGTGTTAAGCTTTTCTAACTCAGTTTTAATTTAATTAACTACTTAAATTTTTCTTCACTTAATAGTAACAAGTGTTGATGTGATCACTTCAAAGAAGATAAATTGGTTGATTTGGGTTTTGGCGATAGTCCTCTTAGTCATAACTATACCAAATTACGGGAGTTCTACCCTAACTCTACTCTTCGTTCTTGTCATCCTGGCCGGAATTAACTTGTATCATCAAGAATTGCACAGAAAACGAGTGATAAGGATCAGGGAAATAGTGAACTCTATCGATTTGAAATCACTCGAGGACGGGATTAAAAAATTCAACAGACAGCAGAAAGAATGCTATGATAGAATCCTCGATTTCGAGGATAGGTTGGAAAAATACAAAATTGAACAAGAAAAGAAATATAGGGATGTTGTGAGAAAGGTTTTAGATCTCGATAACAAATTAAACAAAAAGTTCAAATTGATGGGAGAAACAATCGTAAAATTGAGTAAAGATATCAAGAAAGGAGGTTAAGTACAAGTTTTTTTAGTGGTGCTAACAGTCCAAGCACTCGGACAATTTCCAGGGCTCACTCTCACGCTTTCAACAGTAGCGTTGCTCACACAGTATGAGACATTACTGCAGAAGTATGTCAAAATACTTTGTTCTCCTGGGTTTAACGGTAGAGTCGAATTAGGCCCTACAGTGCTGTTCTCGTAGAAAGTATTGTTTACTTTAGCGAGAGTAGAAAAATCGTACAATTCGATGTCGCCAAGATTACTTATCGCAACCTTCAATTGTTGGGTCTTAGAGGAGCAGATGATGTCTGTTATACTAAGAAGTGCTCCAGTACAGTTGATTTGTTTTGTGGCAGTTTTCTCTACTATCTCTGCCTGTGTCCTAGTTATAGAGGTGAACCAGTTGCCTAAAAGAGCTGATATTGCCAGAGTTATCGCTATCAACATTACTGTCGCCAACAACGGTGATAATCCTTTTTTCATGGTTTCATTAATAAATTCTGCTTTATGGAATAAATACCTTCCTTAGTTAAAAATTGTAAAATTATAGTATGATGAAGAAATCGACGGATAGAATCTTTATACTGATAATATTACTCCTGTTTGCTATCTTGGCGATGATTCTCACGATAAAGACTGGAATTCCAAGTGTGTACTTAGATGAGACCATGTCGATCGTAGGAAAGTTTATCGAAACTCTGGTTTCATTCTTCAAAAAATAATGAATTCATCGAAATTTTTCTTTCAAAAATTCTAAACAATTCTTATGAGCTGCTTTTTTCAATTTAAAACACCAAACAGAAACCTCTCTTCATAAGTTGTCTGCAGTATCCACACTCTTCTTTCTCTCTTTCCATCTTTGATCATCACGTTAGATTTCCATCCAGAGAATCAGAACGTATCCTTTCGATCTGGATTCTTTAATTCCTGAAAATATAATATTTTTCATTATAAGTTTTAAAAAATAATATTTTATTGAAATAAAATAAATAGTGACTTTTTATTTTTAGTTATATTAGAAACACGCCTTCTGGATAGTATGAAAAGATTAATCATTAAATATGTTGATAGAAAAGAGTTTGAGGAACTCAGAAAAAAATATGCGAAAATGGGGTATTATGAATCAAAAAAATACGAGAAATTGAAATTATCTCCTGGTGAGGAAATAAGATGTAAAAAATGAAAAATAATAAAAAAATAATCGTTAGAAAGAAGCTTTTTTGTCCTGTATGTGGTAGTGCGGCCATCAGGCCACTTAAAGGTAGATTTATGTTTAAACTGTAAGGCTATATTCTCCAAACCGAAAAAAACAAAAATAGAACTAAGAGAAAGACCAAATTATATCGGGTAATATTAACGAAGTGAATAAAATAAAGGAAGGAAAAGAAAACTTTTTAAGTTTTAAACACCAACATTCATTAACCCGTTAGCACTGCATAGGCAGGAGGGAACCATGACAATCCTCAAAAAGATAAAAGAGATAAGGGAAAAATCAAAGAAAAGAAACTTTACTCAAAGTTTCGACCTTATCGTTAACTTAAAGGAATTCGATGTAAAAAAAGCTGAGAACAAAATAGATGAGTTTTTAGTCCTCCCAAAAGGTAGGGGGAAAGACGCCTCTGTATTATTTTTCTCTGACGACACAAAAATAGAAGGCTGCACAGTAATAAACAGCTCAGAAATAGAAGATTTGGGAAAAGATAGAAAGAAGATTAAAGAAATGATCAAAAGAACTGATTTTTTCTTGGCCGAGCCAAAGTTGATGCCCGTCGTTGGAAAACATCTGGGTAAATTTTTAGCCCCTAGAGAAAAGATGCCAAAACCAGTGATTGGTGATGTAGAAAAAATGATAAAAGACATTAAAAAATCCATAAGAATTGTTGTGAGCAAACAACCAATCATACACACAGTGGTTGGTTCTGAGAAGATGGATGATAAGGATATAGAAGAAAACATAAATGCAGTCATGAATTTTTTGAAGAGAAGGCTCCCAAAAGGAAAGAATAACATTAAAAACATTTATTTAAAACTCACGATGGGGTCTCCAGTCAAACTAGAGGTTGAGTGAAATGGTCAGTGAGAAGAAAAAGCTGGATGTCATCGCGATAAAACAACTGATTGAAAAATATCCTGTTGTTGGAGTAATCGATCTATTCAAGATGCCATCTAGACAATTGCAGTCCATCAGAAAAAACTTGAAGGAGGTTGCATTGATAAGGATGTGTAAGAAAAGGATGATCTCACTCGCTTTAAAAGAAGTGAAAGGGAGGAAAAACATAGAGAAATTGGGTGAACTCAAACCAAAAGAGCCAGCTTTGATTTTTTCTGAGATGGATCCTTTCAAGCTTTTCAAGACCTTTAAAAAAAACAAATCCAAGGGATATGCAAAACCAAGGGATATCGCACCAGAAGATATAACGATTCCAGCCGGCCCAACAAACTTGCTCGCAGGACCAGCCATAGGTGAGCTACAAAGATTAAAAATACCTGCCATGGTTAAAGAAGGGAGAATCCATGTCAGAGAAGATTTTTTGGTCGCAAAAAAAGGCGAAATGATCTCTGACCAACTAGCGAATGTTTTAAAAAAATTGGATATCCAGCCTATGGAGATAGGAATTGATATTCTTGGGTTATGGGAAGGTGAAATAGTTTATAGTAAAGATGTATTGGATGTAGATGAAAGTGAATATATAAAAGACATAAAGAATGCCTATATCAATGCTTTAAATCTATGTGTTAATACTTGTTATCCAAACAAAGAATCGATAAAGATATTACTACAAAAAGCTTACCAGAATGGAAAGAATTTGGGTATCAACGCAAAAATCTTGGATAAGGGGATAGTTGAAGGTTTGATAGAAAGAGCGAGTGTTCAAGCTCAAAATTTGAGAAGAATGTTAAAGATTTAGGAGGTGTATGAGTCTGGAGTATGTGTATACAGCTTTGTTGTTGCACTCAGCAGGCCAAAAAATAAATGAAGAAAACGTAAAAAAAGTTTTGACAGCGAGTGGAGCAAAGGTTGACAATGCAAGGGTTAAGGCATTGGTATCCGCATTAGAAGGTGTTAAAATCGAAGAAGTCATAAAACAGACAGCAATGCCAGTTCAAGTAGCTGCTCCAGCACCGAAGGAGGAAAAGGCTGAAGAGAAGAAAGAAAAACCTGAAGAGGCAGAAAAAAAGGCTGAAGAGGCAGTTAGTGGGTTAGCTAGTTTGTTCGGTTAGAGAGAATGAAAAGATTATTGAAATTGGCTGAAAAGATAGAGAACAAAAATTTGAGGAACAAAGTCATAGATTTTCTGAAAGACCTTAGACTATCGAGCAAGCATTTTAAAAAATATCCGAAAGAAGATTTAAAAGATGCTGGCAGTATTTTCGTCATTCCTACATCAGGTCTAGGCCCTATAGAGAGAGATATCGTGAACCATACTGTGGCATTGACTGAACTGTGTATAAAAACTGCTGAGAATTTTGAAAAATATCATGGGTTAAGATTGAAGAAAGATTTTTTGATCGCTGCCTCGATCCTTCATGATTTGATGAAAGTTTTCGAGTACAAGCGAGATAAGGATGCTAATCTAGAACCGACAGGAATAATGTTAGACCATACGATGCTTGCTGTGGCTGAATTATACACAAGAGATTTCCCTGAAGAAGTTATACACATCGTCGCTTCACATTATGGGGAGACAGGACCGACACCGCCAAGAACTTTTGAGGCTGTAATATTTCATCATTTGGATGCATTGTCATCCATAATCGAGTACTATCACCATGGGAAGAAGAAAATCGACCAACAGATTATACTTCTTACTCGAGAAGATTTGAAGAAGTCGGGTGAAAAGACTGAGAAACTTGAATGAACTGTTGGTCCGAATTGAAGACATCATAAAAAAAGTCGAGTCTACTAACAAGATATGCTTAGTCCATCATGATGATTGCGACGGCAGTACATCTGCTGCATTATTTTCCATACTTCTACACAACCTTATCGGAGACTATCCCATACTGTTCCCGATATCTGGCGTAGAATACGTAAACAGAAGGTTGATAAACAGTCTGAAGATGATGAACCCTGATTTTGTTTTTGTGTTCGACCTTACCGTTGATCCAGAAGATTTGAACATTTTTAAAGGCCTTATCCTAGACCATCACATATTCATGGGAATCAGACAGAGAGAAGAAATGCCCTACCTTAACCCTCGTTCTTTTGAGGAAAAGGATGAAAAAGTTCCACCAGTATCTTACATGACTTACAAAATCTTGAACAATTTTTTTCCACAAGAGAAGGTTGCATGGATTGCTGCGATCGGAATAACAGAAGATCATCGTGTTGATCTATGTAAAGATGTGTTTGAAAAAGTGAAAGAGGAAAATCCAGAGTTGTTGAAAATCGATACAATAGATCAAGAAAGTGTTGAAAAATCCTTCTATGGAGAGTTTTGGGATATGGTTAGGTCTGGGAGGATGGTTAGAGGAACTGAGGGGGCTAAGACAGCTGTTTTCGCTCTCATCGAGTGTAAAGATAGGCCAGATAAATTTATCAACGGATTAACTCAGCACTCTTCCGTGTTGAGAAAGTTCTATGAAAAATTGACTCACGAGACCCAGAATTGTTTGAAAAATGTGGAGAAAAGAGGGTTGTTCTTGAAGAGAGAAAGAGTCATCATCTACGAGCAGGGAAGGGTAAAAATGAGGGGTATGACTTCATTCCTAGCAGATAAGATCAGGCAAAGATATCCAAGCTGGATCGCTTATGTGATAAACAAAGAATATGGAAAAAGAAAATCGAAAATAAGCATCAGGTTGGAACAAAAAAACAGAGATGAAAATTTAGTTGAAATAATAGAAAAAATTAAAGAAAAAATTCCCACCGTAAAAGGTGGTGGTCATAAATCTGCTGTTGGAGTTATTTTAGATTTAGAAGATGTTTTTGAATTTGAAAAAGAATTTTTAAGCTTGATTAGGAATAAAACGAGTATTTAATGACTTATTTTAGATGTTCATCACAACTCTACTCCTCCGAAATGCACTACTACTTTAACGACCATTCTTGTTATGGTGATCAGATGCATTGCTCAAGATGCCACTCACCTAGAATAATAAGATTTTTAGATGGGTTTGGAGATTGGAGGATTTTTTGCAGAAGTTGTCTTGAAAGCACTCCAATCACGGAGATGAACACAAACAAGAATGTAAAAAAAATAACAGAATTTACGAGTCGCATCATGTCTACTCATTAGATTTTGGGTGAAAGAATGAGAGAACTAAGAAAAATAGAAATAACGCTAATTGAGGACAGAAATATCTTAAAGTGTAGAATAAACCTAGTAAAAGGAAATTTAATATTCGGCTGGCTTAAACCGATAAATCAATTTAAGTCATTTTCTCTTTAAGACGAAGAAACCATGATCCCTCTCATATGGCTCAAGGGTTACAAAATCGATCACGTGAAAGAAATTCTCTAGTATTTTTCTCTGTTGTTTGTAAACTTCTCGTGGTCTTTGTGTCACATCAATACTTCTTGCTTTTATCGCAATCATTGCAAAGCTGTTTGGTTTCAAGAACATCTTTGAATTTCTGACGAGTATCTCTGATTGATCCTTAATAGCCACATCGGCATAAACAAGATCTACTTCCTCTACCCATCTATAGTTTTCAGGTAATCTAGCGTCCATTAGCAGAGGAACAATGTTTTTTCTTTTCTCAGCGTGGGGTAAAAGATCACGGAGAACGCGTTCGCTTATCTCGATTGCATATATTAACCCTTCTTTACCGATAATGTCGCTAAAATGACTCACCGTTGTTCCTGAAGCAGCCCCAAGATACAGAATCTTCATTCCTTTCCATACTGGAAATTGATGTAAATTTTTGTAAATTGCTGCGGCTGGTTTACTCCTGCGAGGGTCCCATTCTCTGAATTCTTCTTGTTTCATCTTTATTATTTTTTCTCCATATACTCGCTCGTCTGGAACTAAATTTTTAGTAAAGAGTCTGTTGTTTATCCAGAATATGCCTTCAAATTTTTGTTGTGATTTCATCTTTGTCATTTTACTCAGCCATTATTTTTTTAATCCTCTCCTCTAAGTCTTTTTTCATTTCTTGTGACTTGTCAACTTTTCCATAATAATCCATTTTTGATGCTACGCTCAATTTTGATGCCAAAACTCTTGCAATCTTACCTCTTTTATTTGCAGGTGCGTTCTGAACGTAAACATGGGTAAACAACAAACCATACTTTGGAGAACGACCCCTGCCATGCAAATACCTAAACAATGCTTTTTCTGCGCCTAATAATTGGATTGTGGAAGATGGTTTTTTTGCTAGTTTATCCATACCACCAGACATCGCGATGAGTCTTGCTGCCAGTAATGGAGTTGCAAGTTCCCTCAGGTTTGGGGCCACTTCTTTCAGAACATGATCTACATAATTTTCTATATGTTCTCTCAACTTGTAGAGCTCGTTTATTCTTGTAGCATATTCCTTGAGTATTCTTTCATCTTCTTCAGAAAGTTCTATACCCATGCTTGTTTTTTTCAGTTCAGCCAAATCTTTTTCTTCTATTTTATACCTTAATCCATACTTTGCAACTAGTCTGACATACTTCTCATGTTTTTCTATGAGCCTTCCCATTTCAGGAAAATGCAATCCATACCATTCCCTAAGCCTTTCAACGAATATATTGAGGGATTTGTCTATCTCGTCTATCGCATCCACAGCCTGCATGATGATCTTATCTTTTTTAACAACCTCTTTCATCCTCATCTTGGTTAATTGAATACCAACTTCTGTTAAAAATACATTCAATTCTGAATCAGAGAATTTCTCCTGTTTGGCAAACATCCTGAAATTTTGTCTGAATTTTCTCTCTCCAAGATTTTCTTCTTCAGATTGATATACCTCGTTCTTTTTAGAAGAAATAAAAAGCGTGTATCCTTTTTTCTTCAGTTGTTCTACCATCTGTTTCTCTTCTGTCGTCAACTCATCCTGAACTATCTTTTCAGCTACTTTTTTTGCATCTCTTGGAAATAATATCTGTCCTATAACTTCCCCATTTTCGTCGAAAGCAAAAATTCCTACGGGGTTTTGAACGATGTAGGCTTTCATCAAGATTCATTTAGCACGTAAGTTTATAAATGACTATTCGAGAGATAAGTATTTTTTAATAGAAGAATAAAAATAATTAGATGCAGAAAAAATGTTCTAAGTGTGGTAGGCCTATCAAAGAAGCAGGCAGGTTGATCAGAGTAACGTGGTTAGGTTTTAGGGCACCACTCTGCAAGGCATGTAGAGAGGAGCTAAAGAAAAGTAAGAAGAGTAGGTTTGAAAGGCTACTTGTTTGGAAAAGAAGATGATTGTGGATTAAAAGAGTTCTATCGACAAATTTTATTTGTTCAACTGAGAAAAACTAAACATGAACAGAAGAAGTAGATTTAAACTCTGGCTATCTAAACTTCCAAGGCTTTATACTAGAAAGTACATTGCAGCCAGAAAGAAGAAGGGAAAATCAGTGCAAGAATCACGCGAGTAATAAATAATAAGAAAACTATACCATTATCATGAGATTCTTGGATGTAATGCTACTCGTCCTTGCTATAATAGGCATATCCATAATATTGTTGAGTGTATGGATTGTAGTCTCGATTCATGCCGAAGATATGGAAAATATTCTGTTCAAGTTTAACCTGTTGACTTTTTTCGTAGGATTGTCTTATCTCATGTTCGTCTTGGTCATCCTAATACTAGTGAAGGAGAAGTGAATAGAGTGCCTTGACCCCATTTTCTGGGGTCGCTTAAAGCCTTATAGGCACGCACTCTAATTCATAGAAGTAGAATTGTTTATAAACAAATTTTGGTTGGAGAAAATGGTTTTTCAGATTGATAATTTCAAAAATTGAGTTTCAAGGAAAGAAAATTTCTTAAATGATTCTGAAACTTGCTTGTTTCAACCTCTCAACAACATGTGGATAAGGAATGAGATTTTCAAACTCTAAATCTTCAGCCAATCTTTCGTCTATTTCTTTTAACCTTTTTCTCAAGATCTCTAAGTTTTTTTCTTTAACCAGATCTACGAGGACTGCAGGATGACATGAAATATCGTGAGCGACACAGAAATCTAAAGCTTTCAATTGTAACTGAAAGGATTCGGGAGTAGCACCGGTTAATCGAGAGAATTCTTCTTCTGTGCAACCTTTCAAAGAAACTCTCACGTGTAAATTGCTGAATTTTTTCAATTCTTTGACATAATCTTCATCGTTCCCAAGAAGGATGCCGTTGGTTTCGAGGATGAAAGTGAAGTCAGAAGGGATATCTTCTAGAACCTGAATCAAATGCCTTTTCGAAAGAGTGGGCTCGTTACCGGTTATCCTCAACTGCCTGAAATTGAATTTTCTTGCTATGTTTGTCAACCCTTCAGAAACTTCTTCTGGTGGATAGAACTTGCCTATCTTCCCCTCTCTTGCTAAGTCATTAGACCAACAGTAAAGACAACGCAAGTTGCAGCCAACACAGTCTGCAGAGGCTATACCACCGTAGAATCTCGCTGGTCTGAACCTATAGTATTTCCTGTAGACTTTACCGTTGACCTCCTTCGATATTATCTTCTCTATACTTTCAGATAACCTCAAAGGGTCGTACATACTTTAATTAATTGAGAAATGAATAAATATGCAAGTGGAAAAATTGAGCCGTTATATAAAAATCTACTTCATCCATAAACATTTCTGATTTACGCATGCGCATCGATAACCCAAATCTTTAGGATAAGGTGGATTATAAACACAAATGGACATCAAAGGTTCTTCAAATTTACTCTGACATATTTCTCCGTTACAACCTGAAACGATGCAATCGGTATCAGAAGAACATCTTCCTTGAGTTGATATGCCGTGATGTTCAATTGGAGTAGTCGTGGGAAAATTCATCCCTGGTTGACATTCTCCCCTGTAATAAACCCATTCTTCACACTCACTCCCATCGCTGAATACACAAACCCCATACTGATTTCCTTTTTCATCAGCCCTTATCTCAAGTGTTCCGTTGTGTTCTACGCAATATTCTGATGCTGGGTTTCCAAAAGGTTTTTTCTTACAAATTCCTTCCTCACAATAATATCTCACGCCGATCAATGGCTCTTTAGGAATACAATCCTCATCTTTTTCACATTCTTGTATTTTGGTCGGCGAAAGGACTAGGAATAGGATGACCAGAAGAATTAAAATTAACACAATTCCAACAGCCTGAACAGTTTTCATAGGATAATTAATGTCCTTAAAAGAATTTATACCTCACGAGTTAAAGATAAAAGGCTAACTGTCTATAATCTAAGGGAGGTAAAATCGAAGAATATTGAAAAATTCTTTTTGAATTTTATTGTAGAAAAAGGCAAAATATAATTTAAACCTTTTCAAATCAACCAGAATTAGATAGATTTAAAATCTGAAACTTAAAACTAAATGAATATGAAACATTCATTAAAGATAGGATTCAGTTTTGGTTTAACTTCAACTCTTGTTTATCCGACAGATCAAAACATTAAAATAGGGAAATCAAATAGATTTTTGTTCTTGAAAAACACAAAAATAATTTAACATCGGGGGGAGAAATGACAGATTTTAATGTTAAAATCGAGAACATCGTTGCTTCAGCTACTTTTGCTATCAGGATACCTTTAGAAAAAATCGTCGAACACCTAGAAGGAACTGAGTACGAACCAGAACAATTTCCAGGTTTGGTTTATCGTGTAAAGGATCCTAGAGCAGCCATGCTGATTTTTTCATCTGGGAAGATTGTATGTACAGGTGCAAGGAGTATCGCAGATGTTAGGAAAGCTATTGAAAAAGTCGCAAGGATGATAAAGTCATTGAAGTTAGATGTTCCAAAAAAATACAAGATAGAGATAGAGAACATCGTTGCCTCAGCACAGATCCCAGCAAGGCTTAACTTGGATAAAATTACATTCGGGTTGGAAAATTCTGAGTACGAACCGAATCAATTTCCTGGCTTGGTCTACAGGATGAAAGACCCTAAGGCTGCATTACTATTGTTCAGCTCAGGTAAAGTTATCTGTACTGGTATAAGGAAGATTGAAGATGTAGAATATGCTATGAATTTTTTGTTCAAAAAATTAGAGAGTATAGATGCACTTAAAAAACCTTAGACAACCCCAATTAGATAGATTTTGCTCCCAGTAAAAACCAATTTTTAACTGTATTATCCAACAAAGGTATTTATAACATCCACAGTCAAAAAGTAATAGTACTTAAAATCTCATTCACAAAAATTAATTGAGGTGATTCATTGGTCTGGCCTTTTATTGTTTTGGTTATTGTTTTGATTGCAATAGGTATCTGCATCTACTACATAAACAAGATAATCGTGCTCTCAAACAGGATTGACAACGCTTGGTCTCAGATAGACGTCCAACTCAAGAAAAGAGCCGATCTAGTTCCAAACCTGGTTGAAACTGTGAAGGGGTACATGAAGCATGAGAAAAATGCCATAAGGATGGTGACAAAAGCGAGAGAAAACATGATGAAAGCGAGTGACATAAAGGCAAGGGTAAAGGCTGAAGGTGAATTAACGAGAGCATTAAAAACAATCTTTGCTATAGCTGAAAATTACCCAAACTTAAAAGCAAGTGAGAATTTTAAATTGTTACAAGAACAGTTGGAAGGGATCGAAAGTAAGGTTGCTTATTCCAGACAATTCTACAACGATTGTGTGTTGAATTTTAACAATACAGTAACAACAATTCCAGGAAGGTGGTTTGCAGGAGTTGTAGGAAAGACAAAAACAAGAGAATTTTTCGAGATACCAGAAATCGAGAGAAGACCTGTGAAAGTGGAATTTTAGATGAAGAAAACAACATTTTATGATGAAATAGCAAAGAACAAACGAAATTCCATCTTACTCGTAATTCTAATTTTTTCATTTTTAATCGGTTTAGTTTGGATAATAAGCCAGATTCTCGCACCTGAATTATCTTTGATCTTTCTTGTATTCGCTGGAATCATCATGCTCCTTTACACTTATGGGACTTACATGTATGGTGATAGGATTGTTCTCGCTGCCACAGGGGCTAAACTTGTAGATGAAGATGACAGAAGGTATACCCATCTGATAAATGTTGTCGAGGGTTTGAGTATAGCAGCAGGCGTACCTAGACCAAAGATATACGTCATCGAAAGCGACGAAATCAACGCATTCGCCACTGGTCGTGATTATCAACATAGTTCCGTAGCCGTGACTACTGGGTTATTGAAGAACTTGAAGAGGAATGAGATAGAAGGAGTTATAGGGCATGAAATTTCCCACATAAGGAACTATGATATTCGTTTTGCAACTTTTGTTGCTGTTTTAGTCGGGCTGGTTGCGATATTGAGTGATATGCTCTTGAGAACATTTTGGTACGGTGGTAGAAGAGAAAAAGAGGAGAAGGGTGGTGTAGGTTTATTGTTGTTGATAGGTTTTATTCTTGCTATATTTGCTCCGATAGTTACGAGGTTGGTTCAGTTTGCCATATCAAGGAAGAGAGAATTCTTGGCTGACGCTTCATCTGCTGAATTAACACGATACCCTGAAGGGTTGGCTTCTGCATTAGAAAAAATAATGAAGATTAATGAAGGTAAGATGAAGGTGAGTGAAGCTGTTTCACATTTGTTCTTCGTTGACCCGAATAGAAGTGCACTCGATTCGTTGTATGCCACACATCCTGATATACGTGAGCGTATTAAAATTTTACGTTCTATGTAAATTAATGAGATCATGGAAGAGAAAGAATTAGTTTTGTTGATAGGACCTGGAACTTATTTAGTTCAAGTCGGCGAAAGAAAATTAAACACAGAACATGGTACTATCGATCTACTTGAGTTAGAGAAAAAAAAGTTTGGTGATAAAATAAAGACACATACTGGTAAAGAATTTACGATAATTAAACCGAGTGTGGTAGACATTCTAATGAGAAGAGCAAAAAGATTACCACAAATAGTGACACCTAAGGACGCCTCAATGATATTAGCTTACACAGGAATAAGTCCTGATAGTTTAATAGTGGACTCAGGGAGTGGCTCTGGTTTTCTCTCAATCTTTCTGGCATGTTATTGCAACCAAGGCAAAGTCGTAACTTATGAGAAGAGAAAAGAATTTACTGAAGTTGCCAGAAAGAACATAGAATTGGTTGATTTGAAAAACATTCTCCTGAAAGAAAAAGACATACTTAAAGGTATTGATGAAAGGGATGTGGATCTGATAACGTTGGATATGGAAGATGTTGAAAAAGTGGTAGAGGAATCTTTTAATGCCCTGAAACCAGGTGGTTGGCTTGTTGTATATTCCCCCCACATAGAACAAGTCATCTCAGTGAGAAAGAAAATAGAAAAAATGAATTTTACCCAGGTTAAAACTGTTGAGAATATAACGAGAGAGTGGCGTGTAGGAAAGCATACTCTGCCAGAAGTCTCTGGAGTATTACATACAGGCTGGCTAACATTTGCCAGAAAAATCAGTTAACAAGATATTTAATTCTCAAATTCGATTAATTAATTTGAGGTGAACGCATGGGACTCTCAACGAATGAAAAAAGAGTCTTGGAATTATTGGTCTTGGGGTACTTGACAAGAGATGAGGGAACTAGAATAATACCGGAGGATATAAGGACAAAATTCACCCCTGAGACGATTCAGTTCACACTCGCTGAACTACAAGCCAAGGGTTTGGTGGAATATTTTGGGGGTGAATACATGCCGACAAAAAAAGCTCAGGAACTATTCAAGAAGATGGAAGTTGCGATAGAGGAAATCATAGCACACGGTCATCCTGGGATAATCGCAACCAATAAAACAAAGATGAAGATTACGAGAGGTAATGGCCCAAACGATGATGGTGTTATCGGGGTAAGGGCAAACAAAGCATGCATAGACCTTAAACCAGAGGTAAAAGAAAGGCTTAAATTGAGTGAAGACATGAAAATAACGATAAACGTCGATGGGATGGAAGATAAGATCATAGCTTATGGTTCCCCTGCACTCGAGCTGAAGGACAAGAATGATATCGTTATAAAAAAGACTGACTCTATAGATAGCAAGACTATGGCTATTCTGGCAGATAAATCGGCATACGATTTGAAAGAAGAATTAAAGAAAAAATTAAAGAAAAAAGAAACAAAAATAAGAATCGTTTTAGAAATTTAGTGAAGTAATAACCTTCTCATTTAAGTTCTAGTTTAGTTTCCAAATCTGTAGGAATTAATAATTTAGCAAAATGGTACATCGTATAAAGTTCCCATGCGAAGAACCCATAAGCAAAGAAGCCAAGGAATGGTATCTCGAATATTTTGATTTCACTTAAAATCGGCACAGTGTAATACCATTTTGTATAAGCCCAGTAATTCCAGAATTCCCAAAAGAAACCACAAATATAACCAGCCACAAAAAGTGAAAGTACTATGTTTAATTTTCCTTTTTTGATTTGACTGATCAACGATCTTTCGTGAAACAAATAATTGATAGGATCCAAAAGAAATATAAAACCAATCCAAACAAATGCCCACATGTAAGGAGAATGATACAAAAAGGGAGTTATTACAAATATCAACCCGATCAGAATCGATGAGTAAATTAATGAATTGCTAATTCTAATTTTTGTTGTTCTAGTTTTCCTGAAGAATCTCAATCCTTTGATCAATTCTGTTGTCTCCATGACAGCAGGCAGTATAGTTGAAATTGCTACATAACATGGGATACATTTACCAGGTTCTGTTGGAGTCCCGATATAATACCAACCACCTAAAAATTTATTATAGAACTCAAAGATCAACCAAAAAATGGCTGATAAGAAAACTAAGATGATAAACTTTCTGGGTCGATTGGTTATGTACGAGTTTCCTTCAAGCATGTACACGAGACTATCAACAAGAAAAATATAACCAAACCAGACCATAGCAATGAACCAGTAAACAAAGGGTTCAATCCTCAAGAATGTTGTTATCTCACCAAGAATTATCAGTAAAATTCCTAAGAAACCTAAGTAGATGGATAATAATCCAAAGGATCTTTTTTTACTAGATTCTTTCCTTTGTTTATCGCCCATATTATTAATATGAACTTAAAGTAAATTATTTTTGATGAACCAGATAGTTATGGTGTTTTGGGAATTCCTCTCAATCTTCGGAAGTTTCATCTTTTGGATTATCGTAACTGTATTATCAGTTATAGTCTTCTTGTTCAGCTCAAAAAGAATAAAGAAGAAAATGCTTTGGTTTATTTCAACAGTTTTACCTTCAGTAATCTTGAGTCGTTTTATTACTGAAATAATCAAAATGATTTTTAAGATATCACGACCTTGTATCGGTCCAGAATGCCCTATCACTTATTCTTTCCCGAGTGGACATGCAACTGTTATATTCGCAGCTGTAACAGTAATATCACTTAATTACAAGAATTGGCGTATTACAACTCTTATGACGGTTTTTGCTGTGTTGGTTGCATTGTCACGTTTAATGTTAGGTTTACATAGATTGGAAGATATTTTTGTCGGTTCAATCATCGGAATTATAGTCGCTGTTTTAGTTCGAAGAACATACGAGAATTATCAAAGGAAAATTAAAGAAATCATTTGAAAAATTAAGTAAGGGGTTACCATCAATTAAAAAATATCGTGTTTCTTAACGTACTTCCATACAAAAATATCAACCCAATAATACCCCAAAGAGGCACCACAATCGATGAACTTGTTCGTAACGGAGAAGTGGGATAAATCTATAAAAACTGTCCAAACAACGCATAAAGTCCAAAACCGCCCAAAAATTCGACTACGAAACCTATGAGACAACTTAGAACAAACATCTCAATATAATCGTTTCTGTCCTTCCTGGCGGATTTCTTTTTTGGTCTCACATTAAATTTTTGTTCTTTCTAGAATTAAAAATTATCTTAGATAGGAAAGTTGGGGTTTGAACCAAAAAATGGATTCTTTTTTTCTCGACACTCAACATCGAACTCGTAACTCTAGAATAGAAATAAAGAATGAACATGTGTGTTATTTGTAGACTTTCTTTCTATGTTCAAAAGCATGAAAGATAATTAGATCATTTTTGATTTTGTAAAGTAATCTATACTTTTCTACAGGCTCACTTCTTTAAAGTTTCGTCCAATCCCTTAGAAATCTGAAACTTCATTTATATCTCTTTTTCAGTTCAGAAACAGACATAAAGGTAAGAACTCTATCTCTCCTCACATCTTCCCTACTTCTTCTGATGCCGGCCATCAGCTCTTTATTCCTCTTCCCAAGATTCTAAATCACTCTTCATTCTTTTTACTACAGAAAGTAATCCGTCTGTTGGCACTTTGGTTTTAGTTTCTAACCTTTCTCTTAACATTCGCATTGTCTCACCGTAAATTATAATTACATCTAATATGGGGAAGCCGTGATTTGAACACGGGTCGCGAGGTTTTTCTTTAACCACCCGAACCTCGAATCCTAGACCAAACTAGACTACTTCCCCGAATATATTCCTAAGTTAGAGTTAAATCCTCATACATTAAATTTTATTTGAATTTCATGCTCGAATATTTAATCTGGTTATGTATCTTTGTTTGGTTACCAACTGTTTTATTGTGGTTAAGATTTTATAGAATTCTGATTCCTCTTAAAAGAGTTTTCATTTATACAATACTAGGTTCTGTAATAACAGCTGGATTATGGGATAATATTGCTATTAAAGAAAATATTTGGTATTATAAGAATGTTAAAAAAAGTTTTAATTATCGGGATAACTTATGCGATTATCGCAGACAGTATTGCAATAAAATTTTTAGGTATCTGGGGTTTCAATGAAAATAAAATAACTAATTTTTGGATATACGGAATGCCAATAGATGATTTACTTTTTGCCATTGTTCTATACCAGAGAGAAAAGAAAACATTAAACTTTTTTAAGAGTTGTTTGTTTTTCTTCTTTTATCTCTTCAACTTTTTCTCCCAATTGTTTTTTAACAATCGCAGCTATCTTTGGACCAATAATTCTCTCAAGACTGGTCAATGGAATCTTTCTTAAATCTGATATTGTTTTTAAACCGGCATTGTACAACTTTCTGCTTCGAATTCTGCCGATCTGTTCTAACCTAACTAACGGTATCAGTTCTTCCTTAACACCATACATAACTCTAACTCTAATCTTTCTCAAATCTTTCAAAATCTCTTTGAAACCCAAGAGTAGAGCGAGTTCCTGTGAAGCATACAACAACCAATCAGCATTGTTCAGTCTCGTCCTCAATTCTCCAGGCGTAACCCTGAATCTCGATAATATTTGATCCTCTGTCATTTCATTCATCCATCCTTCAAGCATCATCGCAGTCTTAACACTTTTTAAAAAATCATCGAATTCTAGATCATCATCTTTAGGAACTTTCTGTAAGAATCTTGTACTGACTATCTTACTGTTAACTTCTTCGAATTCTTTGCTGCCAACAGATAGGAATGGTCTCATCTCGATCGTGTTCGCTATCATATGCAAATAACTGAAGGGTTGTGGTCTGATTTTCATCGCTCTACTTAGGCTCTTGATGAGATGATGAGCAGTGAGCGGATCTATATAGAGTTCAGAAACTCTCTTCCCTATTCTTGTAGCAGATATTTTTCCTTCTTTCTCCGTTAAAAATTTGAAATTGACTAACAGTTGTATGATATCCTCGATTCTTTGGTTTATTGCAGAAGTATCACCGTGTTGATGTGCGTAGAAAGTCTTGCCAAAAAACTTCATGAGTGATTCTCTCGTGTTCACAAAATCTGAAGCTATCAAAGCAAGAGTGTGCATTCTTAAGACAGGTTCTAAAGCTAGTTTTGAGTGAATGTCCTCTGGTTCACCGAGAATAAATCGTTCCGTTAATTCTTGTGCTTCATCCTCTGATTTTGCCATGAGAATAGATTCGCCGAACTCATCGTAATCCGGGCGTCCGGCACGACCACAGAATTGTTTGTACTCTAATACAGGTATAAAACTTGCTCCATAACCACCATAATACCGTTTAGCGTCTCGGATAATCACTCTGAACGCGGGAAGATTGACCCCCAGACAGAGGGTGGGTGTAGCAACTATTGTTCTCAATGTCCTCAGTCTGAAATTATCCTCTATCAATTTCTTTTGCTTGAAGAGTAGTCCAGCATGATGAAAGGCGATTCCATTCTTTATGCATGATGCCAATCGTTTACACTGCCTCGTCGGTATTTCAAGAACACTAATCACTTCTTGAGATAATTTTTTCAACTGTTCTTTCTCGTTACGCTCAAGATAGTTTTGGTAGAAACCACCCAATTTTTCTGCGAGTGATTCAGCACTTCTTCTTGTCGAAACAAAAAACAATGCTTGCTTCCCCAACTTTCTTGTGTTGTCTATTATACTCAGTTCTGGTGCTAAATGACCATCTAATTCATAACCATCCCTACCGAAGAATTGAATCTTAGAATTTACATAAATACCCTCGTGTAGTTCGACAGGACGATAGTCAGATATAACAGCTTTAGCATTCAACCAGTTAGCCAATTCTTTTACGTTGTGAATGGTCGCGGATAGTGCTAATATCTGCGCATGGGGGACAACCTCCCTCAGTCTTGTTAAAGTTATCTCTAAAGTAGGACCACGTGAAGGATCTTGAAGTAGGTGAATCTCATCGACAACTATCAAACCAATGTCTTTGACCCAATGTGCACCGTGTCTTATCAATGAGTCACATTTTTCGTTGCTTGTGAGAACCCAGTCATAATCAGCAAGCCAGGGATCAGAACTGTCAAGATCTCCCACACTCATCGCAATTTTTATTCCATCCCTGGAATATTTTTGTCTGAAAGAGTGATATTTTTCTGAGACTAGGGCAACGAGTGGAGCCAAATAAACCATTTTTCCTCTGTTATTCATGAATAGATTGTAAGCAGCCAGTTCACACAATAGAGTTTTACCAGAAGCTGTTGGTGCAGCAACCACAAGATTTTTTCCTTCTAACAACCCTTTTTCAACTGCAGATTTTTGCATCGGGTTCAGAGAACTAAACCCAGATATTTTCAGGATTTTCTCCACGATTCCTTTTCCCATGGGACTCGAATAAAATTAGTGAATAAAGATAGAAATATTACGTTTTTTAGCGATAATAAACAGACGGAACGAAGTGGAGGTTAAAAAATGCGTTATTTTTTATTATTAAGCCAATTTTCTGGTTCATGTTTTTTTCCTTCAAAAGGAAAAAATTTAAACCTTTTTTTTGAGTATTTTTTCAAAACATTTATTAATGATATGTAAATTTTTGTAAACACTGACAACCAACCAAGCACAACAACGAATGACAAAGCCTTCCAACAAAAAACAATTTTGTCCCAATAATTCAACTCTCCAATTTTTTCTTCCCAGTCGTATTTCAAGTCGAATGCCTCTTCTACAACACTCCAATCCAAATATTTGTTATCGATGACTCTTTTAACTCTCTCATAAGCCTTAGTAGAACCTGTGATGATCGGTCTCTCGAGAAAAATTAGGACCGATTCTGATAGTTTATCGCAGCGAGTTGTATGTTTTGGTCTAGAGTTATCCAAGGATCATGAGGGGATTACAACACCGTCAGCAAAGCCATTAGACGGAATGATGAGGAGTAGGATTAACCCCCAAAGACTAAAAATTTTCTCATAAAACAATTTTTATCTTTGCTTGAATATAAAATTGTTATCTGTTACAGTCATAACTATAAAGTTCGTGAGAGTTTATGAGACGTAAAAAACCGTCTAAAAAACAAAAGGAGTACAATTTAATGGTCTTAAGGCTGTTAAAAGAGCTTTCTAAGACGCCAGAAGCGAGGTTGAGTATAAGGGAGATGTCCAGAATTCTTAAAATCAACGCAATGGCAGTCTCCAGGGCAATAGAAAGGCTTAAACCAGTCTTAGATATCAAAAAAGGTAGTGATTTTGAGAGTTTTAGATTACCATTACTCTTAATTCGGCTAAAAAACGACGTAAAAGATTTATCTGAAGAAGAATTAATCAGAAAAATTAATATCATAACAACGATGTTGAAAGACGTCTATAAATAATAAAATCTTTAAATATTCGAATGTCCAATATTGGACATATGGAAGAAGAACAGTTAATTTTGGTTTTTGATTTAAGTGGTGATAACTGGACTGTAAGAAAGAAAATTTGGCGAGAATTACAAGAATCAGGGTCTAAATTAGCGTACAGATCGCACTGGACTTTACCACTAAATGAAAGAAATGTAATAGAATTTAAAAGAATTTGTGAGGAAATAAGAAAATTCGGTGGAAAAGCCGAAGTAATAAAAGGTGTTAAAGTTGTCTAAAAAATGTGTTGAATTCAAGTTAACCGATCTGCCCTCTAATGTATTTTCTGTGTTGCTAAGACCAAAAATACAAAAGAACTTAATAGAAGAATCTGGGAGAAAATTTGGTTTTAGTGGTTGTTATACACGATTGGCTAGATATCTTCGTGAGAAATGCAAAATGTAGAATGGGAATTTTAAATGATAGATAAGAATCATAGAGTCAATCAAATTTTAAAGACATATGAAAGGACAACATTCCGACGTGGAGAAGGATTAGTTAAAACCATAAAACTCCTAAAAGAAAATAAAACTTTAACAGCTCGTGAAGTGGCACAAAAATTAAATAAACATAAGGACACTGCATTCTCACGTTTTAATCGAGGAGTAAGAAGAGGACTAATATTCAGAGAAATAAAAGGAATGTCCTATAAATACCTAACTCATGGAGGTGAGGTTTTTCTTGAGAATAAGTAGGGGTAAAAATCTTAGAGGTGATAAAACTGAGTGAAATCGTGTGTTTAGGCATCGAAAGTACTGCACTTTACGAGTAAGTAGAAATACTTTCGGTGTTGGAATAGTAACAGAAGAAGGTAAAATACTATCAGATGAAAGATTTATTTATGTCCCTCCTTTAGGGCGGGGAATTCATCCTAGAGAGGCAACAGAGTATCATTTGAACAATGCTCAAAAGGTATTGAAAAGAGTATTAAAAGAATCAGAACTGAAGATGAGTAAGATAGATTTAATTTCTTTTTCTCGTGGACCAGGATTACCAAACTGTCTACAAGTGGGGTCTAGTATAGCAAGATATCTGAGCTTAAAACATAAAATACCTCTCTTAGGCGTGTCACACTGTGTTTCCCACATCGAAATTGGACGGTTGTTAACTAAATGTAAAGATCCTGTCATTGTATACTGTTCTGGAGGTAACAGTCAAATAATTGCTTATATTGATGGAAAATATAGAGTTATGGGTGAAACCACCGATATTCCAATAGGTAATGCATTCGACGTTTTAGCAAGGGAATTGGGTTTAGAGATGCCTGGTGGTCCAAAAATCGAAGAATTGGCAAAGACTGGAAAATGGGTTGATTTACCCTATGTCGTAAAGGGTATGGACTTGTCGTTCACAGGTATCGTTACAGAATGTATTAAAAAACTAAACGAAGGTATAAGAAAGGAAGATGTTTGCTACAGTTTTCAAGAGACTGTTTTCTCTATGCTAACTGAAGTCACAGAAAGGGCCTTGGCACATACAAACAAGAGTGATGTTTTGTTAGTGGGTGGTGTTGCGGCTTCACGCAGGTTAAGTGAGATGATGAAGATTATGTGTAGAGAGCGTGAAGTTAAATCGTATACCGTACCAAAAGAATATTCCGCAGATAACGGAGTAATGATCGCTTGGAATGGTATCTTGGCTTTCACGTCAGGTCAGAGAATGAAATTAGAGGACACCACTATCATAAAAAATTGGAGAATAGACGATGTGGATATAACTTGGCTATAGTTTCAAACAGCCTCATAAAAAACTGCTTTCCCAGTTCTAGTTCTTTTTATTTTATTAGAATTTAAGAGAATTTTTAAATATTTAGACAAAGTTGGGTCAGATACGCTCAATTTTCTCGAGATATCTTTATATCTTATTTTCTTGGATTTAAGGATGATTTCCAAGATTTTTCTTTCAACATCGAAAGTTCCTTCGTAGAACGATTCTTTACTTAAATCGGGTTTTATGCCACCAGAGAGATTACTTAACTGATTACTTAAATTTTTAAGTAAATTATTAAGTGATTCAACTTTTGATTCTAACTTCTCAAGCTTCTCAATGACGGCAGAGCCTATATCTTCATATTCAGATCTAAACCAAGATTTAGAAACCATCTCTTGTTTTAAATCAGACAAGTCTCTGGATAACAGTGCTAATCTCTCACCAATATCCAATATTGTTGGGATCCTGACAGGCCTTATTTTTGTTTCAACTATTCTTTCCGGAGTTTCTATTCTAGAAATCTGTAACATCTTAAGCGAAGTTTCTTTTTTAAACTTATTCTTCAACCAAGAGCCTATACCCATAGTAATTTTTACTTAATTATTACTTAAATACTTAAAGTTTTTATTTTAAAAAATTAAGTAAAAATTAAGTAAATCTAAATTAACTCATTCTCGCTTACTATAACGAAATCACCTATAGATTTAACTGCACTGAATGGTATTAAGAATCTCCCTTTCTCATCTCCCTTTAAATTTAAGTCCTTCAAATGTGGTGTAGCTTGCTCAATAACGATGTTCAACAATTCACCACTTTCCGTGATGAAGTCAACATTACCAACTACTCCAAACTTTCTCCCCGTCTCTTCACTGATGATAGTTTTCTTGATCAGGTCTTTTGCTCTGACTCTTGTTTCCACCATAAATTTCACCTCTTATATTAATTTGTATTTAATTAATTTATGCTTAACCCAACACATCAATTTCACTATGCCTCGACAAAAATCGACTTAGATTTACCAGTCAAAGAATAAACATAGCTGTTTCCAAGTTTTTTTCTTCGAACCATTTCATCCTTCATGAGTCTCATAAGAATATTGTTTATAGAACGTACAGCGTTATTCCTATCTTTATAGCCACTAGTATCTAATCTTTCTGCAATCTCACCCGGTGTTAAATTCGGGTTTCGATTCAACAATTCAAGCATCTCTCTTTGTTTATCAGACAGCTGCACCCTCAATTCTGTTATTTCACTCACCTCTGGCGTTTTAAGGACTTGGTCTATAAAATGACGATTTATTGTAAACATGTTTCTTTTCACAGCCTCTTTAACAAGTTCATCGCAGACCTTGATGATCTCTCTCGGAAACCCACCAGTTATCTCATAGATTTTATCGACAGCATCAGTAGTAAAGGGTTTTAACCCTTCTCCACCAAAATTTTCAATTCTCTTTATGATAAGAGATTCTGTCTCAGCTCTCGTCAACGTATTGAGATACGCCTTAGTCGTTATCCTCATGTAAAGGGTTGGAAGTTGCTGTTCTATATTCTTTTCAAAAATAGGAAGACCAGCAAATACAACAGATAGATTTGGAATCGAATCTGTTATTGTCCTTATCCATTCGAGGTTTGTAATGGAAGACTCATGCGTCTCATCCATCAAAAGAACAAGATGCTTATTCCTCAATTTTCTGTAGATATATTTTTGAAGGTTAAATAACGATAAATTCCTAGACCTTATCCAATCTATAACGTTAAAACCTAAGAGTGATTTAAACATCAGGATCAAATTTTTGGATGACCTTGGAGATTTGGGTATGTAGTATGGATAGAATTTTTTATACGCCATCAACTGGGCCTTCAACCATAACAACAAAGTCGTTTTCCCAGATCCTGTGGGACCACTGACCAATGCGAATTTATGAAAATTGTGTATGTGAGAGAGAAGAGAGCTAGATTGTTCAGAATAACCTACCATTAATTCTGGAGATATGGTTAACGTGAATGGGTTTTTAGACCAATTAAATTTACTAAAGTATTCGTACATAAACTTCACTGATACTTCATTTTTTTCACGAAGAGATAAATATTTTTGTGAAGTTTTGTGAACATTAGATTTAAGTTTGTGAAGCCAAAATGAATAAGTATGTTACGATTATTCACGTGCGTTTGGGTACCAACTCACATACGGCAAAAGATCGTTGAATTACAGGAAGAAATGAAAAATTTGCCAATTAAAACGAAATTCGTTGAAACGGAAAATTTACATCTCACGGTAACATTTCTTGGGAATAAAAATGAAAACGAATTGGAAACTCTAAAAAATAAACTCGACGAGTCTGTGAAAAACGTAAGAAAATTTCATGTGGTGTTAGAGGGTCTTAAAGTCATTCCGAACGAAAATTACATCAGAGTCATCGGGATTCAAGTTGTTAGTAAAGAAATGGAAAATTTGATCAAAAAAGTTGCTGAATTGATCGATGGAAATTACCATGAAACAACAAAATTAACATTGTGTCGAGTAAAAAAACTTTTCGATAAAAAAATTTTGAAAAATTTTATCGAAAAGAATCGTCATATAAAAATAGGTGAATTTGAAGTTCAGAGTGTAGCTCTCGTGAAGAGTTCGTTAACGAGACAGGGTCCAATATACGAAACTATACACGAATCATTCTTGAAATAATACAACTATAAAATGATTGGTATGACGCTTAGAGTTGAACTTAAGTATCTATATGGTGATGTGGGGGAAGAGTTGTTAAATTTAATAAAAAAATATTTTATTCTTCAAGTTCTTCTTTCGTGTATATCGTCAAATTTTTCGTTTTGTATTTTTTCTCTGAGTTATTAGCGATCAAGAAACTTATTTTTTGTGATTCGGCAACATCAACGATATCATCGTCTATCGTTCCATCTATCACCACAATTCTAGCATTCCTTAAACGTTCGTTCTCCTTATTAAATTGGCTTAAAGGAATTTTTGCTTGTAACTTCATAGATTCATCAAAAATGTACGTGGCCCTTGTTCCGATCATCTTATCCAAAACTGAACTTATCTTTTTCTTTATCTTTTTATCCAAATCTCTCTTTATTTCAGGAACAAACTGCTTGACGGGTGTTCTATCGCGTAGCGCCTTGAAAATTTCCTTTTTAGTTAATTCCTCCACCTCTTTTCCTTCTGGTGCCCTGGCGACGTAATCTATGTTCGCTAACTGCATTAGTTCTTTAAAGATCAAATCGCCTCCCCTGTCTCCATCAAGAAAGACAGTGGTAATTTTCTCCTTACACAACTTGGTTATTGTGGGTGGTATGATCGCTCCCCCTGTTGCTATAACATTCTTTACACCGTTTTTCAACAAGTTCAGAACGTCTGCTCTTCCTTCAACGATGATGATCTCATCAGAAGTAAAAACATCAGATCCACATGGTAATCCATCACATTCTGTTATTTCCGCTGCTCTGACAGATTCCTTTATTTTCTCTGTCAACAACGTCGTGCTTGGTAATTCTTCCTTTAGAAGCTTAGACAATATTCTTTTAGCCCTGTCCACAACATAATCTCGCTTAACTGCACGAATGTCTTTGACAGATCTTAGCTTTACGTGTGATTCACACGGTCCTATCTTTTCAATCGTCTCGATAGCTGCTGCTATCAACGCAGTCTCTGAAGCATCAAGACTGGAAGGTATCAGGATTTTTCCGTGTGTTTTCCCTTTTTCATCTTCTAAAATAACGTCTATCCTACCGATTCTTCCGGTACGCTGCAGTTCTCTCAAGTCAAGGTCTTGACCGAGCAAACCCTCAGTCTGCCCAAATATTGCCCCAATCACGTCTGGTTTTTCTACTAACCCATTTGCGTAAAACTCTGCTTCTATCAAATACTTTATAGTTGATTGTGCTAATTTTGCCATGATAAACATCCTCCTTTAATCTTGAAATTTTTATGAATTCTTCGACCTTCGTGATGCCGAAAATTTTTTTAAAAAGCCATCTTAACCTGGGGTCGAAAACAATTTTATTTTTTTCAAAAATTTTACTAATAATCTTATTTTTTTTGTTTCCCTCGCTGTCAAAATCAGTTAAAATGATATACTTTTTGTTCTTATCAAGAATCTTGCTCAACTCCTCCAATGATTTACCAGAAATATCAAAAATGTCTTCTATACCCAGTTTTTCAAGTGCTTCTTTGTCTCTTTTTCCTTCTACGATTATGGACGACTCTCTTAAGATGCCTATTAATCTCTCTGGATTATGAGGGATGAGCATAATATCAACATTATTTATTAGAACCATAATTTATTTAAAACCAACTCACCCTTCTCTGCAGTTTTCACAAACCCATTGATCATCAACAAACCGCAAATCTACTGAATGTTCTCCGCAAACTTCACAAATACCAGAAGTCACGCTCTCTTCTACAGATGGTTTAAAGGATCTCATCTTCAACCTAAAATTGAGTATATCCAACATATCAGGAGATGCTCTGGCTATATCTGTATTGGTAATCATGCCAACAATCTTGCCCCTCTGGACGACTGGTATCCTTTTAATCTTGTATTTTTTCATCTTTTCAACAGTTACGATTATATCCTCATCAGGACTTGAAAAAACAATCGGGGAGGACATCACGTCTTTAGTTTTAAGTTTTTTGGGATCTATCGCCGGAGCCACAACCTTTTTGTTGAGGTCTGTCTCAGTGATGATGCCGATGGGGTTGTTGTCTTTTACGACTACTATCGACCCAACTCTGTGTTTTACCATAACTTTTGCCGCTTCTTGTACACTTTTATCGTAATTTATCTGAATCGCGGGTTTGGTCATGATGTTTTTGACTAAGATTCCAGTTACCATACTCATCCTATTCGTATATGTTAGTAAAATTTAAAATAATTTGTTTAATAAAAGGATTAAGTGTTAGTATGAATATAATCGTAATTTCTGATATACATGGTGATGTAGAGAACCTGATCACTTATTTAGATAAGATAAAGGAGTATAAGTTTGATGTAATAGTTTGTCCTGGGGATTTTACTGATACAAATGTTCCGCGTGGGTTTACACAAGATGATATAGCGAGATTAATAATTAAAGAGTTAAAAACACTTAAAAAACCAATTCTGGCTGTACCGGGAAACATGGATACGAAGGGTATTATTAAAATTCTAGATGAAGAAGACGTATCAATCCATGGTAAAGGAAGGATTATAGATAATTTTGGTTTTTATGGATATGGTGGTGCACAAACACCTTTTGGAACAAATATAGAACCTACAGAAGAAGAAATGAAATTAGGATTAAAGAATGCTTATAACGATGTAAAAAATTCTAAATATAAAATACAAGTGACACATAACCCACCGAGTGGATCAAGATTAGACATAATTCAGTCTGGTCTTCATGTTGGTTCAAACGCGGTTCGAGAATCTATTGAGATATATAAGCCCATAGTTGCTATATCTGCACACATACATGAAGCTAGGGAAACGGACTATCTAAAAGACACGTTTCTCCTCAATTCCGGGAGGTTTCCGGAGGGGTATTTTGGACTGATAAATATCAAAAATAATTTTGTAAACGGAAAAATTATTAATTTGTTAGGTTAATACCAACCCGTTTGTTTCTTTTAGAAAAATTGAATAAAAAATTAAAAAAATTTTTTAAATATAACACTGTTATATTTTAGAAAATAAAAAACAATAATTTTCTAAAGGAAATTAGGGGGTAGGTTTATATACTCTCCAAGAGAAAAGGCTTTATTTCAAAAGGAATAAAAAGTTATAACATGCCCCAGTCTATTCAAACAATTTTCCAAGAATTTATAGAGAAAAAGACGGTACTTTTCAAAGACAGGGATGCATTGACTTCAGATTTTACACCCGATACAATTCCCCATAGGAATAAAGAGATAAACACAGTAGCATCGATATTAGCACCATCTTTAAAGGGGGGAAAGCCATCGAATATATTTATTTATGGTATGACAGGGACGGGGAAGACCCTTGTAACCCGTTATGTGGGGTGTGAACTTGAAAAAATGTCTAATAAAGGAACAAACCCCGTTAAGGTTATATACATAAACTGTAAGATGAAGAAGATTGCAGATACAGAATACAGGTTGGTTGCCGAACTTTCAAGAATTCTGGGACAGGAAGTTCCTATAACCGGGCTTCCAACAGAACACGTCTATCAAACATTTTTTAACGTTTTAGATTCAAACAACTGGATCGTTGTTGTAATCTTGGATGAAATAGACGCTCTGGTCAACAAAATGGGCGATGATTTCCTCTACAACTTCACGAGAATAAACCAAGAACTCAAAAGAGCAAAAGTATCGATCATTGGTATAACCAACGACCTTCATTTCATCGATATTCTTGATCCACGTGTAAAGAGTTCTTTGAGTGAGGAAGAAATCCTTTTCTCACCTTACAATGCCTTAGAATTACAAGACATTTTAAAACAGAGGGCAGAATTGGGTTTTAAACCTGGTGTTATCTCCGATGAAGTTATTCCCAAGTGTGCCGCCTTAGCTGCTCAAGAGCACGGTGATGCTAGACGTGCGCTCGACCTTCTGAGAGTTGCCGGTGAGATTGCTGAAAGAGAGAATGACCCAAAAATAACTGAAAAACATGTTGACATGGCACTAGAAAAAATAGATCATGATAGGATAATAGAATCCGTTAAATCTCTACCAAAACAGACCAAAGCTTTACTCTGGTCGATTATAGAACTTGAAGAGAAAGGCCAAAAAAACATGCAGACTGGAGATATTTACAGTGTCTATGAGGATGTGTGTAAAGAATGTGCTCTGCACCCCTTAACTCAGAGAAGAATATCCGACCTCATTTCTGAACTGGACATGATGGGAATAATAAACGCAAGAATCATTTCATTGGGTAGATATGGTAGGACACGTGAAATAAACCCGAATGTCTCAGAAAAAGTAAAGAATAAGATGAAAGATATTCTTAAATCAAGTTTAATGATTTAATCTTTGGCGTGTTCATCGAATGAATGAAGAAGAAATCATCAGGGCGTTCCTCAAGAACGGCTTTCAAATCTCTAAGAATGCATTACCTTTAGTGTTAGAGAACCCAGAAAAGATCCTTTTAGAATTGAAAAAATTGAAACCACGCCCCTTTATAATTTCTGAACAACATGTTAAGAACGTTCAAAACAAAATCAAAATAAAAAAACCCAGCATAAAGATCATCAAAGAATATAAACATAGCAAAAAATCAATCAGAGTCGATGATTATGTAGAACATTTCCTTTCGAGGTACGAAAAAATCAAGGATATTCTCTCAAAACGTATGGATGCTGAAAAACTGATTTCTATCAACAAAACGGGCCAAATGTCAATGTTTTCAATCATGGGGGTTGTCAGAGAAAAAACTGGTAATAACATACTGATTGAAGACCCAACTGGTGAACTTCACGTGTTCTTTAACGATGATTTGAAGGAAAAACTCGATGAAATATCTCTAGATGACGTCGTTGGCATAACAGTTAAAAAAATCAAGGACAAACACTATGCAAAAAAGTTGGTATACCCAGATGTTTTAACCAGTAGGGAGATCAAAAAGACTGAAGAAGAAATAATTTTAGCTGTCGTCTTCAACCCAGATGAATTGGATAGCACAAAATACGGTAATTTGATCTCTACTCTTTCAACTACCAATACCTCTTCTTCCATCGTTTTTCTTAATATCGTGGACGACAAAATAGTCGGCGATCTTTCTCCCTTCAATCCTATCAACATAACTTCAGAGTCAAACCCAATACTCCTCCAGATAGATAATATAAAAACCTTAGTCATACCGAAGAATTTTTTTAGAACTCTCACTTTTCATGTTTCACCAGACACACTTATATCGATTTTAAAGAGGAGGCACATTATCACTACTTTTTGTCCCCAGATCCACGTTGGTTGCGATGATTTTGTCCTCTCAGAGGTTCCCGACATCGTTATTTCCAATCTGGAAGGCACTACAAACAAGAATTACAAAGGCACTACTATCATCGCCAATTCCGACCCCAACAAACTTTTTTTGATTAACTTGAAAACTAGAGAAGTGATTGAGAAAACACTGTAAACTCATAAAACTCTCGCCTTTCTTTTAAATATATGATTCAATCAACAAGTTTATAAAAAAACAGACTCACAATTTTATTCCATGCAAGTAAAATTTCAACTCCTTGATGTCGATTATATAATGCTAGATTCTAAGCCAGTTATTCGTTTTTTTGGGAGGACAGATGAAAATAAATCGATTACAGTCTTCTACGAAAAATTTTTACCTTATTTTTATGTTTTACCAGACGATGGAAAGGGTCAGGTGGTAAAAGACGTTCTGAATGAAAAATTCAAGGATTTTCTAGTTAAAGTAGAGACTGTTGAGAGGCATTTACCTATTGGTTTTACAGAATCACCGATAAAATTGCTGAAAATTACGTTGAATAACCCAGCCAAGACACCGTTGTTAAGAGAGGAGTTGAGAATAGAAAAATCTGTAAGAGAAGTTTTCGAGGCTGACATACCCTTCAGGTATCGTTTTATGGCAGATCATAAGATTTTTGGGATAAGATGGTACAAGGCTACTGGGAACGGTATGAATACGAACATCGTCAAGACCGAGAAAAAAATATCCGCCGAGAAAATAGAAGAGCTGGACATAGAAGAAAACATGAAGTTCAGGTACCTAAGCCTCGATATAGAGGTTGTTTCTGGGGAGGGGGGTTTACCAGACGCAGAAAAAGATCCAATCATCATGGTCAGCATGTATTTTTACCCAGCTTACAAAGGGAAAAACTCACTCGTTCTTTCTGCCAAAAGAATTAAACAAGCAGAAAAAGATACTATAGGTTTTTTCTCCGAGAAAGAGATGTTGCAGGAACTCATCAAGATCATCGATAACTTCGATCCAGACATAATCCTTGGGTACAACATCAACAACTTTGACTTGCCATACATAGAGGCAAGGCTCAGGAAAAACAACTTACCAAGGACGATCGGCAGATGCAACCAGAAACCCATTATAACAAGAAAATTTGCCAACAGGTTCAGGAACAACATCGTAGGAAGAGTCGTAGTAGATGTTTATGACTTGGTGAAAGAAGCAACCGTGAAGTTTGGTTTGTTTAAAGGTTTGAAAAGGTATGGTTTGGGCGACATTTCAAGACTCGTCCTCGGAGAAGATAAAATAGACATTTCACACAGTGAGATCAACAGTCATTGGGCTGATAACGGAGAAAAACTCAAAAAACTCTTGGATTACAGCAGAAAAGATGCACAATTACCCCTGAGAATTCTCCTTAAAGAACGTATGCTCGACAAGTTCTTCGAGCTATCTAAAGTCACGGGTATATTGCTCCAAGATACTCTAGAGGGAGGAGAATCGATAAGGATAGAAAACCTCCTCCTGCGAGAATTCAACGAGGAAAAATATGTTTTACCATGCAAGCCAGATTCAGACGAAATCTCACGTAGAAACTCACAGAGAAGAACTGAAGGATTGAAGGGAGCCCTTGTCCTCAGCCCAGAAATAGGGTTTCATGATAAATGTGTTGTTTACCTGGATTTTCGTAGCATGTATCCCAACATCATCAGTTCTTTCAACATCTGTCCCACTACTTTGCTTCTTTCTGACAAAAAAGTAGAGTTTCTGCAAGCATCCAGTGGAACAAAGTTCGTTTCCCCAAAAATAAGAAAGGGAATAGTACCGAAGATAGTCAGATACTTGCTTGATACGAGGGCCAAGATTAAAGAACAGATGGATCGTGCGAGAAAACCAGAGAGGAAAAGATACCTTTATGCAAGACAGTATGCATTCAAAACAGTTGCAAACGCCTTTTACGGTCATCTTGGCTATATTCGTGCCAAGCTCTACGTGTTGGACATAGCCAATGCCATCACAAGCACTGGGAGAGAGATAATAAACAGGACAAAGGATATAGTTGAGTCTAAGACACCATACAAAGTCATCTACGCCGACACAGATTCCGTGATGGTCGGTTTGAAGACTGAGGACGTTAAAGAAGCTTTTAAAATCGGTTTAGAAATATCAAAACTCATAAACGAAGAATTTAAACACATGCTAGAGTTGAAGATAGAGAGTGTATTTAAAACATTACTCATCCTCTCGAAAAAGAGGTATGCTGGCTGGAAATTTGAGTTTGTTGATGACAAATGGGAAGACTCGATGATTACAAAAGGTATAGAAACAGTCAGAAGGGATTGGTGTGACCTGGTTTCAGAAACTTTAGAAGAAGTACTTATCGCGATACTTAAAGAGCAAAATATAAACAAGGCAGTGAGAATTGTGAGGGATAAGATCGAGGACATAAAAACAGGAAAGATAGACATAGATAAATTAGTCATAACGAAGGGCGTTTCTAAAACTTTGAAGAGCTACAAAGGGATTCAACCACACATTGAGTTGGTAAAGAAGATGAGATCGAGGGACGTGGCATCAGCTCCTGGCGTTGGGGACAGAGTAGGGTTTGTCATAGTCAAAGGCCTACAAATGATATCGAAGAGGGCTGAAGACCCAGAATACGTGAAAAAACATGGCTTAAAAATCGATTCAAAGTATTACATAGAAAGCCAGTTGTTACCACCACTAGAAAGAGTTTTTGAGGCCTTAGGTGTTAACAAAACTGATTTGATGGGTATAGGAAAGCAGCTCGGTTTGTTCGATGTGATGAGGAAAGAAGCGAGAGAAGAAAAGCCCTTTGAGGATTATCTTACAGAGATAGACGGATTTATATGCAACAATTGTAACAACGTGATGAGAAGAGTCCCACTTTCAGGGAAATGTAATTATTGCAACGGAGAGATAGTGTTCTTCAAAGGGGACAAGAAATCAAGAGTTTATGACCCTTGGCGATTATCAGTTTCAAAGGAAACTATAAAAGAAGCATGAAAAGTCTATGAATAATGGCGTGAAATCACGTTAAAACATTTTCCAAGAGAAATGAAGGGGTAATGAAGTTCATTTTATAACAGCTTTATATTTTGATTCTGGACAGGAAATCAAGGGGTCATATGAAGTTCATTTCTTAGAAAAATAACTTCACGGAATGTTGCCCTTTCAACAGACCATTAAATGAACAAATACCTATCAAGTTTTGTGGAAAATTTTTAGGTGCAAGAACTTTCGATGTAGTTTACAAAAATATACCAATTTTTGATGAATTAGTCGATCCATCGAGTTACTTGAAGAGAAATAGTTATAAATTTTCTCTCAATCAAATAACGATTATGTTCGACCTAGATCCCAGGAAGATGCAACAGATGATGAAGCAGTTGGGCATGAAGATGGACAACATTCCCGCAAATCAAGTCATCATAAAGACCGACAAAGGCGACATAACGATAGAAGAACCAGAAGTCATTAAAACGACGATGAAAGGTCAAGTGATGTTTCAAGTTTCTGGTCACGTGAAAGAACATGCGTTCACAGATGAAGACGTGAAGTTAGTCATGGAACAATCCAACATCAAGGACGAAGAAAAAGCAACTTTGGCTCTTCAAGAGACGAATGGAGACGTTGTGAAAGCAATAATGAAATTAAAGGGTGAATGATCTGCGAGGATTGTTTGAAGAGTACAGAGTCTTCATAATAGGGATAATACCTATCTAACAATTTTCTCTATTATCGAAGAATAGATTGGAATAGTTATAGTCGTTGCTATCATTAAACCAAGGCTTGTCGTCATCGCAAATTCTCTGTATGGCTCACCGATTAAGAATAACACGAAAAAGATGATTGTAACGATTGTTGTAAACAACCAAATTTTATCGATCGATTGCCTGTAATCAGCTAGGGTATAAGTTTCTCTTTTCTTTAGTGGTTGATAACTCATGAAAACACCCTGTCCGAGACTGATGAGTAAAACAAATATCAAACCCATTATAGAAGGAATGCCCAGAACCCACTTACTCATAGTTATGCCTATTGTTATCACAAACATCAAGAAGACAGCCAACCAGTTGATCCAATTGCGTATCTCTTCTTTGATCAAGACCGAACCAACACCAAAGAAAAAAATAAGAAAGACAAACCATTCGAGAGAAATAACGCTCAATATAAACAAAAATTCACTCAAACATACAAGAATCAGAGGTAGGGATATTATTCCTTTTTTGTGGTATTTTACGAGGAATGCAACTGAAGTTGCAACGATAGCGATCAAAACTGTATAGAGCAATGAAATGACGAAAAGCCCACCAGATTTTGATGCATAACTCCCAGTCTTCTTTAAGATTAAGTTTGTTTTCAGTCTCTTCGTTTTTATCAGTGTTGATAACCTCAACATATCGTTATTTGCATCCTCTCTCCTTACTCTGTAGCCCCAGATTATCAGCTCGTTCTTTTCTTTCCCAGCATCTTGGCTGCTTATCGGTAAGTTTACAAATTCTTCATCGTCTATAGAAAGAAGAAGAGAATTCTTCAAGAAACTCTCTCCTGTGGCTGGGTTGATTATGATTTCTTGTCCCTTCGTTGCCTTGGCAAAATTCTCACTTGCTTCTTCGGATAGAAGAATAGGTACGACAAAGACGTACCCACTATCCTGTTTCATGAGTCTTCTAGAGTTGGCGGGATCTTTTGTGGGTGTTAAATCTCCCTCATCAAAGATTTTCACAAAAAATGTTGTTACATTCCTAGAAATGTTTTCAACTTTAATCTTGACATCATCTAACGTAAAATACTGCCCGGGTTTATATTCTGTACCGTTTATACTCACTGATTTTCCGTTCTTTAAATCCAATTTATACGTTTTATCGTTGAATACAAACTCATCCTTCTCAACATTTAGTATCAACCCACCCTCCACACTACCGCGTTCTGTCAAGAACCTTACGTATTTCTCTTCTTCAGAATCTGTTATTATTTGAATGTTTTCATTATCAAAAGACCCAACCTTTGTGTTCACCAAACCATACTGGTTTATTCTGGATTTGATGGATTCTAAAACGTCTTGTAAGGAATTACCTTCGAGTTTAAACAAATAGAATGTTCCACCACCGATATCTATTCCAAGGCTTAAACCACCCTTTTTTATGTTTTCTACAGTTACTTCTAAACTTGAGTTTTTTGGTATGTCACAAATTCTTGGGTTATCGTTTATTATGAAAGTTGTTATATCTTCGATTCCTTCCGTAACTCTCTTAAAATCGGCTGAATCTTTGATTGGTATACCAGCAACTTCTGTTATTATCGATCCCATGGTTATGATTTCTTTACATGGTGACTCAGCGCCAACATAGATGACTATTACGCCTGGAGGTTTAGCAAACTCAGAGTAGAGAAGAACGAGCGATGCTGTTAAAACAAGGACGATAAAACCCATTAACCTGAAGTTTCTAGTCCAATTCATGTTTTTAATGTTAAAGTTTGAAATTTAAATCTCTGACCCCATGAGAAACGATTAATAATTTGATGAACAATCTATTCCTAGATAGAATGTTAGGGATTTTATTCGGTCCATTTCTTATCTCAGTTGTAATATCCGTGTTCTTGACAAAATCTTTGATTTCATTCTTTGAAAGAAATGAGATAATTGCATTAGATTTACATAAAAAGAGGAAACCAAGAGTTGCAAATAGTGGCGGGATTCCCGTATCCATCTCTCTCCTCATCGGTTTGATGTTTTTTGTTGCCGTACAAACCTTTTTATTTAAAGTTACTAACCAGACAGTTTATTTGTTCGCTTCAGTCCTAACAATTCTCTTAATAACTATCGTTGGTTTTTTTGACGATCTCAATAAGGCTGATGTCGTGGTGGGTAAAACGAAGATCCGAAAAGGTTTAAAACAGTGGCAAAAACCCCTTTTCACACTACCAGCAGCAATTCCTTTGATGGTTGTAAATGCAGGGGAGACTACGATGAGCATTCCTTTAATAGGACCTGTAAACTTTGGAATAATTTATCCCCTAATACTCATCCCTTTAGGGGTCATGGGTGCTACGAACGCCATAAACCTTCTAGGTGGTTTCAATGGTTCTGAAGCGGGGATGGGAATAGTTTATTGTTTGTTTTTAGGAATCTACGCATTCTTAAACAATGAATTAGTTTCTGCTGCTATTTTTTTCTCTACAGTTGGTGCACTGGTGGGGTTTCTAAGATACAACTGGTTCCCTGCGAGGATACTTCCAGGTGATAGTCTGACGTATTGTTTAGGTGCTGTTGTTGCATCTGGAGTTATCGTAGGAAACATGGAAAGGACTGGAACTATCGCTATGACACCGTTCATCATTGAATTCTTGCTAAAACTGAGGTCTAGGTTTAAGGCATCGTGTCTGGGAAGGCTTAGGAATGATGGAAAGTTAGATTCTCCATACGGAAGGAAGATTTATTCGTGGACTCATATCATCATGAACCTTAAAAAATTGACAGAAAAAGAGGTCACTATAATTCTTATTTTGATACAATTGATCTTCAGTTTGTTACCTTTTATAAGACTTTAGAGTAAAAATCTGACAGGTTCATCCTTAATACGGATTCATAATCCTTATCAGTGTTAATTGGAACCCAATCTTCATTCGTGATTTCATGAAGCATTAAAAATCCTTCTCTGGCCAATTCAGGTAATATCACACTTTCAAACTTGAATGGTGGATGATGTTTGTCGATCATTTTCAATACTTCTGGTTCAAGAAAGTAGATACCGACATTGGCATATTTCTCGATTAGAGGCTTTTCTTTGAAATCTGTGACTTTTTTTATTCTATCCTCCAAAATTTCTACTTCTAATATACCATAATGTGTTCTGAACTTATTCGTCGCAACTATACTTGCCTTAAAATCAAACTCTCTCACGCCTTTAACATGTGAATCTATGAAATTCTTCACGTTCAACCTCACTATATCATCACAATAAAAAACTATTATGGGATATTCTGTTGACAACTTTCTATTATCGATCGCGTTTTTTATCGCCCCCCCAGTTTCTAGATTACTCGCTTCCTTTGAATATTCTATTCTGACGCCAAACTTACTACCACCCCCAAAATACTCTTCTATCATCTCACTTTTGTAACCCGTGCAGAAAACGTAATTTTTTATCCCATTCTTGAGCCAAGGCATCATCGTGAACTCTAACATAGGTTTCCTTTCTATTCCTATCGGTAACAGAGCTTTTGGCTTATCGTTCGTGAAAGGTCTCAATCTCTTGCCTACACCACCTATAACTGCAACAGCGCGGATGTTAGAAAGGTTTATGGTCATAGATTAAAATATCGTGATAAAGGTTAAAAAAACTAAATCTTCATGACGATCAAATAAACCCCGCTACAAATCAGGATTATACCAAAAAACCTGAAAACTGTTAAAATTTCATTGAAGAATATCTTGCTTAAGATAGCTGTTATCAAGTATCCTATAGATATCAAAGGATAAACAAAGCTCAACTCTTCTTTTGATAAAACAACCAACCAGATCAATGAAGCTAGCACGTAGAGAACTATTCCGATAAAAACATATCTCTGGAAAACAATCTGGAAGATTCTCCAGGAAAAAATATCTTTTAGAGAGATTACACCAACTACATTCATACCTTTTTTCATCGCTAATTGTCCGATGACACCGATTAGAACACATGTCAATACTAACAATAAAACACTCATTTTTCCACCTTTCGATTTTTGATGCATGCTTAGATTTTATAAGTTAATTTTAATAAACATTTTTAAGTTTATTGTTGTCTATTGTAGATAGAGAACATGAGAATAAGTATTTTAGGCTGTGGTCATGTTGGTCTGGTTACAGGAGTTTGTTTTGCTGATAGAGGGCATAAAGTATACTGTATCGATATCGACCCTAAGAAAATCGAGATGATAAACAGAGGAAAACCTCCTATATTTGAGCCGGGTTTGGATGAATTATTGGAAAAAAATGTAAAAAGTGGTAATTTAACAGGTTTTTTATCGAAAGATTTTTATTCAAGAAGAATACCGACAGACATTAGTTTTATTTGCGTCCCCACACCTTCGAACAAAGATGGCTCTACTAATTTAAAGTTCATTAAAGTCGTTTCTAAGGATCTTGGCGTATACATCAAATCCTTAAAAGAACATCATGTTGTTGCTGTCAAGAGTACAGTCGCCCCAGGGACTGTGGCTGGCGTGGTACTTCCGATCTTAGAAAAATATTCGGGTAAAAAAGCAGGCAAAGATTTTGGTCTGTGCATGAACCCTGAATTCTTAAGGGAAGGTTCAGCTATAGAGGATTTCATTAATACGGATAAAATCGTCATCGGTTCAATCGACGAAAGGTCAGGCGACTTGTTAGAAAAATTGTATGAATCATGGAAAAAAGACATACCGAGGATAAGGACTGATTTGAGGACAGCAGAGATGATAAAGTATGCTCAGAACGCATTCTTGGCGACGAAGATATCCTTCATCAACGAGATAGCTAACATCTGTCATAGATGTAGTATCGATGCGAAGAATGTTGCTCATGCCATAGGCTTGGACCCGAGAATTGGCTCAAAATTCCTGAATTTTGGTGTTGGTTATGGTGGAAGTTGTTTTCCGAAAGATGTTAAAGCACTGATTTCTACTTCCAAAAAACATGGTTACAACCCAGTATTATTGAAGTCTGTCGAGAAAATCAATCAAAAACAAGCTTTGGAAATCTTAAAAATGGCTGGTGATGTAGAAGGAAAAACAGTTTCTATCCTTGGTTTGGCGTTCAAGCCAGATACAGACGACATAAGAGAAGCACCCTCGATCAAATTGATAAATGAGTTGAAAAAACACAATGTAGTAATAAAAACATTCGACCCTAAAGCAACGGAGAACATGAAGAAACTATTTCCAGATATCATATACACGGATTCGCCTTTAGAATGTCTTAAAAACTCAGATATTTGCTTTGTGATGACTGAGTGGAAAGAAATAAGAGAATTGAAACCAAAAGATTTTTTAAGCTCGATGAATACGCCCGTCATAATCGACGGGAGGAGAGTTTATGACCCTGAAGAAATGAGGAAGTATGTTGTCTATAAAGGAATAGGTTATGGTTTGACATGAAAAAAACAGAGTTTATCGGTTTGATACCAGCAGCTGGTGAAGGTACTAGAATGTACCCCTTTTCTCGAGCTGTTCCAAAAGAGATGTACCCGATACTAGGAAAGCCTGTGATAGAACATTGTATTGACAACCTAAGGGAAGGTGGAATTAAACAAATTTTTATGATCGTTGGTCATCAGAAAGGGGCATTGATGGATTATGTGGGGGATGGTTCTTTCTATGGAGTTAACGTCGCTTACATCTATCAACTCAAGAGAAAAGGACTTGGACATGCGATCCTGCAGGCAGAAGAGTGGATCAAAAAACCATTCGTTACTTTATTGGGCGATTCCTTCATAGAACCGAAAAAGGAGATACAGAACTTGATGAAGTTGCATACGGAAAAAAGACCTATTGCTACGGTTTTACTGTTTAAAGTCAATACCCCTGTGGGCTACGGTATCGCTAAGTTCAAGTCTGTAGAGAATAATTCTGGACCGATTGAAAAGTTGGTCGAAAAACCGAGTTTAAAAGAAGCAGAAGAATTTAAAATAAATGATGAGTACTATGCCCTTTGTGGGGCTTACGCCTTTGAGTCAAGAATTTTTGATTTTATAAGGAGGACTAGACCAGGAAAGAAGAGAGAGATACAGATAACCGATAGTATCCAGCTAGCTTTAGAAGAAGGGGAAAGAGTTTATGGTGTCATTTTAAACGGCAAGTATCTTGACATCGGTAAATGGCATACAGTTTTTAAGACAGAAAAGCGAATGCTCGATACTATAGATATAGACGATGTCATCAAAGAAAGAGAAGAGATGACAGATAGAGTAATAAAAACCTTGGAGTAATCGTATGAAAGTTTTAGTTACAGGCGGAGCAGGATTTATTGGCTCTTTCCTTTGTGAAGAACTTTTAGATAAAGGTTATGATGTGGTATGCTTAGATAACTTCTCTACAGGTAAGGAATCGAACGTAAAACATTTGCTTCAAAACCCTAAGTTTAAGTTGATCAAGCATGATGTCACAAAACCGATTGAATTAGAAACCGACTTCATTTTTCATTTAGCAAGTCCTGCCAGTCCTGCAGACTACCAAAAACTTCCAATAGAAACTTCGATGGCAAATTCATTAGGGACTTTCAACATGCTTAATCTAGCCAAAAAAAACGAATCTGGATTTTTATTAGCTTCCACGTCAGAAGTCTACGGTGAACCTTTAGTTCATCCACAGAAAGAAGATTACTGGGGTAACGTTAATCCTATAGGGATAAGAAGCTGCTACAATGTTTCGAAACGTTTTGCTGAAAATTTATCGATGAATTTTTTCAGAGAATACAGTTTAAACGTTAGAATTGCTAGAATTTTTAATACTTATGGTCCGAGAATGAGGTTGGATGACGGCAGAGTCATACCCAATTTTATCGTTCAATCTTTAACAGGAAAACCAATATCTGTTTATGGCGACGGAAAACAGACAAGATCATTCTGCTACATTTTAGACATGATAGATGGTTTAATGAAATTAATGTCCAAAGAGAGTTTGTCTGGAGAAGTTGTTAACTTAGGCGCCCAAGAAGAAAGAACTATTTTAACCGTTGCTGAGTTGATAAAGAATATAACAAATAGCAATTCTAAAATAGTGTTTAAACCGTTACCAGAAGATGATCCCGCGAGAAGAAAACCAGATATAACAAAAGCTAAAAAATTGTTAGGATGGGAACCGAAAGTAGACCTTGAAACTGGATTGGAAAAGACTATCGAATGGTTTAAGGAGGAATTAAAAAAATGAAAGTTTTAGTTACAGGCGGGGCAGGATTTATTGGAAGTCATACTGTTGATTTGTTAGTGGAAAATGGATACGAAGTCGTGATCTTAGATAACTTAGAACCACAAGTCCATGGAAAGAAGAAACCAGATTGCATAAACCCAAGAGCAAAGTTTATTCTTGGCGATGTTACTAATGCTACTGTTTGGGAGAAAGCTTTGAATGGTGTGAATGCCGTCGTTCATTTAGCTGCGATGGTTGGTGTTGGTCAAAGCATGTATCAACCAGTTCGTTATCTTAATGTTAACACTCTTGGTACTGCGAAATTCTATGAAATTTTACTAAAAAAACCCGAGATTAGAAAAGGAATTCAAAAAATTGTTGTGGCAAGCTCCATGAGTATTTATGGAGAAGGAGCATACGAGTGTAAGAATTGTGGGATAGTTTATCCTGGTTTAAGAAAAAAAGAACAGCTAGAAAAGAAAGATTGGGAAATTCACTGTCCAAAGTGTGGCGGATATGCCAAACCAATACCAACAGCAGAGGATAAACCACCACTAAATCTTTCCACATATGCCCTGTCAAAATACGATCAAGAAAAGTTGGCTCTGAATTATGGTTTTGCTTTTAACATCCCCACTGTGGCTCTACGTTATTTCAACGTTTATGGTTCTCATCAGACCTTGTCAAATCCTTATACCGGATGTTGTGCCATATTCTCTTGCCGTATAATGAATAACAACCCCCCCATAATCTTTGAGGATGGAAATCAAACGAGAGATTTTATCTATGTTGAGGACGTAGCCAGAGCAAATATCCTTTGTTTGGAGAAGTTTGATGGTGTCGATGTCTTTAACATTGGAACAGGAAAATCAACCAGTATTCTAGAGATTGCCGATGTTCTAATAAAGCTTCATGATAGCAAAGTTAAGCCGAAAATAACAGAAGAATTCAGGCTTGGAGACGTGAGACATGCTTTTGGAGATGTATCGAAAATAAAGAAAAAATTGGGTTTTACGGCTAAAATTTCTTTAGAAGAAGGGTTTGAAAAATTGATAGAATGGAGCAAAACTCAAGAAGCGATAGATAAGTTTGAAGAAGCTGAGAAAGAAAGAATAAAGTATTTAGGGGGTTAAATGTCTCGGATACTGATAACTGGCGGGGCAGGGTTTGTCGGTTGTAATCTAGCGGATTATTTTTTGAAGAAAGGTCATGATGTAACAGTTTTTGATAATTTGTTCAGAAAAAATGTGGAGAAGAATATCGGTTGGTTAAAACAAAAGCACAAAAAAGGATTAACAACAGTTAAAGGAGACATTCGAGATTTTGAAAGACTTCTAGTAAATGTAAAAGATGTTGATACTATGTTTCACTGTGCTGCTCAGACTGCTGTAACAACTTCTGTAAAAAATCCAGTGGAAGATTTCGAGATCAACGCTTTGGGAACCTTCAATGTCCTAGAAGCTGCTAGGCAAAGTAACACAGATCCTATTGTTATTTTTTGCAGTACGAATAAAGTTTATGGAAATAACGTCAACAAGATTCCATTGGTTGAAAAAAAGACGAGGTACGAGTTTGCCGATCCAAAATATAAGGATGGCATCCCAGAGGATTTTCCTACCGATGCGGATGAGCACACGCCATATGGCTGTTCCAAATATACTGGAGATCTGTACATGAGGGATTTTCATGATATCTTTGGTTTGAGAACAGTTGTACTAAGGCTCAGTTGCGTGTATGGGCCATTACAACACGGAACTTCTGACCAGGGCTGGCTCAGTCACTTCATCATTTCAGGTATTTTTGGCAAACCTGTTGTAATATACGGAGATGGACGTCAAGTTAGAGATATATTGTATATAACTGACTTAGCAAGACTTTTTGAATTAATAGTAAAAAATATCAAAAAAATCTCTGGTAAAGTTTATAACGTTGGAGGCGGGAGTAGTAACACCATATCGCTCCTAGAGTTAATTCAGTTTTTAAAGGGAAGGTTGGGTTTGGAATTGAAATACTCGTTTTCAAAGTGGAGACCCGCTGATCAAAGGGCATATTATTCAAACATTACTAAAGTCAAGAAAGACTTGGGTTGGTCGCCATCTGTAAGTAAAGAAGAGGGAATTGTAAAAACACATGAGTGGATAATGAATAATCGACATATGATCGTTTGATTTCAAGTTTTTTGAGAAACACGTCTTCATTTGTTTTCAGAGTAATAGAGATTTAACAAACCTTTTTTAAAGAAGAAATTTTCTTAAAAAAGTTTTCTAGTTTTCTAATATAATGGTTACTATTTCTTGAATTTTTGGTAACTACTTACTTTCCTCTCCTCCAAGGGGGTTTTCATCTTTAAATATCCTTACTTGCTCTATCCTCCTGCAACTATCTCTTAACTCAAAATTTAGATCTATCTTACGCCCCCGATAAGCTAAGTCAAAACCAAATTTATTTCCAATCTCATCCATTTTCTTTTCTATATTCTCAAATGTTCTGGAAAGAATTAGTTCCACTTCTTTCACTAGTTGGTCTTCAAATTTTGTGCTTTCATCAACTTCTTCCTTCATGAAGTCACCATTACACTCAACTTTTAGTAAATTATTATGCCCTATTTTGACCCTTTTTATTTTAATTTCTTCACTTCAATAACTTTTAAAACAGAATTTTTCACGATGTTAAACTCTGGTAAATGACCCAAAACTACTGGTCTTAACTCTGTTTTCCAAACTTCTCCTAATCTTTCTATCTTTTCTTTATCAAATATTTTCTTATAACAAGAAAGTTTTTTGTTAACAACATCTAGGTCAACTTTAATTTCCTTCTCTAATAAAAACCATAAGTCATAAAGATCTCTCGCTTTTGCTCTCCAAATTATAGCTCTAATTTTTTCTGCTAAGATTTCTTCTAGATTCATCACAGGCACAAAAAAATTAGAAATGTCTGGATACGGAGAATTTAATTCTTTAACCTCTATTTCTTTCAAAACTTCTTCTCTTTTGCTTATTTCAACTCCGACAAAACATCTTTCTATTTCTTTAGTAAAGAGAGGTCCTTCAGCACCAATTCTAAACGAAAAAGAGCTTGGATCATCTTCTAAAATTCTGAAATTAGCTCTTACATTCAAAGCTTCAAAGTCTTTTTTCGTCTCTTTAATCAAACCTTCAAAATCGATGGTTTCTCTTAAAGTGAAATCTAAATCTTCGCTGAATCTATTCAACCCATAAAAAAATGCAAGAGCTGTTCCGCCCTTGAAAATCAACTCTCTTGAGATTCTTGAAAATATGCTCCTGAGAAGTAATGTTTGAATGTAATTTTTCTCTTGTTGGAATGGCTTTAAACCAGTGAACTTTGCAATTCTGATCAAAGTTTCCTTGTCGATCATTCAAAAACCTCGTTAACATAAAGCTTCCATTTAGAGTTAAAATCACCCCTTGACTTAATAGTTGGGTTAAGCTTGTAAGTTGTTTTACCCTTGGTTTTAAGGTCAGTTTTAATTCCGGTCAATTCTAACATATATCCAAGCCTTCTATTTATTGCCTCTATTCCTAGCTTAGAAGCAAAACCAAGTAGTTTTTCTGTGTCTGCTTCTCTCATGGCTTCGAATACCTCGCTCAATGGGCAATATCTCGGTAAATAAAGTGAATCTATCATCGCTTTCTCTAAATCAGCTAAGAAGATGAAACTATTGCCTTTGTTAACTTTTTTAAATCCAAACATAAAGTTTGGAGCAAGTTTAACGAATTTTATTCTCATGCCAAAAAATTCACTCCCCTTTCTTCTTTTTGAAGTTGCAACCAAAATCTCATTTATTGTTTGTGTTGTTTTGCCATGTAAGTAGAGAGCTGGTAAAAAGGAAATATAAGAAGGGTAAACTAATTGAGTAGAGATTAAAAATGGGTCTTGGTAAATTGTAAACTTGCCTTTTTCTATTTTATACAAATAGTTTTTTTGTAGCATTCTGTTGAGATAGACGTATGCTGTTTCTTTTTCCATGCCTGTAAGTTTTTTTAAGTCATTTACAGTAACTACTGCTAAGCTACTCTTTTCTATCAGAGATAAAATTTCCCTCAAACTCATACTATAAAATTTTCTTTATACATTTAAATGCTTTAACCTTAACAATTTTGTTAATATTGATGAACTAAAATATAATTTTACAATCATGCGTTTAAAGTTATCTTTTTGATAACTATGTTGCTATAGGTCAGAAATTTTAAAATTACCAAGAACTTCATAACTTTGATCTAGGCAGAAAAGAAACAGAGAAATACTTTGTCTCTTTTGCAACAGAAAACGAGATGTTTTTGTTCACTTAAATGAATAAAATTTAAATATTTTATTCACTATACATAATTTATGATAACAGAAATATTAGCAAGACAACAGGAAGAGCTAAAGGGATTGTTAGCCGGAAAGATCGTTGAAAGAGAGGCGGAAAAAAACTTCCAAAAGTATGTTGATAAGAGTATAGTAAAAGTAGTTACCGGAATTAGAAGGAGTGGGAAATCAACATTTTGCGCCTTAGCCTTAAAGAATAGAAAATTTGGTTATGTGAATTTTGATGAGAAAGGTTTAATCGATGTAAAATTGGATGTTTTGCTTTCTTCTATAAAAGAGGTTTTTGGTGGAGTAAAAATTTTGTTGCTCGATGAAATACAAAACGTCAATAAATGGGAATTTTGGGTAAATAGTTTACAGAGAAGAGATACAATGTTTTAATAACAGGCTCTAATGCAAAGCTTTTGAGCAAGGAATTGGCTGCTCATTTAACTGGAAGGTATTTGGAATTTGAAATTTTTCCGTTTAGCTTTGAAGAATATCTTAAATGGTTAAATTTTGATTTAAGCAATATAAATTTTCTTAAGGAAAAACAGGGAGAGTTGAAAGGAATTCTCAGAAAATACTTGATTAAAGGGGGTTTTCCAGAATATATAGTAAAGGAGCTTGATGAAAGTTATTTGAAAACTCTTTTCGATGCTATAGTGTATAAAGATGTCGTTAAAAGGTACAACGTTAAGTATCCGACGAAAATAGATGAGCTCGCAAGATACTTAATTTCAATTTCTTCTTCAGAATATTCTTTTACCAAGTTGAAAAATTCTTTAAATTTTAAGAGCGTCTTAACAGTAGAAAAGTACGTGAAGTATTTAGAGGAAGCTTACTTGATTTTTTCGCTTGAAAGGTTTTCTAGAAAAGCAAAGGAAATAATTAAATCTCCAAGAAAAGTCTATTCGATAGATAACGGCTTAATGAACATTATTTCAGCAAGAATTAGTGAAGATATGGGTAGACTGATGGAAAATGCCATTTTTCTTTCTTTAAGGAATATGGGGTTGAAAGAAAATTTGAATATATTTTATTCGAAAATCAACGATATGGAAGTAGATTTTTTAATCAAAGAAGGTTTGAGGATTAAGCAGCTTGTTCAAGCAACTTACGCCTCTGCTAAAGATGAGATTGAAAAAAGAGAAATTAAAGCTTTGATAAAAGCTAGCGAAGAGTTAAAATGCAAAGACTTGCTGATAATTACTTGGGATTATGAAGATGAAATTAAAATCAAGAACAAAAGCATAAAATTTATTCCCTTGTGGAGATGGCTACTTTTTTAAAATCGGTATGAAAATTACGGGAAATAACGTTCCAATGAGTTTTAAACTTTTATCTAATCTATTCTTCGTTTAGCTAGATAGCTTAGGCAGAAAGGAAAAGAGAAATACTTTCTCTCTTTAATTTATTTCATGAAAGTTTCTGTTTTAATCCCAACGAAAAACGAGCCTTTGATAAACGAGTTAATAGAAGAAGTACATGAAGTGCTGAAAGGTTATGAACATGAGGTTATAGTGATAGACAAGAGTGATGTCTCGCCAGAGATAAAAAACGCTAAGCTTGTCGTTCAAAAATCAGATGGCTTAGGGAAAGCTATTCTAGAAGGATTGCCTCATGTAACAGGCGATGTAATAGTAACGATGGACGCTGACTTTTCCCACGATCCAAAGGATTTACCAAAATTAATAGAGGAAATCGATGGACACGATATAGTTATCGGTTCTAGGTTTGTACCTGGTGGAAGAAACGAAGATAAAATGTATAGAAGATTTGTCAGTTTTTTATTCACAAAAATTGCATCCTTCATTCTTAATTTAAGAGTAGAAGATTCTATGTCTGGATTCGCAGTCATTAAAAGAAATGTGTATGAGAAATTAAAACTCAACCCGATTGGCTTTAAAATTAACACGGAGATTTTATATAAAGGAAAAAAACTAGGATTCAAAACAACAGAAGTGCCAATTATGTTTCGTAAAAGAAAGGCCGGTAAAACTAAAGTAGGGGTTTCGTTTTCAGGGCTTAAAGAGGGATTCAGGATTCTAAGATACGTTTTCGAATTGAAATTAGGACTTAGATGAAATTCTATAAACATTAATACGATTATAATTAACTATGAAAATTTCAATCATCGTGCCGGCACATAACGAAGAGAGAATAATCGGAAAGACGCTTCAATATCTCTCTAAAACTTTAAAGAAATCTGTACTAAACCACGAAATAGTGGTCGTGGATGATAACAGTGATGATAACACATTAGCGATAATGAAGAAAATCTCTAACTTTGATAAAAGAATACACGTTCTTAATAAAATCAGTAATAAACCAGGACCGACAGGACTTGGTTCTGCGATTAAATTTGGAATTCTTCATGCCAGCGGTGATGTGCTAATCCCTTTCATGGGCGATCTCTCTGATGACCCGAACGACATAATTAAACTTGTTGAAAAAATTGAAGAAGGGTATGATATCGTTTGTGGTTCTCGTTTTATCGAAGGCGGAAAAGTTGTTGGTTATCCTTTTATCAAGCTAATCGCTCACAGGATATACAATAAGTTTTTTTCTTTTGTTTTTGGTTTGGGATTAGAGGATTTCTCGAATGCTTTTAAGGCTTATAGGAAAAATATATTTAATTCAATCGAAATAGAATCTAAAGGGTTTGAATTCAACGCAGAAGTATTGCTTAAAGCACATATTTTGGCTTATAAAATAACTGAGGTTCCTGTGAAATGGTACAGAAGAAAGGAGGGGATGTCTAAACTCGGTTCATTTTCTCCAACGTTAGGATTTATTTTTTTAAGATTACCAAGAATAGGATGGAGGTATGGAAAAATAACAATCAAGCTTTACTTTAAGTTTTTACTCTCAAAAATTAGAAAACTAAGTAAATTGTGAAATTTTAAAAAATATATTGTAAGCTGAATTTTGTCCAGTCCAAGTACTTAATACACTGATTTTATCTAAAAATTTCCATGTAGATAAAAAGTAATCGTAATAAGCATAAATAAAAACAGCTGTTTCAACAACAATTAACAACAAAATAAGGGTAAACAGAAATTTTCTGTGTTTAAGGGAATTGACGTACCAAACTCCTATTAAAATTAGTAATGGTATTGTTGGCTGTAATGTTTGTCTTGCTAATCCTGGAACAATCCAACCATAAAAAAGATCCGTGAAAAGGAATGGTAATAAAATCATTATCAACAAAATCCTGTATTTTTTCATTCGGCAGATTTTTACTATTCCCAGAAAAACGAAAATCGAAAGAGGTAAAGTCAGATTACCAGGAAAAGAATGAAAGTAGTGATATGCTAAAGGTAAAATTGAAATGTCCACAATTTTATGTAAGTAAATTGTTGGTAAAGGTATTATCAAATTTATAATTTTAAGAGCAGGAATTACGGGGAATATTGTGTTTAGGAAGTTGGCTATCCTTACACCAACAATGTAGTAAAACGGTTTAGAGGAAAATGTTTGCCATACTTCCGAAAAAGTAGCATTTAGAACTTTCTCGTATCCATCGACTGCAAACGGATAGTAGAAAAACATTGTATGTGTGGTTTTATAGCTTGTTGTATACAAAAACCATGGTAGAAGGAAGATCAACATCATAAAACACATTGTAAAAAATTCCCTCGTAACGAATATTCTTGTTCTATGCAAGAGGTATAGAATGAAAAATCCGGTCAATATGTAAAATAGAGAAAGTTGGTGTGTTAGCAAGCCCAACCCAGCAATTCCTCCTAGAAGAAACCAGTTTTTATTTTTCTTTAAAAGTAAGTAGAAAAATAGTAGGATAAAAAACCCAACAAAGTTTTTTGGCCAAATGTAGAGCGCATTCTCTGTCAGTAATGGATTAATGGCAACGAAAACTGTACTTAGCATTTGAACTTTTTTATCAAAAAATTTTCCAGCAAGCAGAAAGAATGGAAATATGAAAATACTGTTTAGAAAAACTGCAACAATTTGTGCAACCCACAGATCTTTACTGGAAATCGACATTACAAAAGCTATCAGGTAGTTGAAAAGTGGAGGTCTGTTAAATTTGTCCGCAAATTTCCAATCCTCCTGTAAAAAAGTTGAGCTGATTTGGTAATGTTCAAACCAATCCCCACCCAAAGGATAGAAAAGGATGAAAGTTTGTAGTGCCACCTTTACAAAATAACCGATTAAGAAGATTAAAATTACAAATTTGATTTCACGGCTAATTTTTGGTAGATTTTTTAGAGTTAACAGTTTTATAACAACCAAAATTGTTATCAAAACTAAAAAGGATGAAATTATAAAGAAGTTTAGACCGAATCCAATCACTTTTAACAAAATACCTAACAAACCAATTATTACAAAAGAAAGAAAAAAAGAGATAGAAATCGTCTCTAAAAAGCTTCTTTTTATTCTTAGAAGAATTGTCAAGAATAGGCCAGGAACAATGAAAATAAAGGGGATCAAGATCAATGTAACAATATAATTTGCAATCATCTCATCAACTTTCTATCAGTTTGATGTATTTTTCAGCAATTTTAGACCAGTCTAACTCCTTTTCAGCAAATCCCCCCCCATTTTTCCCAAGAATTTTTCTTTTTTTAATATTTTCTGCTAAGTCTAACATTTTTTCGGTTAAATCTCTTTCATTCCCAGGCTCAAAAAGCAAACCACTATTGCTTTTTTTCACAACTTCACTCAAACCGCCCACATTTGATGCAATAATTGGTCTACCACAAGCCATAGCTTCTGCAATGACAATCGCAAAAGCTTCTGAGTATTCTGAAGGAATTACTACTATATCTGAAGCTCTATAAATTTTTGGTAATTTTTTATGCTCCTTTTTACCGAGAAGCTTTACATTTGTAATTTTTTCTGAACTAATAAGAGTTTTAATTTTCCTCTCCTCAGGCCCACTTCCGATAATCCATAACTCAAATCTCTCTGGGTTCAAATTTCTCATAGCTGCTAGTAATGTGTATACACCTTTCTTTTTCAGGAGTCCGCCGACGTATAAGAAAAAAATTTTTTCTTTTTCTTTAATTTTTGAAGGATAAAACAGTTTGGTATTCACACCATTATAGATAACTTCGCTATCCAAACCTACTGTTTTTTTAACCTCTTTTTTCACAAAGTTGCTTATTGATACTATTTTGTCTGATGAACCAAACAACAAAGGATAATATAAAGGTTTTGTAAGTTCTCTCGGTCTACTTTGAAAGCAAAAAATGCTTTTGAATTTTTTTATTTTCTTTAACAGAAAAATTGAGTAAATATCTGACCATTGACATGAAATTATAACATCAAAATTGAAATTCATCAAAAATGGGAATGATGAGATAGAAAGCGATGCTGATTCGATTAATGAACTGATTTCCTCAAATGGTCTTCGCCCATATATCAATGATTCTCTCTTTATTATTGGAAATTTCAATAAATTAACTTTTATTTTTTTTCTTGGAGTTAAATTTTGCCCACAAATTAAATATACATCAAACCCTTTCTTTACGAATTCTCTACTAATATTTTCTGCCCAAATCTCTATTCCTCTAAATATTCTTCCATAACCAGAGCAGGGTATTAAAATTCTCATAATATTCCTACTTTATAATTCTTACGATTAAAAGCTCTGTAGAAACCCTTAGGATTTCTAGGATAAAAATTTTAACATGTCTGTAGATGTTGTAGCAGAAGTTCTTGAGTTTAACTTCCTTGTTCCTGAATCTATCACTTCTACTGCACAGAACATCTCCGAACACTCGTTTTTCAACTGATATTACTGTCTCTGCTATACTACGCCTATGGTACTTCTCTTCATCGAATTCTTCGAGCATGAGTCTTCTGTACCTTCCCTTAACTCTTTTTCTTTTCCTTTCTCTAATCGGTATCATACTCTCTGCTCTGCATTCTTTTCTTGCAACCTTATGATTCTTCTCAGCATCGAATCCTTTGTCCATGCTGTAACCTCTTGGTTTCACGGCTCTATGACTTTTTCTTATCATAGAGACAGAATCCCTGTTGTCGTTCTTAGGACCCTTTCTCGTCCTCTGAGCAACTATGACTTGTTTTTCAGTATCGACTGCTACTGAATTCTTCGTATAACCCTTTCTCTTCCTCTTCTTCTGTTTCTTGAGCTTCTTCGCGTAGTAAGCGCTCGCATGACTAGAGCTGTGTCCCGTACTGTCAATCGCTACCCAAGGATCTTTTATGTCGAATAGCTTTATACTCTCGTTGAAGATTCTGTCGAAGATGGATTAGCCAAGCCTCGCAAAGAATTTCTGAATGGCTGAGAAATGTGGTATCCTCTTTAACTTCAAGATCTTTCTAACCTCGGACATCAACTCGAGGAGTTCAACAATTTCCCTGTACTTCAGCCTGAGCCTCTTCTTTATGCTGAGTATGCTTAGATGTTGATACTGAGTGTAGATGTGGTTCGAGAACTTGCATGAGTATGGAGGCAAAGACTTCTTGGCGACTTTGATAACGGTCTTGACAAACTTTATAAGCTCATTTGACTTATTTTTCATAGGGGTTACACCTCGTTCCTTGTAAAAGGACGAACACCCCCAACTCCAATTAAAGATTAGTTATTGCAGAATTAAAGGGTTTCTACAAAGCTCGATTAAATGATATTTATGAAAGTATGTATAACTTGTAGTGCTGGAGGTCATTTAATAGAATCCTTTAGGTTATTGCCAACAGTAAAAAAATATGATTTTTTCTATTTCACCTTTTTTGTGAAACATTTAAAAAAAACACTGAAAAAATATAGAGTTTATTTTACCATAAATCCAAAAAGAGGCCCGATAAAATTTCTAAAAGTAATATTCGATTCGATAAAGGTCTTGTTAAAGGAAAAACCAAACGTTATAATATCAACGGGTGCTGGTGTTACAGTACCTCTATGTCTGCTAGGTAAATTTTTCTTTAGGACAAAGTTGATTTATGTCGAGTGCTCTGCACAAGTTTATAAACCATCTTATGCAGGTAGAGTGCTTTATTGGTTTGCAGACATGTTTTTTGTTCAATGGCCTTTTTTAGCTAAAGTATATGGAAAGAAAGCAGTGTATGGTGGATTATTAATATGATACTGGTAACTTGTGGAACTCATGAACAACCATTTAATAGGCTTCTAAAAAAAGTTGACGAACTTGTTCGATTTAAAAAAATAGGGGAGAAAGTCATTGCACAGGTTGGTTATTCAACATATATACCAAAAAACATCGAGTATTTTAGATTTGCTGATTTTAATGAGATGGAGAAGTTATTTGGCTCTGCTAACTTGATAATAACACATGGCGGAATTGGTTCGGTTTTACTAGCTATAAGAAAAAGAAAGAAGGTGATAGTGGTGCCAAGACTGAAAAAATTCAATGAGCATTCTGATGACCACCAGGTGCAGGTAGTTAAGGAGCTGGAACGTCAAGACCTGATACTTGCAGTGTATGATATAGATAATTTGTATGATTCTATTGTTAAATCAAAAAAATTTTCATTACCAAAAAAATCCTTCGAGCAAAATATTATAGTTAATAAAATCAGGGAAGAATTGAATCGATGGGAGAAAATCAAATGGTAAGCGACAAGACAAGAGTAAAATTAGCAAAGCTACTGAATGTAGTACCAGCTTGGGGTTCTGCAATTGAGAGGAAGTACATAGTGTTTGATCTGTTGAACAAGAAAAAGAAGATGATTTTGGATATTGGCTGTGGGTGGGGAGATGTATCTAGGTTTCTATCAAGATTTGGTAAAAAAGCTGTTGCGGTCGACATAATTAAAGAGAAAATCAAAACAGGAGACAATTTTTTCCATGTCCTAGCGAGTGCTGAACAATTGCCATTTAAGGATGGTTCATTTGACCAGATCTTATGCATGGATGTGATAGAACACCTGAAAAACGACAGCATTGCAGCCTCTGAAATGGCACGAGTTCTAATAAAAAATGGCGAGGCAATAATTACAACACCATCAAATTTTTGGAAATACCCTTATTGGGGATTTATGAGATATTTCACAACAGACGAGAAGACTTTCATCAAGCAGGCAGCGCATGTCAAGAAGGGCTACAGTTTGGAAGAGTTGAAAAGCCTGTTTAAAGGTTTTGAAGTCAAAGATTGTAAATTTTATATAAACAATGGATTTTCGGCATTTGCTTGTGACATAGAATTTTCTTACCTCAGGGTATTGGAGAACCTAATGCTTAAGGCAATGGGACTATTTCTACTTCTTAATTTCAAATTGTCCTCAAAGGGCAGAGGAACTCATATAGGAGTCAATTTTGTTAAAAAATAATTCAAAATCTTTTAAAATACGGAGGATTTACCATAAACCTTCTTATCTGCAATTCTGTTACCTTCCTTCCCCTTTGTACCTTTTTTCTTAATTTTAATACTCTTGGCAAATCCTTCATAGCGTCTTTTATTGCTTTTAGATTGACCAATGAACCTCTTGCAAGACCTCTTAAAATTGATAGCACATTCCAAGTGATAATAAATGGCGAATAGAGTATTAAAGAACTTAGAGAAAAATTTTTAATTATCATCCAAAGCCAATTTCTGTGTGCATAGTAAGCTCCCCTTTCTGAATACTTTCCCATAGTTGTGCCAACTTCATGTTGAACTGTAACAGGAACATAAACGGATTTCCACCCCCTTAATCTCATCCTCCATCCCAAATCAGCATCTTCATTGTAAATAAAAAATTCTGAATCTAACAAACCAACATCTTCTAATGTTTTTTTTCTGTACATACAGGCAACATTGTTCACTGCAAAAACTTCTTCAACTTTATCATATTGGCCAATGTCTTTTTCTTTCCAACCTCGGTATCTCACTAGACCATCTTTAGAAGCTATAGTACCAGCAGCGTTGATTATCTTTGGATTACGCATAAACACAAGTTTTGGACCAATAGCACCGATTTTTTCATCAGATTCAGCTATTTTTACCATTTCCATTAACCAATTTTTATTTGGTTTTGTGTCATTTGCTAAATTGCAGATGTACTTACCTTTAGCTACTCTCATTCCAACGTTGTTACCTTCTGCACAACCAAGATTTCTTCCATTTTCTATAATTTTTACTTCTGGATAGTTCTTTTTTACAAATTTTACTGAGTTATCTGTAGAACCATTATCGGAAAGAATAACTTCAAAACTTGGATAGGTTTGATTAAAAACAGCATCTAAACAACGCTTAATAATTTTTTTACCATTCCAATTAAGAACTACTACAGAAACTAAAGGATGCTTACTTTTTAACTTAATATTATTCACCAATAAACTAACTATTATTTAGGTTTAATAACGGATATAATTATAGAAAAATGGAGATAGACAACCGAACCTAGAGATAAACAACTAATAGAGAACTTCTTTATTTTTTAGTGAGTAGTGTTTAATACAATAAAAGTTCCAATCTTGAAATTTGGGTATTTTTCAATGGCATAATTCAATTGGTTTGGCAAACCAGCTAAAATATACTCGTCTATTATGGCATATCTAACATTGTATTTCAAAATGGTATCTTCAAAGGCAGTAAAGTTTTTTACTATCATATGATGTCTACTCACACTAAAAAACGGTTGGTTAGAATAAATCGCAACATCTGGTGGGGAGATGATTGTTTCATCTGGGCTAACATTATTTTTGACGAATTTAACTGTTTCTTCCAAGCCATATGATCCGTAATCGTATATCGTATCAAAAGTAGCTAAGATATGAATGCCGTTGATGTAAATGGAAGTTGCTAACAGAAGTACAACTACATAAAAAGCCAAATGATTCTGATACTTCTTATTGAAAATAAATGACAAAAGTATAACCGGTGCGAAATAAATCGCGCTAACTAATGCGACATCTCCTAAATTGTAACCCAGTCTAGGTGTTATAGTAAATGGGTCTTTTAGGAGTGATGTATAGTAAATTATCAGAAGAAACAAAATCACAACACCAAGTAAACATTGCTTTAGTTTGATAGGTCGAATTACACCAGATACCCAATAAGCTATTAAAATGGAAAATGGGGCTAGGAGTACGTAATGGTATCTAGGGTAACCGTACGGAGCTGATGGCAAGATAATTGTATATAGAATTAAAACAAGTAGCCCATAAATTAACAAAAAATAACATTCATCTCTCTTATGTTTTGAAAACAATTTAAAAAAGAAAAATAAACTAGTAGTGTGTATTAACACAAAAAATGCTGGAGAGAGTCTAAATGATAAAATTTGCAATATATTCAGAATGTATAATGGTTTCAAAAAGAATGTGGACGATACAGAAGCTTGCCACTTAAAGATACAATTAAAATCAAGGTTATACACTGTTGTAGCAACGTACCATATAGAAAGCATTATAAAAATTCCAATCAACGCTATCACTATCGAATATACAATACCAAGCTTGAATTTTCCTTTTAGAATGTAATATGATAAAACTACAGGTGGCAAAAGTATGGGTGTGGTTTCTTTTACAAGGAGGCTCAATCCGAACATTAAACCAAGACCCAACAAGTATTTATTTTTTAATCTAAGATCTTTTGACTTTTTTACAATCCAAATAAATAAAAACACGAAAGAGAGGAGTACAAAATTAAGTACGGTGTTATCATTTTCTATAAGTAATGAACCACTTACAGCAAATGGGGTAATTGTATAGAAGAATATACTAAGATACGCAAGTGCCATATTCCTTTTTCCAAACAGCTCTTTTGTTATGAGATATACTAATACAAGAGAAAATATGTTAAATAAAAATGCGAATGACCTTATAGAAATAAACGATAGACCAAAAATACGTGTATAAGCTGTTAATAACAAAAGCCATGTTGGTATATGCCATATTGGATAGCATTCTTTTAGGTTGAAATCTTCTCCACCTCGATATATATCAAGATATAATATACCCTTATTTAACCCATCCACAACTTTCATAAAAATAGCTTCATCTTTTACAGGTGGTTTATTAAGACCACTTATAACAAAAATCAAATATAGTACAACTGATATATATGCAAGAAGCTTTGACAAAATTTGCCATGGTATTTTCTTTGTCTTCATTTTCATGACATCCTAAGTAACTAACTACTTAGACAAGTTTCGTACAATTCTATATACTTCTTAACTATAATCCCTAGATCGAACTTTTTTGATACAAGTTTCCAACAATTTTTTGTCATTTTCTTTCGCAATGACGAATCTTCGTATAATGTTTTCATGGCACTTGTCATTTCACTTATATCAGGATTTACTAGTAGGGCGACACTATTATCAACGAGATATTTCATCTCTCCATTGTTTGTACTTATTATAGGAGTTCCACATGCCAAAGATTCCATAATAGATATGCTTATACTAGGTTCATAGGCAAAATAATGCAATGTGGCGTCAGAACTTCTATAGTAGTTAATTAGTTCGCTTCTTTTCACAGCACCTGCTAAAATTACATTATTTTGAATGTCTAGTTTTTTGATTAATTTTCTTAGAACTACTTCACCACCACCAAAACCAACAATTATATATTTTGCATTGTTTGCGTACTTAAGAAATTTTTCAAAAGCTAGTATAGAGTTAATTAACCCCAAAGTATTAGACTTAGAAAATATTTTAACTGATAAAAAAAGGAAATCATTTTTTTCGATGTTAAATAGGGGCCTTATATTTTTAATTTTTTTAAAAGGGTTCATAGCTTCAGTATCAATACCACTAGGAATTATTTTGATTTTTTCATGATTAATTTCCCATTTGTAAAAGTAGTTTTTAGCTAGATGTGTACTCCATGAAACTAAGTAATCATAATTTAAATGTTCGATGAAAAATTTTTCTAGTCCGAAATGAATTTTAGAGTGCATGGTGAGACGATTGGGCAAAACCTCATTAACTAGTACATATGGCGTTTTAAATTTTCTTTTACACTTCTCTGCGAAAATTCCTTCGAAAGTGTGTTGAGAATGAATTATATCAACATCTTTAATTAGGGATTCCTTGTTTAGAAGACGAATTGCAAATTCATAATTTGTAATTGGCATATTAGTTTTACAATTTACTCTATATACCTCTGCTCTACCAAATCTACTTTTTAATTGCTCATTTGAAATACCAACGGTTATGACTTTTATTTCGTCTATTGATTTTTCTTTTTCTAAATTTTTTATAAAAGCACCAGCATACACACTACTTCCAGCTTCAGTTTTACTACTTCTAGTAAAAGACAAGCTTAAAAAACCAAGCCTCATAATTCTCTATTAAAAGGTTTATAGATAAAATTATAAATGATGGTTAAATGACCATACTCCTAACAGGTGGAGCAGGATTTATAGGCAGCCACTTAGCAGACAAATTGCTTGAATTAGGGTACAAGGTTTGTGTTATTGATAATTTTGATCCATATTACGAACGAAGAATAAAAGAACACAATATCAAACACAATTTTGGAAATGAAAAATATATTTTCATTGAAGGTGATATAAGGGATACAAATCTAGTTAAAGAAACTATAAAAAAGCATGAAATCGATAGAATTTTTCATATAGCAGCAAGGGCCGGTGTTAGATTTTCTGTCGAAGACCCGTACTCTTATCACAATATTAATGTTAATGGAACATTGAGTTTATTAAAGGCTTCTCTTGAAAGTAGGATAAAACGGATAGTTTTTTCTTCTAGCTCCTCTGTTTATGGAATTAAAGAATATTTACCCGTAGACGAAAATCATCCCACTAAACCAATATCACCTTACGGAGCAAGTAAAGTAGCATGTGAGGCATTTTGTAATTCTTTTATGCATGTTTTTGGTTTACCAATAGTTATTCTTCGATATTTTACAGTTTATGGACCTAGACAAAGGCCAGACATGGCAATTCATAAGTTTTTCAGACTAGCTTTTGAAGGAAAACCAATTCAGATATATGGGGATGGAAATCAGACGAGAGATTTTACTTTTGTTTCAGATATAATAAATGGAACAATTAAAGCAATGGAAAGTAATGTTGTTGGTACTTTTAATCTCGGAAGTGGCAAAAGAATTAGTATGAATGATTTGGTTAAAATAATCGAAGACGTTACAGGTAAGGAAATAAAAAAAGAGTACTTAGAAAGGCAGAAGGGAGATGTTCCTGATACTTGGGCTGATATTAGAAAAGCCAAAAGAGCATTTGGTTACCATCCCAGGGTAGAAATTAGAGACGGTATTAAAATATTTTATAGATGGTTTGAGGAAAATGTTGTCAGTAGTAATTCCAGCTTATAATGAAGAAGAAAATATTAAACTACTTTACGGTAAGCTAAAACAAGTGCTGGATAAATTAAAACAGAAGTACGAGATTATTTTTGTTGATGACGGAAGTGAAGATAAAACCTTTTCTGTTCTTAGTAAGTTAGCCAAATTAGATAGGAAATTAAGAATAATCAGATTTAAAAGAAATTTTGGTCAAAGTGCAGCCATATCCGCTGGATTTCAACATGCCAAAGGAAATATTATTATAACTCTTGATGCTGATTTACAAAACGATCCTTCAGATATACCAAAATTACTTGAAAATTTAAGTAAAGGATATGATATTGTTTGTGGTTGGAGGAAAAAAAGAAAAGACCCATTTTTCACAAAAAAACTCCCATCAACATTTTCAAATTGGGTTGCCTCTAAATTAACGGGACTTAAAATTCATGATTTTGGTTGCACATTAAGAGCATATAAAAAAGAAGTGGTAAAAGATATGGATGTTTATGGAGAAATGCACAGGTATATTCCAGCATTAGCTAGGTTAGATGGTTATTCTGTAACAGAGGTTGAGGTAAAACATCATTCAAGAAAGCGAGGAAAAACAAAATATAACATATTCAGAATTTTTAAAGGTTTGTCGGATTTAGTTACTTTAGTTTTTATTGAAAAATTTGGAACTAGACCGGGGCATATTTTTATCAGTGCTGGAGTACTATCAGGTTTTGTTGGTTTTCTTATTTTATCAGGTCTAATAATTCATCAAAAAATTTATAATGTACCAACAATTGTAAGACCATTGCTTTATATTTCGATTATTATGATGTTTGGTGGTGTTCAGTTTGTGACTTTTGGTATTTTGAGCGAAATGATCACAAAGCTTAGATATGAAATAAAAGGCAAATTTTATAAAATTAAAGAAATTATATAAGTTTTGCACTTTTATAAAATTCTTCGTTTTCTGAGCCAAAATAATTATTGGTGATGAAAAATGTTTGCAAATTTGTCTATAATACCATCTCTGGCTAAATTCAGGTCTCTATTCACAAAGCCAAGCTTTAAACATGCTGTCAAATACATACATGGGCTGATAGCAGGAGAGAGGAAAAGAAAGAATGTCAAATCGATAAACGACATGTTTCTTGATAGGAAGGATCAAAGCTCGATGAACAGGTTCTTGACAAAGTACAGATGGGATGAGAATGAGCTCAACCACCGCAGGCTTAGAACTTTTCTCATAAGAAAAAATGGTGGTGTGTTGATCGTTGATGATTCTTTGATCGAAAAGAGCGGTAAAAGAATGGAGGGTGTTGGTTTTTTATTTGATCATTCGAAGCACAAGAACATACTCTGTCACAACATCGTATTTACTCATTATGTCAATGGTAATGAACAGATGCCCATGCATCTCGAGCCTTATCTCAAGAAAGAAGTTGTTAAGGATTTGGGAAAGAAATTCAAAACAAAGATAGAAATCGCAATCGAGCTGCTCAAGAAAGGACTGAACTACATCAATCCATCGGTCATACTGTTTGATGCATGGTATTTAGCCAAAAAACTGGTCAAATCGCTGAAAAAACCGTGGATTTCAAGGGTTAAGACCAATAGACTTGTTTGGCAGAAAGACAGCTGGATGCCTGTAAAGAAATTGGTTAGAGCCATAGCAATAGAAAAGTTCAGGCCGGTGGACATAAAGATCTCCGATAAGAAATATCGTTGGATAACATCACTTACTATCAAGCTAAAAGGTATTGACAAAGTCAAACTGGTTGTACTGAAAAAGAAAATCAATTCGGTCAAAGCAATCGTTCTAGCTACCAATCTAGAATGGTCTGTCCAATCGATAGTAAAAACTTATAAGAAGAGGTTCTGCATAGATGTATTTTATAGGGACTGTAAACAGTATCTCGGCTTAGGAGAGTATCAACTAAGGAAGATACAGGGGATAGTTAAACACCTATTCCCAGTGTTCCTGGCATACTCTCTGCTAAAGAGTCTGAAACAGTCCCTATCAGGGTTTGTTAAATCAAAGCTCAGAACAATAGGTCAGCTCTGCAGAGTGCTCAAACAAAAGATATTGAGCTACTTTGTTGGTTGGACGATAGGCCTGTTCCATAAGGTTGGGTCTGTAGATAAGGTTATAAACATAGTCATAGAATGTTTAAACTAAAAAGTACAAAAGTTATAGAAATTATAGATTAGTATGAGAATCCTTTTAGTAAATCCTCCAATGAAACAGGGAGAGATTTATTCCAAATATGCTAAAGGAGCACCTTGCTTTCCACCATTGGGTTTATGTTATATAGCTTCTATGCTAGAAAAAAATCATAATATCAAAATAATTGATGGGGTCACGGAAAAATTAACTTTACAACAACTACGGAATGCTATACAAAAATTTGATCCTGATATTGTTGGTATTACCTCGACTACGGTCAGTTTTCTTAGGGCTGTAGATACAGCAAAAGTGGTAAAATCGGTTGATAAAGATATAATTGTCATATTGGGTGGTCCTCATGTAAGTGCAATTCCAAAAGAAACTTTTGAAAATTATAAATGTTTTGATATTGGTGTAGTTGGTGAGGGGGAATATACAATGTTAGATTTGTTGCAAGCAATCGAAAAACAACGTAAGCTTAAAACCATAAGGGGAATCGTATTTAGAAAAAACAGAAAAATAATTATTACACAAGGAAGAGAGTCGATCAAAAACTTGGATGAGTTGCCATTTCCAGCGAGACACTTACTCCCAAACTTTCCAGATGTATATAATCCACCACACTATGAAAAGAGATTACCAGTAGCACATATGATTACTAGTAGAGGTTGCCCTTATAGATGCATTTTCTGTACTCAAGCTGTATTTGGAAGAACTTGGCGTGGGAATTCTCCTAAGTATATGCTGCAAGAAGTAACTCATTTAATTGAGAAGTTTAAGATAAAAGATATATTATTTCAAGATGATCTCTTTACATTTTCTCAATTAAGGGTTATGGAATTTTGTGATTTACTAATAAATGAAAATATAGATTTAACATGGAGTTGTTCTACCAGAGTTAATCTCGTCAACAAATTATTACTAGAGAAGATGTACAAAGCTGGATGTAGGACGATCTATTATGGAATCGAATCTGGCGATCAAAACATTTTAAATTTTATGAATAAAGGTATTACCTTGAAACATGTTATTAAGGTCATAAATTTGACTAAATTATCTGGAATAGAATCTTATGGTTCATTTATATTAGGTTTTCCAACAGAAACTCCAGAAACCATAGAGAAAACTATAGAATTTGCACTAAAACTTCCCCTAGATGCAGTAAGCTTTCATATAACCGTTCCTTACCCAGGCACAGTATTAAGTCAGATTGCCAATCAATATGGTACTACATGCAGACCAGATGATTGGAGTCGATATAGAGGACACCCAGATGATCTTGTTTTTATTGCACATGGCTTAACTGATAAATTTCTAATTAAAAAACAAAAAGAGGCGTATAGAAGATTTTATTTTAGATTTCCAATGATTCTCAGAAAACTTAAAGAGATTGATAGTTTAGGAAAGGTCAAGTTATATATTAACGGATTTTTGTCACTCATTTCATAATATGTGATTTTAATGAGCAGCATTTTCAAGAAAACCGTTGAAAGTTTTGGGTACGAATGGCAAAAATTTCCAATACTATATCCAGTATACGAAAGTGAGTTTTTAGAATGGATAAAACCGATCAAACAAGATTTCTTCAAAGATAAACTGGTTCTTGATGCTGGATGTGGAGGGGGTAGACATAGTTATTTTGCTGCAAAATACGGAACAAAAAAAGTTATAGCCATGGATATAAGCAAGGGCGCTATAAAAGCGGCCTATAAACTTCTTAAAAATTTTAAAAATGTTAATGTAATTTGTGGTAATATTTGTAATCCACCGTTCAAACAAAAGTTTGATTTTATATATTCCATTGGTGTGTTACATCACCTTCCAGACCCAGAAAAAGGATTTAAAAACTTGGTTAAATTATTAAAACCAAACGCTACGATTTTTATTTGGGTATATGGTAAAGAAAACAATTTCGTTTTTGTGAATATGATCGATCCTATAAGAAGGTACCTTACTTCAAGATTACCTCCTAACATACAATACATAATTAGTTTTTTCCTAGGTGGTTTACTACATCTCACCACAAAAATATACAATATACTTAAGTTCTTACCTTACAGAGACTACTTCTTAAGTATCTCTAGTCACCCATTCAAGTTTAAGCATTTGACTAGCTTTGATTTCATTTCTGCGCCATCAGTTAAGTTTGTACGGAAAAATGAAATAAGAAAATGGTTTGATGATGCCAATTTTAAAAACATTAGTATTTTATGGCGTAATCGAAATAGTTGGAAAGGAATTGGTACTAAATAAAAAAGGTGTTAAAATTGTGTGGTATCTGTGGAATTGTGGGGTTTGATGATAGAACCTTACTTAAAAGAATGTGTAATGTTATTTACCATCGTGGTCCAGACGATTCTGGAATCTTTTTGGATAGAAATATTTGTATGGGCGCTCAATCTTTGTTTCTAACAAGAAAGATACGTCAGCCAATACGTAACGAAGATGGGTCTTTATGGTTAGTATGCGATGGTACCATTTACAATTTTCAAGAGCTAGTGCGATACCTTGAGAGTAGAGGTCATGAGTTTTATACAAACTCCGATATCGAAGTAATTGTGCACCTCTATGAAGAGTTTGGTAATTTTTGTGTCAAAAAAATCAGGGGAACCTTCGCTTTTGGTATTTGGGATGGAACAAAAAAGAAGCTTTTTTTGGCAAGGGACAGGATAGGAGTAAAGCCATTGTATTACGTAATAATAGGTAATAATTTTTTGTTCGCTTCAGAAATCAAGTCTCTGTTACAATACGATGAGATAAAGAGAGAAATTGATACGCGAGCACTTCATTATTTTCTAACTTTTCGTTATGTACCTGGACCTAGAACAATGTTTAAAGGAATTAAGAAATTACAACCTGGCCATAATTTAACTTATAAAAAAGGAAAAGTTAAGATCTCTAAATATTGGGATTTGAGCTATTCTCCAATCAAAGAATCGGAAAAATATTACATAGAAAGATTACAAGAACTAATTAAAGAATCTATAGAAATTAGGTTGAGAAATGTACCCATAGCTGTTTACTTATCTGGTGGTCTTGATTCTAGTTACGTTACTGGAGTTATAAGCAATTTGGTAGATGAGCCAATAAAAACTTTTAGCGTCGGCTTTGGAGTCGAAAGGTTCGATGAACTTAAATATGCTAAAGTAATTGCCAATCATTTTAATACAGATCATCATGAGTTTATTATTGAATCAGATGCCGCAAGGCTTCTTCCAGAAATAATATGGCGTTTTGATGAGCCAATAGCAGATCCAGCGGCGATACCAACGTATTTCATTTCGAAAGAGGCTAAAAATCATGCAAAGATAATTTTTGGAGCTGAGGGTGGTGATGAGTTGTTTGGTGGCTATGAGCATTGGAAGATTATGCTAATGAGCAGAAAATATTTGAAATTTGTTCCAAAGGAGGCAATTTTTTGGTTCGCTAATAAGTTACCAAAGTTCTTATTAGATAAATTTTTTATGTACAGTTCTGTTTTAGGGGAAGAAGGGATGAGAAGATTTTCAGATTACTTGCTTTCTATGAGCAATATAGGGAAAAGTTATCTTTCAATAATTTCAATTTTTGACGAAAAAGAAAGGAACGAACTTTGTATAAATAAAACAGGTTTTAAGATAGCCAAAAATCTTAACGACAATTACTTTAAAAATATAGATTCAAACAATCTTTTAAATCACCTGAGTTTATTCGAAATAAAAACACAGATGCCAGACGACCTTGCTATGAAATGGGATAAAATGTTGATGACATTTTCCTTAGAACCAGAACTACCTCTTTTAGATCATAAGCTTATGGAATTTTCTGCAACAATACCATCTTCTTTTAAGATAAGAGGATTAACAGAAAAATATATATTTCGAAAATTGATGTCTTCCTTTATTCCAAAGGAAATAGTAAAGAGGAAGAAACAAAGGTTCTTTGTTCCTATAGATTCTTGGATTGAAAAAGATTTATGGGATATAATTTGCCAGATCTTTTCTGAGCAAAATGTTCGCAGTAGGGGGTACTTTAAATGGAACTATATTTCTCATATTTTCCAAAATTTTGGAAAGTCAAAGTTGTATTATAGTCGTCAACTCTGGAATTTGTTAACTTTCGAATTATGGCATAGAATTTTTATAGACAGTGATAATTTACGTAGACCACAATCTATACTTAAAAGGGCATTATTATGATAAGAGTACTTTTTTTCATGATATTACTCATAGGACTATTATTTTTGTTCGTTACGTTTGCTGTTAATTTTTTCTATCTTAATAGATCGATTTTTTTCTTAGGTTTTATTGTTATACTCCTATTTACTACTTGGTTTGTTGAAGGACTACCAAAAACTAAATTCCCCAAAATTAACAACAGAGTACTATATTTTCTGTTATTTTTGTTCATTCTCACATTTTTTCATAGTACTTTAGTTAATGTTAGCATCAGTTCAGATTTTCATGGCGATTCATTACCATTTTCTGTATATCTTTTTGAACATGGAAAAATGCCAAGTTTTGAATATTTTATAAATTATGATGGTGGTGCATTAGTTGCACATTCTTCTAACCCTTTCTGTACATTTTTTCCAACAGTTGGTCATTTTCTACTAGGAAAAATTAGTATGAAACCTTACTTATTTGCAGATTTCCTTATCTTCCTTTTAACAACTTTGCTTCTACTATTCTTCTTACGAGACTTAAAAGAAAACTATTTCTTAGGTATAATATTATTTTTTTCTGTTCCACAAGTAGTTTTTAATTCTTTCTGGTCTTCTTGTGATTCTTCTGTGATGTTGTTTGCTTTAGCCTCTTTTTATTCGTTCTTCCTTTATTCTAAAATCAAAAATAAAAAATTGTTAATAATTACCTCATTATTTCTAACATTTACAGCTATGTCAAGATATTGGGGAATAATCTTACTTTTACCGTTTTTCATTTATTTTCTTTTTAATAAGAAGTGGAGACAAATGATTACAATTTTAATGATGCCTATAATTATAACCTCCCTTTGGTTACTTAGAAATTATCTGGAATATAAAAATCCGATATATCCTCTCTTTCCCAAAATTTTTGATGGAAAGATGGTCGAAGGTATGAAAGAATATCTTGAACCTAGAACCCCGACACTTGAATTATATAAAATATGGACTATCGGCTCTTTCAAAAGGTTCTGGTTAACATTTCCACTACTATTTTTTTTCTCCACTTTTGCTTGGGATCTCAAAGATCCTATAAAATTCATAGCATCAACATTTGTAGTTTTGTATATTTTTGCTTGGTTAGTACAGGGTTTACCATCTATTTTAGGAACCATATTTCCATTATTAAACGTAGGGCTTATGTATACTGGTTTAGGTTCAAAATATTTTGTGGTGATTATTCCTTTCTTGATTATTTTATCTATAAAAAAATTTGCAAAATTTTACACAAAATTAAACAAGTATACGAAAACTCTTTTTCTTGTTTTAATTTTCTCAATTTCGTTTATCTTTCTAATAAGAGGGAAAGGAAACAGTATTGACAGTTCAATTTACTTATATCAGAATTTCAGTAAACCATATAAAGAATTGTGGGAAGCTTTGCTTAAAGTTGATATAGAACAACTTAAAACTTTTGAAGCGCTTTATTCTTCAAACTGCTCATTAATACTTACAGATGAAACGTCGAGGGCTAGAGATTTGTCACAGGTAATAAATTCTGGGAAAGAACTAAGATACATTTCAACATGGTCTGAAGATGTAAAAACAAAAGAAAAAGCAGATTGTTTGTTAATAAATCACAGCTTTACAAAAATTAAGTAACGCTGAAAGTTTTATTTTTACTGTATAAGATTAAATTATTTGATTAAAGAAATTGAGTATATGGAAATTAGAAAACCACTTCTCATACTTATAGCAATAATTTCATTTTCTTTAGTTTCTTTTCTTAAACTTTTATCTGGCTTACCAAATGCCATCGATACAGGTGCGCATTTATTTCGTTTAATTTATCTCAAGAAGCACTTGCAAGAAGGTATAGTTCCTTTGTGGAACGTTGATTGGTATGCTGGTGCACCATTTCTTCTTCTCTATGCACCACTAGCTTATTATTTTTCATCCTTCTGGCCAATAGGCGATTACATTTTTCTCTATAAATTTTTGGAAGTACTATTTGAAACATTTCTCACAGTTTCGGTTTATTTCCTGTCAAAGACTGTTCTTAAGAAAAGAGAATTAGCTTTGCTTTCTACCTTCTTATTTGTCATCGTACCACAAAACATCTGGAATTTTTCAGTTGTCGACAGATTCCCAACACTATTAGAAGCATTTTTCTTTGTTAGCAGTTTAATGTTTTTTATAAAATTTCTTTCTTTTCAAAAAAGTAGAGATAAAATAATCTCTGGAATATTTTCTGGTTTGGTTTTTCTCACTCAAGGTTTCGGCTATCTCTTAATGCTAATTATTTTGGTATTCTTCAAAATTATTGCTTGGAAAAAATGTAAAGTAAAGGATTTGTTTGTAATTATTCTCATCTCCTTCTTAGTAGCTTCACCATGGCTAATTCTAAGTGCAGGTAGTTTCATTTACTATCTTCAAAATCCCTATGAAATGGTTTGGATGGTCAGAAAATTTATAGATGTACCCAGAATGGGTGCTATCCTTTTTTCATTAGGTTTACCACTTGTAGCATGCTTATTCTTAAAATTTAACTTATTAAAAAGGCTAAGATACTCCATAGCGATTTGTTTAATTCTATTATCTCTACTTGTGTTTTTCGTTCAAATACCCTTAAAGTACAATATTACTAAACCAATAATCTCTGCTATACTTATACTCACTGCAATAGTTGTGATTACTACAAATAGAAACATCTACAAGTTCAACGAACTTTTAAAGTACTTATTTTATTTAACAATCTTTCTAGTAATTTTATCATCCTCACTATTTCTATATTCTTTCACCTTTTTATCCTTCTTAGACCCTTATAGAGTAGCTTTTTATGCTTCAATTCCATTAGCAATAATTTCTGCTTTCATTCTTCAAAAAAATAGAGTTGGACTGACTCTTTCTATAGTAGCAATTCTAGTAGTTTCTTTGACATTCCTTTCAACTCGATACACAAAAATGTTACACATAGATGAAAATCTCATTGCTACATTAAAAAATTCGCCAGAAGAAGGAAGGCTATTAATGATCGAGCCAGAATTATGGATGCATATAGTACCAGCTTTGACAAACAAGCCTTCTATAGATGGTTTTTCTCCTTTTGAGAGATTTTTACCATATTTTAGAAACTTAGGTTTTTCTAATAACTTTGGTCTTTGGTTCGAAGGCACAACTTTAGAACAAAAGCAAGAAGTTTATAATCAAATCTTTTTAAACGTTTCTAAGTTCGCTATAAAGTACATAATTATTGCTGACAATTCTCCAATTAAACTTTCAGAATACCTAGAGTTTGAGACGATATATAATCAAAACGGGTGGAAAATTTTGAAATTAAAGCAACCAATCAGTTTTATAGAAAATGGCACTCTAACTAAGATAAGTCCAAATGAATTACTAATCTATCCTCAAGGTGACACACTTCTTCTAAAACAAACCTATTTTCCAGGTTGGCAAACTAGCTGTGGAAAAATTAAAAAATCTGTAGATGGTTTAACTATAATTGAAAATAAAAACTGTGAAAAAATAGTCTTAAAGTATAATCCTTTATCAGCTTTACCACAGCTATCGTTTAAATCTTAAAATTTAAATATTGATAGGATGTACAAAGGATTAAAAGTTTCAGTAGTCATACCAGCTTATAACGAAGAAGAAAGTATTTTCAAAACTGTAAAAGATTTTTCTCAGCCATGTGTAGATGAGATAATAGTTGTTGATAATAATTGTACGGATAAAACCCCAGAATTAGCAAGGAAAGCCGGTGCAAAGGTAATTAAGCAACCATTACAAGGTTATGGTTTTGCTATTAGGAAAGGTTTAGAAAAAGCTAAAGGGGATGTGATAATAATCACAGAAGCAGACCAAACTTTTATTGGTAAAGATGTTTACAAGCTTTTGGCCTATATAGAAGATGCCGACATGGTTTTGGGTACAAGAACTTGTTTACAACTAGTTTCTAAAGATGCAAATATGGGTAGATTTTTCCTATGGGGCAACATTTTCATTGCCAAATTAATTCAATTTTTCTATGGAAATGTTCGCCTAACCGATGTTGGTTGTACGATGCGTGCAATAAGAAAAAAAGCTTTAAAGAAAATTATAAAAAAATTTTTAGTTGGTGGAAGTCATTTTTCACCAGAAATGATAATCGAGGCTTTAAAGGCAAATTTAAAAATTGTAGAAGTTCCTTTGAATTACAGAAAAAGGATTGGGATTGGGAAAATTACTTCTTCTGGAAAATGGCGAGCATTTAAAGTTGGGTTGAGGATGATTTGGTTGATTTTCCAAAAAAGATTTTCATAAGAAGAATGATATTATGTCTTCAATAAAAAGAATGGTTTCAAACACATTCTACTTATTTCTAAACTTATTCTCTTCCACACTTCTAAGCATACTTTACTTCATTATTGCAGGAAAATTACTTACACCTTCTGAATACGGCATAGCAAACTCAACCATCCAGTTCGTAGCTCTAATAACTGCCTTTTCAACGATCGGGATGACGAACGCGACATTAAAATTAGTTTCAGAATATTTTGCGACGAAAAAAATGAAAAAACTCTATGGCTCTGTCAAATATTGTCTAAAATTTCTTCTCGTAGCGAATATACCAATATCAGTTTTTATCTTCATATTCTCTCCAACCCTAGCCACGTATATTTTTAAAGACCCAAATCTTGCCCCACCTTTTAGAATATCTGCGTTCATGATCATGGTTTTAACTCTGAGCTCGTACTTTGGTTCAGTCATATACGGACTAGGAAAAGTAAAAATTTACTTTTTAACAGATTTTTTGGCAAATGCTACGAAAGTACTATTAGCTGTGATTTTGATAGTATTTCTCAAATTAGGGTTCTGGGGACCTATCATCGGTTATTTTCTCGGATTAACTTTCTCGACTGTCATGAGGTTTAAAAAAATGGGAATAGAGGATGATGGTGAACCGGATAAAAAAGTTATATGGCAATATGCGCTTCCTGCCCTAATAACAACAATTTTTGGGACAATACTGACCACAACGCCAGTACTAATCCTTTCTTCTTTTTCTTCGACTACTGAAGCAGGAGTTTTTTCTTTAGTTAACGCTCTCGCTTCTTTACTCATGTTCATGCCGAACGTTCTCTACACAGCAAGTTTTCCAATATTCTCGGGTATGCACGGGAAGAAAGATCGTTCGGGGATCGAGAAACTTCTGAATGTAACGTTCAAATATGCTATTCTCATTTCAGTTCCCATATCTTTGGTTTTTATAGTTTTCCCAGAGTTCATGATAAGGCTGGTTGCAAAGCCTGCTTACCTTCCCGGCGTTACAACGTTATCTGTTCTGGGTATGGTTGGTTTGTTCTGGGGTATAGGAAATATATTACTCAATGCTTTGTATGCATTAGGCAAACCAAAGATTAACAGGAACATCATGCTAGGAACTTCTATCATTTATCTGATACTCTCTGTTCCTCTATCTATACATTATGCTTCTCTCGGCATGGCAACAACTTACCTTATAGCCATTTCATTCCTGTTTTTTTCCTCATTCTTTTTCATAAGGAAATTTTACAGGTTACATCTAGATTACAAGTATTTAATAAAAATTCTTTCTTCCTCCTTCATCGCTTTGATAATACTGATAACTCTGATGTCTGGAAGCGATTCTGTCTACATGTTTATAATCATTTCTTTAATCAGTTTCGCTTTCTACATATTCTTACTCCTCATCTTGAAGACTTTTGATGTGAACGATTTGAAATTCTTGAATGAGTCGAAAAAGATGTCTCCAAAAAAACTTTTATTCATTTTTGAATTCCTGGAGAAGTTATTAAAGAAGTTTTTGTGATCGTGTGAAAAAACATGTTCACAGCAAAAAATACGAGAATTTTATCAAAGGTTTATTGTTGTCTCCGAGCGTTAACTTGGGATGCGGAAGTTTCAAGATAGCAGACGTGAACATAGATGTCGAGGGAACAGTTAGTCCAGATATAATATGGGACTTAAACAAATTTCCATATCCTTTCAGAGAGAAAGTGTACAAAAGTGTTTTGTTGCATCACTCGTTAGAGCACTTAGAGAATCCATATAAAGTTTTGAGTGAATGTGTTAGAATACTTCAGGACGACGGCAGGATAATAATCGTCGTTCCAAGTCCACAAAATCCAAGATACAGAATGGAAAACCATAAACAATTTTTCACCAGGAATTCCCTTAAAAATTTAGTTTCAAAATATTTTTCGAATGTACCATAAACAATTTTTCACCAGGAATTCCCTTAAAAATTTAGTTTCAAAATATTTTTCGAATGTAAGAGTTTTTGGTTACAGAGGAGACACAAAAAATTTTCCAATAATAATCTGTAAACTCTTAGGAATATTCGTGCCAAATCAATTTATATGTATCGCTTCAAAAACTTGATAAAGTGATGAAATGAAAATACTACTTTTGAACCCATCATTCTTACCAAGATACACAAGAGCTTCGCGCAGCCCATGCGTGGCACGAGGAGGTACTTTTTACTATCCTTATTTTTTGGCTTATGCCTGCGGGGTTTTAGAGAAAAATGGTTTTGACGGTAAAGTTAAGCTAGTAGATGCTGTTGCTAATGAATGGGATCATAAAAAAACCGTAAGGTTTGTTAAATTTTTTGCTCCAAATTTAGTTGTTATTGATACGTCTACACCGAGCATATACAATGACATAGAAGTTGCAACAAAGATTAAAAAAGCTTTACCAAAGGTTCACATCAACTTAGTTGGTACTCATCCTACAAGAGTAACAGATGAAACTTTTGGTTTGTCTAAAGCTATAGATTCAATCTGTAGAGACGAGTATGATTATACTTTAGTCGATTTAGCTAAAGCTATAGAAAAAGGTAAACCTTTAAAAGGAATAAAAGGACTTTCCTTCAGGAAAGATGGAAAAATTATTCACAATGAACCGAGGGAAAGAATTAAAAATTTAGATGAACTACCATTTGTCTCAGAAGTCTACGAAAAACACTTTGGAATAGGAGGAATTAAAAGATATTTCTATGCTTCTTTAAAACATCCACAAGTAACAATTTTAACAGCCAGAGGATGTCCTTTCAACTGCTTATTTTGTAATATACCGTTCAAAGCTTCCTATAGGGCGAGATCTCCCAAAAATGTAATCGAAGAATTTGAGTATATCCAAACTGAATTGCCAGAAGTTAATGAAGTGATGATAGAAGACGACACCTTTCCTATATCAAAAGAAAGAACTTTGAAGGTTTGCAAGCTTTTGAAAGAAAGAGGAATTAAATTGACATGGTCCTGTAACGCAAGAGTAAACACCGATTTGGAAACTTTGAAAGCCATGAAAGAAAGTGGTTGTCGTTTGCTTTGTGTTGGTTTTGAGTCCCCAGTTCAATCAGTTTTGGATGAAGTACACAAAAAAACAACTGCTGAAATGCAAATCAAGTTCATGAATGATTGTAGAAAAGTTGGTTTATTGGTTAACGGTTGTTTTATCCTTGGGATGCCTGGAGATACGAAAGAAACTATAAGAGAAACGATAGAGTTTGCGAAAAAACTAAATCCAGATACAGCACAATTCTACTCGGCTTACGCTTATCCTGGAACAGAGATGTGGGATTGGGCAAAAGAAAACGGTTATTTAACTTCAGAGAGGTATGACGCTTTGCTAACAGAAGAAGGTTATCATAAAGGAAACATTAATCTTCCTGATCTACCGGCTGAGGAAGTTGATAGATTATGCAGAGAAGCTCTAAAGGAGTTCTATCTCAGGAAAGATTACATATTTTATAAGCTTAGTCAAATCATTACCAATTTTGATGAAGCCAGAAGGACATTGATGTCAGGAAGGTTTTTTTTCAAGCATATACTCCTACCACAACCACAGGCAGCATCTCCTTAAGTATAAATTTTCTCAAGAGTACAATCTTTTGAAGAAAATGTTATCAGTCATAATCCCAGCTTACAACGCAGAAAAAACGATTGCTTCTACTATTAAGGCTTTACTAGATCAGAATTACCCAAAAAATAAATATGAAATAATAATCGTTGACGATGGGTCTGTTGACAAAACAGTTGAAGTTGCTTCCCAGTTTCCAGTAAAAGTCATAAAGTTGAAACATAATGGTCCAGCCCATGCAAGGAACATGGGAGCAAAAAAAGCCAAGGGTAGTATTATTCTCTTCACAGACTCTGATTGCATTCCCGATAAGAATTGGATTAGAGAAATGATAAAACCCCTTAAAAATTCTGGGGTCGTTGGAGTATCAGGGACTTACAAGACCTTGAATCAAGATAAACTCATGGCAAGGTTTATTGGATATGAGATCGAGCAAAGACATGATAACATGAAAAAACTTAAGTATATCGATTTCGTGGGAACTTTCAGTGCCGCTTACAAAAAAGATATCTTCCTTAAGTTCGGTGGTTTTGATGAAAGGTTTAAAAAAGCTTCTGGTGAAGATCCTGAGTTATCGTTTAGGATTTCGAAAGCAAGCTTAAAGATGGTTTTTAATCCCAAAGCCTTTGTTTATCATCCCCACATCGATTCGTTCTGGAAATACCTAAAATGGAAATACGAAAGAGCTGTATGGAGAAACTTGATGTACTGGGAAAAACACAAAGAAAAAGTTTTTTCAGATAGTTATACTCCTAGGATGTTGTTACCACAAATTCTTTTATCTGGTTTGGTCGTTTTAGCATCTTTGATACCGATTCTACTCGGGCAAATATCTCTTATCTTCATTCCCCTTGTTCTACTCTTGGTTATAGCTTTCATTTTCAACTTAGATGTTATCGTCTTTATTTGGAGAAGGGAAAAAAAGTTAGCCGTATTATCTCCGCTCGTATTTTTCTTCAGGAATATTTCTGTATTGGTAGGAGTAATCGTGGGAGTTTTAAAATTTTTATTCAAGAAGTTTTAACAAACTTTGATTGTACTGAAAGGATGTTTACTTAAACTATCTCATAAATGATATTTCCATCACAACCTCCTTGTTGTAAGCATTGTTCCAAAGATGGCCCATTTTCGTATATCTTTTTAAAGTGTTGTGGGTTGTCTTCTAAGAATTTTACAAAATCGATGTCATAATTTTCTGAAAAGTGCTGATTTCTATAGTCGATGCTGAACTTTTGAATGAATATATGAGTGATTCCATGTTGCTTCGCCACATCTACAGTATAGTTAACATCCCTACTCAGAGCTATGTCAGGGATTGTACCTGTTCCCACAGCATTCCTTTGGCAGTTATACAAAGCTCTCCAGCCCCAAACAGTGTATAAGGAGACATTTTTAGGAGTGTTTTCCTTCACCCAGTTGCATGCCTCGAAGAAGATAGGTGAGAATTGTTTGACTCTAAACATCACATCGAGTTTTGATCTGACATTCTGATAACTGAAGAAAAATATAGCGAGAAAAACTACAAGTGCAATGTATTTTTGGTAGTTCTTTAAAAAATTATACAGTTCTGCAAAATAAACACCAGATACTAAGGCAAATACAGGGACCCAACCTAGAGTATTTCTGGCTGTGTCTTCAGCTCTATCAGTTGAGAAATAAAACATGACAAAAAACAGTAAGAGATAAATTGCGATGTAACTAGTTACATATCTCCTCTTTGAAAATAAAATTATTAATCCGCTAAAAGTACCTAATAAAATCAACCATATGTTACCGTAGGCGAAATCTAAATAGTTAACAATGCCCATACTATAAACACTTTGTTCTGTACCTACTTGTTCTACTCGACCAGCGAAATGATATTTTTCCTCGAATTCATCCGTGGAACATTTGCTGTTATCAAAAATATTTATGAGTGGTAAATCACGACAAAGTGGGTTGTTGAAATAGTAAATATTTCTTATGAGAAAAGTGCTTGGTATTAAAATAAGAATTGATAGTAATATGGTGTATTTTTTAATGATGTTTGAGAACTTCTTTTTTATCATCAATTCGTAAAGAAGCCCGATCAAAACGAAAGGGTAGATTGCTAAACCAGATATATCAGTTAAGAAGGCAAGGCCACCAAAAATACCAGCTAAAATCAAAATTTTTTTGTTATCATCCTTCATCGCGATAAGAAACAAAAGAAAAAATAGAGTAACATACAATGTATACAAAGTATCCGTATAAAACAAGACAGAGTAAGTAACAAGGGAAGGTATGGTCACTGAGAAAATAGCTGCGATAAGGCCAACTTTTTCATTCCAAATTTTTTTGGTTAGCAGGTAGACGACTATACCGATTAAAAAAGTAGTGAATGGGGTTAAAAATTTAATTATACTATCTTCATGACCCAAAAGAAGAAAGAAACTCCCTTCCAACAAGTTAAACAAAGGAGGTCTTACGAACCCACCATAATTGAGTTTTGTTTCCCCCATTCCAGTTAAAACGGGGTATTCAACTTCTTCAGCCATATACTGGGCCATTCTGGTATGAAACCCTTCATCTCCAAAAGCTATAGGAGAGTTGAAAGTAACTTGCAACTTTAAAACCAGTATAATCGAAAGAAAAACCAATAAAATAATTATTTCCGGCCTTTTAATTTCAATCGTTATTTCCTTTTCCATGCTTCCACTTCTAATGAATTTTAAAAATACAGTTATACTAATTTATCTCTTATGAAACTTAATAAACCAAACAACAACCCGCTTGCCCACACGAATCCCCTTATAAAAAATAAGAATGCAATAAGAATAGCAACTTTGTAATCCTTTTTTTTCAACGGAATTACAGTAGCTGGTATATGGATGATTAAAAGCACAAATGAAAAAACGAGAAATAAGAATTTTGAAATTAAAAGAGAGAACGGAAGTAAAATATACAAGAACGGTTGAATTAAGGTTGTTATTCCTGCGTATTCATCCCCTTTCATAAATTCAGGTCTTCTTAGGTAGAGGAGAACTCTCCAGAAAGCATGATTAAATTGTTTTTTGAAGTATTCTACCAGAGATTCAGGATGCTTATGCCACACGTATGTATTCTTCAAGAAAATCAGATGGTATCCACTCTTTATTATTCTATAGCTTAAGTCGTTATCTTCTGCAGATGCAGTTTTAAAACTAGTATCGAACCCTTTCAACTTCTCAAGAATATCACGTCGATAAGCAGTGCTATAACTGGCTAAAAAATTTGTTTTTTCACTGATCTTATTATGTCTTTGTTCTATTTCATATCCAACAAACCTAGCAATCCAGGAATTTTTATTCCATGTTTGGTACTTTACGCCCACACCAGCGACTTTTTCATTCTCGAATGGTTTTAGTATGTTTTTTAACCAATTCTTCCCGACTTTACAATCAGAATCAAGAAAGATTACTATTTTCCCTCTAGCTTTTTTCCATCCGAGGTTTCTAGCTTCGGCTGGGCCTTTGTGTCTTTGTTTTACTAGTTTTATCGGATAATTCTTCACTATTCTCAGCGTATTATCTTTGCTTCCATCATCGATAACGATTATTTCCACTTTCTCCCTGAATTTCTTTCTTTGTTTTAATAAAGAGTCTAAGACTTCTCTTATCGTGCTTTCAGAATTATAAGTCGGGATAACTATTGATATCATTAATCTTAAATAACTATTCAAAATATTTGTTTTTATCATAAGAGTGGTATCAATGAGAATCTTATTACTTAACCCACCTTTTTTACCGAGATACTCTAGACAGAGTAGATCGCCTTGTGTGAGTAAAGGTGGTACCTTCTATTTGCCATATTATTTGGCATATGCGGCAGGAGCTTTGGAGAAATCAGGATTTTCTGATATTAAGCTCATGGATGCTATAGCAAAGAATTGGTCTCGTAAAGAAACGATAAATTTTATCAAGTCCTTTAATCCAGATTTGATAATTGTTGATACAAGTACTCCAAGCATCCATAATGATGTCGAAGTTGCAGCTGAGATAAAAAAAGCTTTACCAAATTCTCATGTTAACCTAGTTGGGACCCATCTAACCAGAAAAACAGAAGAAACTTTTGGTTTATCAGAAGCTATAGATTCAATTTGTAGAGGAGAATATGATTTTACCTTAGTTGAGCTAGCCGAAGCTATAGAAAGTGAAAAACCTCTAAGAGAGATTGAAGGCTTATCTTTCAGAGAAGATGGGAAAATTTTTCATAATCCTGAAAGACCATTGCTTACTTCAAAAGAATTGGATGAATTACCGTTTGTTTCTGAAGTCTATAAAAAACACTTGAACATATGGGATTACTTTTATGCGTCTCTACTCTACCCACAAGTCACCATCTTAACTGCAAGAGGATGTCCGTTTAGTTGTAGCTTCTGTAACATACCTTTCAAAAATTCTTACAGACCTAGAAGTCCAGAGAATGTGGTTGATGAATTTGAATACATTCAAGATGAATTACCGGAAGTAAGAGAAGTTATGATAGAGGACGATACTTTTCCAGTTTCAAAGAGAAGAACCATCGAAATTTCTGATTTGTTGATTAAAAGGAAAATAAAGATTTCTTGGTCATGTAATGCAAGAGTCGATACAGATTACGAAACTTTGAAAAGAATGAAAGATGCTGGTTGCAGGCTATTATGCGTGGGGTTCGAGAGTCCTGTTCAAAAAACTCTAAACACTGTTCATAAAAAAACAACTGCTAGAATGCAATTAGAGTTTATGAAGAATTGCAACAAACTTGGTTTACTGGTTAATGGGTGTTTTATTCTTGGCTTACCAGGAGATACAGAGGAAACTATAAAAGAAACGATAGAATTTGCAAAAAAACTTAATCCTGATACTGTTCAATTCTATCCTCTTTTCTTATACCCAGGAACGGAAGCCTGGGATTGGGCAGAAGAAAATGGGTATCTTGCCAGCAAAGATTACTCAGCTTTGTTAACTAGAGAAGGTAAACACTTAAGTAATGCAGATTTACCTGGTTTAAACCATCTAAGGGCTACTTATCTTTGTGATAAGGCATTGAGAGAGTTCTACCTTCGACCAAAATACATTTTTTACAAACTCTTTCAGATTCTTTCCAACTTAGGAGAAGCTCAAAGGACTTTTCTTTCAGCAAAAATTTTCTTCAAGAACTTAATTTCTCCTTCCGTCCAACAAGCGTCTCTTTAAATAATTTTTGGTAAAAATTTTCCGATTTTTCTTATTATTTGAGATAATTATTTCTTAACTTAAAAAATAATTTCTTGAGGAAAATTAACAACTCTTCTAAAAATGGAACAATTGCTATTTGTCTAAATTTTACTATATGAAAATTATTATTTGTTAGCATCCTTATAAAGTTGGGTTTAGTGAAAATTTCTTATGATCTTCAAAAAATGAACATAAAATCAAGTGTTAGTATTTAGTAATTCAACCGTAATGACAAATGCCCCGATAAAAATTAGCACTGGTAAATCATAAGTTAGAAAATAAAGCTAGAGGAACATACAATGAAAAATTTGGATTGGTTGATTTTATCAATAAACTCGAAAAATTTTATGAAAAAACTTTTTGAAGGAATTTTAATTCTTTACACTAAGAAATTTTTCTAAACGCAAAAACCCAACCTGTAGCTATTGCTGGGGTCATCTTACCAAGCAAAATATCGACCAATAAAAAATTTTTATAGAATGGTAGGAATCCTAAACTTTCACCGAACATCGGTCTAGGGTAAAAATCAATCAATTCAAATCCATATTTTTGTAATAAAATTTTGAATTCATTTGGTTTCCAATAGTGTTTGTGTTCTTCTAGTTTCAGAAATAAATTAAGAACCTCCCAAAAGGACGATTTATTCGGTATGCTTACTATTAGCAAACCATTGGATTTAAGATGATTATGAATTTTCTTTAAACTTTTATTGGGGTATTTTAAATGCTCTAAAATATCTAAAGCGAGAATTAAGTCAAACTTTTCTTTAAAATCAATTTTTACAATTTTTCTTGCAATGTTGAGTCTATCTTTGTTAACGTTAATGCCGATAACATTCCATTTTTCGCTTAAAATCAAAGTTAACAAACCACATCCGCAACCTATATCCAGAATTAACACTAAATGATATTTGTACTAGTCTTAAAATAGCTGAGCCAAAAAAATTTTTGCAATTAAATCATTGCTTGCTATCAAATACATTTGATGGATTTGTAAACATCCGCAGGCATGTGCATCCACATCTTTGTCTAGCTAGTTGGAATTGTTCTGTAGTCGCTATTAATCCTTTTATGTATTTGGTAACTTCATTTCTAAAAGACAAAACCTTAGTTATTCGTTCAAGCTAACCCAGTAATGTAATGTTCTTTTCCCTTAGATGCTAACCTTCACACAACCTACATTCAAATCTACTCTCTCTATACATTTTCTTATCTCAAGGTTGTCTGCCTTTACAAATTTATAATAAATTTTCATTCTAGGCATAAACCATTATAAATATTTCTTAATTTTTTTGCAATTATTTTCCAGTCTAATTTTTCTTCCGCTGTTTTTCGTGCATTTCTTTCTATTTTCTTTCTAAGCATCTCATTATACAACAATTCAACTGTTGCTTCACCGAACTTCTTTGGATTATTCGAAGTCAAAATGCCATTATGATAGTTTTCTATAATTTCTTTGGCAACACCAACATTACTTGCAACTACGGCTTTTCCGCTAGCTAAGTATTCGCCAAGTTTAACAGGACTTCTTGAGTGGTTAGCCAAATTATCCTTCATCGGTAGTACGACCACATCTGCAGCTCCGATGAATTCAGGTACCAATTCCCTTCTTTTATGACCAACAAAAATTACATTTCTTTCAAGTTTTAATTTTTTAACTCGTTCAAAAAATTCTATTTTCCTCGGTCCATCTCCTACAATTATTAATTTTGCAGGAAGATCATTTACAACATATTTCATAGCGTCTATAACTATATCTAAATCGCACGACTTGTAAAGAACACCAACAAAAACAATCAGAGGACAACTGAATTTATCTCTAATTTTTGAACCCTTATATTTCGGTTTAAAAAAATCAACATCAACTCCGTTTGGTATCAAGTACACTTTTGAATTAAATTTTTCGGCTATTTTTTTAGAAAAGTGGTAACTGTTACTATCGCATCGGCTTTTCTTACGCATGATATCTGGAATGAATCCAAAAAATCCCTGAGAAAGAATGGATCGAATTCAGCGAAGCCGCCTTCCCCCTCCCAATCGTCCCAATCGAGTATTAGCTTTGCACCCTTCAATTTTGAAATAACATAAGAAGGAATAAATGAACTCAGCAAAGGTTTAAAACAATGTACAATATCATAATCTTTCATGAATTTTATAACTTTGTAGAAAATACCATGTGAAAGTGTTAAGTACAAACTTTAGGGGTGTGCAAAATTACAACACACCCCAGCTCTAATTCTTATGTATGAACAAAGCCTATGAAATAGTTAGACTCTTGATAAATAAAAAGATTGTTCATGAAAAACATGGAAGAGGCAGAAAGGGCTACGGAGTACTGAGGAGGGTTAGACTTCTAGCGTATGCGATGCTCAAGAGGATACACACTGACAAGGGTTTGATAGAACACTTGAAGAAGAACCCAAGAGTAACGAGAATATTGGGATTCAAGACAATTCCACACAGAACAACTATAGGAAGGTGGAAGAACCATTCTGATGCATTAAAACAAACCTTCAACAGATTGAGTGACATGATTCAATCGATGATACCGACTGAGCTTCTGATAGTAGACTCGACTCCTCTAGAGGATGATGATCCTGATGCAAGAGTAGGCTTCTACTCCAGAGGACCATTCAAGGGATTCAAGACTCATTCGAGCATTAACCAGGCTGGCATACCTTTGAGAGCAGAAGTGACAACAGGGAACAGACACGATTGTCCATTGCTGCCAAAGTTACTAGTCAAGTCAGTCCAAACTCTGGGGGATTCAGGATATGACAGTAAGAGTAACAGGAAGGCTATCAGGAGCATTGGTAGCAAATCAATCATAGCCAAGAACAGAAGGAGGTCGAAGAAGAGGAGATGGGTGCCGAAGATTCTCAAGAAGAAACGATACATAGTTGAACAGTTCAATTCATTACTCAAAGAAGTTCTCAGAGAATGCTGGAAGAGGTTCAGAGGATTAGAGAAGAAAGCTTCAGTAGTCTACTCAGCGTTGATATCGATACTGTTGATTGCTCTACAAGCGATGATAAGAAAGTTAATTAATTTTGCACACATCTATACAAACTTTTTAAATAGGGAGTGAATTTTATGTTTAATTCTTCAAACCACTCTCCGGCATTATTACTCTTACTACCATCAAAAACTACTTCTACATCAAATTTCTTTGAAACATTTTTTGCCAAATTCAATATTCTTGTAGCATTTCCACTAGTTATATCAGAGTAAGACATCATGCAGATTTTCAAGCTTTCACCTATAAAACATTAATAAAAGTAACATTCAAATATCAAAGTATATCTTAAGGCATTGGCATGATAGACTTAAACAAAATAAGAAATTGGTCGATCACTCTAGGAATACTTCTTTTCATAATTTTTTTATCAACGTGGGTAAGACTTTCAACCATAAATTCTCCTACTGTCCTCGATTACGATCCGTTTTGGTGGTATAGGTATGCAAAAATTATACTGGAAAACGGTTTTAAAATGCCAGAATGGGATATCTTGAGTTTCTACCCACCAGGAAGACCAACAGAGCCATTTCAAGGTTGGCCGTATACGATAGCAATTTTCTACAAGATATTGAATTCCCTCTCTGGAATGGATTTCACAAGAGCAGCAATCATCTCTCCATTGATAACGGTTGCTTTAATCCCGATCCCAGCCTTCTTTCTAGGAAAATTTTTAACAGGGAATAATATAGCAGGCTTAGCTACTGCTATATTCGCTACTCTTACACCAGCCTTCATCGGAGTAAGTATGGCTGGTTACTGCGATAGTGACGCTCCAGTTGTTTTTTACTCTTTCTTCTCTGTTTTATTCACTATTCTTGCTATGAAGAAAAGGTCAATCCCCTTCTACTTTCTAGCAATCCTTGCGAATTTGATGTTTATCTACAATTGGGGCGGAGGCTGGATTACTCTTATTTTGTTCCTTGTTTTTATTCTGACAATTATTCCATTCAGAGTTTTAGAAGATGTTATTCACACAAAAAAACTCACTTTAAGTCTGAGTGGTGTTTTGAAGGAGGTAAAAACCCTTTTCATCCCACTGATAGTCATCATCTTGATAACTAATGTTGTAGGTTTTATACTCTGGCGAATGACCATGTTTCACTCTCTTTTCGGTGGGTTAGTGTTCACCGGGTTAGTTGGCCAACCTCTTATAGTTAACGTTTCTGTGGCTGAGTTACAACCAATAAATGTCTTCTCGAGAGAAGGTTTTCTGGCTGTAGTAAGTAGAGTTGGTTTACTTCCAGTCATTTTAACATTTTTTGGTCTTCCACTTTTAGTATTGTATAAATTATACAGAAGAGAGAGGATCGCTTTCGAGGAAATATTTCTTTTTCTTTGGGCTTTAGTTATGTTCTACTTGATAACCCGAGGTATAAGGTTTTCTTTACTGTTTTCTATCGCAGCTGCCACTTCAGCCGGATACGCAATCGGGAATTTCTACAATTATCTTAAAGGTAGAAACTTAGTTATTTTTTCAACTGCTTTTGGTTTGGTAGGACTCTTAATCTTGATGTTTATTTCAGACGCAATACAGATAGGTTATGCATCATCAGGAATGCTTTTGAGTCAAAATTGGTACGATATGCTCGATTGGCTAAAAAGCAATGCTAAGAAAGATGCTATAGTAGCTACATGGTGGGATCCTGGACATATTATAGCTGGTTACACTGGCTTAAGAGTTCATGCAGATGGTGCTCACTGTGGCCCTACCGTATGCATTCCATACAATCACAACGTCAGGATACAAGACATGGGGAGGATTATGTCCACGAGCGACGAAAAGGAAGCTATATCCATCTTGAAAAAGTACATGCAATTAACTCCAGAACAATGTCAAGAAGTTAAACAAAAATTCGGCGATATCATCCCAAAAGAAGCATGCGAACCTGCTTCAGAGATGTACTTCATTTCCAGCAATGATTTGATAGGAAAATTCACATGGATGAATTACTTTGGCGGCTACAGAGCACCTATCAAATCTAACGCAGATTTCCAAGCTAATCCTGGAGTTTGTTGTGCCTCCACACCAAAAACAGAACCTGGTCAAATATCATGCGGAGAGTTTGCTGCTCAAGGCAAGGGAGTATGGGTGTGGTGTCCTTGGATATTCTCTTTCTCAGAAGTGAAGCAAGATCAAGAAGGTAACCCTGTCTATGTCTACGATTATGCTGGTTTAAAGATAGCGATCATCCAGAAAGGGGACAACCTTATCCCCATCTACAACAACAGATTCCTCATAAATCATCTCACCTTTTTCCCACAAGGGTCAGCTAAACCGCAAGCTATTGATTTAACAAGGCTAAACACATCATTGGAAAGAATAGATGGTTTGATATGGATAGACCCAAGCTTCAGGAATTTGATATACTTTGCACCCTCTATCAAAGACAGTATCTTCACGAGGACTTTCTTCTTCGACGGCGAGGGTTTGAAGCATTTTGATTTAGTTTACTCTAACCCAGAAATAAGGTTGTATAAACTCAATTTTGATTAAAAGTTCTAATTTCTTTGTTTATCAAAAAATAAAGATTTAAATAATTGCTTTTTCTTTAAAAATATATGGAGGTATGAGTTCATGGCTGAAAAACCGAAAAAAGACATTCCATTGGCTCCTTTAGAGCGCTTGTTGAGGAGGGCTGGAGCAAAGAGAGTTTCGAAGTCTGCGGTGAGAGAATTTGCTCATGTTATTGCTGATTATACGCACGATCTATCGGCTGAAGCCCTAGTGTTAGCAAAACACGCAGGTAGGAAGACAATAGTGGCAGCAGACGTGAGGATGGCAAGAAGAAAGTTAGAATAATTTTTTCAATTATTATTAAATTGTAAGTGATAACATGCTCACACTAGAAGATATACTATCAGAATTGGAAAAGAACACGAAATATTCCAGGAAACAATTGTACGATATGATCAAGAATAAACATGAAGAACTATCAGGCTTAGTTTCTTTAGAAGGAGCGGGTCATCTTGTGGCGAGGGATTTGGGCGTTAACCTTTTGGTACCAGAGAAAATGGTCTTGAAGATAGGCAACATAGTAAGTGGAATGAAAAACATTAGCGTTAAAGCGAGAGTGATCCAGGTTTCTGAGATTAGAGAATTCGAAAAAAAGGATGAAAAAAAAGGTAAAGTTTGTAACCTTATCCTGACAGATGGCACAGGTGAAGTTAGACTCACGTTATGGGATAAACAGGTTGGTATGATCGAGGAAGGAAAGATAAAAGAAGGAGACGTCATCGAGGTCAAGAACGCGTTCGCAAAAGAAAACATCTTTGGTGGTGTTGAGTTAGGACTATCAAGACTAGCAAGGATAGAGAAGGTTGAGGATGACGAATCCATTCCACGTCAGATGGTTGGTTTAATGTATAAGAGGATTCCCATCAAGGATATAACAGAAGGATATTACGAGATAAAAGGCAACATCGTTCAAATCTTCAATGTTAACCCCATTTTTCAGGTTTGTCCGAACTGTAGAGTAAAAGTCGAGAAGACAAAGAAAGGATATGAATGTCCTGAACATGGAAAAGTTGAGCCCGAGAATAACATGATAATATCTGGTGTAGTGGATGATGGTACGGATACCATCAGAGCAGTTTTCTTCAGAGAACAAGCTCAGGCTGTTTCTGGACTGGAATCTTCTGTTCTTCTGAGTATGTCGCAGGATGAAGCGATGAATCTGGTAAGACAGAATACATTAGGCAACGAGATTGTAATGAGAGGGAGAATACAGAAGAATAAGATTTTTGATACTTTGGAGATGATTGTCAGCGATGTGAGAGAATTGGATATAGAAGAGGAGAGTAAAAGACTGATAAATGAGATAAAGGCTCTTTCTGCGTGAATCATTGAGCAAAAATCTAATTCAGTATTGTCAATCCGTTAAATTGAAGAAAAAGTATAAGTAATTTATCTCTAATAGTTAATTAGAAGATTTTCTTGTTTTTAATTATTTATAAATAGAATCAAATCTCTAAAATAGGTGCATGACTTGAAAGAAAAAAAAATTGAACTGGAAGACATTCCTGGTGTTGGTCCTAAACTTGCAGATAAATTAAGGGAAATGGGATTTTCTGACCCGATGTCCATTGCAGTAGCTTCACCAAGCGAGTTAGCGAGTATTCTGGAGATAGGGGAAGTCACTGCCACGAAGATCATCAACAAAACAAGGGATATGCTTGAGATTGGTTTTACTTCTGCTGATAAAGTCTGGGAGCAGAGACAAAAGATCGGTAAGATTACAACAGGAAGTAAAGCTCTGGATGATTTATTGGGTGGGGGAGTTGAGACTCAAGCGATAACAGAAGCATATGGAGCTTTCGGCTCAGGAAAAACTCAAATTGGGTTTCAACTTTCTTTGAACGTTCAGTTACCACCAGAAAAAGGAGGATTAAACGGAAATTGTTTGTTCATTGACACGGAAGCCACTTTTAGGCCAGATCGTGTATTACAAATGGCAAAATCGATGGGTTTGGATCCTGATAAGGCTTTGAAGAACATTTATGTCGCCAGGGCATATGATTCAGACCATGAGATTTTCCTCATAGATAAAGCCGGAGAAATGATAAAAGAAAAGAACATAAGACTCGTGATCATCGATTCTTTGACCTCACACTTCAGGGCAGATTATGTTGGAAGAGGAGAATTAGCACCTAGACAACAGAAGTTGAATAAACTGTTACATAATCTACAACGTTTAGCCGATTCTCAGAATGTAGCGATTTTTGTCACGAATCAAGTGTTAACCAACCCTGCAATTTTGTTCGGTGATCCTACGATGCCGATTGGGGGCCATGTGCTCGCGCATCAAAGTACGTATCGGGTTTATTTAAGGAAATCTTCTGGCGAAAAAAGGATTGCAAGGATGATGGATAGTCCCAATTTACCTCCTGGCGAGTGTGTGTTCAAGATTACTCCTGATGGTATCAGAGATGTTTAAAATATTTTAAACCCAGAATATTATGGTTTATCATGTGGGTTGTTAAATTAAGGATTAAACACGACTGTACGATAGCTGTTAGATGTAAAAAATTTAAAGTGACTTCTTTTTCTTGGAGTTTAATGCCTTTTGAGAAAGGTGGTAAATCATACACTTATCAAATGCATCATCTAGTTGGAAAGGAAGAAAACATCAAAGCATTCATCAAAGACTTGAAGGAAGATAAACGAATCACAAACTTAGAGGTTGAGAAAAACGTAATATTTTTTATTGAAGTAAGACCTAGAAAAGAAATACCGTCTTCTTTCTACAACCCAGAGATGTTTTACATTAAGCCATGCCTCGTAGATACTGATGGATATGAAGTCTGGGAATTGGCTTCTGTTCATAGGTCAGTATTAACGAATTTGATAAGCGAGCTAGAGAAAATAAAAAAAGATTTTGAAGTTAAAATCTTGAAACTAGCAGAGACAAAGTTGAGCGATGTCTATTATCCAAGAATAACCCCGAAGTTGACCAAACAACAAAAGATAGCAATTGATTTGGCGGTTAAACATGGTTATTATTCAGTTCCTCGCAAAGCAAATTTAGAAAAACTCAGTAAAATTATGGGAGTTTCTCTTTCTACATTCCAAGAACACCTTAGAAAAGCAGAGGGTAGATTAATTCCAGATCTCCTCAAAGAGATTGAATAGGATACCTTCAAAAAACATTAGTAAATCCCCGTTTTTAATTAAATTTCTTAAAAACCCGTAATATTACGGTAAAAAATTATACTTCTTGTAGTACTACTTTTTAGTAAATAAAATGTTAGAAATATCATCACCTATCGAGAATCTAATAATCAAGAGAGCAAATGAGAAAATTTTAGACGAGAGATTGTTTCTTGGGATAAAAAACAAAATGATAACAGGAGAACAATGGTTTAGGAACCCTGATAATTGGTATAACATAACAGCGTTTGCTAATCCACACAAAACTCCATACAGTGAACTCAGGATACTCTTTGAGAATGAGGATGAATTAAAACCTCTTTTAGATAATACTATAAAGATTTTTTACGGTATCGGAATGGGAGAAACAGAGACTTTAATCGTCAAATGGGACCTGGAGAATAATAATTACACTGAAGTTATAGCTATAGATGCGATAAATGTTTTTATCGAGAATTTTATTCAGATATTGAGAAATTTAAAATACAACTACTCAAAGAGTGAGATATTCTTTAGAGGGATACGTGACCTATTCGAAAATCTTAATAAAGATGATCTATTTTTTTCAAGGTCAAAGTTTGAGAATGCTACTCATATTTGTTTTGGCAACACAATCGGTAATTTTGAACAACAAAATGAGATCTTTACAATTTTTCAGAAAAACATGGATAGAGGAGACAAACTCTTACTTGGCATTCATTTAAATAAATTTCCAGAAAAAACCTTCTCTGAGTATGCAAACAATGTTTTGTTTAAGAAACTTATTCTCAATTCTATAAAATTTGATGGAGACCTTTATTGGAAATACAATAGAGATGATGACAGAGTCGAGGCTTGGTTCGGAGATGTTTTAGCTTTCCAATCAAAAAAATATGATTTGAAAAAACTCCTTGAGTTTGTGAAAGAATTTGGTTTAATTTCAATCAGAACTTTCGAACATCAAGAATTCGCAGTTGTTTTGTTTGAAAAAGAAAACTAATTTTTTATCTAGGACATTGTCCACTATTTATTTACTTATGTATATAAATCTTTATATATTATATATGTCCAATTATAAATTATGGTCAGAAAACCAGACCCAGAAAAAATTGAAAAAATAAGAAAACTGTTAAAAGAAAATCCAGAAGGTTTGTGGATCAGAGAAATTGCAAGAAGGTCAAATTTAACAAAGTCTACAGTGAGCAAATACGTTAATGAATATATGAAAGATGAGATAGAGGATGTCTGGAAGCGTGGGTTTATAAGGATAGTGAGGTTGAAGGAATGAACTGGAGAAATGGATTGAATTTCGGTCAAGCAAAATACGAAGTTATCGATAGGGACACCTTTATTCCATACATAAGATCTGATTTTAGGGCTGTTATTCCATTCGAGATTTTAATAGACTTTACTGAGCAAAGGCGGAATGATTTGGTTGCATTATTAAAAATTACTGATCGAGTATCCAAAAAGAGTAATATCAGAGTAAAGAAATTGTGTAGAAGTGGCGAGAGTTTAAGTTTTTCTTTAGAAAAAGAAAGAAACCTGAAGGATATTATCGTGAAAGTTCTGAGTATTAAAACAGTACAAGACTGTGTAAATAGAATGTCATCGAATTCAAGAGAAAACATCCCCACGTTGTCTATTCTTCCAAGTCACACTTCAAATTATTCATTTCCGTACCAGAATTCTAAGAGAGTGACTCCTATATTTGCTTTCGAGCTAGAAGATGCGGTTTATTGCATCTCTCATTTTGGCTGGAAGAACATAATTTTCAAGAAAGAAATAATGCCAGACGAACTTACTGCCCTTGCAATTGGTCTTTACTTTGCTGAAGGCGGAAAAGTCACAGCATCTTTCACGAATTCTTCTCCAAAAATTATTAACGTTATGTTAGATTTTATAGAACAATACTCAAACATTGAAAGAGACAAAATCAACGCCAGAATATACTGTCACACCAGACTTCAAAATAAAAAAAAGAATTTAGAAGAATTTTGGTATTCTCAAGTAGGGATTTCTAATTATGGGAGTAAGCTTCATTTGAGTGAAAATTCTAGATCACCTTGCGGAACATTAGAACTGAACTTTTGTAGTCAGATATTGAAGAATCTCTTGTGTGGTTTAATCAAAAAGGCTTTTGACGATCCTTTAACGTTCGATCCAAAAAACATAATACGAGGGATATTTTCTGGCGATGGTTGTCCGATACAACAAACTAAATATTTTATTTGCCATCATATAACCCTTGATAAAAATTACTGGAAGAGTCAATTTGATTTTATAGACAAATTAATTTCTCGGCATGGTATACAGCTTAAAACAGTCCCATCTAATCCGAATAAAATAAAAGACCAGATCAGGGCTGTTATCTACAGTAATTGGTATACCAATATGTATTTCATGTTTCTGGATCCTTACAGGTTCGAATTAATAAACAGAGAAAAATTTGCAAGAAGATTTTTATCGTTAGAAAAAACAAGATTGTTTCTAAGTTTGGAGGACGGATGTTTAATAAAAGGGATAGATCTAGTTAATGGACTAAGACCACTTATCAGCTTGAGAAACCATGACTTCATAAATTTAGTTCAAAAGAGTCCTAAACCCAACAGAAAATACGAAGTCCAATTTTCAGAGAATGGTTTACAAGTTAGGAAAATTCTACAAGATTTTCTTAATAATGTCTATCCTAAGTATAGAAAAGAATTGGAGAATTTTAAGGTTCTATTGGGAAAGTTTGATTTGCTAGAAAAAAACAATAGAGGATGCTAGTGGTGATTTTAGATGAAAGTAGTGATGGATGCGCACATCCATTCTCGGTTTAGTAGAGCCACCAGTGGAAACATAACGATTTCGAACTTGGAAAGGTATGGAAGGATGAAAGGTGTCAACCTCATCGGTACAGGGGATTTTACGCATCCCACGTGGTTGTCTGAGTTGAAAGAAAATTTGATAGAAGATGGTTCTGGGATATTAAAAACAAAAACAGGGTTTAATTTTATTTTGACGGCTGAAATCTCAAATATTTATGTTCAAGACGGTAAACAAAGAAGAGTTCATAATATTATCCTTTCCCCAAGCTTTGATGTTGTAGAACAAATAAATAGTGAATTATTGAAACATGGAAGATTGGATTATGACGGTAGACCGATTTTTGGTTTCACTTGTTCTGAATTAGTGGAGATGATAATGTCAATCTGTAGGGAATGTATGATTATCCCCGCTCACATACTTACCCCATGGTTCTCAATTTTTGGCTCCAAATCTGGTTTTGACTCAGTAGAAGAATGCTTCAAAGACCAGACAAAACATATTCATGCCCTAGAGACAGGCTTATCAAGCAATCCTGCCATGAACTGGAGAGTTTCTTCTTTAGATAAATACACATTGGTTTCCTTTTCAGATGCCCACTCATGCAATCCTTGGAGGTTAGGTCGCGAGAATTGTGTATTAGATGTTAACAAACTCACTTATAAAGAAATTACTGACACCATTAAGAAAAAAGAAAAAGGGTTTTTGTTCACCACCGAATTCTTCCCTCAGGAAGGAAAGTATTTCTTCGATGGGCATAGAAACTGTAACGTATCATTACATCCAAAAGAATCGATTAAAATGAATAATTTCTGCCCCGTTTGCAAAAGAAAATTGACAGTAGGAGTGCTACATAGGATAGAAGAATTGGCCGATAGGCCCGAAGGATTCGTTCCAAAGAATGTCATACCTTTCAAGAGTTTGATACCACTTTCTGAATTGATTAAAACCATACTGAGAATAGATACGATATACTCAAAAACTGTTTGGGAAGAATACAATAAACTGATAAAGGAATTTAAGAATGAATTGAACGTTTTACTTGACGTTCCAAAAGAAGAGTTGATGAAGGTAACTTATGAAAAGGTAGCAGATACGATAATAAAAGTCAGAGAAGGAGAAGTGAAATACATCGCTGGTTATGATGGTGTTTATGGAAAGCCTGTGTTCGATGAAGAAGAATTTAAGAAACGTGAAGAAAAACAGAAAGACGTAAAAATTCATACTCAAAAAAGATTAATCGATTTTTAGGGTCTGTAGTCTAATGGTAGGACACTGCTCTCACACAGCAGAGAATTGGGTTCGATTCCCAACAGACCCATGATTATCATCTGCAGATAAACTAGAGCGACTATTTTTATAAGACTTAGTTTTAAAGTTTATAAATGCAGCTTTCTAAATGGGGTTTATGGAAGAGGTTTACAGAAAATTAGGAGAAGACGAGAAGAAAAAGGTCGAAGAAACTATCGCGAAAATCCTTTCAAAGTACAAGTTTATCGACGCGGCCCTAATTTTCGGCTCTTTTGTGACGAGAAAATTTTTCAGGGATATAGATGTGGCAATTGTTTGTGAAAAAGTAAGAGAAAAAGATTTGGAAAGAATTGCCCTTGAAATAGAGAAAAAAATCAAGATTCCGGTTGATCTAAAAGTTCTTGATGAACTTCCTCTCAAACTTAAGTTTTTTGTGATAAGACAAGGAAAACTTGTGATGGTAAACCAAAAAGAAAGATATTTTATTGTAAAACATAGTGTTATCACTCAATTTCTTGATTTTAAGCCATTTCTCGAGAGATACACAAAAGGTGTACTAGGATGGAGTTAACAGTCGAGCATTTGAAAGAGTTCAAACGTTATCTTGATGTTTGGAAGAGGTATAAAAAGGAAGTAAAGCTTAAGGATTTTACTGAGAACATAGATAAGCAGAACATGGTATTACATGCGATGTTTGTTGCGATACAATCTGCGATAGATTTGGCGAACGATATGATAGTTTCTCGTAATCTAGAAGAGCCAGAAACCTATAGAGAGACCTTTGAAATACTTGGAAAGAACAAAATAATTCCCTCTAATCTTTCCTCGAGACTTGCATCTCTCGCGGGTTTTAGAAATGTCATAGCACATGTTTACTTTAGATTAGATGCGAAGCGTGCATACAAAGTTTTTCAACATGGCTATATAACATTAGGAGAATTTGAGAAATTTATAGAAAGAATAGTGAAAAAGAGTAAGGAAAAGTAAAACCAGCTTGTGATTCCTGGAAAGTAAGAAGCTTCTTAAACTAAGAATAACCTGCTAAGGACAGTATGGAAAGCGGTTTGGCTCTACTAGACTTAAGTCAAAGGCTTCTTAACGGTTATGCCTGTTGAACTGTCTACACGCCAATCGTAGTTGAAGCCCAAAGCTATGCTGAAATCCTGTTTATTCAGGATATCTGTTTTACCGAGAGTAAGAGTGCATGAAAAGCTTGCTGTTTTTCCAGCTGATAATCTTATTCCTTTCGTTTTTACTTCGTCTGGACATGATATTGTTATTCCAGTTGAACTCTTCTCTGAGATGAGTTTTATCACATCTTTAGGCTCTCCACTACCGACGTTATTTATGTCAACTCTTATAGTGTAATTTATCTGGGCTGGATCAATCACAAAGGGTCTCTCCCTTACTCCGGCATAGAGTTTTACTGCTATTGGACCACCAGTCTGACGTAATTGTGTTACGCCAGCTTTGGTAGATAAAGCCTCCTTTTCTGATTTAGATAAACGATTCCAGTAGTCTTTCGAAACAAACGTTAATATACCTGAAACATCTGTCAAATAATTATACTCAACTCTCACGTCAAAACTGTAAGTAGTATCAGCTTTTATACCGGTTGGGGCTTTGAAAGTCCAGAAATAAGTTGCAATTTCTCCAGGAATGCCTTCTTCAGGCGGGAGTAGTTGACTTATTCCCTCTTCAGAAAATCGAAAACTTAGCTTTCCCTGTGCTACTTGCCAATCATACTCACCGGGCGGTTCCGCAAAAGTTACACCGTAGAGGCTTACGTTGATGTCTGAAGCCTTAGCTCCACCCACATTTTGAACTTCCAAGTATAGATTAACAGTGTCGCCAGCCATGATTTTATTAGCGTCAGGAGAAAAATCTGGTATGATCAAACCATTCATTCCTACGGGTATTTCTTTTGGTTGTGTACCAAGGCATCCAGAAGCTAAGACAACGCCAATCAGCATCAACAAAAGCAAAATTCTTTTCATTGTAATTCACTCATATTTTTACTTAATATTTTATGGATTCTATAATTTAAAGTTTCACACTCTGATACAATTCATACAATTCATAGCTATTAAAACTGTTATTATTAATAATATCAACAGAACAATCCAGATCTTCCTCTCTTTTCTGGTTTCAAACAACCATATTATGAACCCAAACCAGATGGCAAAATAAGCGACTAAAGGAAGGTTGAATTTTAAAACCAATTCAAAGATATTGTATCCCTCAGCATAAAAAGCAGATTCTAAGCCAGCAAAAGAACTTGCTAAGAACAGACAACCCCAGATTAATAACAACCTAGATTTCTTCTTTTCTTTTTCTAAAAAAACCCCCAGAGTGAACAAAAAACAAGACATCACCCCAGCAATCAAAGAATAAGACAGAGCTAGGTTCGAAAACATCTTCCCATTACTAATATTCTCTATTGAATTTATATCTGATTCTTCAAAATCTTTCTCATGAACTTTCAGGATTTGTTTTATCATTATTTTTTTGAGACTGGTTACAACCCTGTGAATACCGTTACTTATGCGATCATTCTTATTGCATCTGTTTACACCGTTTACAAGATATTGAAAAAATTAAAAGTCAAGATCGATAGAAGGCTTGCCTTAGCAGTATCACCTTTTGTTGTTCTTGGCAGCTCGATCAGAGTGTTAGAAGATGCTCAAATCATATCTGGATGGATTTTCTTCACACCAGGAATCTATTTCTTGATTTTTTTTATGACATTCCTCACTCTTTTGATATCCTTAACCTTAGAAAGAAAATTTCATATTTCTTACTACAAACTCATGTTCGTCGTTGGGATCGTTCTAGTCAGTCCAGTACTAGGAATTCTCAAATACAGAAATTTTTTTGGTGTTGGCTATGTTCTACTTTACTTCATACCTTGGATAATTTTTTTGAAGATAATCCCTTGGTTGAAAGAGAATAAAATTGTTACTGGTATACATGTTTTTGATGGAACTGTCACTTCTGTTGCGATGAATTATTTCGGTTACTATGAACAGCATGTCCTGCCAAGATACATTATCGATTTGGTTGGGACGCCTTTATCATTCGTTTTCTTGAAATTCATACTAATTCTTATCATACTGGTCTTCATCGATAGATATTCTAAGGATAAAGAATTCAACAATTATTTAAAATTGATGATAGGAATATTGGGTGCGGCAACTGGAATAAGAGATTTTATCAGCTTATTTTGTTTGACTTAAGGTTGTCTATAAAATATTGTTATCTTCGCTTTTTCTATTTTGTAAGTAGTTCCGATCTCTGTGGAGAATGAGATAGTGTTTTCCCCGCTGACCAAACCGACATCAACATACTCAAACTTCAAAGAAACACGGCCCGTAGTCTTACCTTCGTATACCTTCCGGTCGTTTATCTTAACTGTGAGATAACCATCTCCTCCCACGCTTTCAACGTAGAATTCAACCCTACCTTCTTTGAAGTTGATTATCTCGTCCCTAGACACAGTGAATACTTCTTTCTTTTCCAGATTACCGAAAAAGTTTATACCGAATTCAACTTTATCGATTTTATAGATGCTATCAACCCAGAATTTCCAACCCGGGACAGATGTGCTTATTTCTATCACGTTGTATTCGCTCAAATATTCTCTATCGATCGGTATCCTTATCCTTCCTGGTAACACTTTTTGATTGAAGATAACTTGGTTGTTGAATTTTATGATCAGATTACCTTCGCTGTTTGTATAATAAATATCGATGATGATGAAACCATCTGTCACCAAATTCATATCTCTTTCTATAGCCCCGCCCATGTTAACTTTTTTATCTTTACTGACTTCTACATTAGTCTTACTTCTAACCGTTTCTGAGCCGGCAGCATAGGTTACTGTGAAATCGCCGATGTAATGGGAGCGTGAGAATTCTTCAACTTTTTCAACTTCTCTGATGACAGTAACAGTTAGCGAAACAATGGCTTTACCGCCTTCAGCAGACTCAACTTCTATCGTGCCATAATAGTCTCTTTCCTCCGTGTCATAAGGAACGGTAACAGTCACTTTAACACTCGACAAACCAGCAGATTCAAAGTTATTGTTGCTGAACTTTATCCAATTGCTTATGATGCCTTTAGCCTTCAATGTAACTAAATCTGAAGTAACGTTTATCTGAAGGAAAAAACTCTCTGTTTCGCCTCTCTTGATGGTTAAGGATTGAGAAGTCGGTGAAACAACAGGAATCTGTATTTCTGTAGGCACGCCCCACATCAAAAACATGACGATGATTATTAACAACCCTGCAATGAGGACAAAAGCAAACTCATCTATTTTCCCTGCTCCCTTCATTCTGTCCATAATCTTCTTTTGATTTGTGTACTAATATCTTTTATCACTCAATTAAAATTCAAAAAAGATTATAAATTTTAGCGATTTTGGTTCTGTTAATTTATCGGGTGTTTTGACCTCAAAACAATGAGTGTTAAGTTATCGAGGGGCACAAAATATTTTTAAAAATTAAGGTAATGGTATCCCTACACTCTCTGGAACAGGTGGAGGCTCTATAAGTTGAGGTCCCAAAAATTGATTAAAAAATATACTAATAATGAAGATTATTATTAAAATAATTATAATAAACAAAATTATTTTCTGTATATTTTTTGCTTTTCTCATTCTACTCACCTCATCCAGGAACTGGCGGTCCTCCTACTTCATATTCTAATCTACAATCTTGATCAACTTTGATGAAGTATCCTTTAGTAGGTTCAAGTAGTGTTGGATTATCCCATCCTCTTTTCAATGGATTATATCTCCACAATTCATACCCCTGATATTTTATGACATGATTCTTACAAGTTCCTAAAATATCTGCCAAATAACCATCACCAGATATCATATTCCAACCTCTATAAAGTTGCTTAGAAGTAAAGGTGTATTTTGTTTCGTAAAATGACGCTCTACATTCATTATTAGAATAAACATAAACTCCATCATTTGGGATGTAATTCGGATGAGTCCATCCATTTAAAGGATCGTAATGCCATGTTTTGAAACCTTTATACGAAATTAAATCACAACCAGCATTTTCAATATCCGTTATTAACATCGTTCTTTGTATTGATGATGAAATCATATTCCAACCTTTGTATAATTTTATTTCGAATGATTCTTCTGCAGGTATAGTTGTTGTCATTTCTATAACTGTATAGAATCCTTGACCAATGACAACTATATCAGTAGGGAAAGTTCCAGGGGGGACGCTTGCTGCAGAAAGATCAATGATATATTCTCTTAACTCAGCATCAGTTGGAGATTTTACCTTTAAAGTAAATGATTTAGATTCTCCTGGCCAAAGAGTGATTTGAGAAGGGAAATCAGTAATAATCCACCCTTTTTGATATCTTTGAAGACTAACATCTAAGTAAAAAGTCCCTTCACCACATGCTTCTTCATTGTTGTTTGTGATGGAAATTGTATAAGTCAAAGCTTCGCCTCTCCTACCTTCCTGAGATTTTGGAGAGAATACGGCATATAAATTTGCAGCATGACATGTTGGAATAACTTTATAGAAGCCCTGACCAATAACATAGTAGGTTGATGGGCCAGTACCGATTTCATAACCTGGAGCTAATAAAGCTGCTGCGAGATCGATGATATACGAATATGATAAGTATTCGGCAGTGGTAGAAGATCTTACAGATAAAGTAAAAGATGTTGACTGACCTGGTGATAGTGTGACTGAAGAAGGCAAACCAGTAATGGTCCATCCAGTTCCATATCTTTGGAGATTAGCGGTTAGGTAAAAGGTTCCTGTGCCACATGTAGCATCATTGTTATTCTGAATGGTAACCAAGTAATTTAGAGTTTCACCTCTTGTGCCGTTCTGTTCTCTGGGTGAAAAAGTTGCAACAAGGTTTGAAGCATGACATGTTTGAGCTGCAACCATTGGAATTAAACTTATAGTCCCAATACTAACGATTGTTATAAATAAAATAAGGCTTATCAATAGCTTCTTCATAAATATTAATTCAATATAATTGAATTTAAATATGACGCATGTATGTATTTAGAACGATTTTATCTCATTAAATTCAAATGTTTCTGATCATTGGGATGATTGAATGTACATTTTTCTGAAATAGTGAAAATGTATCTTGGAAATAAATCTTTATAGAATTCTCAAATTCAACCGCTTTATCATAAGTTTTGAATTCTGTCTTCATTCCTTCAGGATTCTTGATTTCTCTATTGTCAGGAGAAAACACTCGTACTACATATGAAATTTTTGGATAAGTTATTCTTCTGTATTTACGTTTTTCTTTTCTTCTTATTCCCAGTTCCCATGGATATTTTCTCTCTTCTATTTGTCCATTATTTTCACTATTAACAGCAAGATTGATGAGCTCAATCCATCTATTTCCTCCATTCAGTTGTAAATTAATCCCAGCTTCTTGAGCTGGTGTGTTTCCATTAAGAGACATGTGAGGTCGAATGTAATCTTCGTGGAGAAGGAAAAATTAAAGGAAAGTTTATTGGTCCTGGAAAAGGAGTTTGGATCTGGTGGAAAAAAGACGCCTTTTGATTAATTAAATTCTTGTTCTTACAGTTATTTCTGATGATCTTCTACCACTCGAAGAGTTAACAAACTTATTTTAATTGATTCACCACTCTATAAATTAACAGAACCGCGATTTTTATGGAAATCATCAAGTTCAACATAAAGAAAGGGTTTGTGGTCGTTAAAATCAACGTAAACGATGACCTATGGTATTTAGAGAGTGTAATAGAACCAGGAGATTTGATTAAAAGTAAAACTTTGAGGAGTTTATTCGTGGAGAGAGAGGGTAGAAAGATTAAGGCAGAGAAGAAGCCAATGACACTGAAGGTTGAGGTGGAGAAGATCGAGTTTAATGAATTCGCGAACCAGTTGCGTTTGAACGGAAAGATAGTAGAAGGGCCTGAGGACATTCAATTAGGCTCTTACCATACTATAGAAGTTAAACTCGGCACGATTTTAACAATCTACAAGAAAGAATGGAAACAGTATCAAATAGACAAATTAAAGAAAGCTCAGATCACGATGCCAGATGTCCTGATTTCGGTTGTAGATTCAGATCAAGCAACTTTCGGTTTATTGAAAAGAAGCGGTGTGGAAATCTTATCAGAGTTGAGAAACCCCCATTCAATTCAAGAAGAAGATAAGCTGCTAGAATTCTACAAAAAAATAGCTTCTGAAATAAACAAGTTCTCCCAGAATATCAGTAGTATAGTTTTAGCAGGCCCAGGGTTCACGAAAGAACATGTTCAGAAGGTTATTCAAGAGGATTATCCGAACATACACAAAAAATTGATAATCGACACGACAACATCAGCAACTAAGGCAGGAATAAATGAAATATTGAGGAGAGGAACTTTAAACAAAGTGATAAAAGAGAGTGAGGTAGTGAAGGAAAGTCAAATCATACAAGAATTCTTTATCCATCTTCAAAAAGATGATGGCTTGTCTGTCTATGGATTAGAACAAATAAAAGATGCTGACAGTGCTGGTGCTATAAAAACTCTACTAGTCTCGGACGAGAACATAAGGAAAGACGAAATCGACCAACTTGCTGGACGAGTAGAACAGAAAAAAGGTCAAGTTGAAATAATATCAAAGACGCATGAGCTTGGAGAACAGTTTCATAGAATGGGTGGATTAGGAGCGATATTGAGGTTTAGAATTTATTAAGGAATTAATATTACTCCTGTGGCAAACTACAAAGTCAAACGTTTAATACCATAATATGTAACGCATGATTCACCATCAACAACTGCCCAGATCATCTCACTCCTAATGTTTTGTGCAAGCCTAACAGCTCTTGATAATTCTGGAAAGGAACAAGAAAATTCTTCAGGAATTGCATGAGCAACGAATTTTGTGTGCTCAAAGGCGGCTTTAGGTCCTTTCTTTAATTTAACTCCCCTCTCGTAAATTCTAAAATCTGTCCCGAATTTAAACCCAGTCTTTACGAGAAAACCCCTATCTCTCAAGTCAGTATAAACAACCAATCTTGCATGAAAGTTTCTCTCGTTTTTGACACAATACTCATACAATTCCTCTTTCGATAATTTTTTTTTCTCATTTTCTTCTTTAACAAAAACGGCTAATTTTCCTTTATTGAACAGAAACATTGCTTCTACTAAGGTTAACTCAAGTCTATCCTCTAAAACTTTCCCGTATCCAGATTCTTCTAACTCACTAAATGCTTCTTTATCCCAAATGATCACACGCTGTTCTAACAACTCTCCTTCTAACATAATGTCCTCTATAATCTATTGCTAATTCATTGATAAATTTAAATTTTTATCTTAAACTTCACCAACACTATGTAAAAAGTATTCTGCAGACTATTTACCTACGTGTTTGAATCTTTTAACTAATTCGTTTATTCTTTTTTCTAACGATTCATTTTTCAATTTCTCTAAAAACTTCTTAAAAGATTCATATTCCTCAACAATTTTTTCAAACTGTTTAGAATTGTTAATGATAGCCTTAATCTTTCTTTCATTCCTTATCACATTCGGATTTTTTAGCAATAATTTCACATCCTTTGATTTTAACTCTACAATTTCATTTATCGAAAAATTGTGAAAAGCTTCTTTTATCTTTGGCCACTTCTTCCTGACCAAGCTCCAACTTAATCCGGATTGGAGGATTGTCAATGAAAGGATTTCGAAGTATTCATCATCGCTAGAAGGCCCTTTCCCTGGCTTACAAACGTTAGAATCCTCTTTTGCATAAGTACATTCCCAAGGAGCGGTATGAACTTTCATAATCCTAATTGTAGTTTGCACATATAGCATAAATACTTTGTTTTCTTGTCTACATCCCCGACTGTGCTTGAAAAAGTCATTACACATCCTCTCTTATTGCAATGACCTAATCCGAGAGTATGACCGATTTCATGGATGCATTCTTTTATCGTCCTCTCCTCCACTAATTCTTTATCTTCAGGTTGATGCCAGAAAGTAGGGTCGAGTCTAGCTATAGATACGACAGAAACTCTTCCTTTCATCTTGGCTTGACCGAAAACGAAATTTAATCCTTCTGTATATAAATCTTCTTTCGTTATACCCAATATTCTACCTTCAAAATTTCTCTCAAGAAATTCCAATACTTGATCGGAACGGTACTGATTTCTCAATTGATTAAAGGCAGATTTAGGTATTTTTTCTACTTGACTTATCTCACTGACCATTCGAAAAGTTGACTTTAACTCTTCTGCCACTTTTTCTAGAATTTCTTTTTGGACTTCACCTAAGGGGATTATCTTCAGTCTAATGCTTTACACCTAACTAATTTTAGGATTTTTAAAATAAAGAAACTTATGGGAAGGGCGTGAATTTCAGGTTAATACCTTTTGAACACGCGACATCTTAACCCTGCTTTTGGCAGTGCGGTCTTCAGCTTCGCCAGATGAGATCTTCGTGCGCTTACGAGAGACCTCTCCCGGACTGAGCTACCTATATGGCAATAGTTCCCATGGTTTACCTTCCCATTAACTAACTTATTATGAATAAAGTTCTTTAAATTTTACTCAACCTATACTTAATTCCTTCTATGATGATAAAGATTAAAATCCCAAAAAACATCCTTGTAAAGTGAGAGACACGTCCTTTTCTGTATTTTACGCTTACTGGAATTTGCTTAATCTTTATCTCATTCCGTATCGCATCTCCAAGCATGGCATTTTCAATGATGTATCCTCCACGAACTCTCCCGATTTTTTTAATAGCTTTTCTAGTTAAGCCAATGTAACCGCAATTAGTGTCTTTTAAATTTGTGTTAAAAAAGAGATTGAAAAGGATCCTCCAGACAAAATTCCCCATGGCATTCGCATAAGGAACCTTCTTCCAATTTCTATATCCCATAACAAATTCTGCTTTTTTTTCCTGCAACGGTTTAACGATTTTAACTATTTCATCGATGTAATATTGTCTATCAGTGTCAGCGACAACGACTATATCAACTTCTGGATGTTGTTTAAGAAAGTACTCAAAACCGGTATTCAAAGCATCGCCTTTACCTTTGTTTATTTCATGTCTTAGGACTGTAACTCCAGCTTGCCTTGCTAGTTCATTCGTCCTATCAGTAGAACCGTCATCGACTACTAATATCTCAGAATTAGGGAGATACTTCTTCACGTCTTTTATGACTGTTCGGATGTTTTTTTCTTCGTTGTAAGCGGGTAATAAAACTCCTATCTTCATCTTTTCACTTTGATATTCGAAATTTTTTTCAAGTTTTCCACCATCTTCAAGTATAAAATTTTGCTTATTTTCTCGCATGCATAACTGTAATGCTTCGTTACCTTATCACCAGGCTTCACGTTGACAAAATCGATCTTCAACTTTATATAATCATCAAAAAACTCTGATTTCACGGTTGCGTTGTCTTTATCTATCAACAAAACTTCACAAGGAATTATCATACATTCTTTCAAGAGTTTTTCATCGAGAATCTGGGATTTTTTCGACATAAGAATCTTATTATGTTCGAACCTCCAGTATCTTCTAACTGCTTGTATGTTTGTAATCGATTCGACGAAATTCATAGCACGCCAAAAAATACTTTCTATTTTCTCTAGAGGTAAGTATAGTTTTTCATCTTTGGCTGATTTGTAAAGTAATTTATGTTCTTTTTGGGTAATCTCTTTCCTTGACATAAGAACAAACGAACATGGAAATGCGTACTTTAGAAAAAAAATTTCTGGTTTCATGTTTAATAATTGATGAGAGAAAAATAAATCATTCTTAAGCTGCAGTTACGAATTCACTTCTAATTCTCGAGACTATGAATGCTCCTACTAGTATTAGGGCTGAACCGAGTAGCTGAATGGAGGGAGCAGGTTCATCGAGCCAAACAACACCCAAGAACAAGGAAATTACTGGGGCAAGTAATAAAAGTGGAGCTGCCTTCGAAACGTTTATGTACTTAATCCCCCAGTACCAAGTCAAGACATAGCCAAACAAGATTGTTGTGGATAACAAGAGCCTGTTCACTTGATCATAGGTAAGGGTAAGAAGTTGATATATTTTCCCTAGGAAGAGAACAGCCCCGAACAGAAAAATAGCTCCGAAGAACATCCTGGCAAAAGTTACTACAAAATTGGATTCGCCCTTAATCATCGCTCCTCTGGCTATTGTATTCTCAACCCCCCATAAAAACGTGGCTACGATAACTAATAAATCTCCTAAAGAAGGGTTTTCCCAGAATTCTGATGGCTTAATCTCAGCTGAATGGACAATTATCGCTCCTATAAACATCAAAACAACAGCAAAAACTTGTTTTTTTGTGACCTTTTCTTTGAGAAAGAGAAAAGCTAGGATTATCGTGTAAATAGGGAGAGTTTTGTGTAAGAATGCAGCTCTTCCACTGGTTGTTAGCTTTAGACCAGTAAAATAAAGAAGGAATGCTAATCCTCCACCTATGAAGCCTATGGCTAGAAGACATTTCCAAGGAACCTTCTTGAATTTTTTGTAATTGAACTTACTTTGAATGGGAGCTAATATGAAGAAGCCGATTCCTATGAAGATCGCTCTAGTTGCTGTGAAGATGGTGGGATCAAGACCAGTGATAAGGAACTTATTTACTGGTATCGCAAAAACCACTTATGATTGCAGTACAGATTATCAAAAAAGTCCCTAAAGTTTCTCTTCTCATCGCTTTAAATTATGAGTTAGTTCAAATAAAATTAACTCTTCATCGTGTTATATGTTCGGGTGCGATTATACTACATTTCGCTCGTAATGTTCTTGCCTTCGACTCGCGTAATTACCGTGTTCTTAAATAAAGTATTTTATTACTAAATACAAAATTTAATTGTGAATTTGAAAGAATTTTTAGGGTTTGATTGGAAAAAAGGATTTATTTTTTTGATACACTGGGTAATATATTTTTTCCATTTATTATCTAAGTCCTACAGTTAATTTTACTTTTAAGAATTATAACATTGTTTTATTGGTATTTCATATCTTGTGTAAAATTTTCTCAATTTTTGTACTAATTTTAATTCCTGAACGTAGCCAACTTTTTGTCGTTGCTCTCAGCTCATGTAATTTAAATAGGTCGAACATGTTATATCTTATATAATATTGTCTATATTTTAATACTTAAGTAATTGATATATTCTCAGAAACTCGGTCATAATTTTGAGTTATATCTTTAATATCATATTTTTAATTATGCAGATAATTTGTCGTGGTGCGGAAAGCATAATACATCTGGGTCGTTATCAAGGCAAAGAAGTTATAATTAAAGAGCGAATAAAAAAGAATTACAGAATTAGTAAAATAGATGAAAAAATAAGGAAAAATCGGACGAAGAAAGAAGCTAAACTTCTGACTGAAGCCAGAAGAGTAGGGGTTCCTACACCAAAAATACTTCTTGTAGATAATGTTGGATATAAAATAATAATGGAAAATTTGATCGATGGTAAAAGAATCAAAGAGTTCTTGAATTCATCAGATAGAAAAACAATACAAAAAACTTGTTTTGAAATTGGAAGATCTATTGGAAAACTCCATTCTATCGGCATCATTCATGGAGACCTCACAACGTCCAATATGATACTGAGAAAAGAAAAAATCTATTTCATAGATTTTGGATTAGGATACTTCTCGAAGAAGATAGAGGATCAAGGTACAGACTTAAGGCTTTTACATGAGGCTTTGAAATCAACCCATTTCAAGATTCTTGATATTTGTTGGAAAAAAATCATGGAAGGATACAAGAAAGAGTATTCCAACGCAGATCAAATAATTAAAAAAATCGAAGAGATTAAAAAAAGAGCTAGGTATATGGAAAGATGATTTAAAATATTTCAAAGGAAACCCTTAAGTATATTTATGATGAAATAAAAGGGTGTTGATATGAAGATTTTTGAGACGCTGAAGAGTAAGAATAAGTATGAAAGAGCAGAGAGTTACTGCATAGTATTTTTGTTAGCTGGATCAATCATGCTATCTGCAGGTATTGGTTTGACTGTTATAAACCCTAAAGGTATTTCCGCGATTCTTGCCATGTTGGGAAGCTTCATAGCATTTTTGTCAACTGTTGCGTTGATATTCACTTGGCTTGCGAAAGAATTTTTCGGTGAGTGAATGGCTAGGATGCATGCAAGAAAGAAAGGAAAGGCAAGATCCAAAAGACCTTCAACCAAGACAATACCAAAATGGGTCAGGTACAGGAAGGAAGAAGTTGAAAAAATAGTCATAAAATTGGCAAAGGAAGGCAATTCTACTTCTAAGATCGGTTTAATATTACGTGATCAGTTTGGTATACCATCCGTGAAACTCATAACAAGTAAGACCATTTCTCAAATACTGAAAGATGAAAAAATTTATCCAAAATATCCTGAAGACATTTTTAATCTATTAAAAAAATCCGTCAACTTGAGAGATCATTTGGAGAAGAATAAAGCTGACTATACTTCTAAAAGGGGTCTAGAACTTCTGGAATCAAAAATCAGAAGGCTTGGAAAATACTACGTGAAGAAAAGAGTACTTCCTCCAGATTGGAAATACGACCCAGAAAAAACGAAGTTATTAGTTCAACAGAAGTGATGAGATGCCGAAGAAAATGGGTAGAAAGGAATGGTATAGTCTGATTGCACCGAAGATGTTCAAGGAAAAAATAATAGGCGAAACACCCGTAGGTGATGCGAAAGTCTTGATCGGAAGAAGAGCACAAGTCAATTTGGTGAACCTCATCGGTGACTTGAGTAAGTATTACATCAATTTGTATTTCAGGGTGATTGATGTCAAAGAGAAAAATGCTTACACTGAATTTTCAGGTTTGGAATGTATGAGAGATTATATCTCTAGGTTTATAAGGTACGGCATTAAAAGAATAGACACGATTCAAGATCTCACCACCAAAGACAATAAGAAAATAAGAGTTAAAACGATAATCATAACGAGTAAGAAAATTAAGAAGAGTGTTGCGGTAAATTTGAAGAAGTTTGTTGAAGATGGATTAAAGGAGGAAGTCACAACCGGCAGGTTGGACGAATTTGTTGAGAAAATAATAGATGATACGATAAAAAAGTCGGTAATCGAAGAGGGGAACAAGATATATCCAATCAGGGCGTTTGAAATAAGAAAAATAGAGACTTCGAGTAAATGATCATCTGACCCAAGCGAGGAAGCTGGGACCAAACAAGTTGATTAAAACCAAAGATAGAGTAAGCAAAGATAAACAATTCACCAAATATTTTGCTCCCTTACCTTTATAGAAATGTTTGACGATTGCCTCTAGCATTAGGCCACCATCTAAAGGTTTTATCGGGAATAGATTAAAAACACCAATACCAATGTTAAGGACGAATACCCATCCGAACAATCCTAAGAACCATGATATGATGTGCAGAGTACTTTCTGGAACTACACCAAGGCCCTCAAATATGCCTTTATAGACGAATAATGTGCTTGGTTTGTTGATCCCTATGAAGGGTTTTTCTGGATTCTCTGGGTTGGGAATAGTTTTTACATGGAAAATTCCTTGGGTCGTCTCTATCTTCAAAACATCACCCACTTTTACATCTTTCATGATGTTTAAAAAATCAGCTATGGATTTAACCTCTTTGTCGTTGATTTTAATTATCGTCCCCTTCAATCCAGCATCACTCGCTCCAGTATTTTCTATGGTTTTTTCGAATACAACACCTTCAGCCGAAATAAAAGAATCGATCAAAAAATTATAGCTTAATATCAATAGGAAAAAAATTCCAGCAACGATTAAATTACCAAAACTACCTGCAGCAAAAATTCTCAGTTTTTTGACCGTAGAGAGTTTTTTTACCTGTCTTTCATCAGGATCGACGAATGCTCCTGGCAATACAAATAAAAGCAATAAACCGAAGGATTTTATCTTGATTCTTTCAGCTCTTGCCACCAAAGCATGCATCGGTTCATGTGCAAACATCACTACAAAGACTGCTATAATCCAATACCAGAATGGCACGCCTAATATGAATCCTGGCAGTTCAATTCCACTCACTGATGGAAAAACCAGTTTAATTTCTGGCATTGCTTCTTCAGGCTTAAGAAAAAGGTTGTAGGATGAACGGATAAGGAGGAATAAACCTGAAGCCGATGCAATAATACCCACGATTATCGCGATGTTGCCGATGATTTTCAATTTTTTTCTATGTTTATCTCCAAATTTGTATATCGCTTTTTTTCCCATTTTCGTCCTTCTTCTGATCAAACCAAACTTGAATTCAATGTTCTTCCTGTCCCAATAGATTAAAAATGACAGTATTCCTAAGAATATTAGGACAGATAGCACTTCTAAGTCCATCTTTTTCACCGTTTTAATAATACTAATTTTATTAGAAATTAATACTATAAAAAGGAATGAGAAAATGGTAGTAGAATGTGTTCGAAGATCATGGGAGACTTACAGGAAAAATACGATCAGTTTTATAATCGCTGAGTTAATATCTCTGGTAATAACTGGAATGATTGCTTTAGTTGGTGTCTGGATCGTATTCAATTCTATCGGGATATCAAGCTTGATGGATTTGTATAATCTAGAATTGTTAGTAAGAAAGATAGTATCAATTCTTCCCCTCTTAACAGAACTTGCCATTTCGCTAGTCTTTTTTTTTATCGCTGGAGTTGTAAGGGCGTTTATGAATGCAGGCTTATATGGTATGGCTGCTGAATCTTTGAGAGGGAGGATAAAAGTTGACATGATGTTTCAGTCCACAAAAAACTTTGGTTTCAAAGGGATAATTTCGTCGATGATAGTTGGTATAATAGCTTTCGTGCTGTTCATGATACTTGTTATAGGTTTGAATGTATTCTTTCCTTTAACTGGAGGAATGATTGGGTTTGTAATATTTTTTTTGATAATCCTGACCTTTTCTCTTGTATATCCGGGAATTGTTGTGGATGGATTGAGTTCAACAAAAGCTATTCAAGAAAGTTTTAGCGTTTCGAAGAAAAATTATTTTGAGATTCTTGGTTTGTTGTTGTTCTATGCGTTGATGAGTTTAGTTGCTCTGATTCCGTTGATAGGAATTTTTATTTTTTGTTTTGTTATCGCTCCGATGATGAGGATAAGTCTTGTTTTCTTCTACAAGAGAAAAAAATAAGTGCACTTAAATTTTCATAGCAAATTTGGTATTAGGGAGCAACCCCTATAGGCGTAACTGATACTCAAGGTACAAATAGAGAAGTTAAGTGCCGATAAAAATATTGTAAAGACTAGAAACATACTAATTAACATGACTTCTTTTTTTTCTAATAGTTTGGACTTAATGAATAAAATTATAAATAAAGGTATTTCTATCAAAGAAATTGAGAACCTGTTTAACGCGGACATCATAAATATACTTTCTTGAGAGTACTATTTCCCAAAGAAAAAAGTATTAGCAAAGAAGAACCCTGCCAAAAACCCAATAAATGTAACTACAAAAATAATTAAAGCATAAGTTTTTAGTTTGTACTTATAATCAAACATCTTAAATATACTAGCCCAGATTCCTTAATTGAAAATAAAATTCAAAATCAGAAAACCAACCATGATTGATACAGGCGCTGTGGGTCTACACTAACTAACACTGATACGAAGAATAATAAAATAACTATTATATCCAATCCTAATTTCTTCCATTCCTGTTTCATTAATTATTAATAGAATATCGTTTATTAAAAAGTTGTTGCCTATCTCACTTTATTTGTATGAGATTCTAACTTGTAGTTCTATGCAGGGGGAGAGATTTGAACTCTCGAACTCACTAAGAGACTAGGCTCTGAACCTAGCGCATTTGACCAGACTTTGCTACCCCTGCCTAATGAGTTAATATTTTCATCATTTTCCAATTCATTTTTAGTTAGAACTATACCTATATACCTTTACTTAAAAGATAAAGTACAACATCTGGTGGAAACAAATGTTTACAAGAAGAATATTTTCTTTTCTTTTTTGTTAAAAGTAATAAAGGAACATTGATATTATTTTTTCTAACCGTAATTTTCCGAACTTTTCCTGACTCTAATTTAAGTCAATTTCTATACTTCAAAATATAAATAATATCATTACTTTTTTTCACAAAGCGTAAAAAAGAACTATGCAGGGACTGGGATTTGAACCCAGGAACTCAATTCTCCAAGATTCATTATATCTTTGTCTAAGAGACAGGATACCTTAACTCATTCTTAAGTCCTGCGCCTTTGACCAGACTTGGCAACCCCTGCTTCAATAAGATATTGTAGAATAGTTATTTTAATTTACTTAAATCTTTTGATAATTCTTCCAACTTTTCTTCAAGGATATCCATGGATTTCAACACGATTTCTTCTGGCTTTAACCCACAAGTTGATTCGACATTAAACAAAAACTTTGTCTCATCAGCCTCAACCTTTATCGCTCCGTTAGAAAGTTCCACACATTGAAGACACATATTACATTCTAGAGGTTTATCGACTTCCAATTTTTTATTCTGGAAAACAAACACATGCTTTGGACATCTTTTCTCATAATCACTCTTGTTTCCACCCTTTCCTATGATTATATTCGGAACATTCCTGTAACCGACAACAGCGGCCTGCCATTTCGCATGCTCTTTTCCCAGATTCAACTCTGCGAATGCTTCGAGTTCTAACTCCTGTCCTTCTGTCAATTCCACGATTGGTATGTTATCATAAACAGGTCTCACTTTTTCATCTGAAGGTACCATATCGCCAGAGTAAACCATACAAGGCCCTTTTTTCTTAAGCTTAAAACTTACTTGACAATGTACACAACCTTTCCCTCCACACTTACAATTTCCCTTTAAGTTGTAGAATTTTGCATCGAAGACTAGAGGAATCAAACCAAGTCTACTTGCTATTATCTCATCCCATAGGACAGAATCATTCTTGTGAAAATCAACCCATTCTATTGCCATTGTGGGGATTTCAGAGATCATCACTCTTCTCAGTTCACCAGCGAGTGCAGGAGTTATGTCTTCGACGACAAATCTTATTTTTTTGTCGCCTTTTTCCAGAATTTTCACTTTCAATCAATCACCAGTCATCTAGATTTTCTATTGATGAAAATTTAAGTTTATAGTTTTTTATGGACACCAAAAATTGAAAAACTGATTGAAAGATTCCAATATCATACTAGAAAAAAACATTACAATTTTGGAAGAGGTTCAAATTTGCCAGAGACAAGAATTTTCTCAACAAGAATAAAATGAAGCCAATTTCTAAATTAACAGAAGAAGAACTTAAGAGATGGTTCGACGTAGTTAAGGAAGTAACAAACAATTTCTCTGATTTTGATCCAAGAATTTTAATGCAAAGTCCTCAATACATTTTAATGTTTAGCTTAGTCCTTGGTTTTGATCATAAATTTTTGCAAGGGTGTCGGACAAAAATCCCAGAACTGTACGAGCTTGGGAGCATTTGGAGCTTCAAATGAGATGTCGGACTGCCAAAGATGTTATGAATAAAATCAGGGAATTGTTTGATAGAATAAATCCTATAATTTCTTTTGAGACGGTTCTAAGGAATTTTAGAATATTTACTGCTTCTTCGGGCACAGGAATGTTGAAGCTGGATGAAATGGGGATTAAGGTTCTCGACTAATCATGGATTCACTATATTTGAAAAAGAAATAGTCGAACTTCTGAATGAGAATGGATGTGGGCAATTTCAAGTACACTCAATAATAGAAGGCGTGAAGAAAAGGTTTAATGTCGATTTTGTCGTTGAAAATAATTTATTTCCGAAAGTGGTTATTGAAGTTTTTACATTCAACCGAAAAAAAATTCCATAATTGTCATAGTAGGTTATTACTATCGGCCATAGGTTTCAAATGATAACGCTAAATATAAAGTATTTAACTAAAATAAGTCTAAACTCGCCTTCCCCTCCTCCCCCCCTTGCGTTTTGTTCCATCAGTTGGGATCGGTGTAACATCTTCTATAGTACCAATCTTTAACCCACTTCTTGCTAATGCTCTGATGGCAGGTTGTGCACCAGCTCCAGGAGCCTTCTTGTGATGTCCTCCCATTCCCCTCACTCTTATGTCAACACCGATGATACCCTTTTCTTTTGCATCTTCTGCTGCGCGTTTCGCTGCCAACATTGCTGGAAAAGGATCCCCCCCCTCCCTATCTTTATCCGTCATCATTCCACCAGAATACCTTGCGATAGTTTCGGCTCCAGTTATGTCAGTTATGTGAATGATCGTGTTGTTCACCGTAGAAAAAATATGGGCAATTCCCCAAGTACCTGTTTTATAGGCCTTTGTCTCGTATTTTCTTCTTTTGCTTATTCTTTCTTTTTCTGCCATTCATCCACCTGTTTTCGTCGCTATTTTTAAATCTGAGCCTTTATAGAATGAAATTTTATCTTCTAACTCCCTTGTTACGATGAAACTTGGATATATAATCTTTCTACCATCGACTGCTATGTGACCGTGAGTTATCAATTGCCTTGCATGTTTTATCGTGTTCGCTAAATTCTTCTTAGAGACGAAGGTTTGTAGTCTTCTCTCCAGTAAGTTTTCTGCAGTCAAACTCAAAACAACATCAAGGTTTGCACCATTCTCCAATAAACCCATTCTGTAAAGTTTATCTATCAATATTTTTTCTTGGTTTTTATCTCTTTTTGCCGCTAGACTTCTTGCCCTTCTCCTAAAAGATCTCAGGATTGACTCTGCTTTCCATATCTCACGTTTCTTTGTCAAACCATAAGTCTTCATCAAATCATTCTCTTTCTTTATCCTTTCACTGTCCCAAGGTGATCTTGGTTTTTGAAATTTTTTCTTTATCTTTCTCATTATTTCACCTTCTTAGCAGGCATGACTTTCTTCCTAACGACACCGACACTCCTTCCTTTCCTGAAAGAGCTTCTTGTTCTTTGTCCCCTTACAGGCAAACCAAACATGTGTCTGATACCTTTGTACGATTTTATTTTTATCATCCTTTTTATGTCCTGTTCTTGCATGAACTTTAGGTCCGAACCCGATACATGTCTATCATCTCCAGATTCTATATCTCTTCTCCTGTTCAACATCCATTGAGGTATGCCAAATTTTGCTGGGTTTTCTATCGTTTCTTCTATTTTCTTTATCTCAGAAGCAGTCAGTGTACCTACCTTTCTGTTGCGGTCAAAGTTATGGGTTAGACAAACAGCGTTAGCCATAGCATTTCCCACACCCTTTATTCGCAAGAGAGAGGGGAATAACTGTTTCTCACCTTTAATATCCACGCCTGCAATTCTCACAATTCCTTTAATTTCCTCTGGCATACGATCAACATTATTTTAATGTAAAAGTTTTTAAAACTTCTTAAAATGGACCGGCAGGGATTTGAACCCTGAGCCTCTTCATTGCAGCTTGAAGCTCATGCCTTTTCCGCTGAACTAAGGAAGCGATCTTGGCATCATTCTACCATTGATCTACCGGCCCAAAACGTTTAATAATTAATGATATCGTTAATAGTTTCTTTTAATATGTAGATTTGGCGTGAAATATTTTTACTCGTTTATCATGAGTTTTGCCATGTTTTGATTTTAAACATCGCTAAAGACTTCGATTTTGTCCCAAGACCATTACTCTTTTTTTTCAGAGAATTTAACCCATTTCACCTTCTTTGGATCTCTGCCCATTTTCCAATTTTTTTCACATTTTTTTGAACAAAAATATCTAATAGTGCCTGATTTGAGAACTAACATTTTTCCTCTACCTGGACTTAACCTCCCTCCACAAAAGGAACACCTCAAAATCATCTACCTTCCATCTTACCTGCAGCTTCCATTTCAGTCTCTCTTAACATCAGTATATCTCCTTGTCTTATTGGTCCGAAGACATTCCTTATCAGTATTTTTCCCCTGTCAACACCATCTAAAACTCTACACCTTACTCGCATCACTCCTCTTACACCTGTTCTACCTAACAATTGAACAACTTCTGCTGGTACTGCTTCCTCCGGCATCCTATCACTTCATCGTTTTTATTTTTCTGATGATATCCTCGACTAAATCCTTGGCTTCTCCCGGTTCGACGACACAAGCCGAGGCCGTGCTTACGTTGATACCGACAGCTCTACCTAATTCTTCTTTAGATGGGACATAGACATAATCACACTTTTTCTCTTCACAGAGGATTGGTAAATGCATAACAATCTCTTTAGGTTCTACATCCTTCGCGATAACAACCAATTTTGCCACTCCTCTTTCGATAGCTTTAGTAGTTTCATTAGTTCCTTTCTTTATTTTTCCGGTATTCTTAGCTATTTCTATGGCTTGCAAAACTTTATCGATCAAATCTTTGGGTATCTCAAACTCAGTCATCAAATTTCACCTCCTCTAAAGGATCGATCTTCATCACCCGATAAACAAAACAAGTATTTAATATTTATAAATTTTACCTGTGTGTGAAATAGAGGACTAGTCTTGGTTTTGTCTGATCAATCCTGGTAAATCCTATTCTTATTAGCTGTATCCTATCATCAACTTTAAGTTTTTTAATTTCAGGTTCTGCTACACATTCTTTCACACTACCGTCAGACATGACAATTTTTATCGGAACATTCTCTTCAGAAACCCATTGTATCTTCGGCATTTTCATCACAAGTTTTTTGGATGTAAATTTCGCCTTTCTATCGAGCTTGACGTTAAACAAACCAATCAGACGAATTTCCTTCCCTTTAAATTTGTCAAAATCTTCTCTCGAGATTAAAATCTTGTTGAGGTTAACTGGTATCTCTCTAAAACCCCTTTTTGGGAAATCAGGATGCAGATGAACTTTAACTTTGTCTATCTCAGGGGCATCAATGATTTTAATCTCTTCAGGATTAAAAACAGCAAAGTATCTGTTGCATTTTGAATCGATGACACTCCTGTTGAAACTTTCTAATACATCCCAAGTTAACATGGATTCTGTTTTAGTAACACCAGTCGATATCAAGAATTCTTTTATCCCTTCTGGGTCAAAACCTCTTTTTTTCAAGGCTATCAATGTAGTCAACCTAGGGTCATCCCATCCCGTCAGTTCTTTACTCCGGATCATTTCTCTGATTTGTCTACCAGAAGACGGAACGCCTTCCAAGTTGAACCTTGCCATTTCGGTTATGTAAGTAATTTTTAGACCAACAGCTTTTTGAATGAATTGTTGTAATTCCTTTCTCATCTCGAATTCCTTTGACCTGACTCTATGTGTCACGCCTTCCCAACCATCAATTAATGCTGTAGCAAAATCGTACATCGGCCAAACTCTGTATTTGTTTATAGTCCTGGGATGTGGATGATCTATAATCCTCATGATACTTGGATCTCTCATCGCAGCATTCTTATGGTCCATTGAAATTTTTATCCTGACAGAAGCCTCACCTTCTTTGAAGGTTGTGAACATTTTTTTCCACAGTTCGAAGTTTTTTTCAACAGGATTATTCCTGCATTTACACTCGATCATGAACCTTCTATTTTTTTTGATTTCACTCTGTTCACATACACAAACGTAAGCCTTGTTTTCCTTAATCAACTTTTCAGTAGCTTTGTAGAATTCTTCGAGATGATCAGAAGTATAATCTAACTTATCCCATTTTATGCCCAACCATTTTAGACCATTGATGATTGCATCATAGTATTCATTTTTAACTAATTTTGGGTTTGTATCCTCGAATCGGGTGATAAACTTGCCTTTATACTTCTTAGCATACAGATAGTTGACTAACGCAGCCTTTGCATGGCCGAGATGCGGATATTTGCTGGGTTCAGGTGGAAATACAGTCACGACTTTACCAATTTTAGCATTCGGCAAATCTGGTAGTTCTTTTTTCTCTTCAACTTTTTTTTCAACAGTAACTCCAATTTTTTTAATCTCATTTTGTTGTCTTTCTTTATTCCAAGAGTTTACTTCAGTAACAGTTTTTTTAATTTCAGGAATTAGTTCCTTAATTTTATTCCTAAACTCTGGTTTCTCAGCAACAATCTTTCCTAGAACTGCCTGTACGTCAGCTTTGCCATCATGCTGAATGGCATTCAAAAGTGTATACTTAAGTATGATTTTTTTGTCCATAATTAATATCTTAAAAAAAGAAATAAAAAAGGAAGGGGGTTTACTCAAGCCACTCTGCTATTTGTCCTGTTTGCATTTCTTTTATGTTAATGCCTATTTCTTTACTTATTTCTTCCATTGGCCCAGGGTATGGGAATGGTCTTACGGGTTTTGTAATTCTAGATGTGTGCTTGTAAATCGGTTCGAATGTTATCAAATATTCTTTGAATTCGGCAGAAATACTCACTATTCCTCCCGAATTATAGCTTTGTACTATAACTGTCATTACACTTCCATCCTCATCCTCGAACTAGTATATTTTTGTTCTAGTATCTGAGTCGTATCTCTCGTACGTCTTCATCATCCTGTAAACATCACCACCAACGATCAAGTAGTACTTCGTTGCTGGTGTAGGGTGTATAGGGGTAGGGCAAGTTTTTCCATAATTTCTTGCTAAAACTATAGCATCATCAAAGTTTACTTTCCCATCATGGTTAAAATCGGCGTTTGGATTATAACCTGAGTCTCCACTGCTTTTTCCATACGTTGCTAGGAATAGTTCAACGTCATCATTGTCCACATCACAATCTCCATCTACATCCCCAGGCAATACTTCGATGACTGGTGTTATAACATCACTGTATTTTATCTCAAGGAAAACAACTGGTTCTGTTCCCATGCTATCTTTGTCTAAACCAACTCCGTAAACAACTGTAACTTTTGGGTATTTTGGTCTTACAGGATCAGGCCAAATGTCAGGCACAAATTCTTTTCTTGTATATTCTTTTACTTGTTTTGCTAACGCTATTGTTGCTACTCCCGTACTACTAAGCAGAATAACTATTGCTATTGCAATTATCTTCGTACTCATTTCATCACCTAAGAAAAACTGAGAAATTAATGTTTTTTAATGGCTAGGAAAATTTATGGTCAAGACCCTAAATCTTTATAAAGTTTAAATTTATGGTAAATAACTGATAATCATGGAAGAAGAGGAGTTGAAAGTATCGAAAAATTTATTGAAAACGTTAACTGTTGATACTAGAATAGATATTCTTAAAACACTTGAAAAAAGACCAATGACTGCATCTGAACTATCACGAAAATTGGGCAAGCATGTAACAACGGTTTCTGAACATCTAGATATATTGAAGAGTTCTGATCTTGTGGAAAGAGTTGAACGTCCTGGTAGAAAATGGGTTTATTATAAGTTGACTAAACCTGCACAAAAAATACTCCACCCAACATCTTACAGATGGAGTTTTGTTTTGTTCGTAACATTTTTTGCTTTCATTAGTGGTTGGTATTTTCTTTCTGTTAATGCAATACCTGGTAGTCCTTTGTACATTTCAAAAAAAGCTATTGAAAATTTCCAACTTTTATTGATTACTGATAATTTGCAACGTGCCCAATTGCATATACAACATGCTGAAACCAGATTGGAAGAGACAAAACAAGTTGTTGGAGCAGGAAAAACAGGGTTGGTTGCTGGTGTTGTAGAAGATTATCAACAAGAAATGGAAAAGGCGAAAAAAGAAATTCAAATAGCTAAACAAACAAAAAGGGATGTTGTTCCTATTTTAGAAACAGTTAGTGAATCTACGGCTAAACACTCAGCGATTATGAAGAATCTCGCTGTTAGAAAACCAGAAGTAGCTGATCAAATTCAACCAGCATTGGTAACATCCGAAGAAAGTAGAGAAATGGCAATACAAGATTTAGAAAATATTACAGGAACATCCTATCAAGAAATCAAGAAATGGCTATTTCAAAATAATACTTCCTGTAGTATTGTTCTCTCCTGAACATTCTGTCGCCTTGAATCTTGCCTGTAGCTACCAGAATAGTTGGTGGTTTGGTGGTGATGGGTATTATGTTCAAACCCATTGGCCAGCAGATGGTACAGATTCAACTGTCTTAGCGTTCGCAAGAATAGTCTTGGGCCCGCCTTGGTGTTCAGGCAATAACATGTACATAAATGCAACAGCACCGGATGGAAGTTATCGGGATGGAACAGGGTTAGTTTACACGAACGCTTGGGCAGACCAGGTACTTACACAGTAGATTATATCCCAAATTGTTATGCCTTCTGGCATACTGAGATAGTGGTTCATTGGGCAGAACCTCGCTGCGTAAGAGCGATTCCAATATGAGCACTTTCAGTTTTTTCCTTTTCTCCTATCTAAGCGTCTGTGAAGTGACAGTTCGAAGAGATGAACCTATCAAGCCAGAACTCGCCAAAAGAGGAGAAGAATTCTTAAGACGAAGTGAAAAATTTAAATGAAGAGCAAACTACTGTAGCCGACGACTGCAGTTTTATCATGAGTAACATCTCCCGAGGTCTTGTAACATAGTAGTTTACCTTTTTTAGCACCTAATTCCTTTGAAGCAATCATAGCAATAGCAATAGGGCCAAAACCACAAACAGAAGCATTCTTTTCTTGCAATCTCAAGAAAAAGTCCTTTTCATTCAACTTCAGTATCCCATCTATAACATAGTTATCAATTGAGTAAGCATCTTCGTATGGTATGTAATGAGAAAAATCTGAGCTTGCTATTATTATCCATTTTTTCTTTTCTTTTTTGATCACATTTGCTATTGATTTTCCAACCGCTTTACATTCGTCGAGAAAATCAAAGCTGGGAAACTCATTCATGACACAAATGGGTACAAACTTAAAATCATTTCCGAAGCGATACTGAAGAAAAGGCAATTGAACTTCTATTGAATGTTCTGATTCGTGTGATAGAATATCATATTCTAATAAAGGACAACTCTCTATAATTTTTTTTGTGACTATCTCATCTATTTTTACTGATCCCATAGGAGTCTTCCATGCACCTTCTCTCATCATCCCGAACCTTGAACCAAAACCACTATGGTTAGGACCGAGAATGATGTAATTACATTTTGGGATTCTGGAATAAGACCATGCTGCTACAGGACCAGAATAAGCATAGCCTGCATGCGGCACTACTGTTGCGATGAATTTTTCTTCTTCAATTCTTTTCGGTCCTAATTTGTGATCGATACAACTTTTAATCTGTTTTTTTAACATCTCTGAATTCAAATGATAGAACATTCCTGCTACTGCTGGCTGTCGAATTATCATTTTTTCCTTACCTTTACAAACAAAATTATGAATAAAATAATTTTTTTCCAAGTTGGTTTTAAAAATTCCTTCCAACTCATACCAAACTCTCTTTCTCAAAATATTTTCTCATAAAAACTCCAAAATCATTATCTTTTTTAACCAATTTCATAATCTTATCGCTTTCGGATATAATATCAAATTTCTTTGCAATCTGTTCAGCGATATAATTTGGGATTCCTTTCTCCTTTAAAATATCTTCTTTCTCATTAAGGCTATCCAACAATTTTTCTCTTGCAGTGACAAACTTCCTCTTCACTTCAACACACCAGAAATTCTTTTCGATGAAAGGTCCTGCTACTGAATGACCTTTGTATTTTTTAATAAATCTTTCTGAATCATCCAAATCAAAAACTATTGGTCCAATCCTTTTATCCACAGAAGGTAATTTTGAAACCTGCATCTCTAGCAAGACCAAAGCCAAATCTTTTTCATTCGTGTAAACATCCTTTCTCAGAACATCAAACTCGTACTCTTTCAGTATTCCTTCCAACCTTTCTGCAAACCTTCTCAACTGTGGCCAAAGTATGTCTGGTACGACTTTTGGTGGTTTAAACGTTACCAACAATAATTCTGTTCTTCTCCTTATCTGTGTTAGGATCAGTTCATGCTCAGTTATTGGTTCAAATTTCTTCTCGAAGAATAATTCTTTCGATGGTTTTGTCAAGAATTCACTTGTCACCTTCTTGAGTTTGAAGAAACTTTCTGCCGATACAGCTGCTGCAGCGTTCCTCATCTTATCAGTGGGGTCTATCAAGATCAGAACTTGTCCTTTAAGTTGTTTCCTCAACTTCTGATGATCTTTCTCTGTGTAATAATTTTCAATATCTATGACATCTCCGGGTTTCCATTTTGTAACATTCTTCAATACATCGATGAACTTACCATACTTGATCACGAGGAGTTCGCAAACATAACCAGAAAATCCTTCTGTCTTAGCATCAGCACCGTAGACCTTGTTCGCATTACAGAACTGTTTCAAAAGTCTTACATCATCGGATAATTCTTTCGATAAATGATTGTCTAAGTATTCGACATGGAATGGGGTTCTATCAACCGCTGATTTTATCTTCTCTCCTGGCTCCATCTTGTAGCAAGGGACAATGTCTATCTGTGTATTTCCCACCATACCTCTCACGTACGGATGTTGAGCGTATTCAATCTTCCACTTCCCTTTCAATTTTTTGATGATTGCTTTCCCTAGCTTTAATCCCCATTCTTCCAACTTTTCTACTGGCAATGTTTTTGGGAATATGATGAAGATGTCAAATTCGTTCTTATCTGGCAGCCAAGTATCTCTAGTTAAAGAACCAGCAATTATAGCTTCTGCATTTACTTTCTTTGCTTCTTTATTCGTTATGTCCAATACTTTTTTACTCAGATTTTTCAATCTTTCACTCTGTTCTTTGCTTGGCCTGATCATCTTCAGGACTTCTTTCAGAACTTTATCGTAATTCTTAGGCATACGATATTATTTTATTATGGATTTATTTAAACTTAGACAACCTTTCTAAGAAATCGGGAATTCTCGCTCTTAAGATTGATAAACCAAATGCTTGTTTATGGCCACCCAAATCCTCAACCATATCCTTCAGCTCTTCATTAAACCTTTTGAATGCCCATTCTTGATTGTCCCTCACTTCAACATGGATTATCTCCTTGTGTTTCATGAAATTACAAACGACGATTATCTTTTTAGGATGACGAATGAACAAATTGTTTGCTATCACACCTTGAATGTTGAACTCAGAGTCTATTCCGTAAACTATTATTTTTTCAGTTTCTATTATTTTTTCTGCTTTACTCAAAACATCGATAACTTCTCGATCGATATATTTGGAAATTCTTAACAATCTCGACGAAGACTCAGTTTTTCCGAAAAAACTTGGACTGCCAATATTATAACACTCAACTAAGCTGTTAACCACTAATGAAGCATCAGAAAGGTTTCTAGCAACGCTCGTTAATCTTATCAATCTTTTTTCTACATTCCTAAACTCTGGATACTTTTCTTCTGTTAGTTTTATGATATCCTTGCAGAAATCTTCTGATTTGTCTGCTTTTACACCGAGTGCAGCGATCCAACACGCATCTGACATGTCTGTCAGGTTATTCAAAATTTTACAGACAAGATATGAAGTTGCGATGTAAGAATTTTTGTCGAATATCATAGGGTTGAAGAAGAAAGATTTTTTTGGTATAGAATGAACAATATGATGATCTATTATTATAAGATTAGATGAGTCTTTTTTCTTCGGTTGTGTATCTAGGACGAATATCAAGTCGTCCTTTAAGTCTCTGAGTTTTTCATCGACGTCATGAAAACAAGAAATGAGATTGTTTGGGTATTTCTTAAATTCTTTCAGAAGATAGATGACTAAAATGGCAGCACTTGAGCAGCCATCGGCATCAGAATCAAAACAAACACTTATGGTTTTTGAATTCCTGACTTTTTTATCAATAACCCTACTCAACTTTTCAAATTCTTTTTGAAACATAGACACCATCTTTCCCGAACCCAAACTTTCTGAAATACTCTCTCGTTCCCTCACAACTCTACCCCCCAAAAATTCTTATTTTATAATATATACGTTAAGATGTAGTGATAAAAATGAGAGAATTTCACATAACTTCATTTCCAGGGAATGTTTATATTTTGCTAGACAAAGAATTTAGAAAATATTTTATAGATAGTGCTATCGAAAGGTTAGGAAATAAAACAAATGTTGCAAAATTTCTGGAGATTACTAGGACTACCTTTTGTGATTGGATTAAATGTAAAAGAATTAGAAAAGGTAAATTAAGGATATCTTACATGCCCTTATGGGCTATAATTAAGTTGATAACTCTTCTTAAAAATCAGCACATGTTTTCCATAGAAAACATAGAAAAACATATAGTTGCTTATAGACTTCACGGCGAGAATCCTATTTTTAAACCAAAGTTACCGATTAAAGAAACCCCAGAATTGATAGGAATAACTTGTCATCTATTTGGAGATAGAAGTGGCGGGGATGAAAAAGGGCATCGTACTGTGACCAAGAATGACATAATTAGAATTTTATCAGAAAAAAATCCACTAACTGCCAAAGATATAGGATATCGTCTAAATATCAGTCCATCAACGATAAGAGATTTTCATTTGCAATATCTTAAAAAATTAGACAAAGTTAAAATTGTAGGTAAAAATGAGTTCGGAAGCTATCTTTGGAGTTTAAATTAACATTTTAGAAACGTAGGCACCATTTCTCATATACCCCAAATTGAAATAATATTTTTTTGTACCAATCGCACTCAAAACAATCACTCGCTTTTTATTAAATTCGTTTAATGCTATTTCTTCAGCCTCCTTCATTAACAGTTTTCCATAGCCTCGATGTTGCCATTGGAATTCTTCTGGTAAAAAACCTATGGGAACGGTAACTCCCATAACTTTTAGTTCTCTAACCAAACCAGTGTTCGAATCAATTTCTAATCGATGGCTCTCTTCGGGTATACGAAGTCTTAGGAAGCCCATGATAATATCATTTTTTGTATCTTCGAAACTCAAAAATATCTCTTTGCCGTTGGATGCTTCATATTCCATCCTACAGAGTTTTATGTGTTTGATGTCTGGGTAAATTTCTTCTCGGATTTTAAATCCAACTTCTCTGCATCTTATACAATGACATCTCACTTTTATCTCTTTCGCTCTTTTCTGTACTAATTCTCTTATGTTTGATTTCTTACATCCGGCTTCTATCTCAGTTGCTGGAACGTCTCTCTCCAATCTTTGTATTCTACAGTATTTAGGTATGAATTTTTTTACTTTGGCTAGCAATTCTATAAGTTCTCCCGAGGTATAAGGTTTGTACTTTCCAGCTTTCCACATACTATACAATTTCGTCCCTTTAATTACCAGAGTTGGATAGATTTTCAAATAATCAGGCCTAAAATTCGGATTTTCGAAAACTGTTTTGAACATTTCCAAATCTTTATCAAGATCAGAACCAGGCAAGTTTGGCATTAAGTGAAAATTAATCTTTAAACCCGCGTTTCTGGCAATCTTTGTAGCTTTTATCACATCGTCTATTGTATGCCCCCTATTTATCAATTCCAAGATTTCGGGATAAATAGACTGAACTCCTATTTCCACTCGTGTTACACCAAATCTTAACATTTCATCAACATGTTTTTCTTTGCAGAAGTCGGGTCTCGTTTCTATAGTTAAGTTCACGCATCTGTTTTTAGCAGTTTCATTCAATTTTTGTGCTTTCTCTAAATTCTCACTTTCCCTCTCGTTAAGCGCATCGAATATTCTCTTAACAAAACATTCCTTATAATTCTTATCTAAACCAGGAAAGGTTCCCCCTAGAATTATGACTTCTATCTTATCGATTGCGTGATTCATTAATCGGTACTGGTTCAGTCTATCCTTTGTCTGTAAGAACGGATCATAGTTATTTCTTATACCCCTTTGTATAGCGGGTTCAAGGCCAACATAGCTTTGAGGAGCATTAACCCCCTTTGGACAATAGATACAAGAACCCCACGCACATGGATCAGGCTTTGCAACAACAGTTATTACTGCCACTCCAGATATCGTTCGAGATGGTTTTGCCATAAAGATTCGTGTAAGTTTCTTTTTTTCTTTTGGTTTACAAAAACTTAGGATTTCAACTTTTGTCGGCATTCCCCTTAAATTATGCTTCTTACATACTTTTTTGATGATTTTATCGACTTTTTTATGGTCTAAACTCTCACTTCTCATCAAAACCTCGATTATTTCCCTATAAATCGTTTCTTTTCTCATATTTCCACGCTTACTTATTCGATTTACTATAGAAATCTTTAAATATAGATTTTCTATCAGATAGTAGTAACATTTATATACCACTGATAAGTAAATAAGTGATAGTATGAATGCACGTGACATGCACCGTTTAAGGTTTTACCAAGAAGAATTATTCGACACAAAGAATAAATTGTTTAAGGCCAAGAGTGTCAAGCAATTGAAGTTTTTGCAGGATAGGATTAACTTCCTCCAAGATAGGATAGAAGAGATACAGAATGGAGGAAGATTAAGAAGATAATTTTTCGATCAGTTCACAAACTTTACAAACACTCCGACTGCTTGGCTCGCCACATTTTTCACAAGTACTAATTTTTCCAGTCTTAAATTTTTTTCTTACAAAGGTCACGATCTTATGAGCACTTTCATACAAACTATACCTTATCCCTGGAGAACATTTCTCCAAATTATTTAAGAATTCTTCAACTTCTCCACGTAATACATTATCAACGGCATAAGGACATCCCTTGGGATGGAAAGGAATGTTGTTTACCAAGGCAAACAATTCGGATTCATTCTCTGGAATGAGCACGAGTGGCTTAATTCTAGGTACAAACTTTTGATGCATCGCTAACAAGGGCATGGGACCAATTCTAACGAATCTGAGCAAATCCCCCCTCAGGACGTTCATTATTATACTCTGACATTCGTCATCAAGTGTATGACCTGTCGCTAATTTTGTTGCTCCTAATTCTCTCGCTTTCTTATTGAGTAAATATCTCTTTAAAATACCACAACTACCACAATAACCAGATTTCAACTTTTTCGAGAGTTGGTCTATCGTAAAACCAAACTCTTTCTTAAATGAAAACACGTGCTGTTTGACTCCCAGTTTCTTACAAAAACTCTCACTTTTTTTCACACTCTTATCCCTGTATCCTTTTATTCCTTCATCGATGGTTATCGCGAACAATTCTATATTTGGGTTATCACTGAAAATTTTGTTCAACAAATACAAAACGTTAGAACTATCCTTTCCGCCGGAATGGGCAACAGCGATTCTATCCCCTTTCTCGATTAGTTTGTTGGTACTGATGGTTTTTTTAACCCTCTTCTCGATGTTTTTAACAAAATGTATTTCACAGTAATGGTGACCTTCATAGTTCCTGAAGTAAATTGATTCTTGTTTACAAAAAGAACAATTCATTTGATGTACCTCAGAATATCCTGTAAATCATTACTTTTAACTGCATGATCTGCGTATTCTTCAACTTCATCTTTAGGGTTAAAAACTATAAAAGTCCCTCCTTCTTTTGTCATGGGAACATCTGTAATGGAATCTCCGATCACGTAGATATCATTTCTACGTATAGAAAGTTTTTTAACCAATTTTTTAAGTTCATCTGTTTTTTGATATCTATCCATTTTCTTTGTGAACCTACCTGTGAATTTACCATTTTTTGCTTCAAGTACATTGCCAAATACGCAATCGATGTTTAACTTTTTTTGTAGGATTTCTAAGATGACAGTCGGATTGCTAGAAAACGCAGCAACAATATAATTTCTTTTTTTTGACTCTTCGTGGATTTCCTCAACTTCTTTTCTATGTCCAAATTTTTTAGCAAGTTTTGTGAAACCGCCTTCAATTCCAAAATTCCACAGGATACAATCAACATCAAAGACGACTAATTTTCGCAGGATATTCACCTATAAATTCAACAATTTGATAGCGTTTCCGCCGAGTATTACCTGCTTATCTCTCTCTTTAATCTTTGCTCTTTCGATCATCATCTTTTGTACGACAGGATCGTTGAACGGAAAATCGGAGCCAAACAGAATTCTTTCAGCACCAATAGCTTTAACAGCCTGTTCAATCCCACGTGGATGCGGACAATAAGAAGTGTCTATGTATACGTTATCCAGTTTTTTTGCTACGTCAATACATCCAGATTCTTTTAAATGTGCTATCACAATTTTCGCCCTTGGAAAGCTTTCAGCCACCTTTTCTATATGTTTTACATCCCCTAAATCTCCCCAGAGTGAATGGAATAAAACTGGTATGTTTAACTTAACTGATAATTCAATTATATCCTTAAGAAATTTAGGAGACGGATAATAACCATCGAAGACCGAATGTAATTTTACCCCTCTTACATTAAACCTTTTGATTGAATCGATAACTTCTTTCTTATCAAAAAAGTAAGGGTTTATCCAAATGAACGGAATGAAAGGTCCCATAGCGGTGAAAACTTCCATATTAGCTTCTTTATTCTTCTCTAAGAAAGGTTCCTGCGGCATTGCAAATATAACTGATTTGTCAATATTCGCTTCTTTTTGTATCTTGATGATATCTTCAACACCAGAACTAATCTCAGGTTTTTTAACCCCCTTTTTGGGTTTACCAAGATGGGTATGAAAATCTATTATCATACACTCACCAACGACCAAACATTTCCTCCCTTATACCATATTTTTTCTATCTTAAGTCCCACTTCCTTCAAGTCATCTTCCAATTCTTTCTTTGTATACAGATGGTGAAATCTTTTATAAATTTTCCCATGATAATTCCAGTCAACATAAACATCACTCGAGAAAAAATGTTTTAACAATGTCCAGAAAATTTTTATATCCCATTTATACCAACAACTGATTATTATCTTAAACCCAACTCTCTTGATTTCGTTAAGACATTCTATTCTATCTTCCTTCGTTTTAAGATGAGGAAGAGCTCTTACGAGGATTACTCCAGGAAAAACTCTTGGTTTAAACGGAAGACTTTTCATATCAGCAACGACAAGGTTGGCGTTAAAGTTTCTTTTTTTCAAGAATTTCTTACTTTCCTTTATCATACTCCTCGAGAAATCAAACCCAACACATTTCAACCCTTTCTCGAGAAAGGGTAAAAGATTTCGACAGTTACCACATCCTACATCGAGAATAGGACCGACGTTAATTTTTTTTGAGAACTTAATAACTTCTTCTTCGGGTCTAGTTCTCACGTTTGTCCAAGAATCTGCTATAGTCTCCCAGACTTCTCTTTGACTCATTAAATCACGAATAAAATAAAAATAGCCCCGAGCGGAATTTCGCTTCTTTAAGTTTCGAACTCAGCAGTTTTTCAACTTCCGCTGTCGATGGGTTTCTTCTCTACGATCCAAAGCCCATTATGCTTCTATGGGAATTAACTGACCACTACATTCCGTGAAGGTTTATCTTCTCCACGGGGCTATCGGGGCTATAAAATACAAATACGGATTATTATTTAAGCATTTGCTGGTAATGTTCTTTTTGCTTTTTTCATCTCTTTCTTTTCTGTTACTAACCTCGTTAATTCTTTCACTATTTCGTCCACTACATTTAATATTTCCAAGCCATTTTCAGTAGTACGAAATTTTCCAAGAGTTGTATCTAAAGTTCCTATCACTTCATACATAGTCTTCCCGCCAACATCTTCATGTATCTTATCCACGATCAATTTGAAGTCAAGCAAACTTTCTCTACCAAAGAATTTCTTGAATTTTGTGAGCAAAGGTTGAGTTACTTCTTTTATCTTGTTTATGGTGAACTCATCGAAAATGTCAAAATTAACCAACTGAACTTCTGTCATAAAACCACCTCTTTATTAAAACTATTTTCATAAGTTTATGAAGTTAAGATTTTTTCAAAATTTCTACTGGTATTATCAAACCCAACTGGGCTATTATATTTGCTATTATCGGTAATAATGCTAAATGGCCAAATCCTTCTAAAATTATAACAAAAGATAACATACTATTTTTCATACCAGTTGAAATCGATAGAGTTACTGCTTTATCTTTACCAAAATATTTTCCTATAAAATATCCAACAATATATCCGATGCCAACTATTAAAATTAAGATTAATTGTACATAAAGGAAATTGTAAAAGTTTTCTAATATGAATGGCATGCCTACAGCCATAAAGCCCCAATTTAGAAAGAAAAACAAAATGAACGAAAATAACATCGATTTTTTGATGAGAAAATTTGTTGGTCTTCTGAACAATTTTTTAAAAATTAGTGCAATAATTATAGGCAATAAAATTACTTTAACCAAAGTCTCAAAAATTTTAAAGTAATCAACACTTATTGCTGAACCAGCTATAACTAAAACTAAAAATGGAGTAAGGAATATAGAAAGAATAGTCGTGATCGTTGATACCGAAAGACCGAGTGAACCATCTCCTCTTAAACTTTCTGAGAAGAATGCCACGGCTGCAGCACTCGGACACGAAATAGCAGTGACCAATCCTAAAAACAATAAAGGTTGGAGAAATTTAAAAGGTAGTGTAAGAATTGGCATAAAACCAAAAACCAGTATTATAGAAGTAAGGAGTATCTTCTTGTTAACAGATAAAATCTCATTTGATGGTATCTTCAGGATTGTTAAAAACATAATTCCCATTAAGATTGGTGTTAAATAATTCTTCCATAATGAACCAATATCTGGAAATAAAAAACCGAACAATAAAGCCAATAGAATAGTTATAGATAACGAATATTTTGGCATAAGTTAAATTACGATACTGTTATATAAATCTTAACTGAATTAAAAAAGTAAAAAAGTTAAATATTCTAAATAAAAGAGGATAAAGAATGAGAATATTACAACTCCATTCAGATTTCATAGAGTACCAGCCGATTGAAAAAGAAATTAAAATGGCTGAAGAGGCTGAAAAGAAAAAAACACGTCTAGAAGATTTAGTGGTTTTATTCACTGCGATAGAAGAAGGTGATGATGAAGAAGTTATTAAAAAAGCGATAGACGAAATTAAATCCAGTCTTGATGTTATAAAGGCAAAAAAAATTTTGATTTATCCTTATGCCCACCTCAGTAAAAACTTGGCAAAGCCCGCCAATGCATTGAAACTCATTAAAGAAATGGAATCTTATGCAAAAGAATCTGGTATAGAAACTTACAGAACTCCATTCGGTTGGTGCAAACAATTTCATATCCAAATAAAAGGTCATCCTCTCGCTGAGCAATCCAAAGTATTCTTAGCCAGTAAACCTGTTGAGAAGAGAGAAGAAGTCTCAGAAGCATTGAAGAAAGAAGAAAAGATCAAGTCACGTTGGTTTATCATGAAAACAAACGGTGAACTAATACCTATAGACATCGAAGAAAATAAAATAGTTGGAAACTTTGATTTTAAAAAACATGAAAACCTTAAGAAATTTGCGATGCATGAAATGACCAAGAGCCGAGTTCTTCATCAAACACCACCTCACATAAAACTCATGAGAGAATTGGAGATAGCAGACTTTGAGCCTGGAAGTGATCCAGGCAATCTCAGGTTTTATCCCAAAGGCAGATTAATAAAATCCTTGCTAGAACAATTTGTCACACAAAAAGTTATCGAATATGGAGGAATGGATGTTGAGACTCCGATAATGTATGATTTTGAACATCCAAGCTTACATGATTATCTCAACAGATTTCCGGCGAGACAATACATTGTTAAATCTGAAGATAAAGAATTTTTCTTGCGTTTCTCCGCATGTTTCGGCCAGTTTCTCATGTTGAGTAACGCTACTATTTCATACAAACAATTGCCGTTGAGAATCTACGAACTAACGAGATACAGTTTCAGGAGAGAAAAAAGTGGCGAGTTGGTTGGGTTAAGAAGACTGAGAGCATTCACGATGCCGGATGTTCATGCTATTTGTGAGAATTTAGATCAAGCGATGGAAGAATTCAAAGTCAGGTTCGATCTTTGCCGTGATACACTCAACGAGATAGGACTCAACATTGATGATTACGAACTTGTGATTAGGTTCACAAAAGATTTTTACGAGAAGAACAAGGATTTCATAAGGTCGCTGGTAAAACTCCATGGCAAGCCAGCCTTGGTTGAGATGTGGGATGAGAGGATCTTCTACTTTATTCTGAAATACGAATTGAATTTTATTGACGCATTGTCCAAAGCATCGGCTTTATCGACAGATCAAATAGACATAGAGAACGCGAAACGATATGGAATAACTTTCATCGACGAAAACAGTAAGAAACAGTATCCTGTTATTCTGCATTGCTCCCTGAGTGGGGCGATAGAGAGAGTGATTTATGCATTGTTAGAGAAGGCATACATGGATGAGAAGAAAGGAAAAGTTCCTAGACTTCCAACATGGCTTTCACCAACTCAAGTTAGGATTATTCCAGTGTCAGAAAAATATATTAAAATTTCAGAAAAAATAGCGAATAAAATAGAAAAAGAGAACATAAGAGTTGACATCGACGATAGAAACATTACGGTTGAAAAGAAAATCAGGGCAGCAGAACTAGAATGGGTTCCTAATATTTGTGTAGTTGGACCTAAAGAGATAAAAAATAAAATATTAACTGTAAGATTCAGGGAAACGAAAAAAATAGAAGAAATGAAGATTGAAGAATTCGTAAAAATGGTGGAAAAAGAAATAGTAGACAAACCTTTTAGAAAATTAAATCTTTCGAAATTCTTGACTAAAAGACCGAAGTTTGTTGCTAGTACTTAACTTAAATTTTTCTGTGTTATCGGTTTAGCCTTTTCCCATAAAAGGTAGAATAAGGGTTCGAACATGTTTTTTGCTGCATGCTTAGACTTAGTCCAAAACATCATGTCTTGGGTTGAATTAACTGCTTCTGGGTCTGATAAACCCAACATAAACTGCTGTCCATCAACCACGTAAAACCTCCCTGAGAAAGGTACTTCCTCTTTTGTTAAGCACCTGATTTCTGCGATTCCAGAAAGTGCTTTTATCGCCTCTGCACATTGTTTCTCATGCCTTGTTGCGATCTTAATTTTTATACCGTTTTCGCTGAGTTTTTTTAGGGTACTTATATGATTTTCAAACAGCTCGTTTAAGCCAGCGGGTGTCGTTACTATTTCAACTGATGACGATGCGTTCCTGAGCATGGAATCTATCTGTTGAAGAACAGAATACTTTCCTTTCAAAGCTCCTGTAATATCTTCTGGGAGGATGAGCTGTAATCCCTGTTTATGTATGTTGTTCAGTTCATCGATCAACTTAGAAGTTTTCAATCGTTCTATTTTCTTTTCCATTTCGCTGAATTTTTCTTGTAACCTTTTTTTTACCCTTTCTAGTGATTCAACTGGTGGGGTAGCTACATACCTTAACGGTTTAGATGTTTGGATTATAACAAATCCTTTGTCTGCCAGAGTTTGAAGAACGTCATAGGTTCTGGACCTAGGGACGTTCGTCATTCCAGAAAGTTCACCAGCTGTGGCAGTTCCCTTAGCGAGAAGAGCAACCCAAAGTTTTCTTTCATACAGATTAAGACCGATTCCCCTTAAAGCATCCATTAATTCCGGTGATCCTATCATCTATACCATCTTGTATTACTTAATAGTGATTGGTTATATAAACATTAATATTTTTGGTTGAATTTTAGCCTAAATTTTCTTTCTACAAGAGTAAAGATTGATTTTCAGATGGAATAAAACTTGAATGCATCTTACATCAACCTGCTCTTCCTTGACTCTTAAACAATTCATAAACTCTTTCTATTGTATCAGCTTCCTCAGGGCCCTTATCTTCGCGTATGCGTATGAGTCTAGGAAACCTCAAGGCCAAACCAGATTCATAGTTAGGTGATTTTTGAATCTCTTGATAGGCAACTTCAACCACGATTTTTGGTCTTATCCTTGCTTCTCTTCCTTTTTCATCGATTATTAATTCTTTGAGAGTATCTGTCATCAGCTGAAATTGTTCTTCTGTCAAACCAGTGCCCATCATCCCACAAGGCAAAAATTTGCCAGTATTAGAATCTCTGCAAGCCAAAACATAAGAACTCAACCACTTTGCTCTTGATCCTACCCCCCAAGTCGCTCCGACAATCACCAAATCCAGAGTTTCCATTATCGGTTTAATCTTGTACCATCCGCCCACGTGTCTGCCGAAGACGTATGAAGAATCTAAAACTTTAAGAAAAACGCCCTCTTGTTTGGCGTTCAAGGCTTCTTGGTAGAAGGTTTCTGCTTCTTTTAAATCGTCAGTTATCAATTGTTTTGCTGGCTCGAACTTTTTAGGAATCGGTTTAATTATACTTTCCAAAATTCTTCTTCTTTCTTTAAAAGGTTTGTCGAAGAGGGGTTTACCTTCTAGATAGAGGACGTCGAATAAGTGGATTTGAACTGGGATTTCTTTTATCATCTTCTGGATGTCATATTTACGATGAATTCTTTGTGATAACATTTGGAAGGGGAGAGGAAATCCTGTTTCTGGGTTGATGCCCAAAACTTCTCCCTCGACTATACACTCCTTTGCTTTTATACCCTTTTTACAAAATTCAACCAAATCAGCAAATTGTTTTGTTACATCCTCTAATCTACGAGTATATATCCAAATTTTATCACCTTTCTTTTGAATTTGTGCCCTCATACCATCATATTTGTATTCAACAGCAACCTTACCAAACTCTTTGATAATCTCTTCGATACTCTCTGCCTTTTCACCAAGCATAACTTGTATGGGTTTGCCTAGTTGAATTTGCACTTTTCTTAAACCTTCAACACCCCTTTCCTTTGCTATCTTAGCGATTTCACCGAAGTCGGAAAGAATGTTCCAGGCATACTCAACCGCAGCAGCCATTTCATTCTTCTCCTCTTTACTCATCCCTTCCTTGTAAAGAAACGCTTCTACAATAGCATCCCTTATTATCCCTTCTGCAACTCCAACTCTCAACTCTTGTAGGATTGTCCTGACAACGTATCTTGCTTCTTTTGGTTTAGCCGAGACCAAAAGTTCTGCGATCAAATTCAGTTTTCTATCTTGAGATCCTACCCCAGTGATATACGCTAATTTTTGTAAATTTTCAAATACTGTGTTAACGGTAAGTTTCTTTTTGAACAAAATAACTTGTTTTCTTGATTTTATACAATCTTCTGTGGTTAAGCCAAGATCACCAGTCTTTTTAAACTTTTTCTCAACGTCGTTCAAAGAAAAACCGGTAGCTTTGGAGATTGCCTTCATCATCATCTGTGTTGCTATTCCCAACTCGTACTCGGAATATACAGGAAAAACTCTACCAACAGCAAGTAATGCTACTTTCGGTAGATCTTCGCTTGGAGTTTTTGAGAATAAATCTGCAAGAATGTGTGTTTTTTCTAATTTAGACGAAATTGATTCAAGTTTTTCATACACATCTGCTAGGATCGAATATTCCATACTATCAAGATTTTCTTACATAAATTTATAATTTCGTTAATTAAAATTTGGTTGGATAGTATGGAGGTTTTTGAAAGCATACTTTCAAGACAGTCTGTCAGGACCTATGATAAAAAAGATGTCCCGAATGAGTTGATAGGTCAGATGTTAGAAGCAGCTGTACATGCTCCTTCTGCCGGAAATATACAACCTTGGGAGTTCATCGTAGTCAAGGACAAGAATACAAAAAAGGAACTTGCGTTAGCAGCTTTGAGACAAAGATTTGTAGAAGAAGCACCTGTCGTCATTGTAGTGTGTGTAAATTTAGAGAAGAGTGCCGATAGATACGGTGATAGAGGTAAAAATCTGTATTGCATCCAGGATACTGCTGCAGCGATTGAAAACATGTTGTTAGTTGCAACTTCTTTAGGCTTAGGCACTTGTTGGGTTGGCGCCTTTGAAGAGAGTAAAGTCAAATCTCTACTGAACATTCCAGAGAGATTGAGACCGATAGCGCTCATCACAGTAGGTTTTCCTATTCCTTACGAAAAACCGAGAAGAACTATAAGAATACCCTTTGAAAGTGTTACGTATTCGGAAAAATATGGGAGAATTTTCGGGTGGATCGAGGAAAAGAGCACTGAGTGGAGGTTAAAACTCAGGCCTTTGGAGGAACACATAAAAAAGCTGAAAGAAAGAATGGTTGAAAGGAAGAGATGAGTTCTACCATTAAAGAGTCACCAGCAAATTTAAATTATAAAAAGAGATTATTATCTGGTGTTGGAATGAAGAAGATTGTGTTTACTTTTCTGTTTTTGATTCTTTTCTTGAGTTCTGTTTGTGCTCAAGATATAGAAATAATCGCCCCAGATAAACCAGTTACTGTGTATACTGCCAAAGTGAACGAATTGGAGATATTAGTCAAGAACAATAGGAATGTGAAAGACATAATCTATTTTTCTGCTTGGCCCACCCAATGGATAAGTTTGAAAAAATATTGGTCAGTTTTTGGAGCTGGTGAGATAGTAAGTTTACCTCTAGACATATATCCGCCTTTTGATGCAGAAGAAGGGACTAGTCTTTTCACTATTACAGCAAAATCTATCGACTACAACGTTTCATCATCCAAAGAAATTTACTTGTTGGTTAAGAGATCCTCTCCCATATACCTTTCAGAAGTCAAAATAAACAAACAATCATTTAAACCTTACGAGACTCTTGTAATTCAACCAGTATTGACGAACATCGATAAAAAGGAAAGAATTGGCGTCTTTGTAACGACAAAAATATTGAAGGACAATCTTCTAATCCAAAAATTTGATGATAGTATTTCCATAGATCCTGCAAAGACCGAAACTCTATCATACAATTTTGATATAAAATTGACTCATGAGCCTGGAGATTATAAGATTGTCGTCAGTGTAAAGGATAACCTGAATAAACTTCTGGATGAAAAAAGTACTAACTTCAAAATAGAAGCAACTCGCAGAATGATTGAAGAAAAAGAAACGAAAAGGAGTTTGTTGGATAATGTTGTAACCATAAAACTGACCAACAACGGAAATTTACCAGAATCTAATTTTAACTTTTCAATATTTTTACCACTCATATCTAGAAGTTTTTTCTACCCTGAAGTTGAGCCCACTTTCCAGGAAGAGAAAGATAATAGGATGATATATAAGTGGTTGATTCGTGAGTTGAATCCGGGAGAAACAGTGACGATAAAATATGAGCTAAGATTCACAAATGTAGTCATTATATCTTGTATCCTCACGGTAGTTATAATATGGATTGTGTGGCTGTTCTTCCAACCAAAGTTGATGAAAAAATACATGGGTATTTTGGCTAAAGATAAAGATGTTACGATTTCTTTGCACGTAAAGAACAAGAGTAGAAAGATATTGGATAATGTTATTGTTAAAGATTTTGTTCCTGCCATAGCTACTGTTATCAAAGAATTCGATACGATAATACCAACGATCAAGAGAAGAGCGGTGGGAACTGAATTAACATGGCAAGTAAAGGATATCAGACCAAAAGAAGAAAGAGTATTAACGTATAAGATTAAACCAATGATCGAAATCCTTGGGGATTTAAAATTACCAAAGGCTCATCTTGTTTATGAAACGAAGAAAGGGAAGAAGAGAAGAGTTCTTTCTAAAACGATAACGATAATGAGAAAAGTTAAATGATTTCTTATGAGTTTCAAAATTCTTTATGAATTGTTATCACTCTAGATTCGGGTGAAAAAATCGAATAAAGTGAATACCTCAAAAGAGGAAAGGAAATCTTCACAAATTCCATGAGCCCATTATAACTTTCACTTTCCATCTATTTCCCTTCTTTATCAACTCTTTAACTTCATTGTAAGCATGTATACCACCATAAACCGGAGTAAGAAAACACAAGAGTTCTTTACATAAGGTTTTGTATTTAAAGTTGAGATATCAAAGCTTTTTAAATTCTCAGAGAAATTTATTTTTTACCCCGGATAACTCAAACTTTTAAAAAGGAGGAATGGTAGAGTGCTCGGCTGTAGACTGGCACTAATATAGTGTTAGCCATTTAGCCGGTACTCGCAGAGACCGAGATGTTGCTGGTTCGAATCCGGCTCCGGGGATCACCCAAAAACTATTCAAGTATTGAGGGATAAAGATTTTGAATACCGTCAAGTTTAAATAACATTCAATCCAATAATTTATGGGTTGACGACCAAAACGAGGAGGAAACACCCGGTCTCATAAGATATGATACATCTGAGGATTCCGAACCCGGTAGTTAAGCTCCTCAGTGATCTGGATTGTACTGCCTTCGGGCGGGAACTCCAGGACGTTGTCAACTCATTTTATTTAAGAATAATCGTAGTTTTTCAATTTTATGTGGTATTGTCATATTGGGAACATATTTCTGGATAAATTCTAAGTTTTTGAATGATACATAAAATTCTAAATCAAACCATCGACCATGTATTTTTCTTTCATTCAAAATACTATCACTTTGGTAAGGGGTTATGAGAACAGAACAATTTAGCACACTTCTGATAGAATCAGCCAATATAACCTGTTCATGACCACTTCTAATCCTAATCACACACTGAGGATATTTAGACCTCTTTATTCTGATGTCGCCATCACCATCTATTATTCCTGCCAGATAAGGGGCAAAGAATCTTGAATTTTTGGTCCATTTAGTGGAATTGGAGGATCACCGAAGACGATATCGAGATTTTGAAATGTATCGAGTAGTTTAGTAACACCGATAGAATATTCAAATTCATTTCTATTTCTACTTTTAACCTTATGAATTTTTGCAAAGGATGCAAAAATTTCCTTAGAAAGCCTCTTAAATTTATGTATCATCGGTAACGATTTGGGAGAGACTTTAAATACAATTAGAAAACTGATGTGATTCCTATTTTTATGTCTCCGCTTTTTGGTACCTAAATTTATAAACTTATAGTTATAATTATAATGAAATGAAGCTTCAAAAGCAGTTTTCTAGGAAAGTGCGTGATAAAAAATATTCAAAATGGGTAATAATAATTCCCCATAGTAAAATAAAAGAATTAGGATGGAAAGAAGGCCTAGAACTCGAAGCTATAACTGACCGAAACACATTAATCATTAAAAAAAGAAATAAATAATTATCCCTTCAATTTATTTAAAACTCTCCAGAAGTATTATGTGAGCTAAGAAGTAGAAGTGTTAGGATTAAAAATTCATATGCCTCGGTAGTGCAGTGGTCTAATGACAAGGCTAAACATACAGGCCTGTCACGCCTGTGACCTTTTTGGCGGGATACATGGGTTCAAATCCCATCCGAGGCGTCAATTCTCATAACGTTGTCTGTTATGTTTATTTCATCAAACCGATCTCGTCTATGTAAAAATATTTAAGTTTATGCTGAACAATAATAGGGGTATTGATTCACGGTAAAAGCAAGAGGTTAGGAATTTATTCTATGAAGACTATATAGTTATGTACATCATTGGATTGTACGGTGTATAGATCCCTTCAGCGTAGGTGATGACTTGAAGGCAGAGACAAATATTTTGAACCATGAATTAGTTCCGAAACACATACTCTTAACCAGTAAGGAGAAGGAAGAAGTTATAAGAAGGTATGGAATAAGAAAATTAAGTCAGTTTCCGAAAATATTGAAGTCTGACCCCGTAATTAAGAAATTGAATGCAAAGCCTGGTGATTTGATAAAGATTATTAGAAAAAGTGATACGGCTAAAGAATCAATATATTATAGAGTTGTTATAGAGGGTTAAAATGGATAGTTTCAATCTGCTCTTAAAATCGTTTGCTGAGAATGAAGGTTTTGTTAAGTTTCAAATAGACTCATTCAACGATTTCATAGAGAATAGAATCCCAAACATAATTAAACAAATAAAGGAAATAAAACCAGAAGTCCCAGATTTGGGAGAATTTAAGATTAGATTGGGGAGGTTTAAACTTGGTTCCCCTTCTGTCAAGGAAGCTGACGGTTCTGTGCGGAACATTCTGCCTTTAGAAGCCAGAATTAGGAATCTTACGTATGTATCACCCATGTACGTTGAAATGACACCAGTATTGAATGGTATCGAGAGTGAAACGATATGGGTTAATTTTGGTGATTTGCCAATAATGTTGAAATCTAAAGTTTGTCCCCTGTCGATGATGACTGAAAAAGAGTTGATAGAAGCAGGAGAAAATCCTGATGATCCAGGTGGATACTTCATAATAAATGGGACTGAAAGAGTTTTAGTTTTGATCGAAGAAATTGCGCCCGATCGTGTAATAGTCGAAAAATCTAGCATTCCAAACGTAACAGAAACTGCTAGAATACACTCTGAAAAAGACGGTTACATACAAAGACATGTCATCGAAAGAAGGACAGACGGTATAATTAGAATAAATTTTGCAAACATAAACAACCTCCCAGTTGTAATTCTATTGCGAGCATTAGGTTTGGAATCGGATAAAGATATAATCAATTCCATATCCCCAGATCCAGAAATACAAGAAGAGTTTTATCCAAATTTGTTCGAGAGCGAATCGACAGATTCCAAAGGCGCTATCGATGAGATAGGAAGAAAAATAAAGATTCCACAGAAAGAATACAGAAGAGAAAGGGTAACAAGGTTAATCGATAGGTATTTATTACCTCATTTAGGTCAAGAGAAGACCGATAGGTTGGATAAGGCAATATTCATAGCGAAGGCAGTGAATAAAATCTTACGTTTTCATCTAAATGAGATACCAGAAGATGATCTAGATCATTATTCTAACAAACGTTTAAGGCTTTCAGGAGATTTGTTAGAGATACTATTCAGGTCTATACTGCTAGGTAAATGGGGACTGATAGCGAGAATCACGTACAATTATCAAAAATTAACGAAGAGAGGTAGGTTTCCGCCTTTACCTGCGATAGTAGAAGCAAATGTATTGACGAATCAAATCGTATCAGCATTGGCAATTGGAACATGGGTTGGGGGTAGGACAGGTGTCTCCCAAAGGTTGGAAAGAGGCAGTTTCATAAAAACTCTTTCTCACATGAGAAACATCCTATCACCTTTGACTTCTACACAAGAACATTTTGAGGCAAGAGAGTTGCATCCGACACATTGGGGAAGGATAGATCCCTCACAAACGCCAGAAGGAGCAACTATTGGCTTAAGAAAATACTTAGCCGTGATGTCTCAGATAACTAAAGGTTTGTCGGAAAAAGAAAAAAAATCAATACTCAACCTTGTCAAAAAATATGTTGGTGGTTAGGAATGATAGATGTTTTTTTGGATGGTAGGTTTATCGGAACTATAGAAAAACCGGAAGAAATTATTCGAGTGATGAAAGAGAAGAGGAGAGAAGGGCAAATCTCAGACCAAGTCAACATTTCTTATTTAGAACATTTAGACCTAATTAGGATTCTTACTGATTCTGGACGAACTAGACGTCCTCTGATAGTGGTTGAGAACGGAAAGCCGAAATTAATGAAAGAGCATCTAGAAAAAATTAAACAAGGTAAGATGACATGGTATGATTTGATAAAGGAGGGTGTGATAGAGTATCTGGATGCTGAAGAAGAAGAGAACGCGTTCATCGCATTGAAACCAGAAGATTTAACAGAACAGCATACACACTTAGAGTTAGACCCCACCGTCATCTTAGGATTATCCACTTCTTTATTGCCATTTCCAGAGTTTGATCGTGGAGACAGGGTTAACTTCGGGTCGAAGATGATCGGTCAATCCATAGGCATATATTCGATAAATTTTCCGATAAGAGTGGATACTAAATCGAATATCTTGGTTTACCCACAATTACCGATCATTAAAACACACATGAATGAGGTGTTAAAGGAGGAGAACCACCCTTGTGGAGAGAATGTGGTTGTTGCGATAATGTCTTATGAAGGTTATAACATGGATGATGCTATCATTATGAACAAATCCTCTATTGAGAGAGGTCTATTCTGGTCTTACTTATTCAGGGCATATGAAGCAGAAAAAAAGAGATATATGGGTGGTCAAGAAGATGTGATAGGTATACCAGAACCTGGAGTGAGAGGATATTCAGGAGAAGATGCGTATAAACATTTACCAGAGGACGGAATAGTCAACCCAGAGACAGGAGTGAAAGAAGGTGAAGTTTTAATCGGAAAGGTATCACCCTTGAGGTTTCTTGGAAGTTTGGATCAATTTATCACAGGATTAGAAAACATAAGAGAAACATCGGTAAAATTGAGACATGGTGAAGAGGGAATTGTCGACAGAGTTTTTATTACTGAAAGTAGTGATGGTAACAAACTGGTAAAAGTAATCGTGAGAGATTTAAAGAAACCTGAAGTGGGAGATAAGTTTGCGAGTAGACATGGACAAAAGGGTGTGATAGGTCTAATCGTCCCACAGGAAGATATACCATTCACAGAAGATGGTATAGTTCCTGATATAATATTCAATTCACACGGTATCCCATCTAGAATGACTATAGGTCAATTACTGGAGATGTTAGCTGGAAAAGTCTCAGCCATAGAAGGTAAGAGGTTGAGTAGTCCTATCTTTCATCCATTGCTGGAGTCAGAACTCAGGGAGACACTTGAAAAAAACGGGTTTAGGAATGATGGAAAAGAAACGATGTACAATGGTCAAACTGGAAAAAAATACATCGGTCAGATATTCATTGGAAGTGCTTTCTATCAAAAATTGGATCATCTCGTTTCAAATAAAATTCACGCCAGATCCAGAGGGCCTGTTACACTCTTAACAAAACAGCCCACTGAAGGAAAATCTAAAAAAGGTGGATTAAGATTGGGAGAGATGGAGAAGGATTGTCTGATCGCTCAAGGTACTTCTTTGGTCCTCAAAGAAAGGTTTGATTCAGATAAAACAAAAGTCCCAGTATGTAGAGATTGTGGGTTAGTTGCGATATTTGATAGGGTTAAGAACAGAAGATATTGTCCTGTGTGTGGAGGCTCTAAAATTGTGGATGTTGAGATGTCTTATGCGTTTAAATTGTTGACGGATGAGTTGAAAAGCATGTTGATTTATCCAAAGTTGATAGTTAAAGAAGATACGAATACGTTAGATAAAATAATCTTTGGAGTTTTAGATACCGAGACTATCCGAAAAATGTCTGCGGCTAAGATAAGCAAGACAGAACTTTATGATCAAGAAGGTTATCCGACAGAAGGAGGGTTGATGGATCCCAGGCTTGGTGTGATAGACCCTGGTTTGAGGTGTAGAACTTGCGGGGGATCTGTCGGAGAATGTCAAGGACATTTTGGTCATCTTGAATTGACTAAGCCTATTGTTCATGTTAACTATGCAAAATTGATCTACAACCTTTTGAAGACTACTTGTTCTAAGTGTGGAAGAATCTTATTGGACCAGAGCGGTATAGAAAAATTTGCAGCTGGTAAAAAATCTATTAAAAAGTTAAAATCTCTTGTAAAATCTAAATGTCCTCATTGTGGAGAAACTCAAAAAAAGTTGAAGTTTATGAAGCCAACGACTTTCATCGAAGATGGGACAATATTGGATGTGATTCAAGTGAGAGAAAGATTGCAAAGAATTCCCGAGAGTGATTTAATCTATCTTGGGATGAAAGGGGTCAGACCGGAATCTTTGATCATAACTTTGTTGCCAATACCGCCCGTGACTGTTAGACCTTCTATAACTCTAGAGACTGGTGAAAGATCTGAAGATGACTTAACACACAAGCTTGTGGATATAGTGAGGATAAACAAAAGGTTGGCAGAGAACATTGAGTTAGGTGCACCAGAATTTATAATTCAAGACTTGTGGGAATTAGTTCAATACCATGTTTCCACGTACATGAACAATGAAATATCTGGAGTTCCACCAGCCAGGCATAGATCTGGAAGGATATTGAAGACCCTCACACAAAGGTTGAAGACAAAAGAGGGGAGGTTTAGGCATAATTTAATAGGAAAAAGAGTCAATTATTCTGCTAGAACAGTGATAAGTCCTGATCCTTTTATTGATATAAACGAAGTTGGTGTTCCTTTGTTGGTGGCAAAAGAATTGACAAAGTCTGTAGTTGTCAACGAAAAAAATATCGAAAAATTGAGGGATATGATCAGGCGGTATCCGGATTGGCCGACTGTGAATTATGTGATAAGACCAGATGGCAGGAAGAAAAAGGTCAACGAAGCGAATAAAGAAGAAATTTCAAAAGAAATAGAAGTTGGTTACATCGTCGAAAAGCAATTGGAAGATGGTGATTGGGCACTCTTCAACAGACAGCCTTCGCTGCACAGGATGAGTATGATGGGTCATAGAGTGAGAGTCATGCCTTATAAAACTTTCAGGCTAAATTTATTGGTCTGCCCACCTTACAATGCAGATTTTGACGGCGATGAGATGAACTTACACATTCCACAAGTTGAAGAGGCACAAACAGAAACAAAATTGCTGATGGACGTTCCAAACCATATAAGAAGTCCTAGGTTTAGTGGTCCTATAATAGGTTGCAGTAAAGATCACATCACATCCCTTTATTTATTGACTCATGGTAGCCGAGAATTTACGAAGAAAGAATTAGTAGAATTGATGAGAGTGTGTAATATTAATGTAGATATTCCGAACAAGAATAAATTCACTGGTAAAGAGATATTTAGCTTGTTCTTACCGAAAGATTTTAACATACAATACAAGGCAACATGTTGCATTGGTTGTAAAAAATGTTTAAAAAGAAAATGTCCATACGATGCTTATGTTTTCGTTAAGAATGGACAGCTCATAACCGGTACGATAGATAAGAAGAGTATTTCTGCGTTCAGTGGAAAGATGTTAGATGAAATAGATAAAAAATATGGTCATGAGTACACGAGGAAGTTCTTGTTCGATATTACGAGGTTTGCTCTAAAATTCTTGACAAGATATGGTTTTTCAGTCTCGTTGGCTGATCATGATTTTGATGAAAAAATAAGGAGAAAAATAAGGAGAAAAATAGACGAAACTATAGAAGATGTGAGGAGAAAAATAGACGAAATAATTAGAGATTTTAAAAAGGGAAAGATAAAAACACTAGTTGGTAGAACTCCGAGGGAAAGTCTAGAAATCCTAATTCGAAGAAAATTGGCTGATTCTTTGAACAGGATAGCTGATTTTGTTGAAAAGAGTATTTCAGAAAACAACACGGTCATCATGGCAAGAAGTGGTGCAAGGGGGAGTATGGTTAACTTGGTTCAATGCGCTGCTTGTCTTGGGCAAGAGTTAATAAAGGGAGAGAGGATAAAAATAGGATTTTATAAGAGGACTTTCTCTCACTTTAAACGCGGAGATATCAGTCTAGAATCTAAAGGTTTTGTTAAGAATGGTTATAAACAAGGTTTGAATCCGTTTGAGTTTTTCTTCGATGCTATGAACAGTAGGGAAGGATTGATGGATAAATCGCTGAAAACCAGACACAGCGGATACTTGGAAAGAAGGCTCATCGGAGCATTACAAGACTTGAAGATAGAGTATGATGGAACAGTAAGAGATAGTGGGAAAAGAATAATTCAATTCATGCCAGGAGAAGATGGTTTAGATCCATCAAAAATACAAAAAGGTGGAATCGATGTCGGGAAAATTGCAGACAGAATCTTCAGATGATTCAATCTTACCACGTAAGATTTTGGATGAGATAGAAAGGATTTGTAAAGAAAGAAGATTGAGCTCTGATCAAAGAGAAAAACTTGTGGAAACAGTTAAAAAAGAATACTTAAATAGTTCTTTTGAACCTGGTGAGGCTATCGGAATAATATCTGCCCAATCTATTTCTGAGCCAGCTACACAGATGACAATGCGTACTTTCCACTTTGCTGGTTCTGCTGGAATTCAGATCACACTGGGGTTGCCAAGGTTGATAGAAATATTCGATGCAAAAAAAGAACCAACGACTTCAACGATGACGCTTTACTTGAAGAAAAAATTTAACAACAAAACGGATTGTGAAAGAATTGCAGATGAAATGACTGAGAAAAAATTGAGAAATTATGTGCATGCTGTTTCTTTGGATTTGACGAATAGTAGGATAAAAGTAAGGTTTAAAACAATGAAAAAAAATGAATTAGAAGATATAATCTCAAGATTAAGGAAAAAAGTCAAGAATTACAAGATTGTGAGTAAGAAAAGTATTATGGTAGTCGGATCAAAAGAAAAGAAGCTTGCTATCAAGGACCTTCAAAAAATCAAGAAAAAATTGTTAGATTTGCCTGTATCGGGCATACAGGGCATAAAGGATGTGATAGTCACAAAAGATGGTAACGATTGGGTCATAAAGACTTCAGGATCTAATTTTAAAAAAATTCAAGATATTGAGGAAATAGATTTCTTGAGAAGCTACACGAATAATATACACGAATTGGTGAATGTTTTGGGTATAGAGGCTGCAAGGAATGCTTTGATTAAAGAAATAAAGAACACGATGAAACAACAAGGTCTGGATGTGGATGACAGACACATAATGCTAGTTGCAGATATGATGACATTCTCTGGAGAGGTTAAACCGATCGGAAGGTATGGTGTTGCTGGGATGAAACAATCTGTGCTCACGAGAGCTGGTTTTGAAGAGACGATAAAACATCTTGTGAGAGCTTCCGTAAGACAAGAAGAAGATAATTTCAACGCAATATTCGACAATGTTATGGTCAATCAAGTAGTTCCAGTCGGAACTGGAATGTTTGACTTGATCGCAAAATTGGGCGAAGAATGATGGATTTGACAGACTTTATCAGAACGAAATCAAGGGAAAATAAAGTTATCATCGGTTACGATACTGTGATGAAGTTCATAAAGAATGATAACCCAGAATTGATCATTCTTGCCAATAATTTTCCGGATGATAAGAAAAAAATCATAGAATACAATGCTAAGATAGCAAAAGTTGAAGTAAAAGAATACCCAAACGACAGTGTGAATTTAGGTTTGGTATGTGGTAAACCATTTCCAATCAGTGTGCTAGCGATAAGGAGGACTAAGAAATGACGATAACATTCACGACAGAGACGATAAGGCTGTTGACTCTCTTTGAGAATGTAACGAACGTTCCGGTGAGAGATTGCTTCATCAACAAAGATATCATCTACTACATAGTTGAAGAAGGTAAGATAGGTTTAGCTATAGGTAAGAATGGGTCTTCCATAAAGAATGTTGAGAAAGCTGTTGGAAGAAGGGTAAAAGTTTTTGAGTATTCTTCTGATCCTAAGAAGTTTGTTAAAAACCTGATTCCACAGTGTAAAGAAGTCGACATGATAGACAAGGACAATAAACTCACAGCAGAGGTTAAAGTGAATAGGAATGATAGGGGATTTGTCATAGGGAGAGGGGGAGAAAAGATAAAAATTTATAAGGAGATATTGAAGAGAGTTCACAACATCTCAGACGTGCAGGTGAAATGATGGCAAGAGGTATGTTTTCTGCAAGAGGGTTGAAAAAAAAGAGGAAAAAATACAAATGGAAAGATGTAAAATACATGAAGAGACAGTTGAGATTGTATGAAAAGGATCCCCTAGAGGGCGCACCGAGAGCCAGAGGAATAGTTATCGACAAGAGAACGGTAGAACAAAAACAGCCTCATTCTGGTCTAATAAAGGCTGTACGTGTGCAGTTGATAAAGAACAACGTTCAAGTCACTGCCTTTGTCCCTGGGAGTGGTGCGATCGACATGATAAATGAACATGATGAAGTGATAATAGAAGGCGTGGGCGGGAGTCAAGGCGGCCCCATAGGAAGTCAATGGGGATTGAAGTATAAGGTTGTTGCTGTCAATGGCGTAGCTCTTTCTGAGATTTTGTCCGGGAGAAAAGAGAAGCCGATGAGATAAATGTCTGAAATAAAACTTTTTAACAGATGGGGATTTCAGGGGATAGAAGTTAGAGATCCTGGGCTTAAACCTTACATCAACCTGCAGCCGATCATCGTACCAAAGACTGGAGGAAGGTATAGCAAGCGTCAATTCTATAAATCTAAGATGAACATCGTAGAAAGGCTAGTCAACAAGATGATGGTCCCTGGCCATAGGTCAAAAAAACATCTCTTGACTTCTGGGTTATGTACAGGAAAGACACAGACTATATTAAACATCGTTAAAGAAGTGTTTGAGAAATTAGAGAAGAAGACGGATAAAAACCCGATTGAAATTCTTGTTAGAGCTATCGAGAATGCTGCCTTGAGAGAGGAGATAACTTCTTATCAGATGGGAGGTATCATGGTCAGAAAGGCTGTTATAACTTCACCACAAAGAAGAGTAGATGCTGCCCTTTCAGTCATAGTACAATCCGCCTACAGGAAAGCATTCGGAAAGAAAATTTCTATGGCAGATGCTTTATTCAATGAAATTTTCTTCGCCTACCAGAACGATCCTTCCAAATCTGAAGCCATAAAAGAGAAGGAAAGGGTTGAAAGAGAGGCTGACGGAGCGAGATAGAATTTTAAGTGAATGAGATATCTTCCTTATCCTCTGAATGAGATGTTCTCTCTGTCTCGGTATCAAGACTATGTCTATGTCGTTGACTTCTGGTTTTTCTCCTGATACTCCCTGCTATCTCTATTCTTTCACAGAATTCTTTTATCTGGGTTGGAATTATTATAATTTGGCCGTTATTTCTATTATTTTTAAAGAAAAATTACTCTAGCCTCTTTTGTAACGGGATTTTCTTCTTTAATTTTTTCAATTTCTTTAAAATTCTATCACATTCTTTTTTTCAGGGATTAGGCTTCTTTAGTTTACCTATCTGAACGAAAGTCAAAATTCCGTAATTTTCTAATATCCTTAAACTCTTCGAATAGAACAAAAATTTATTTAATCTCTATCCTTTTACCTTCCTTGGCTAATTTGATCCTCGTCATTTTCTCATCTATCAACTCCAAGAAAAGACTGGGGAATTCAGAATGAACCGGTATCAAGATTTCAGGACAAACTTCTTTCAGTATCCCAGACAACTGTTCAGGAGAGCAATGACCAGAAGTATGAGCAAACTTCATCTTCAACCCGCAGAGTTTAATCCAATTCTTCAGTCTTTCGTAAGTAAAGACCTCTTCCTCAGAATATGGCTCAGCCTTGCCGTAGACGTAAGTACCAGGAACGTCCTTGTCAACAGGCTTGAACTGAATCATCGTGCTTATCCCGTTAGTTGTATAAAGCAAGTATTCTTCCGGGTTCTTGAGTATCTTCTCTCTTCCATCAGGACCCCAGATAAACCACTCTTCAGCCAATTCTGGATCTTCGATCATTTTCTTCTCATAGTTGCTCCTTCCTTCACTAAAAACTTCCACGTACTCATCAGTTCCTCTTTGTCTCAGTCTGTTCAAGTATACCAAGAAATCTCCCCTACCAGGCAAACCTTCGAGCAGTCCGGTCTTTTCTGTTTCCAACAAGATGTAGGCCAGTCTCGATTCTATAATCAACTTTCGTCCATGTTTTTTAGCGACTTCAGCAACAGTCCTTACTCTATCCAAATCCACAGAAGAACCATCGTATATTATCAAGTCATCAGTCTTACCCATGATAAAATCGATCTTCCTTTCTACATCTTTCTCAGTCGGTAATTTATGCTTGTCTGCCTCTCTGGGCTCTTTAGCTAGGTTTGTTCCCTCACAAATCATGCACTTAATATCCTCGTTCTTCAAGTGTTTAACAAAGGCCTTGGTCAAGACATTCATGAAACCGGATATTCTGAAGTCGCCAGTGTAAACTATCGTCCCAGCAGACGTATGGATGATGAAAGCATGTGCACCTGGAACAGAGTGGTCGACAGCGAAAGGATCGACAGTTATGTCTTTTATCACCACATCCTTACCAGTCTTTATCTCTTTGAATTCTAGATGTCCAATCTTCCTTTCCCATGTTTGGTTGTAAGTCCTGTTCCTGATTTTAATCAAATCTCTCGAATATCTGCCAGTCCAAATAGGTATGTCTTCTCTTATCAAAGGAAGGTATCCGTAATGGTCCATGTGCGCATGTGACAGTAGGATAGCATCGACGAACGGCTTGCCTCGAGAAAACCTGTAGAAATTATTGAACCTCGGTAAAACGTTGGTCTTGAACAAGTCTTCGATGTTTGTCGGCCTCAACTCAGGCCATTCGAAGTAAACCCCTTCTTTTGAGAAAGAAGTCCCGAAATCCAGGAAGACTCTAGTATCTTTATCCTCTAGAAGAATCTTGTTACCGCCTATCTCGTTGATACCGCCGAAGAAAGTTAAATTTACCATACAATCTTTATTTCAAGTTCAAGAGTAAAATCATTATCTATGTCGATAAAAGCAGTTCTGTTTGATCTGGACCAGACGTTGATAGATTTTATTAAGATGAAGGTTGAGGCATGCCGATCGGCCATAAAGGCGATGATCAAAGCTGGTTTAAAAATCGACAAGAGAGAAGGATTGAAAAAGTTGATGGAAACTTACCACAGACTGGGTATAGAATCCGACGTAGCATTCAGTAGATTCCTGGAAGAACAAACTGGTAGAATCGACGAAGAAATCTTGAAAGTCGGGATAGATGCATACTTGGAGACTAAGCAACGTTTCCTTAAGCCATATCCATACGTCCTAGAGACTTTAGAAACTTTAAAAAACCTGAATTTAAAGCTTGGAATAGTGACTGATGCCCCCAGAAAAAAAGCGATGGGTAGGTTGAATGCTATGGGCATTGTTCATTTTTTTTGACGTGATAATAACACTCGATGAGGCTGGAGTCAAGAAACCAAGTAAATTACCCTTTGTACTTGCGATGGAAGAGCTCAGATCGAAACCAGGAGAAATTTTATTCGTAGGCGACAGCTTAAAAAGGGATATCAAACCTGCTGAAAAATTGGGGATGAAAACCCTACTGATAAAAAAATACGAAGACCTGAAAAAAATTGAAAAAAAACTCAAAAGTTAGATTATTCCACCATTCTTCAAGAAATCCTTTAGTGCTATCCCATCTTCTGCACATACTTTTTTTCTTGGTGGCAGTATTCTGATCTTGCCATAACCAAAATCGACGACCAAATAAAAAGGGAGACCTTCAAGCTTTTTCTTCATGTATTCGTGAAAATAGAATTTCTTATTCTTGGTTGATTTCACTTGCAACAGTATGCTTTTTCCATCTTTGATGCATATCAAATCCGCTTCTCCAAGACTCGCACCTGCGCGTATGACCTTCCAATCATGACTTTCAAACATCATCCTAATTTTTCTTTCAACCCTGTAACCTTTTTTTTTCGTGTTTGTCATCAAGATTAATCTGGTGATTATAAAATTTATTTCTAGTTGTCCAATAATTAAGAAAGGAAAATGAATTACACTCTATTGTCATTTGGTTTGATACATAATGATAAGTTCTTTCATAAGAATAACTGCAAATTTTGAAGATCTGAGTAAACAAATAACTTCTGAGGCTGTTAGAGTTAGAAGGAATTGAAAAAGTTATGAAAAGTGAACCTAAATCCACAAAATGGTTACAATTAGCTACACGTTTATAAGTTTAAAAAACAAAAATGAAAATTTTAAAAAATAAATAATGGAGGTGAAAAATTGCCCAAAAAAGAAATAACAGAAAGAATATTAGAAGTAATGAAAGATCCAACAAGAATCAGAAACATCGCAACATCCTCGCAATAGAATTAGTACCACGCTAATTCTACGAGATTGTCCACCATGGTAAAACAACACTTACAGATAATTTAGCAATGTTGGCAGGAATGATTTCAGAGAAAGTAGCAGGTGACGTAGAGAAAGGAATGCTTACGTGGTTTGACGAAAGGTTAAATTAACCCGTTAACAGGAACGTAAGCGTCAGCTAACCATCTACGGCGCAAATAAAAAAGCGTAAACGTTTCGATGGTTCATGAGTATGAGGGAAAGGATTATTTAATAAATCTCGTTGATACACCGGGGCATGTCGACTTCGGCGGGGACGTAATTAAAACACGTTAAACCCGTGCGATGCGAGCGGTCGATGGAACTATAGTTCTAGTGTGTGCTGTAGAAGGAATAATGCCTCAAACAGAAACAGTGTTCAGACAAGCGTTAAGAGAAAGAGTGAAACCTGTTCTCTTCATCAACAAGGTTGATAGGTTAATAAAAGAGTTAAAACTGACGCCAGAATCGATGCAGAAAAGGTTTGAAGATATTATTCGAGATGTTAACATCATCATCCAAAAATATGTAGAGGAAAGATACAAGGAAAAATGGCTTGTCAGTGTAGCAGAAGGAACGGTAGCTTTCGGCTCTGCGTACAGGAAATGGGCCATATCGATTCCTTTCATGCAGAAGACTGGTATCAATTTCAAAGATATAATAGACATGGTTAACCAAGGCAGAGATGAAGATTTAGCAAAAAAGGCACCCCTACATCAAGTCGTCCTCGACATGATAATCAAACATCTACCGAATCCTTTGGAAGCACAAAAGTACAGACTAGAAAAGGTCTGGAAGGGTAGTTTGAGTACAGATGTAGGGAAGGACATGCTTGCTTGTAATCCGGACGGAAAGTTAGCGATGATCGTCACAAAAATGGTTCCTGATCCTCACGTAGGGTTTGTCGCAACTGGAAGATTATTCTCTGGAAAAATTTTTAAGGGTAAAAATGTTCGATTGATAGGCCTACATAAGACTGAAAAAATACAGCAAGTTGCCATCTATAAAGGAATAACGAGAATTCCTGTAGAAGAAGTTACAGCTGGCAACATAGCTGCTGTCGTTGGTATCTCAGATGCTTTCACTGGAGAGACTGTCTGCGACGCAGAACAAGTCATCGAGCCTTTTGAAGCAATAAAACACATTTTTGAGCCAGTCGTCACCAAAGCAATAGAACCGAAGAATCCGATGGACCTGCCGAAATTGATAAATGCATTGAAAAAGATAGGTAGGGAGGACACAACACTCCAAGTCAAGATTAACGAAGAGACTGGAGAGTACCTTGTCTCTGGGTTAGGAGAGTTACACCTAGACGCAAAAGTAGAGAGAAAACTAAAAGAAATGGGTATAGAAGTTGAGGCTTCTCCACCTATTGTAGTATACAGGGAAACTATTGCAACAAAGTCTCGTGTCATAGAGGGCAAATCACCGAACAAACACAACAAATTCTATTTCTTCGTCGAACCACTACCTGAAAATGTAATTGAAGCCATGAAACTTGGTGACATACCTTCTGATATTGAAATAAAGAAGAAGAATATTGAACTACAGAAAAAACTTTCTGTTTTGGGAATGAACTACGAAGATGTGAAGAACATACTGGTTATCCATAGAAAAAACATGCTCATCGACAGAACTAAGGGAATACAATACTTGAACGAAGTTATAGAAATGATAAAAGAAGGTTTTGTCAGCATAATAGAAGAGGGACCTATGTCGAGGGAACCTTGCGTTGGTTTGAAAGTTGTATTGACAGATGCTGAGTTGCATGAAGATCCTGTTCATAGAGGACCAGGTCAAGTTTTACCGGCCGTGAAGTATGCGATCAGAACTGGAATGATGGATGCTGGAATCGTCTTGATGGAACCAAAGCAGATGATCAGGATTGATGTGCCCACAGAATTGATGGGTGGGGTATTAAGAGAGGTTCAAAATAGACGAGGAAAGATCCTCGACATATCAGAAGAAAAAGGGGCGTCAATTCTTCAAGCAAAAGTACCAGTCGCAGAAATATTTGGTTTTGATGCAACTTTAAAATCAATCACAGGTGGGAAAGGTTTTTATAGTTTGATAGATGTTATATTTGAGAAGTTGCCCAGAGAATTACAGGATCAGACAGTCATAAAGATCAGGAAAAGAAAAGGTCTGAGTGAGAAGATACCAAAAATAGAAGAATAATATATTTAAAAATGAGATTGAATAATAAATTAGTGTTTGAGGAGGTGTAATGATGGCAGAATTACCAAAGATTAACATCATGACAGCCGGTCACGTAGATCATGGTAAATCTACTTTAATCGGAAGACTGCTCTACGATTCTGGTGCGATAAGAGAAGATCAACTGAGAAAACTTAAAGAAGTAGCCAAAGAATTAAAGAGAGAAACGTTTGAGTTTGCCTTCGTCATGGATAGGTTGAAAGAAGAGAGAGAAAGAGGTTTAACCATAGATATAATGCATACCCCCTTCCACACGAAGAAGTACTATTATACGATAATCGATTGTCCAGGTCACAGAGACTTTGTCAAGAACATGATCACTGGAACTTCACAGGCTGATGCCTCAATTTTTGTAGTTTCTGCTAAGCCTGGAGAGGGTGTTCAAGAACAGACGAAGGAGCATGCTTGGTTGATGAAAGTGATGGGCGTCAACCAGCTAGTGGTTGCTATAAACAAGATGGATACCACAAACTATGATCAAAAAAGATTCGACGAGATTGTTAGTGAAACTAAGAAACTTTTGACCATGATTGGCTATAAAATCGATGAAATACCATTCATTCCTGTATCTGCTTTGCAAGGAGACAATGTCTTCAAGAAGTCGGATAAAATGGCTTGGTATAAAGGACCAACACTAGTTGAAGCGATGGACGCAACGATCAAACAACCCGAACTACCGATCGATAAACCGTTGAGAATACCAATACAAGACGTATACACGATTACTGGAGTAGGTACAGTACCAGTTGGAAGAGTTGAGACAGGAATTTTGAAGACAGGAGATACTATACTTATTGAACCATCTGGTGCCAAAGGTGAAGTAAAGACAATAGAGATGTTCCATAAACAACAGCCAGAAGCAAAACCAGGAGATAACATTGGCTTCAATGTTAGAGGTATAGGGAAGGAAGATGTAAAAAGAGGGGATGTAGCAGGTCATCCAAAGAACCCACCGACAGTTGCAAAAGAATTCACAGCACAGATCGTCGTTCTACAACATCCTACTGTCATAACAGCTGGGTACACACCAGTTTTCCATCTAGGGACGGCCTCTATCGCATGTAAAATAGAAGAGATCATAGCAAAGGTTGATCCAAAGACAGGTCAAGTGATAAAAGAAAAGCCCGATTTCATAAAGACTGGAGATGCTGCAAGGATAAGAGTTGTTCCAACGAAAGCAATGGTTGTTGAGAAACAGGCTGACATTCCACAACTAGCAAGGTTCGCCATAAGAGACATGGGAATAACTGTTGCTGCCGGAATAGTCTTGGACGTGGTGAAAGCGAAGTAGCCTTTCTTTTTCTTTTATTTTTAAAATATTCTAACTAAAATTTCTTCTTCCTCTTCTTCGTACGGTAGAGAGGGCTCTACTCTTTTTGTCATGAATTTATAAACTACAAGCATCACTAGAATTGCCATCACAACAAGTAGGATGAATACGGGATTTTTCAGGGCAGCGATCAAATTCAGAAGAACTCTCTGTCTTCCTGTGATCAGAGTAGTTGTAGTAGTTTCAAGAGGACAATGAGAACAACCCTCTACGTTCGGTGCACAACGTATACACTTACCATCACTGCAAGTAACCCAACGATCCTTGAATGTCTCACAACAGTCTGTGTTGACAGAACAAATTGGAACAGTAGTCGTTGGAGCGATTATCGTACTAGTTGTAGTTACATCAGAACAAACGAGGCTTACCTCATAGGAAAAATTTTCACCCTTATAATTGTAAACCATGAAGTAGTAAGTTCCTGGTTTGAGTGTTCCTGTACATTCTTCTTTAGTTTCCCCAGAACAAGGTCCACAATCGTATCCTCCTTCTGTCGAGCATTCATTCGGATAGTATCTTCCAACTTCTGGACATGTACTATCCCAGTTCGCAAAAAGGTCGTAGTCACCAAAATTATTGTTTTTAATGATAGAGTTTAGCTGTATTCTTACTTTCTTTTCGGTTGATAACGTAAATTTAAAGTAATCTGAATCACCTTGAAGAGTAGATCTTCTTATAGTTTGGTCACATTCTATCCTGCATGCTCCAAGGCAAGAATCACATCCTCCTAACGATGGAATTGTAGTCGAGGATGGGACTGAAGTAGTTGTTTGGGTTGTAACTGTGGTTGTTGTAATCATCGTCGCAGTGGTTGTTGCTGAAATACACATTCCATCTTCACATATCATCGGAGAACAGTCGTAGATCGTCACGTTGAGTTTATTTTCTGTACAATAAACTTCACTCAAAAATGCAGTGCTCATGCAGCTATCACAATAGATTGCGTTATCTAAAGTCACACAACCTTTGACAAAATAATTCAAACCACCATCAGAATCAAAACAAGTTTGAGCATTGATGAATGGAATGACTAGAAGAAAAATTAACATGAAGAGTGATTTCTTGGATATACTCATGTTTAATATTTTCTTTGTATATTATAAATTTCATGAGGGTAAAGATTGGTGGCAAGATAAAAAATTTCAGGACAATCTGGATGAAAGGAAAGACTGTTAGGATGATCGATCAAACAAAATTACCGTATAAATTCGAGATTTATGATTCTCTTGATTTCAAACAAACTGCTGAAGCAATTAAAAAAATGATCGTTAGAGGAGCACCTGCTATTGGTGTGGCTGCAGGTTTTGGAATCGCTCAAGCAATTCTAGATGCACCCGAAGATAGATTTGAAGAATTCCTGAAACACGCAGTTGAAACTCTGAGAGACACAAGACCAACAGCACAGAACCTTTTCTGGACAATCGATAGAATCTTGAAAATTGTTATAAAAGGAAAAAATGTTTCTGAAAAGAAAAAGTTGGCTGTTGACGAAGCAAACAAAATTGCTGATGAGGATGTAGAAACTTGTAAGAAAATTGGAGAATATGGTGACAAACTGATCAAGGATGGGGATAAAATCTTAACGCACTGTAATGCTGGCGCTTTGGCAACTGTTGATTATGGCACTGCTCTTGCACCAATACGTTTCGCTCACTACGAAGGTAAGAAAATATTTGTCTTCGTTGATGAAACGAGACCAAGATGTCAAGGTTCAAGATTAACTGCATGGGAATTATCACAAGAAGGAATAGAACATGCTATAATTGCAGATAATGCTGCTGGTTACTTCATGCAAAAAGGTGAAATAGATTTAGTTATAGTAGGTGCGGACAGAATATTAAGTAACGGTTTAACGGCGAATAAAATTGGCACATACGAAAAGGCAGTTTTAGCCAAAGAAAATGAGATTCCTTTTTATGTGGCAGCACCTACATCCTCATTTGATTTAAAATCCAAAGAAATTCCAATAGAAAAGAGAAGTCAGGATGAGATCCTTTATATGTTTGGTTTAAATGATGAAGGAAAATTCAGCAGGGTTAGGATAGCTCCAAAGAAGAGTCAAGCATTGAACCCTGCGTTCGATACAACACCAGCCAAGTTTATAACAAGTTTTATTACTGAGAAAGGAATTCTTAAACCTAAAGATTTCCGTAAATTATTCAAATAATTTTTCTAGAAATCGTGTGATAGTTTTTATACGTAAATCTCACAAATATTTATCTGGGATAGAATGAAAAAATTATATTTTATTTTGATTTTCTCCTTATCTTTTCTATTTTTATTTACCTTTGTTGAGGCAGTTTTTCCTGTAGAACCTGTAACAGTTGAGAGTATAAAAGACTTCGAATACAAAGGACACATAATCCAATTCAAAGATAAGCCAGTTTTGGCTTATAAATTAGAATTAAAGGGTCTTACAGAAGAAGAGAAATTAGCTAAGATGGACGAACACAGGAATAAAATTTTGAATATTCATTCTCTATTCAAAAAACATATCAAAGACCTGGAAATTGAACGATTAGGTATTGCTTCTATTACTAGAATAATTCCTGACGGAAATGTCATGGGAGAACATACAGAGTTATTCAATGGAATTGCTCTCAATGCATCAAAAGAAGAAGTAGAAGAAATCAAGAAATTTGAGGAAGTCAAAGCAGTTTATCCTAATGTAGAAGTTCATGCTTTCTTGATGAATTCGATTCCGTTGATTAATGCACATAGTGTTTGGGGGTCAAAAGATGATTACAACAGAGATATAACTGGCAAAGGTATTACCATAGCAATAATTGATACTGGTATAGATTACACTCATCCTGATCTAGATGAAGGAAAGGTTATTGGACAATATTGTTTTTGTTGCGATATTTATGTCGAAGGTACAGCTTGTGGTGATAACGATCCTGGATGTTGTCCCGATGGAACAGCAATCGATGAAAACGCTATGGATGATAATGGTCACGGCACCCACTGTGCCGGCATATCAGCTGGAAATGGGGTATTAAAAGGGGTAGCACCAGACGCCAAATTACGGGCATATAAAGTTCTTAGTTCAAAGGGGGAGGGTCTCCTAAGTGATGTAATCAAAGGCATCGAGAAAGCAGTTGAAGATGATGTTGATGTTATTTCATTGAGTCTTGGTGCTCCACTTGGTGATCCTGGTGACGTACTATCTCAGGTAGTCGATACAGCTGTTGATGCTGGTGTTGTAGTCGTAATTGCTGCCGGAAATGAAGGACCAGTGCCTATGAGTATAGGCTCTCCTGCTGCTGCAAAAAAAGCAATAACTGTTGGAGCATCGACCAAGGATGATGAAATTGCATTCTTTAGTTCCAGAGGACCAGTTATGCATAAAGATGGAAATATAATAAAACCGGATGTTGTTGCTCCTGGACATTTAATATGTTCTGCGAGATTGCCTGGATTTGAGCCTTGGAAGAGAAGATCTATATACCAAAAATGTGTAGATAATGACCACGTTTTATTATCTGGCACTTCAATGGCGTGTCCACATGTTGCTGGTGCTGTGGCTTTACTGAAACAAGCTCATCCAGACTGGACCCCCGAGGATATAAAATCCGCTCTGATGTCAACTGCAAAGGGTTTGGATTTGGAAAGAGTAGGTCCTAATACTCAAGGATCAGGGAGAATTGATGTTCTTAACGCAAAAAATACCCCAATCCTACTATCGCCTAACTCGATGTTAATTGACGTTACTTCCATTAAAAAACATAGTGTAAATGTAAACTTAGTCAATCGGAATGATGAACAGATGGCGCTTGAACTGAGTGCCAAGACTTGGAGTAAAATTCCGTATGAATTAATAGAAGAACAAAACATAGAATTGCTTCCAGCTGAGGAAAAAGAAATAGAAATAGGGTTAGACATAAAAGAAGTCATACCATACGGTGATAATCATGCGATGTTTCAATTCAAGACAAATAACTATCCGGATCAACACATCCCTGTTTCAATCGATAGAGTACCTGCATTACTAAGGATGTGGACTACTTCTTTGCCCAAAGAGCCATTACCCATAATTGAGTATTTAAAAGTCGGAAAATTGAAGGACTACTGGACTGGAAAAGGTGATAATATTCCAGATGTTTTGTTAAAAAGGTTTAACATGAAATTGTATGCCATAGAAACGCCTTCTAATCCCATTTTATCCCCTTCAAAACTTTGGGAAAGGGTTGAAACATTTGGAGGTGATTTAGAGATTGTTGACAGTGATGGTGATTCAGAAGACGAAATTTTTGTTGGTTTAAGTACAAAAGGAGGACTGAGCAAATTGAATGATAAAGGCGATACCATCTGGAAAAAAGATAGTGGTGGGGGAATTATAGAATTAGGGGATGTTCAAGGCGATTCAAAAAAAGAAATAGCAAGTAGTGACAGGCTATATGCTACAGATTCTACGAATGGGGAATTATTATGGGTAAAAGATAACCCTACAAAACGAATCGGCACGACAGTTTACGGCTCCCGTGTACTAGATTTAAAGGTAGGAGACATTAATGGAGATTTGCAAAATGAGATAGTTGCATATGGAATTTTTGATTATGGTTGGCCGAATTTAAGAGATCCTATAGTTTTGGCTAGAAATCCAAATGGTGATGAACTATGGAGATTTCAGACAACAGGACAGAGTGATTATTCATACACAGATGAAGAATCCTATACAAATTTCATTAACATTCAAGATTTAGACAAAGATGGTTCAGTCGAAATTGTCGTCTGTATGTATGAAGTAGATATGAATGAAGGTACAGAAGGAAAACTAGTTGTTTTAAACGGTAATGATGGTTCTCTCTTATGGGAAGAGAAGTTCGAATCGTCTTTTTACGACCCAAATTTTATCGATGTGAATGGGGATGGATATGATGATATCTTATTAGGTTCAAAGAGTGGAAGGGTTTATGCTATTGATTATAAGACTAAATTTGTCATATGGAAGACTGCGTTGAGAGGGAAAGTCATGCGTATTTTCGTCAAAGATTTGAATCAAGATGGAAGATCTGAAATAGTAGCTTCTAGCAATCCGTATGCCTACATTTTGGATCTTGATGGGAACATTAAAGGAAGAACTTTGATAGATTGGGATAGGGAAGGATTGGTCGTTAATCAACTGTTTTTTGATATGAATACAGCTGACTTTGATGATGATGGAATTTCAGATATAACAGTTGCTTACACGCCAAATTTTTATGTTGCAATGATGTCCGGATTTAATCCCAATATACCATTGCCAACTTTTATAGACACATTTTCGATTGTCGATCAGGCGTGTATTAAAATGTTGATTTAAACAATGATAAAAAAGTGGACATCGTTGACGTAGCAAAAGTTGCAAGAAACTTCGGGAAGAACAAACAAACAGATCCCAACTGGGACGAAACAAAAAAAGCAGACATTAACGGTGACGAAAAAATCAATATCGTTGATATAGCTACAGTTGCTAGATATTTTGGAAGGGGTTGTTACTTTCTCTGAATTTTTTAATTTAGAAATAAAAAACTTAAATATATTTAATGGATAGTATAAATTCATAAACATTTTTGGAAGGGGGTCGTATGGACTGGGGGAAGAAAAATCGTTTGTCAAGACTCATACAAAAAGATGGTCATTGTCTGTTTTTGCCGATAGATCACGGATATTTTCAAGGACCTACGACAAAATTGGAAAAACCTGGCGAGACTGTTAAGCCATTACTTCCTTATTGTGATGCGATCTTTGTTACCAGAGGAGTGTTACGTTCGTGTATAGATCCCAACAATACTACTCCAATAATTCTCAGAGTTTCTGGTGGAACGAGTATCATTGGAGAAGATTTATCGAACGAGGATATCACAACATCTATCAAGGAAGTCATCCGACTCAATGTATGTGCAGTAGGCTTCTCTATCTATGTTGGAAGCAAGTATGAACATCAGACTCTCATGAGTCTTGCAAGGCTCGTTGACAAAGCAGAAGAATACGGAATTCCAGTGATGGCAGTTACTGCTGTCGGTAAGGAATTGGAGAAGAGGGATGCAAGATATCTCGCCCTCGCTTGCAGGATCGCTGCTGAACTTGGTGCTAGCATAGTGAAAACTTATTGGTGCGAAAATTTTGAAAAGATTGTTAACGGCTGTCCTGTTCCTGTTGTTATAGCGGGAGGACCAAAAGTTGATTCAGAACTTCAACTTTTGGAATTTGTGTATGATGGAATACAGAAAGGAGCTATAGGTATTAACTTGGGAAGAAACATCTGGCAGTCTGAACATCCTGTGGCAATGATCAGGACATTGAGAGCGATAATTCATGAGAATGCTACTGTTAAAGAAGCCAATGATTTGTTAGAAAAACTAAAGAAAGGAGAGAAAAAGTAACTAACGATGATTTTATGTTTGGTTTTGGAAAAAAGGAAATCGAAATATTTCTCGAGAAATACAATTATTCACCCGGAGAGACGATCAGAGGAAGAATCTCATTAAAACTTAATAAACCAATTCATGCGAGAGCATTGAAAGTTGGTTTGGTAGGAGAGAAGTTTGTAACAGAAACTGTAAGAGATTCAGGCGGAAGCATGCGTTCTCGTCAAAAAAGAAAAAACGTTTATAGCTTTGAAATGCCATTAGACTCAGAAAAAGAATATTTACAAGGAGAGTACGATTTTGAAATAAAGATACCGACAAACTTATTACAGACATCTTTACCTGAGGGCATAATCAGTGATGTGATAAAAACATACAAGATTCTTACTGGAAGTGAATCAAACGTTTTTTGGTATGTCATCGCAAAATTAGATGTTCCAATGAAATTTGACGTTTCTGAAAGAATCCAAATAAACATAGGATAGAATTTTGATGAATATATTTTTTGATAGTGGAGATGTATTATGCGAGTAGCAATGTACTACAACAACAAAGACATAAGATTAGAGGAAATGCCAAAACCGAAGATTAGTCCTGATGAGTTATTAGTAAAAGTGATGGCTTGTGGTATATGCGGAAGTGATGTAATGGAATGGTATAGAATCAAGAAAGTACCAAGAGTCTTAGGACATGAGATGACTGGAGAGGTCGTAGAAGTCGGAAAGAATGTGAAAAAATTTAAAGTTGGAGATAGAGTTTTCGTTTCACATCACGTTCCTTGCAATAAATGTCGCTATTGTTCAGAAGGCAATCATACTGTATGTGAAACTTTGCACAGTACGAACTTTGATCCTGGCGGGTTTTCTGAATATGTTCGAGTACCAAAGATAAACGTAGAATTTGGAACCTTTCTTTTACCGAATGAAATATCTTTCGAAGATGGAACTTTCATCGAACCTTTAGGTTGTGTTATAAGAGGACAAAGGAGAGCAAACATAAAACCGAATCATACTGTACTCGTGATAGGTAGCGGTACATCTGGAATACTTCACATACAACTGGCTCGTGTTATTGGAGCAGAAAAAGTGATTGCAACCGATATAAACGAATATCGTATGAATGCAGCAAAGAAATTTGGAGCAGATGTTGTGATCAATGCTGAAGAAGACGTGCCTCCTCGTGTGAGAGAAGTTAATGAAGGTAGGCTCGCTGATCGTGTTATAGTCTGTACTGCAGCTGTACCAGCCATTAAACAATCGTTGAAATCCGTGGATCGTGGAGGTGTTGTTCTTTTCTTTGCTCCTACTGAACCAGGAATTGGTATCCCTTTACTATTCAATGAATTTTGGAGTAATCAGATAACATTGACAAGCACATACGCTGCTGCTCCTGCTGATATTAAAGAAGCTATAAAATTGATTTGTTCTCGTAAATTGAATGTGCATGACATGATTACACATAGGTTAAGTTTGGCAGAAACTGGCAAAGGGTTTCAAATCGTTGCTGATGCTAAAGAATCTATGAAAGTGATAATTGAACCATACAGATAATTCTAAATCCCTTAAACTTAAGAGTTAATTCTTCCAACAACTTCTTTAATTATCTCTTTCAATTGTTTTTCTTTTCTTTTCATCCCTTCCTCTACCTCTTCATAACTCAAAGGTTTTTCTGAAATTCCGCAAGCATAATTCACGCCGACTGCTATACTCGCATATTCAATACCCAACTCTCTGGATAAAATTACTTCTGGAACGATGGTCTGCCCAACAACATCTGCACCCAAGTTATTGAACATTCTTATCTCAGCAGGAGTTTCAAGTCTTGGACCAGAAGTGTTGACGTAAATCCCTTTTTCTTGGAAAGAATAACCCTTCTCTTTACAAACTCCTATCAATATCTCCCTCAACTTTGGGGAGAACGGATTCGTTAGATCAACATGCACAGGCTTCTTATCGAATTTATCGAAGAACGTATAAGGTTTTTTAGTGAAATCTAAGAAATCATCCAAGATGATGAAATCACCTATTCGTATGTTAGCGTTTATTATCCCAACACTAGAAGTAGAAATTATGTTTTTTACACCGAGAGATTTCAACGCATAGATGTTCGCACGATGATTAATGCTGTGTGGAGGTATCTCATGCTTTTTCCCATGTCTTGCGATAAATGCGACTCTCTTCCCACTTAAATCGCCTAACAAAACCTTATCAGATGCCTTTCCGTAGGGAGTTTTTACATTTTTCTCTACCGCTCTACTCAATAACGTAGAAATTCCAGTTCCACCTATGATCCCAACTCTCACCCTCATGTTAATGTTTTTTAATTTCAATTTTAAATCATTTCAATATGAAACCAAACTCAGTCCTAATAAAAAACGCTGGATGGATAGTCACACAAAATTCTAAGCGAGAGATTTTGAGCAACAAATCCATCTACATAGAAGGGAACAGAATAGTTGAGGTCGGAAACCCGAAATCAGAAGCGGATTTTATCTTAGAAGCAGATCATAAGATTGTACTGCCTGGTTTGATGAATTGTCACACTCATTCACCAATGACCCTTTTACGCGGTTATTCTGATGATAAGAGTCTGGAAGAATGGTGGTTCAAGGATATTTACCCTGTAGAATCAAAGTTTAAATCTAAACATATCTACTATGGTTCTTTGTTAGCATGCATAGAGATGATAAAGTTTGGTTGCACGTATTTTGCAGACTTCTATTATTTTTTAGATCAGATTGCAAAAGCTGTTAACGAGGCAGGAATAAGATGTAATTTGGGTCAAGGTATTCTTGATGTTGAAACTTTTGAATTTCCATCGAAAAAAATTGCATTTTTAATTGCAAAGAGAATGGTAAGAAAATGGAGAAAAAAAGGGAGAATTAAAGCTTCCATCGCCCCTCACATGTTTCAGACAACATCTCCTGAAACTTACGAAGAATGTGCTGAGATTGTAAGAAAGTATAATGTGCTTTTGCAGACTCATGTATGCGAATCGAAGAAAGAAGTTGAGTTTGCTTTAAAAAATTATGAAAAAAGACCAGTTGATTTATTGGAAGAATGTGGTTGTCTCTCTGATAAGACTATAGCAGTACATTGTAATTGGGTTAGTGGTGATGATATTAAAAAATTCTCTAAGTATGATGTCAAGGTTGTTCATTGCCCCGTCTCAAACATGAAACTCGGAGAAGGAAAAATAATGCCTCTAAAAGATATGATAAGACAAAATTTGACAATAGGGTTGGGTACTGACGGTTGTGCGAGTAACAATAGTTTAGACCTTTTTGAAGAGATGAAGACTTGTTCCCTTCTTCATAAATCTCATCTTAACGATCCCACTGCCATGCCGGCTCAGAAAATGCTAGACTTGGTAACGGTAGATGCTGCCAAAGTTTTACATGAAGAAGATTTAGGTTCTATTGAGGAAGGAAATAAGGCAGATTTAATTTTAATCGATACTAGAAAACCTCATTTACAACCGATTCACAGAAAGCATACAGTTTTGTCTAACCTAGTTTACTCAGCAAAAGGTCAGGATGTTAGTGATGTAATTTGTGACGGAAAGCTTCTCATGGAAGACGGAAGAATTACCACTCTGAATGAGGAAGAGGTCTACGAGAAAGTTAGGAGGATTCTTTTAGAGTTGTTCAGATGAAAGTTTCAGAGATCAAGTTCTTCAGCGAAAAAACAAGAAAATTCTATAAGCTTGTTAAAACTTCAACCTGGCCAACGGTTAAAGTTTCTGGGATTTTTATGCACAGGGTGAAAGATGTAGATCCAAAAACTGATTCTATCCTTAAAGTTAAGGCTTTGGGGAAGATAGAGGGAATAGGTCTAGACACATGTACTGGTTTAGGTTATACTTCCATCCTTTCTGCTAGGGAAAAAAATGTCAAGAAAATCGTCACTATAGAGGAAGACGATAACTTGATCAGAATAGCAAAACTTAATCCATGCTCGAAAGAACTTTTCACAAACCCAAAGATCGAACTGGTGATCGGCGACACTTATGAACAGATAAGAAGATTTCCTGATGAGTACTTCAATTTTATAATCCATGACCCTCCTAGGATTTCCATAGCCGGAGAACTGTACTCTTTGGAATTCTACAAACAACTCTTCAGAGTCCTTAAAAAAGGTGGAAAACTTTTTCATTATATTGGAGAACCAGGAAAAAGACAAAGAAAAAACTATAGTAAAGGAATTCTTCAAAGGCTAAGACTAGCAGGTTTAAAGAGAATAGAGAGAGTTGATTATGCGAAGGGTGTAGTTTGTTTAAAATGATTCTGGGCAGATGCTTAATACACGATATAGGTATCATCATGCGAGTAAGGCGGGCTACAAATACATAAGATTTTTAATGGTACTCTACCTATGTTCTTTATCATGTGCTTTCTTCTAGTGGATATGAAAACACAATCATTTTTTTCAACTTCTCTTGATTCACCTTCAATTTCTATGATTCCTATTCCATCTGTGATGACGTATATCTCATCTGATACTGCATGATAATGCTTTTCTGTTGATTCATCCACGGGAACCGTTCCCTCTGCAAGACTCACCGTTTTTATTTCAGAATTGTTGGATGGTATATTTCTCTCACTTCTGATCTATCCTTGGTAACAAATGGTTTAACTTTGTCGATATTCCTAACCTCTATCATACCTAAACCTCCAAGTTAATAATAATCTAATAAATCTTCAAAAGCTTATTTATAGAACATGATTAAGATAGATGAAACTGAACTAAAGGATTACCTTTCAAAAATATTCAATTCTGATATTCAGATAAAGAACATAGAAAAATTGGGTGAAGGATTTCATGGAGTTGGATTTTTAATAGATACTATTAATAAAAAAGGCAAAGAGAGAAGATATTTTCTCAAGACTTTGCATGAAAAGGGCTTCGGTCATGAGTATCCTGCCGACAGAGCAAATGTTATAATCCGAGCTTTGATGGATTCTAATCTATTGCCTAATCATGTGAAAGTTTTAGATGCAGGATCCGTCCAACAGAATGACTCACTTTTATCCTTAGGTAAACCAAAAGAATTTTTCATAATAATGGAAGAGGGAAAAGGGGAAGAATATTGGGTTGATTTGGATAATATCATGAAGAATGAAAAATTAAATAAAGAGGATGAGGATAAGATAAAGATCATAGCTGATTATTTATCGAGCATACATTCTGTTAAATACGATGGGGATAATAGCGAGTATCTCTACAAGAGAGTAGTCAGAGATTTTGTCGGACATGGAGAGTTAACGATGGGAGTTATCGATACGTTTCCTGATAGACTTGATTTTGTGAAGAGTGAGGAATTGGTTGAGATAGTGAAAAAAATGGTTGAGTGGTGGGGAAAAATTAAGAATAAACATCATAGGTTGACTGTTATACATGGCGACTTTTATCCTGGCAACATCTGGTTTGATGACAAGAAGTTAGTTGTTTTAGATAGAAGCAGGTTCAGATACGGAGACCCTGCAGACGATACAACATGTTTTACGATGAACTTAATCAACTACTCTGTGATGTCTTATGGAGAATTTAAAGACCCATTCAAAAAACTCCTAGAATTATTCTTTTCACGATATTTCAATAAAAGGAATGATCCTGAGATGTTCGAAGTCTCACCATTGTTCTACGCGTTCAGGGCTCTGGTTTGCATCCATCCACTCTTCTATAATTCGGAATGGTTAAGAAAACACGGTTTCAATAAGGAAAGGATTCAAAATTTAGATGAATCAAAAAGAAAAATAATTAACTTTACAAAGAACATTCTTGACGAAGAAAAATTCGATATTAAAAAAATTAACTCTTACCTGATGAGTTGACGTGAATAAAAAGCATTGGTTGAATTTTTGCAAAGATGTGGGAGAAAAGGTTTTTGTTAAGGTTCAGGAATATCTCGAGAAGGAAGAAAGAAAAAAATTCGTGAGATATGGTTACGGTGGAGATAAAACTCTGTTGTTGGATGAGATTATTGAGAAACTGATAATCGACGAGTTGAAATCTACAAAAAAGAGTTTTGAGTTGATAACTGAAGAAATGGGAATAAAAACTTTTGGCGAAAAACCAGAAGCCATCATAGTCGTTGACCCAATCGATGGATCCAATAACATGAAATTTGGATTACCGTTTGTTGCAACTTCTATTGCTGTCGGTAATTTGTCAGGAACGATGAAAGGGATAGAAGTTGGTTACGTAAAGAACGTGATAAATGGAGATTCCTATTACTCAATCAAGGGTGAAGGAGCATTCAAGAATAATAAGAAAATTCAAGTGAACAAAGAGAGAACTGGATGTGTCTTAGTGGACGTGGTAAAAAACAGAAGAGAAAACTTTAGACGTTTAATCGATTTTGGTGAAAATTTTCCATTTGTCAGGATGCTCGGATCCGGATGCTTGGGAACATGTTTCGTTGCTGAAGGTGCAGTAGACGGATACCTATGGCTAAATGCCAAGAGGACAATAGACCATGCAGCGACTCAACTGATACTGAGAGAGGCAGGGGGAATAATGAAGACTATTGAAGGAACTGATTTTGTTGACATGAAAATTGCATTCGACTATGATAATAGCGTGATCGTTGCTTCCGATTTAGATGTTTACAATAAAATTAAATCTGTCCTGAAGTGAGTTCATGAAAGCTTGGGCTGTTTGGTTGACTGGTTTGCCTGGATCTGGGAAGACTGTTAGAGCAAAAGAATTGTTGAAAAAATTGAAACAAATAAATATAAAGGTAGAATATTTAAGGATGGACGAGATCAGAAAAGTATTGACACCAAAACAAGAATACACAGAAAAAGAGAGGGACTATGCTTATAGAGCCTTTGTACTAATTGGAAAGTTTCTAACTGAAAATGGAATTAATGTCATAATGGATGCTACTGGACATAGAAAAGTTTGGAGAGAATTGGCAAGAGAACTAATACCAAATTTTGCAGAAGTTTATTTAAAATGTCCATTAAATATTTGTATTGAAAGAGAAGCGAATAGAAAAAATAATTTAGTCGTTAGCAATTTATATAAAAAAGCTTATGAGAGATTAAAAACTGGTAAAAAGATTAAATTAGTCGGAGATGTCATTGGGATAGATGTACCATTTGAAGAACCAGATAGTCCTGACATGATAATCGATTCAGATAAAATAGATCCAAAAGAATCTTCTGAAAAAATTTTTCAATTCTTAAATCTTAAATTTATCAAACAATAGTTATTCAGAAGGAGGTTTTCATGGAGTACAAAGTAAAAGATTTGAGTTTCGCAAAGCAAGGAAAACTGAGCATTGCTTGGGCAGAAAGTCGAATGCCAGTTCTCATGAAGATAAGGGAAGAATTTGAAAAAAAGAAGCCTTTCAAAGGTTTGACAATCTCTGCCGCTTTGCACGTAACCAAAGAGACTGCCGTTCTGATGAGGACTCTAAAATCTGGTGGAGCAGGAGTTGCTCTATGTGCTGCCAATCCTCTATCGACTCAAGACGATGTTGCCGCTGCTTTAGTTGAAGAAGGTATCAATGTTTTCGCTTGGGCAGGAGAAACTGAAGAAGAATATTACTGGTGCATGAATCAAGTCCTAGATTTTAAACCAAATGTTACTCTGGATGATGGCGGTGATCTAGTAAACACCATTCATACAAAAAGACAAGACTTGATAAAGAACGTTTTTGGTGGACAAGAAGAAACAACAACTGGTGTAATAAGATTGAGAGCGATGGTAAGAGATCGTGTATTAAAATATCCAATGTTTGCGATAAACGATACCCCAACCAAGGGCATGTTTGATAATATTCATGGAACGGGTCAGTCTACAATTGATGGAATAATGAGAGCAACTAGTATGATGATCGCAGGAAAAACTTTTGTCGTATGCGGATATGGTCGTTGTGGTTATGGATTGGCAAATAGAGCAAAAGGCATGGGAGCTAACGTAATAGTCACAGAAGTTGAACCTGTAAGAGCTTTGCAAGCAGTAATGGATGGATACAGAGTCATGCCGTTAAAAGAAGCAGCAAAGATAGGAGACGTTTTCATCACGGTTACTGGTGACAGAGATGTCATAAGAGAGGAACACATGGAACTGATGAAAGATGGAGCTATAATTGGCAATACAGGTCATTTTAACGTCGAAATAAACATCGAAGATTTAGAAAGTTTGTCAAAGAGCAAAAGAGAGATAAGAAAACATGTCGAGGAATATACTCTGAAGAACGGGAAGAAAATATACCTACTCGGCAAGGGCAGAGTAATCAATCTTGTAGCAGCAGAGGGTCATCCTTCAGACGTAATGGACATGTCCTTCTCAGATCATGCTCTATGTTGTGAATACTTAGTTAAGAATTATAAGAAATTGAAACCAGATGTATACAACGTGCCGAAAGAGGTTGACGATAGAGTCGCACAATTGAAACTAGAATCCATGGGAATAAAGATAGATCAACTGACAGAAAAACAGAAAAAATACTTGTCAGATTGGAAGGAAGGAACCTAAATTATAGAGGAAAATTGATTTTTCTAATAAGAATCACTAACATTCAATACAGATTTATATGAAACCGAACCTAATAAGACTCCTTACATTTGCTGCAGCACAGATTTCGTTCGTTTACATAATAATATTTGCAAGAGGGTTGGGGATATCGGATGTAGAGATAGGAATAATAGTGGCATTTTATTCACTCACACTCTTCTTTTCATCCTACATCTTTGGTCGTGCTTCTGATAGGTATGGAAGAAAAATATTCATGCTCATAGGATTGTTGGCTGCAACTATCGCATTTTTCTTACAAACATTTGCTCATGATTACACCTCCTTATTACTCATTCGTATCTTGGTAGGATTCTGTGTAGGAATTTATCCCTCAGCTTTAGTTGCTTACGTTCATGAGATGAAGAAGAATATGGGCAAGTTTGCATCTTTTGGATCTTTGGGTTGGTTTTTTGGTTTGATGGTAGCAGGCATAACAGCTACTTACTTCACGATAAAAGGGATTTTCATCCTGAGTTCGTTGTTTTCTCTACTAGCATTTCTAGTTACATTCACGTTAGAACCAGTCAAGTACAAACCCATAAAAGTTCCTTTCTTTCCCTTGAAAATATTGAAGAAGAATAAGTCTGTCTATCTGAGTGTGTTGATTCGTCATAGCGGAGCATACATAATCTGGACATTTTGGCCCCTTTACCTGATGTCTCTAGGTGCAGACTTGTTCTGGGTTGCCATCATCGAAGCTGTCAATTCATTTACTCAATTTTTGTTTATGTTTGCTATAACAGACAGGTTCAAGAGTATCTTATTGCTGAAGATTGGTCTTTTGTTTTCTGCACTCACTTTTTTCAGTTTCACGCTGGCATTGAATTTTTGGCAAATATTACCGATTCAAGTTCTTTTAGGGATATCATGGTCATTCGTGTACGTTGGGGCTTTAAGACATTTAACTGAGAGAAATGTTGAAAAGGCTACTGTGTCTGGAATCTTGGATTCTGTGTTGAGTTTATCATCGATCGTTGGTCCTATTTTAGCTACCATTATACTTTCATTCGGGAATTACAGGATGACCATGTACGTCGCATCTCTTTTAGCATTCATAAGTTTTTTTGTTTTCAATATTTTTAAATCAAAAAATTTTCTTTAGCTCTGTAAGATTCTTTATTACTAAGTCTGGTTTTTCTTTCATCTTTACATTATACTTTCTCCATGGCATTGTTTTCGCATATCTTTTTGGAGGTTTATAGAGTATCATTTTCATCCCTAACTTTTTTGGGGTTGGCATATCCCTCAATGGATCATCGCCGACATAAACACATTTCTCTGGTTTTTGTTTGAAGAAATTTAACATCTTAAGAAAAATTCTCTTATCTGGCTTCTCGACACCAGCTTCTTCTGATGAAATCGTAAAATCAAAATATTTTCTTATGCCAAGCCACTCTAAAATGGAATAAAGATCAATAGCTCTGCCATTGGATATTACACCCAATCTTTTCCCATTTCCTCTCAGATAATTTAGAGTATTTTCTATTTCTTTTTTCCTCTTATAAGATTTCAACATCTTCTTGTATTCAGTGCGGTAGACTTTGATTATTTCTAAAGCTAGGAATGCACTCTCACTTGGTTTTACTCCCAATTTTTCTAAGGCACGCCAGACTATAGGTTCTTCGAGAGCAAAATGAGTCACATATGGGTAGTTTATTTCTTTGTTCGCTTGTATGAACGCTTCTCTGACTTTGTTCTCACTTTTTCTAACAACAGAAGAAACAAACTTCACGAGTCTTCTATCGAGTATATCTTCGAATGGGTCAAAAACGAGAGTGTTTCCATAATCGAAAATGACTACTCTAACATCCTGAAATTTTTCCATGAGAATCATTCCTTTAAAGTTAGTTGTGTATATTAATCTTTGGGAGGTCTGACAAAAATATTTAAATCTGCCTCTCTTAGAATAATGTCACAGTGATGTCATGCAGATAGCCAGAATCAAGCTTTCAGGACGAGATCCAAAACAGTTGGACGAGATTTGTGTAGAGATAATAGGGATTGCCAAGAAATTTGGGATTGATTATAAAGGACCGATTCCTTTACCGACGAAGAAACTGAGAGTAGCGCCGATGAAGACCCCTTGTGGTGATGGGACGGGACATGGTAACACGACATTTGACCGCTGGGAATTGAGGATTCACAAGAGATTAATAGACATGCAGGCTGATGATAGAGCATTGAGACAAGTTCTAAGAGTTGCTATACCTCAAGGAACCCATGTGTCCATCCGTCTCCAGGACTAATTCAATAATTTGCGAGATATTGTACTGTTTGTTATAAGATTAAGAAACTTACTATGTGAAATTCCCTTTATCAGTATCGGTGAATGATTTAAAAACATGCTAGAAAATATTTTTGAGTGAAGAAGGATGAAAATTCCTACTCAAAAGCTGAGGAGTAACTATTCCATTCCTGTTTTGGGATTAGGTACTTGGCAACTCTTGGGAAAAGAATGTGAAAGAGCTGTTAGAAAAGCCTTAGAGATGGGATACAGACATATAGATACCGCTGAAATCTACGATAATCAAACGGAAATCGGAAAGGCAATCCAAGGGTTCGATCGTTCAGAACTTTTCATCACTTCAAAGGTTTGGGAAACGAATTTGCGATTCAAGAGTGTTCTCAAGGCTTGTGAATCAACTTTGAAAGAGCTGAATACTTCCTACCTAGACCTTTACCTTATCCATTGGCCGAACCCTTCTGTTCTACTTGAAGAGACTTTCCGAGCGATGAAAATTCTGCATGAAGATGGCAAAGTAAGGAGTATAGGAGTGAGTAATTTCGGTCTTCCTCTTCTTAAGCAAGCTTTGGAAGTTGAGGAAATACCAGTTTGTGTTGATCAGGTTGAATTTCATCCCTATCTCTACCAAAAAGAATTACTTGAGTTCTGTAAGAAGCATGATATTGTCTTTGTTGCTTACTCTCCTTTAGCGAGAGGGAAAATACTCGATGACAAAACGATCAAAGAATTGGCAGATAAATATGGGAAAAGTCCGGCTCAAATTTCTCTGAGATGGATACTTCAAAAAGGTGCAATAACAATACCAAAAGCAAGTTCAGAGGAGCATCTTAAGGAGAACATGGACGTCTTTGATTGGAAACTTTCAAAGAGAGATGTGAGTAAAATCGATTCGATTAAAATTCAAAAAAAAGGCTCATAAATCCTTTTAAAAAATTTAATAAAAACCCAAAAACATGGTTTAGATCACGAATTATAAAATGGTTCACAATACTTGTAAAAACTTCAAGACTGGAGTGACCTAACTTAAATTGACCATTTCAACGTTTTTTTGATCTAAGTTGTTTTGAAAGGGTTTAATAGAATATTGAAAAACTAAATTTCCCGGATTAAAATTAAATTCACATTCACTGTATAATTCTTTCATGCCGTGAAGAAAATATGTTGTTAAAGCAATTTGAAACGCCTTCTCAATCTTTCTTCTGGAAGGTACTATTAATAGAATTTATCATGTAACTAATTATGCTTTAGAATTATAGAGATTTCTGTTTTATTTCAACTGATCGAAGAAAATCACCCAGTCTTCGAAGAGCTTCAATTTTCTCTTTTTTCTCTATATCCAATTCTTTAATAACGTCGCCCATGAATTGAGAAATTTCAGAATAAGTTTTTACATCAATTGGGTGTGGTAGACCATCCTTTCCCCCCACGCAAAAACTATACTTACAGGGATCTTTCCATGAAGGTGGTTCTCCATAAATTATCTCGGATACTAAAGCTAATCCACGAGCAGTAGAAGGACCTATTCCTTGAATTCCAATCAATTCTTCATAATTTTTCGGTTGAAAATCATAAGCTCTTTCAAGAGCCTTCCAATTCACTTTTCTTGGCATCTTCAACACATCGATGAAAAATTCCTTACCCCTTTGCCCAAAAAATTCTCTGAGTTCTTTTTGGTAATGTGGTCTCAATGATAGGAGATCCTTTTTAATTCTTTCAGGACCATCCTTAACTAGATCAGTCGATACTTTTCTACAATCCTCACTTTCTTTTGCAGTCATGTCCAGAACATTCTCTTTGAACCTATCCCCAACTATAGCATCATGTGGTTCAACGACAAAACTTTTTACATGGTCTGATAACCAATGATAACGTCTTGCAGTTTGATCTTCAATACTTAACCCCTGTTGTATTACTGACCATTTTCCATCCTCTTTGAACACGAATGAGTGATGATATAGAGGGTAGCCTGCTTGTATAAGAGTATTGTCCACTTTTGCAGCCATTCTACTTGAGTATAACAAATTTTCAATTTTATGAGAAGATAAAGAAAACATGTTTCCTATTTTTCGAATTTCTTCTGGTGTTCTTCTTGATATTTTTCCCTTCCCTCCAGTAATAGCAATGCCAGTTTCCTCAGGTTTTAACGCCATCTTAAGAGCACCCATAGTTACAGTAGTAGCGCCACTTGAATGGAAATCCCAACCCAGAACACATGAAAATGCCTGAAACCAGAATGGGTTAGAAACTCTTCTTAAGAACTCGTCATTTCCATATTCATAAATGATTACTTCAACTATACATTTTCCTAATTTAACCATTCTTTCAAATAGCCATCGTGGGGCTTTTCCGTGATGTAAAGGTAGTTCAGTAACACCGACTAATTTCAAAATATCACTCATTTTTAAGAGTTACGACTACATTTTTTGGATAATCTGCTAAATTTTCTACATGAAATTCTGAATTCATATTTGACATAAATTGAAATATAAATATCAAACTTTCAGAAGAGTAGAGTTGTGATGAACGTTAGAGAACAATTCGAATAGTGTCAAATAATAAATAAATTGATGTTGAAAGATATTTTATGAAAATTCTTCCATTGGCATTTGATAGTTTTGGTACTCGTTCAATGAGCACGTTCGTAAAAACAGAGGATGTTAGTATTCTGATAGACCCTGGCACCTCCTTGGCGCCGATAAGGTCAGGATACCCCCCTCATCCAATTGAATTAAAAAGACTCGATGAACACTGGAAGGATATAACTGAGTTTGCAAAAAAATCAGACATTTTGATAGTAACCCACTATCATTTCGACCATTTTAACCCGTTCGAAAACTTGGAAATATACGAAGGTAAGACCGTGCTAGTAAAACATCCAACTGAAAAGATAAACTACAGTCAGAAAGGCAGGGCTGCATTCTTCTTAGAACAGATAAAAGATTTACCGAAAAAACTAGAGTATGCTGACGGGAAAGAATTTAAGTTCGGTGAGACTAGAGTAAAGTTATCCCAACCTGTTTTCCACGGGACCAATCCACGCTTGGGTTTTGTTTTCGAAGTCTTAATAGATGATGGAGAGTATAAATTCATTCATTCCTCAGACGTGGAAGGTCCAAGTCAGCAAGATCAAGTCGATTTTATACTTCAGAACAAACCAAACCTGGTTTTCTTAGACGGTCCTCTTTCTTATATGATGTACAGGTTTGGAGTCAAGGCGATGGAGAGTTCTGTCAAGAACATGATCAAGATTCTTGAAAGTTGTCCTCTCGATGCTTTGATAGTAGACCATCATTTTCTAAGGGATTTAAGATGGAAGGAAAAGATTTCAGAAGTTTTCAAGGCTGCTGAGAAGAAGAAAGTTGAAGTCAAGACTAGTGCGGAGTTTGTCGGTAAAAAGACTGAGATGTTGGAAGCCCATAGAAAAGAGTTGTATCAAAAGTATCCTGAGATGAAAATTGAAACTACAAAGAAAATACTAGAAGATAATACCATGAAAAAGCCGTTCTTTCCCTATCAGTTCAGAGAAAATCAGGAAGAAGCCGTAGATTTTATCATCTAAAAATTTATTATATAATTCAAATACAAGAGGTGGGATTTGAACCCATCATAACTTACTCAATATAAATAAGAATAAAAATAACAAGATATAAGCGATAAAGATATAAATAAAAAATTTTACCAAAAGTTTTTTTGATGGAAACATCCACTTCCATCCTTTAGGTACAGGTTCAACAACAAATGCTTTATAACTAATATATCCCCAAAAAATAATGTAAGCATAAATCGGAACAATTATAATTAAAAACAAATAAAAGTTAAATGAATAAAATTCAAGAAAACGAATCAATGCAAAAGTAATTGAAAATAATATCAATAACGTCCCAAATAAAATTGAATAGAAAAATCTCATTCTTTTTTTATTCACTTCCATTAATTATTATTTGCTTTATTAGAATAAAAAGTGTGCGGGAGGTGGGATTTGAACCCACGAAGGCACTAAGCCACTGACTCCTGAAGCCAGCCCTTTAGACCAGACTTAGGTACCCCTGCTTCTTTATTTTAATGACCAATAAATGTTATTTTGATTTTTAAAAAATTTCAGCTTATTTTCTTGTTTTAGAGATCCTAAAGATTATCTACTAAAATATATGCAGACTTTATAATCTTGAGAGAAGGTAAAGAAGATACAGAAAAAGAAAAGAGAATACTTGAAAGATTGAAACAACAAGGAACAATAAAAGAAGAGATAACGACTAAATTTAAATCTAGAAAGATAAAATCACACAGGAACGGTCGCTACTGCTGTCGGAACTGGAACCCTCACATCAAATTTCCGTTTATTCACGATTATTGGAAACATCAATACAACGTAGATTATTTCCCTACCCTGATAGATATTTATACCAGCTTCTTTAACGTCTGACAAAGCATCTTTACTGATATTAATTTGAAGCATCTTATTCAAGACTTTTGAAGCATCCAACACCTCAACAGCAACTATTTTGTTGTCTGAAGAAAAATCTATAACAAAATTTTCAATATCTAGACTATCTTTAACCTTCTCTCCAGTATACACGTAAAGGACATCATTCTCATAATCGTAATCTACCTTAGCCTTTTTAACCATTTTTCAAACACCTTTCTCCTTTTCTTATTTTGTACATATGCAGTTATAACATTTAAAGATTGTTCTTTTATAGATATGACAATCTTCAGGTCATACTTATTGGATTTGTGGAATAAAAGTCCATATTTATGTCCTTTGACTTCTTCGCCTTGATCTTCTATGTTTTCTAATTTTTTAGGGTATTTCAAATGATTTTTTACTTCATCTTCAGTAATACCACGTAATCTTACCTTTGGTCCGTAAAAATGTTTGCTGAAAGTTATTACCTCGATGGATCCCAGTTTCTTCTTCATTTCTTCAATGTCCATAGGAAGATATCTGAATTTTGATTTTAAAATTGTTATTGAAACAACAAGGATTATTGAAAGAAGAGATAACGACTAAATTTTAGAATCAACATCTTACTGAAAAATTATTTAAGAATTGTTTTCATTTCTCGAAAGAGTCCAAAACACACCTTCCATCTTAACCTTCCCTTCCCCTTCCATCCTCTTCAAAGTACTTATAACCTCTTCTGCAGGTTTATTTAATTTACCAACTAAGACACTTCCAACCATTTTTTCATTTCTCAATATTTCTATTATCCTCTGTTCCAGGGGAGGTTCAGTAGTAACTACTTTTTCAGCAGTTATCTTAGGTTCATAAACACTTTTTTTAACACTTTCTTTTATCTCAGGTTTTTTAAAGACAGAACGATCGTCCCACCATTCAGTCGGAGTTGGATATTCGTTTGCTCTTTTTTCGACATATTCGAGAAATTTTGAAAATTCATCTCTTATCATCATTTTAGTTCCTTGTATTGAACACCATAATTTTTCCATATATTTTCTTTCGGATAAGGTCAACTTTCCTTTTTTCTGAGCTTTCCTATAGTCGGCCATTCTTTTTATCATGTCTTCCAGGGCTAATAACAAATTACTTTCTATGTACCAAAGCCTTTCTAACACGTACTCGTCAAACATCGATATAGCAAAAATATTATGAACCCAATCAGAAAGAGTTTTTCTATCTTTATAATTAAAATCTGATTTTTGAATTAGATCGTTAATTCGTTTCATATCCAATTCAAAGAATTTGTAATCATTACCCAAGCCGTTCAACAAATCTGAATAGAATTGTGCCTTTGCTTCATCGCCTTTAGGTAAGTATTCTAATGCCATACTTATTAAACCATAGATTAGATTTTGAAGACCATAATTAACTGATTTTAAAATAGCCTTTTTTTTATTTTTTTCTATATATTTACCTCTTGAGGGTTCCCAATCAACAAAAGTATCTATCTCAAAGATCCAGAGATAGTCTTCTTCATTGCCGTTGATAGCAATAAAATCTCTTATTTTATCGTATTCTGGAGGTATCTCTTCTTTAAGTTGATTGAACCTTTTGAAAAAATCAGTAATGAACATCCTCAACTCCGTGTTCTCTTCAAGATTGTAAAGCATTGTTTGAAGATCGTCTAATCCTTTTTGTAAGGGTTGAAAATATTCCATGTCTTTAAAACTAACTGTAAAAAGATTTAAAACCTTCTAATTGAGTAGAAATTAATTGAGTGATACTATGAAGCAAAACTTACTCGTCCTTGACGTGGACTATATCGTCGAAGGAAACAAAGCTATAACAAGGCTTTTTTGCAAAGACGAAAAAGGTAAAACAGCCCTTGTTATGGATTCTAATTTCGAACCTTATTTTTACGTTATGCCAACTAAAGGAACTCTTGAAAAATTGAAGAAAAAAATAGAAGGACTTGACACAAAAAACTTAGAAGCGAAAATCCTGAGGGTAGAGACTGTTGAAAAGAATTGGATGAACGAAGAAACAAAGCTGATTAAAGTTACCATCGATAACCCTAGGAGGATTCCAGATGTGAGGAATGCGATAAAAGACTGGAAAGAAGTAGAAGAAACTTACGAGTATAACATCACCTATTACCGCAGGTACATGATAGATAAACAAATCAAACCAATGGGTTGGGTCGAAGTAGAAGGAGAATTAAAAGAGAGCAACGGATACCAAGTCGATAGAATCATCGAGGCCAGTTCTGTCAAAGCTACAGACATGGAAAAAGATATCGATTTCAAAGTCTTAGCTTTCGACACAGAGTTCGTCGAAGAAGATGGGAAATCAAAGCTCATCATGCTCAGCCTAGTTTTCGATGGAAAATACAAGAGAGTCTTAACTAGCTGCGACTGGAAGGATAAACCGAATTATGTCGAGGTTGTAAGAGATGAGAAAGAGATCATCCAAAGATTCATGGATATAGTTAAGGAAAAAGACCCAGATTTCATAGTCGGTTACAATTCTGACGGTTTTGACATCCCAAAGATAAAGGATAGAGCTACGGTATACAAGATGCCTTTGAAGTTGGGAAGAGATAATACCCCTGTCCATGTTGTCAGAAGAGGAAGGATCAGTTCTGCAAAAACTAAGGGAAGGGTACATATCGATTTGTTCAATTTCATTGATCACATTCTATCTGCTTCTATGCGTAGCGAGGTTTTAACTTTAGATGAAGTTGCTCAAGAATTGCTTGGAATTGGAAAGAGGAAAATGAAATACAAGGAAATGGTTGAGATATGGAGCAAAAAAGAACAATTAGGAAGGCTTGCTGAATATTCGCTTTGGGATTCGGAGTTGACGCTGAAATTAGCTGAGCATATATTGCCACAGATATTTTCGATAAGCAGGTTAACTGGTTTGCTGCCCTTCGATGCTTCGAGAAATACATACTCTCAACTGATTGAGGCATTCTTGATGAGAAGGGCTTTTACAGATAATGTCTTGATTCCAAACAAGCCAAAAACCGAAGAGATAGAGAGAAGAAGGATGGCTCCTGTTTATAAGGGAGCGATAGTAATCGAGCCTAAAAAAGGAATTCATTCAGATATTTTAGTTTTCGATTTCAGGAGTCTTCCTCCTTGGGAAAAAACTTACGTGAAAGACCCAGCTGGCTTTATAAAAGTAGTGGAGATAGGCAATTTTGTAGAAAGGTTCCAGAAGAACGGAAAAGTGATCAGAGAAAGCAGAAGCCTTATAACTGAATTAAATGGCTGGAAAGCCCTTACTTTCGATGAAGAGAAAAACAAAGTTTGTTGGAAGCCTATTAAAGCAGTCATCAAGCATGAAATTAAATGCCCTTATTTATTGAAGATCACGACTGAACAAGGCAAACAAATAACGATAACGCCGAATCATAGCATTTTTTCCCTCGATAATGACGGAAAACTAACTCTAGTAAGAGGAGATGAATTAAGGATCGGAACGAATCTCATACTTCTGAAAAGGATTCCGGTTAGGGAAAATTTAAAGAAATTAGATGTTATGGAACTCTTATCATCTCTTTCTCAAAAAATAACGTCAGACTTGTTGATCATTCTTCCAAGGAAGAAACTTCCTCACAAAAAAAGGCTTAAAACTTGGATGAACATCCTAAACGAACTGAGAGGGGCCTCTTCGTTAGAAGAGTTGCGCGAGAGGCTTAAGTATCATAGGGCAACGATTAGGAAGAACCTTGTATTGCTGAGAAGGAAGGGATTGATAGATTACAGAAATTATAGTGGAATAAAACTCCTTCAAGAAGGAGAGAATTATTTGAAGTTTGTTCTAAACCTTAGACCAACGAGAAAGCGAGGGTTTCTGCAAGCAAGGTTTAACGACATTAAAAACATTAACGTACCGGAGAAGTTAAAGAAAGACTTATTCCTTAAACAATCAAGAGGAAGATGGAAGAGGATTCTACCTTGTGTATTAGAGTTAAACCGTAATACTTGTTGGAGTTTTGGAATTTACGTAGCAGAGGGTTGGATGACTAAACATTCGAGGATCTATTTTTCCACTTCGGATGAACTCATCAAAAATAGACTGTTAAGAACCCTCTCTTACTTCGAACCGAGTGAATATAAGGATGGGAAGGGTTTTGAAATTTCCATCTCGAACAAGCCCTTTGCTCTTCTGCTCATCAAACTTTTTGGGCATAATTCCCATCATAAGCATCTTAATCCTTTGCTCTTACAGTTACAGAAAAACCTGAAATTAAAGTTAATAGAAGGAATGATAGATGGTGATGGCTCTATTGGAGAAACGAAATTTAAATACACCTCTATCTCTGAGAGGTTGATCGATGACTTGAATTTATTACTTCTCTCGTTGAGTGTGGGAAGAACATCTTTCATAAGTTCCGGAAAAATAAAGAACCTTTACGTTTACCAGTCACTTGGAAAGATAAAGATAAGAAAAGGTGTAAGGGAGAGTCATCCACTCTATCTCATCCCAAGGAATTATGTAGAGGATCATATAACATCAACTCTTAAAAATGCACATCGAGGTTCACGAATCGATATTCAGAAAGTTGCAGAAAATCTAGTAATCAATGGATGTTTTCCCGAAAAATTAAAATTCTTCTTTGGAAATTGTGGTTTAGAACAGATTAAAAAAATCGAGAGAATTAAGTATAACGGTTGGGTTTATGATATTTCTGTGAAAGATACTGAAAAATTCTTCGCTGGGAATGGTCTGATATTAGTACATAACTCGTTGTACCCCACGATAATCGTTTCCCACAATATTTCTCCAGAAACTCTTAATTGTGAGCACTCAGAATGTAAAGAAAAAAATAAAGTTCCCGAAAGCAAATGGCATTTTTGCACCAGAAAGGAGGGCTTCATACCTAAACATATAAGAGACCTAATCGAAACGAGGAAGAAAATAAAGGAAAAGATGAAAGAGGTTAGAAAGGATTCGGTGGAATGGAAGCGGCTGGACAATGAGCAGTATGCTCTAAAAATTTTAGCCAACGCGAGCTATGGTTTTATGGGATATATAGCCGCTAAATGGTATTGTCGGGAGTGTGCAAGCGCAACTGCGACATTTGGAAGAGCTTATATAACCAAGGTAATAGAGATGGCAAAAGCAAGTGGATTTAAAATTTTGTATGCTGACACCGATTCTTGCATGGTAACTATAGAAAAAAGGGGGAGAAAATGAATTGGAAAGAATTTTTAAAACCAGACTGGAGAAAAATCCTAGTTTTCGTGATTTCAATAATCATGGGCATTGTTGTTACTCATCCCTTAATCTACCCAGAATACTCTTATTCTTTCCCTTTCCTTCCATTACCTTTTGAGACTGTAGAGATAAGAGCTGTCCCCTGCCCTCCTGGTGCCCATGAACGTATACCAGGCGTAATACCAGATTGTATGGAAAGTGTTATCATTCTCCAGAATATTCTATTAAATCTTGTTAGTTATTATCTCATCTCCTGTCTCATAGTTTGGATTTACGATAAGGTGAGGAAGAAATGAAGAAAAGAGAGCAATTAATTAAAAAGGCTGAAGAATTTATAGAAAAAGTTAACGAACAACTTCCAGGAATAATTGAACTAGAATTCAGAGACCTGTATGAAGGGGGGATATTTGTAGCAAGAAGGGAAAAAGAAGTTGGAGCGAAGAAAAGATATGCTCTAATTGATTATCAAGGGAATTTAGAAGTCAGAGGATTCGAAGCTATAAGAAGAGATTGGTGCCAGTTAAGCAAGGACATACAAAGAAAAGTTCTGACTATAATCCTTAGAGATAAAGACCCTGCTAAAGCCGTTCAACTAGTCAGAGAAACAATTAAAAAAATAAAAAGTGGGGATGTGAAGTTGGAAGACCTAACGATTTTTGAACAGATAACAAGGCCTCTATCTTCTTACGAACAGATAGGACCGCACGTTAAGGCAGCTCAGAAATCAAAGGCCAAGGGCAGACTTGTGGGCGAGGGTAGTGTCATCGGTTTTGTCATAGTCAAAGGTTCGGGTAGTATTTCAGATCGTGCCATGCCGGTTGAAGACGTAAAAGAAGGAGAGTACGACCCAGAATATTATATCAACAACCAAGTCTTACCAGCAGCGATGCGCGTTCTACAGGCTTTAGAGATAACAGAACAACAAGTTTTATCTGGAAGAGTCCAGGCTAAGTTAGGAGAATGGTTTAAAAAAGTTAACTACAAGTAATTAAATCTCATTCCTCTCTTGGCTGTGGTTTTTTACACAGAGAATTTTTTCACTAGTCCATAAAGAATTATCAACAAACCCATCACTGTGATCGCTGAGACAAAGCCATCTAAATTCGTGCCAAAGTACATCCATATCATTCCAAAAAGGAATAGCCAAAAACCACGTATAATTTTTTTATTAGCGTAGGCTAGTTTTTCTTCCTTTGTCATCTTTTTCAATGGTTTTGACATATATTAATAGACGGTTTGTGAGCACTTAAATATTTAGGCTCAACAATAATTGTTATTACTCCATTGTGATTATTTGATTAATTTATACGTAAATTACATCTTCTTGAGTAACTAAATTTCTCTTAGTGATTCTATGGAAAAAGAAATTCTGGAGAAATATGAAAAGGCAGGGAAAATAAACCAAGAAGTTAAGATGTTCGCTAGAGAACAGTTAAAGCCAGGTGTGAAAGTTCTGGACTTGGCTGAAAAAATCGAGAAGATGATAATAGATAAAGGTGGAGGTATAGCTTTTCCAGTTAACATCTCTTTGAATGACATTGCTGCCCATTACACTCCGGATATAGACGATACTCTCACTTTGAAAGATGGTGACCTGGTTAAAGTGGATATAGGTGTTCATGTCGACGGTTTCATCGCAGATTCGGCTTTCTCTGTCAGGCTCGGGGAAAAATCTGACATACTCATAAAAGCAGCAGAGGATGCGTTGGAACAATTCATAAAAGAGATAAGGCCAGGAAAAACTGTTGATGAAATGTCTAAGTTGATAGAGGATGTAGTTATGAGCTACGGTGTAAACCCAGTAAGAAACCTTGCGGGACATTCTTTGGAAGAATACACACAACATGGCGGACTATCGATTCCAAACGGTCATATTCCCTCAAAAGAAGAAATAAAAGAAGGACAAGTTTTAGGGATGGAAGTCTTTACGACTCATGGCGAAGGCTTGGTTAAGGAATCTTTCCCAACTTTAATTTACATGTTGATACAACCAAAACCAGTAAGATTGAGAGAATCCAGAAAAATATTACAACTTGCTGTGGACAAATTCAAAACTTTACCCTTTGCTAGAAGATGGTTAAAAGGAATAGGAAGTACAGTCATGTTACAGTTAGCGTTGAAAGAATTGGTCGACAGGGAGGTTTTGATTGAGTACCCACCCTTGAGGGAGAGGTCGAATAGTTTGACTGCTCAAGCTGAAGAAACTATAATTGTCTTGGATAAGCCTATCATCACTACAAGATCATAGGTCATTTTCATATACACTCGAGTTCAAAACAGAATATCCAGAATTGCCTTGATCCCATACTGACCATATCATCCTTCCCCTCCCATCAATATACAAGTACTCTATCCATGCATGCTCAGAGTTGGCAACAACCTTACATGGTATTCCCGCTTCTCTCATCATTCCGCATGTTAGAAAACTCATGCCATTGCAGTTTGCTTCTTTTTCATCCCAAGTTTCTTTTGCTGTATACCATCTACGGTTATTCACATATTTTATGTTATTTTTTATCCATCCTTGGATGTTTTCAACTGTATCCTTATAACTTTTTTCATCGATCAGTTCATCGACTTCTTGTCTAGCCTCCAAAGTCAGAGAATACCTGTAAACGTCAGTATCCAATAAACTTTCTAGATCCGGGTTGTATTTGAGGGCAGAACTCAACCTTTCTTTGAATTTCTGCATGGGAATGTTTCCGAGTGTATCGTTTAGATCTTCCTGAAGGCCTTCACTCAAGAATTCGCATACTTGTTTTTTCATTTCTGCATTCCTTAGGCTTTCCTCTAAGATCGATATTTTTTTCCTGTAAACATCTAATAAATCATCGTATTTTTGTAGTATGCCTTGCACGTATACTAAATTCTCTTGATTGCTCGACACATCTGATGTGATAACAGGATAATCGTGTACAATTACAACTAGTGAAATTAATAGGATCGTCAATAAGACAAAAGGCAAGGCTAAAATTCTGTCCATTTTCTTCTGTATTAACTAAGACAGTTAAATTTATAAATACCACTAATGAGTAGTTAATTTTAAAAAAAATATCAAAATCTTTAAAATTCATCCATGTATCCCTCTCTTATGAGATATAGCTTATCGACTCTGGCCAAAGATGATCCTTTTCTTAAGAATTTTATCAGGCTTTCAACTCTCCCCCTTCACCTTCTGCTACCACTCCCACTCTGCCATCCAGTAGATTCCTATCTCAACCTGTTAGTCCTAAAGATTGAGCGACTCTTCTAGTGTTAAACCTGAAGTTGATGCTCTGCACTCTTCCAGAGATGAAGGCATGAATCCTCACTTTTGGCATGAAAATAGTTTTATCCTTTAACTTGAAAAAGTGTATACATGTATGTTGTTGGAATCGACTTGGCAGGAAGCGAAAAGAGACAGACGGGATTCTGTATCCTTGACGGGATGAAGGCTTATACTAATATCCTCCACACTGACAAGGAAATAATCGACAAAATCGAAGAATTGAAGCCAGATATCGTAGCAATAGATGCTCCGCTCAGTCTACCTAAAGGAAGAAAATCGATAGAGGAGAGGACTAACGTTCATCTTAGAGAATGTGATAGAGAACTCTTAAAAAGAGGAATAAAATTTTTCCCTATCACTCTGGGTCCGATGAGAAAATTGACTAAAAGGGGCATAAGATTGAAAAAAATGCTGGAAAATAAAGGTTTTAGAGTCATAGAAGTATATCCTGGAGGAGCTCAAGACATCTTAAAAATCCCCAGAAAGCAAAGGGGGTTAGATAAACTTAAAAGGGGTTTGGAGAAGTTGAAAATTAGTGGTTTGACCCCGAAAATGACTAGTCATGAGTTGGATGCTATTACTTCTGCTTTTGTCGGGAAATTGTTCTTAGAAGGAAGGTCGGAGACCTTAGGTGACCAGAAGAGAGGGATCGTCATGCCTAAACCGATTATTAAGGATTTTTGACGCTTAAATGTCATTTTTTCAAGGAACTCTCACTTTTGTGTTAATTATTTATGGTTTGGAATCATAAATTATCATTACTTCTAAGAGATATGAGGAACACCTTCATGTTCAAGATTGGAGTCAATGGGTTCGGAACTATTGGTAAAAGGGTTGCGTCTGCTGTTCAAAAACAAAAAGATATGAAGCTTTTGGGAATTTCAGACATAAGTCCTTCTTGGGAATCACGTTATGCGGCTATGAACGTACCTGTTTACATGAGTTTGAAGGAGTACGGTAAAGATGAGGTTGAACAGTTTGAAAAAGTTAAAAAGACTTTCATTGATGCTGGCATTGAACCTGCTGGTGCTGTTACAGATTTAATAGACGAAGCTAATCTAATAGTCGATGCTACTCCTGAAGGTATAGGAAGGAAGAACAAAGAAGAAATATACTCAAGAAAAAAAAGTTTACATGCAATTTTCCAGGGTGGAGAAAAGGCTTCGATAGCGAAAGTGACCTTCAACGCCAACATAAATTACAAGGATGCAGTCGGTGAGCAGTTCATAAGGGTGCCATCCTGTAACACGACTGGGATGTTGAGGTATCTGAACAGCATTCAAGAAGTTTCTGACGTTAAAGACGTGATAATAAACCTGATAAGGAGAGGAGCTGACCCAGCTGAGCCTAATAGCGGACCTATCAACGATTATGTTCCGACAGAAATACCATCTCACCACGCAGATGATGTTATAGTTGCTGATAAAAGGTTGGAAGGAAAGTTGATAACTTACGGCGTGAAAGTACCAGTTACCCTGATGCACATGCATAACGTCGTCGTAACGGGAGATTTTCCGTCGAGGGATAAGATTCTCGACGCATTCGATGATAATCTTCGGATAATCGTTCTGGGTGGTGAAAATGGTGCTCCAACTGCAGCCGAGATAATAGATGCAAACGATAGAAGGGATTTGTATCAAATCATTATCCTAGAGAAGACTGTACATTTGCATGGTAACATCCTTTTATTCTCAGCTTACGTCCATCAAGAAGCCGATGTCATACCCGAAAACATCGATGCAATCAGGGCATCCCTCGGGTTTGAAGATTCATATGATTCGATCATCAAAACCAATGAAAGCCTTGGGTTGAAGGAAACTAAAAAAAGACTTGAGGAATTATTCCCGGTGAGTTAATGGTAAATTATCTTAAAGAAATAAGAGATAAGAACCTTTTTGTCAGTAAACACATGCACGAACTGTCTGGGAAAAGAGTCCTCATAAGGATTGATACTAATGGGCCAGTAAGGGATGGTCAACCCGATTTGAATTCTTTCAGAGTTTTTGCTCACGGTATGATGCTTGAAAAGTATGTTGAACATGGCGCTTTACCCATCATACTAACACATCAAGGAAGAAAGGGTGATGAAGAATTCATAGCTAATCTTTCTGCTGTAGCTAGAAGGATGGAGATAATGACTGGCATCGAGATTCACTATGTGGATAAAGTGACGGGGTCTGAAGTGGCTGAGGCTATAAAAAACATGAAACATGGAGAAGCTGTTTTTCTTAGAAACGTTAGGGATCATCCAGAAGAAGAAAGCTTAAATACCAAAGAAGAGATGGTTAATTCCTCACTTACTAAATTTTTCAAAGATAAAGTAGATGTATTCATCAATGATAGCCCCTCTGTCTGTCATAGAGCACAATGGAGTCTTGTTGGATTTTTTGGTTTGATACCATCTTATTTTGGTCTTCAGATGGAATATGAACTTGAAGTCATTCAGGATTTAAAAGAAGACCTAGCTGCTGGGAAAAAAATTACTTTTTTTGTTGGCGGGAAAAAGTTTGAAAAAATCGAATATTTGAAGAAAATTCTGGAATACCCAAAAGCAAAATTCTGTACAGGTGGTTTAACTGGTCAATATATAGCTCATGTTGCAGGAATAAAACTTAACGGTGAGAACATAAAAATCTTGGAAGAAAGTGAGATAAAAATAGCTAAAGAACTTTATGATAATTTCAAAGACAAGATTGAGATTCCTGTTGATTATACACTAGAGAACAGGGAGATTATCGATAGAGATGATTTACCATCTACAAAAGGATTGATAATGGATATAGGACCTAAAACTGTTGAAAAATATGCAAAAGAAATAAATGGAAGATGTGTATTCGCCGGTGTTATGGGAGTATTCGAAAAAGGGTTTGACAGGACACTTGAATTACTCAGAATAGCTTCTAGCCCTAAAACAGTTATTTTTGGAGGACATTCATCTGCTGCGCTTTTCCAGAATCATGGAGTATACTATCACTTTATAAAAAAGGGTGGAAAAGTCATAACTTCTGGTGGGTCTGCTTTAGCTCTACTAGCTGATTTTGACATGCCTGGACTCGATGTTGGCATTGGTAGAATTTAATTTAAACCTCACTTTTTAAGAGCCATTTCACACTGAGAAACTATTTTTTCTATCTCTTCAAATGGATAATTTGCATCAATATTAACCAATAACCCTCTTTTTTTATAGAAATCAACCAATGGTTTTGTTTTCCTGTTATACTCCTTCATCCTCACTTTTATAGCTTCTGGGGTCTCATCCTCACGTTGATATAGTTCTCCTCCACACTCATCGCAAATACCCTCTACTTTCGGTGGAATGTTCTTTACATGGAATATAGCTCCACATTTCTTACAAGTCCTCCTTCCACTCAACCTTTCTATAATGTTTTCTTCAGAAGCAACAAAATTAAGGACTTTACTTATTTTTCTCATTTTTTCAAGCGCTTCTGCTTGTGGTATCGTCCTTGGAAATCCGTCTAACAAGAAACCTTTCTTACAATCTTCTTCTTTGAGTCTCTCTTTTATTACATCAATCGTTATATCATCCGGTACTAGATCACCTTTAGTAATGAAACTCTCCACTTTCTTACCAAGTTCTGAACGTTCTTTTATCGCATCACGAAACATTTGCCCTGTAGAAACATGAGGAATCTTGTATTTTTTTGATAGAATCTCGGCATAAGTTCCCTTACCAACACCAGGGGCCCCCAGCAGAACAATATTTAATGTTTTCATATCATTACCCAAGCCTCACTTTTTATAATTTTATATTTCTAAATTAATGAACGACTATGGAAATCGTATACGTGACGAAGAATAAAGAAAAGGTTGAAACTGCTAGGAGAATATTCAAAGATAAGGTTAAAATTAAACAAATCAGCCTTGACTTGACAGAACCTCAGTCGATATCACCAAAAGAGATATCAGAGAGCAAAGCAAGACAAGCTTATGAAATATTGAAAAAACCTTTGTTTGTCACGGATGTTGGTTTCTGTATAGAAGCTTTCAAAGAATTTCCTGGATCACTCATCAGATTTTTTAACGATTATGTCGGTCAAGAAGCAATCCTAAAATTACTTGAAGGTGTAGAAAACAGACGTGCCAAGGCAGTTGTATCACTCACTTTTTTCGATGGTAAGACTATGAAAACCTTTGAAGGTGTAACCGAAGGAACTGTAGCAAAGCAGGCATACCCAAAAGGCTGGGAATTTGATAGGATATTCATTCCTGAAGGTTCAAACAAGACCTGGGGCGAGATGGGATCTGAGGCTAAGGATAAAGAATCTTATTATAAGAAGGCTTTTGAAAAATTTCTCACCTGGTTAGAAGGCAATAAAGCCTAAATTCTGCCATTTTTAGCCTGTTTTCCTGAGTTTTAGCTCTATTTTACATCCAAAACTTGACCCTTTTTCTTTTTTATTGAACTCTCACTTTGGAGTGATATAATAATATTTTAAAATAAAATATATATTAAATTATATAGTTAAAAAAATTGCAAAAAAATATTATAAAAAAATTATACAGTTTTCTATCAATATAATTTAATCAAACTATTAAAATTTATTTAAATCATTATATAATTTTAGCAAAAAAATGGCATTTCTTACCATACTTTTATGTTGTTTAACCATCATATTTGGCCATCAATTTTCTTTTGCAGTTGATGATTCTTTAATCCATGTTTTCCAGTATTTGGAGAGCCTTTCTAGGGCATTACTAAATACTTACTAACTCAATTGTGTCGCTAATAAGCGATTATAAAATAAGTTTAATTTTATTCTTGACAACATCTATACGTTTTTTATCTTTTAATTCTGCTAAGACTTCATAGAATAAGGCAATTCTACGCCATTTAGAAGACCATTTAAAATCCTTTGAGTTAAAAATTCGTTTCAACAATTCAAATTCATTCATAGACCCAAACGATGAAAGATAACTCAGTATTCTTCAAAATGTTTTTTGTGGTCATATATTAACTGTTTAGACAAAGTCTCTCCTTTCTACACTCCTTAAAACGTTCGCAAAATCGTTGACAAAAACTTTATATGTACTGCGATTCCTCCCACCCCTTTCTATCCATTCTAATACGTTTAAGTTTTGGTTTTAGGATAATTCTAATTGCCCTTTCTAATCTTCTCAAAGCATTCGGAAACTCTGTCCCAAGGTAATAAAATCTGTATTGTTTGTTGACTAAACCTATAAACCTTAGTCTTTTCAGTACTTTAAAAAATGTGGGACGACTAACTTTACTTTCTGCTAGCACCTTTCTCATATCCGCTTCATACAATCCAAATTGCCAGGTCCTCTCCTGACTATAAACCCCTTTTTCCAACATTTTTTTCAAGATCAGAGATCCTACTTTAGCTTGTTTCTCAGATTTAAAGACGACCTTCATTATTTCATCGATATTAGCTCTTTGAGTAATGGTAAAATGATGGAAATCTATAGTCATAAATAATATAGTTAACTCAGTTAAATAAATAATTAACTCAACTTTATCTTATATATAAATGTTATACTTTTTCTCCATATTTTGATTTTCTAATTTTGAAACATTTTCGTTAACTGTCTAGGAAAATCGGTGGTTTTCTAGCAAATGATGGTGATAACATGCTAAAGATGATAAAAAACAATAAAGGAACAATGGAACATTATTCTATTTTTTCTTTTCACTTTCTTCTTTTATACGAGATAACTTCATCAGTACGCCTTCTATAGAATGAGCTAGATCTTCCCCGTCTTTTGTCAGTTCAATGATCTTTACCCTACCCTGCTTTTTGAACCCAACCAACCCCAATTTTTTGAAATTTTCCAGGAGTTTAACTGTGTGAGAGTACGTGCAGTCCACTTCTTTAGATATTTGTGTGGCATATCTTGGTCCTTTCTTGAGACTCAACATGATTTTTACTGGTTTAAACCTTAGAAAAAGCCTTGCCAAGCTGGTATCAGTCATCATAGTATTCATTGTATTAATTGATTCCTGGAATATTTATATCTTTTGGTGGTTTAATCAAAATATATATTTTATAAAATAATAAATTTAAAATCATAATAAAAATTTATATATAATATTATATGAGTTAAAATTAAACAAAATAAAATATATAATAAAAAATATATAATAAATTATATTTCACACAATTTTTTAAAAAAAATTTGAGAGTATGGATATCTTCACTAATAAGTCGTGACGAATTTAAAATCCCTCTGAAAAAGCCAAAAAGGACCAAAATAGATTAATTAATATATTCTCTCAATATTCTATCATGATAATAATAACTTTCCTAGGTACAGTGTCAGGCGTGCCTTCGTTGAGAAGGAACCATCCAGCCATAGCCCTAGAGTATTTTACAGATTATCGTGATGTTTTGCTCTTTGACTGCGGTGAGGGTACACAAAAACAATTGATGAAATCGAATATAAGCTTCATGCAGATAAACAAAATCTTCATTTCTCATTGGCATGCAGATCATTTTGCCGGTTTGATACCGATGATACAGACGATGAACCTTGAGAAAAGAAGTGAGCCTCTGACTGTATACGGTCCAGAGGCAGAAAGATTTATCTCTGATATAGTCGACTTAGGTTACTTCGGGTTAAGGTTCCCTGTGAGGGCAGTAGACGTTCCGTTCGAAGGAAGTGAGATATCAGTCGTCGATGAGACAGAGGATTATAAAATCTTGTCAATACCAGTCTATCATTCTGTTCCATCCGTGGCTTTCTGTTTTCAGGAGAAAGATAAGTGGAATATAGATGAGGACAAACTATCGGAATTAGGAGTAAAGAGAGGACCTTGGCTAAAAAATTTGAAGAGAACAGGAAAAATCGAATGGAAGGGTAAGGAGATAAAGATAGAGGATGTTGGCTACGTGAAAAAAGGATTAAAAGTAGTCTATTCTGGAGATACAAAACCATGCAAGAACATAGTTAAGATATCAAAAAACGCTGATTTGTTGATACATGATGGAACCTTCCTAGAAGAGGATGTCGGCAGTAAAGCTCATGCAGACGTGAAAGAAGCTGCTAAACTAGCCAAGCAAGCAGGAGTAAAACAACTCATTCTAACTCACATAAGCAGGAGATACACAAATTTAAAAGAATTAGAAGAAGTAGCAAAAAAAGAGTTTAAGAACAGTAAGATTGCCTATGATTTTATGAAGGTTAAAATAAAGAGTTAATACGTGAATATATTTTAAGAGTTTATGAAAGAGTTGACACTTACTCTTTTGTTTTTGGTAATTTTTTTATCCATTTCCATTTCTTTAGTTTATGCTACTGAAATTCCTACTGTACTGACTCAAGAGGCAATACCACCCTCACCACAAAATTTTGGGATTGATGTAAAGTTCATATGCAGGTACATTACAGAAAATGGAATGCCTATAGAAGATGCGAATGTTATGTTATTCACAGACATAGGGAAGATTAAGATGCTTTATGAGAATGGTTTATATTATGCTAGACTTTCTGCAGTTGACGTGGAAGGGTATTACCGAGGTTATTATTTACTAGATGGTAATGATGTATACAGATATGTAGTATACCCACCACTAGATCCGAATAAATTAAATTGGAATTGCGAAGCAAGTAAATTAGGTTATCAATCTCAGAGAGGAGAAAAAAATTCTTATACATTGATGGAAACCCCGACAAAACTTATACAAAAAGTTGAGCCTCCTTTACAAGGTGATTTACCCACTTTCTCATGTATTTATACTACTTCCGATTCGATTTCTCAACCTAATTTAAATTTAGTTTTTCCCAAGCGTGGACCAAATCCTGTAACAATAACATTTAAACATACAGATCGTACTGGATTTAATTACTACAGTTATAATTATCCTGGTGGTATGCTCAAACCAGGAACTTATTTCTGGAATTGTTCTGGGAAGGAATACGGGTTTCAAAAACAAGTGTCACCAATAGAGGAGTATACCGTAATTATGAGAGATCCTTACAATAAAATTGAAGATAATATTTTTGACGGCAACAATTCCACTAGGATCTATTATCCTAAGAGCCCTAACGGTAAAGCTGTAATTCTCTTGCCCGGTGGTACTGGCTATGGTAAAATTTGTTATGAAACCCCCTCTAGTTTTGTGATTTCGATGGATATATCTGAGCGGCACCCACATTATACCGCATTTATCGATACTATAGTTAACCGCGGTTATACTTTCCTTATGCCACATTCATATGGTTGTCTCAAAGATATAGGAGAATATCTTGACAAAGTTATAGATTTTACTCTAAATCATATCAGTAACAATATAATTTTGATTGGGCATTCTGCTGGTGGTAGTATAGGTTTTTATTACATCACACATAGAACTTCATTACCAATAACTAATGGTATATTACTCAATTTTCCATTTTGGAATTTACATCCCGAAGATTGCGTCAATATAGATAAAAAAACTTATTTAGTTTTTAGTGCTGACGATTCGTCTACAGATTATAATGCTATTGAAGATTGTAAGTCACAAAACAATCCAAATGTAGAGATTAAGGTAATTAGTCCAGGCTATGGGCATAGCCCTTTTGATGGAGAAAATAACGAAAAAATTGCTTTACCGATGTTTTTCTGGGGACAATGTCCAGGTGATATCAATCGTGATGGTCAAGTAGACATTCGTGACATAGCCACAGTTGCTAAGGCCTTCGGATCTTATCCAGGACATTCAAAATGGAATCCAGTTGCTGATATCGACGGAAATGGCATCATCGACATCCTAGACATAGCCAAGGTTGCAAAGAATTTTGGAAAGAAGTGTTAGGATGACGTTGAACTAAAAAGGTAGCTATAATTTTTTCTCTAATCTTTCCACTAGATTTAATTTTTCTTTTAATTTGTTCTTCAATATTGCGATATTTTCAGTTTGTTCTGGATCAACATTATTCAGAACCGCCAACTCATAACTTAGAATATCGCCTAAGAACACCAGAAACATCATTCTTGCCAATTTTGACTTTCCTTCAGTCCATATCTCTTCTATTCCTTTAACTTTATCTTTTATCAAGTCTTTGGTAATCTCTATCCTTGCTTTAATCTCTTCTTGTTCGTCCTTATCCCTCAGTATTAGAACAAAAGAATTCTTGTTCAATCTTTCATTCTGATAACCGACTATTTCATTATGATCTAACTCAGGAAAAAAATCATATTTTGCAGGCATTTTACTGTTTTCGTTTATCTGAGTCTTGACTCTCTTTGCTACACCAGAAAACTCATCAGAAGAATAAATAACAATCGTAGAATCCTTCATTGAAAGGGCTAGTTTTTTAATAGAATCAGTCTTTATTCTTTTTAATAATTCGATTGTTTCATCTATTTCTTTCTGTAAATTTATTGATCTGAGTTTCTGTAAGCATGCAATCATAGTAAAGAACAAGTAAGGCAAGGCTATACGAGGCTGATAGCCAGTTGGAATTAAAATACAAGGTAAATTAAACTTCCCACACCATTCCTTTAGTTTACCGCCAGAAGTTATCCCGATTATTTTACATTTCTTTTCAACAGCCTCGACGAATTGACTTAAGGTTTCTTCCGTATTCCCAGAATAACTAATACAAAAAGTGAGTGTATTTTCATCAACATAAGCAGGCAGATGATAATCCCTGCAAACATCAATAGGTACAGAAATTCTGTTTTTTAACAAGTCTCTTAGTAAATCACCACAAATAGCAGAACCACCAACGCCACAAACGATTATTTTGTCAAATTTATAATAAGGAATATCAGTCTTTTCAGCTTTTTTTACAGCATCTAAATACATTTCAGGATATTTTTTTATGATTTCTATCATTGCTTTTCACAAACAATTAAGATAACTTAAAATATTAAAAAATGCCCTTGTCGGGATTCGAACCCGAATCACAGGCTTGCTGCTATCCAACCGCAGGCTTATACACGTGTTCTGTATCTTATCCAAGTTGGACCACAAGGGCAACGATAAACTATTTAAAAGATATAATCCCTAAGAAGAAAATACTTAATAAAATCTTAAAGGTGTTGGATTGGCAGAAATGAAATGTACGAGTTGTGGGTTGAACCTTTTAGGTGATGATAAATACGTTGGGTTTAAATGTCCAAATTGTTTAAAAGTAGAGATATTTAGATGTTCACGCTGTAAGAGATTATCTACTGAATATTCATGTCCGAGCTGCGGTTTTAAGGGTCCATGAGTATTTTTATGTCCGGAAGTGTCATCATAACTTTCAGAATAATGCCTGAGAGTGTTGAAACAGATTTAGATTTATTGGAAAAACTAATAAAAAAGGAGATCAAACCACAGAGAATGGAACGTGTCCCTATTGCCTTCGGTTTAAATTCGATAAACATAGTTAAATTGGTCGAAGAAAAGGAAGGAGAGATGGATAGGATAACTGAAAAGATCAAGAAGATAAAAGGTGTAAAAGAAGTCGAAGTAATTGGTTTAACGAGGAGTTTGTAAAAATTTTTATTCTCACAATTCATTTTTTATTATGGTCAAAAGAAAAAAACTCAAACCTTGGAAAACTGTTGTTTTTTGGATCTTGGGTGCAGTTTGTGCGCTGATAGCATCGTTTATTGCAGGTAACATCACTCTAGAACCATGGACTGCAGTTAAATCCTCTATAGCTTTGATGGTGGCATTGTTTTTCTATTTGATAGCAGGATTATTCTGGATATCGATTGCTATCGCAGCGAAGGAATCTGATTGATTATCTAGAGATCACGAACAACCTATGCCGATCACTCTCTTTTAATTCTTCGATTATTCTCTTCTTTACCATTCTCTTAGGATCAGGTAGCATTTCTATCCTTTTCTTCAATTCTTCAAAACTCTCAAATTTTTTCTTCTTTCTCTCCTCGATTATCGCCCACATATGTTTCTTCCCAATACCTGGCAACAGTTCTAAAGTATGTAGTCTAGTCGTGAGAGGACCAGCGACGTTGAAGAAGTTGACGAATTTTGCTTCGTTCTTGTCTACGATTTTATCTATTGTTACTTCCAGTTCGTCTCTTGCAAACTTAGTCAAATCATTGTATTTTATCCTTCCTTTAATGTATCTGACTTTATCCCTCTTCTGTTCACCTATGTACACCATATCTCCAGGTTTAACGGTGATATCCTCTTTTAAAACCACCTCCAAAAGGTTTAAGAAATTCATGCCAATTCCTTGAGCCATGGGTTCAGCTCTTCTGCTATCAGCACGTCCTCTTGATAAGAAATCTAATACTATTATGTATTCATCTTTCACAGAAGTTCACCATGCCTAAATAAATTTTTTTACATTCTCAAGGATAAAATTCTTCTCATCCTCTGTCAGAAGATTGTAATCTTTTTCCAGAATAAGCCTTAAATCGTCTGTATCTTTTGGCAACATATTCATTATAGCTATGATCTGTCTTTCTCTCAACTTCTTAACTTCTGATAATCTTTCCATCAATTCTTTCACTCTCTTTTCAGTCAACTTATCGTATTTTTTTAGATAATCTAAAGCATTCTTTTGCTCATAACCGAGTTCTATCTCTTTTTCTCTCTCACTTAAAATTCTCTTCGCTTCTGTGTTTGTTATTAAAGTCTCTTTTGTTATATCTTCCATTCATATCGCCTTCAGATGTTCTGATCTTGCTATTAATTCTTTCTCCTTTTTACCGTTTTTTATTTTGACTATATAAGATTTACCCCTTCTATCTATTATAGTTCCCGTTTTTCCAAAAAATCTTTTAAAAGGCATTCCCTTGTGGCTGGATGGAGTAGGATTGATAACGACTTTGCTACCCATTTCAAACTCTTGTAAGTATTTTGTTATCGGAGTCTTCTCTCTGGCTTTTCTTCTCAACAAATTTCTCGTTCTCCTTCTTGGGCCTTTAGATTTTTGGACCATTTCAATCACAATGTATTTTTATAACATCCAATTCAATCTTTTTAACTTTATTGTTCAATAACCCTGCAACACTAGGTTCTGTTCTACCTTCATTTCCGTCTATCAATTCTTTTATGTACAGTCCTGCTTGTGCAGTTATCGTGAGTTCAACCTTATTCTTACTTAAAAACTTACATTTTATACTTTTTACTTTTCTTTTTCTAATCTTATCAGACCTTCTTCTTAGAACTCTAGAAGGAGTTTTCTGCGTGATTATGGTTCCTTTCAGCTCGTCAAGTCTTTTTATATTTTCTACGGGTTTTTCAAAGGCTACAATTGCCCTATAAGTTTTATCATAGTCAGCAGACTTTATTATTCTTACAACCTCTTTACCTACGATCTTCAGATCCTTTACCTTAACTTTTTTTGATTGGTTTATTTCACTCTTTATTCTTTCCAGGTCAATGTTTCTTATCGTAGGACTAATTAATTCCAAGACAAAAGGTCTCCAAGCTAAGCAACGAACGTTTATGTCTTCACGACCCGAGCCATGAAACCTTGTACTTTCTGTTTTTGTCTGCTTTAAGAAAGGTTTTTCTATAACTTCTTGGACAGAAGTTCGGAATATCTTTTTTCTCCATCTGGTTTGTGGTATACCTCGTACCAATTTCTGATATTTTCCATAGATGTAAAGAGAACGTACACTAAGTTCTACGTCATCCGTGTTTAAATCAAACATGACTGTTACGTCAGGAGATTTTCTGTTCATCGTTTTTCCTGTAATCTTCTCGATCTCTATTCCTATTTCACGGTTTATCTCGTTCTTTATCGACTCACACCATTCTATACCAACTCTATCCCACAATTCTTGTTCTTTTTCTATCAGTTCAGGAGTTAACTTACAGCCAACAAGAAAAGTGTTATACCCGTACTTCTTCATCTTTTTAACTATCGATTTTGCTTTTTTTTTAAGTTCTTTGAATAGGTTAGAGCAAACCGAACACTCATGAGGTTTTTCGATCTCTATTTTTTTGTTATGGAACTTTATCCCGTAGAAATTAGAGTTTTCAACGTCAATTTTTTCTCCAGAATCGATCAACATAGCTACATAATATCTCAATATTTTACCTCTTTCTTCATTCGTCATTCCTGTGAGCAATTGGGCCATAGCCCTGCCTAGACATCGATCACATACATAGCTTTCTTTCAACATCTCGATGACTTTTTCTTTCACGTCCAAAAGCATTCACCGTATTTATTTTATAATGTAACTTTAAACTATTATAGGAGAAAAATGGAAGAAAAATGGCCAATCGTTACTCTTATTCTAATAACGATAAACCTAGCTGTTTTTCTTTTTACTTACGACATTTCATCGAACAAGGTTTCAGATGAAGTCGTCGATGCGTTTGGTTTAACCCCTCAATTCCTTGTTTTTAGGCCTTACACACTGATTACGCATATGTTCCTTCATGCCGATATAATCCACTTTATGGGAAACATGCTCATGCTCTCTATAGTCGGTCTTGTGTGTGAAGATAAGATCGGCAGTCTAAAATTCCTTTTATTCTATTTATTATCTGGCTTCTGCACAATACCCTTTGGTTTTATAATGGAAATTTTTACTAACACGCTCGTCATTCTTATAGGTGCATCAGGAGCTGTATACGGTGTCATGTTTCTTGCAGCAATGATAGCAGGTTGGGAAGAGGTACCAGCGATACTCATTCCGATACTGAACATAATCGCCGCTCCTATCATATTCTTCTCGCTTAAGAACATCAAAGTGCCATTGTTTGTTGCCATACTCTTCTACTTCCTTCTTAATCTTGTGATGATGCTCTACAATTTACCCTATAGTATAGGAGAGTTGGCTCATTTTGGAGGAGTGACTGGAGGCATAATTGGAGTTTTGTTGATACTGCCTGAACAATTCAAATGAAGTTAGATTGATGCCAAGTTTTTTCCAAACAGCACGAATTAAAATAAAAACTATCTGTATAAAGAATCTTTAATAATTAACTAATTAGCCACAAAATAATTCTTCTCCTAGTTTTAGAGTTTCTTTTTTGAATAAATGCATCAAGAGAACTGCCAGGATTAAGAAAATTAATAATCTGAGTAGTTTTTTGGGGTGTGGTGGTGATGACTGTCGTCACTTGAGTAGTTGTTGACGATGTTATTACGATGATATTGTAGTAATAACAGTCGAAGTTGTAGTTGATGTTAACACCTCATCGTAATAAGTGTTATACCAGAATAGGACTCAGAAGTTACTTTTACAGCTTTTATAGACTTGTCAGATAAAAATTGGTTATGTTTTTTAAGACAGAAGCTGCAATTCTTATGTATGAATCGTTCCAACCAGAAACAACTAAAGCATAATATCCTGGTTTGAAGCCGTCATAGATTTTGATTATAGCTGAATCCTTTGGTATACCAGATTCTAGACCACATGAAGGATAGATTTTTCCCATGATTAATGCAATAAGTTTATTCCTATGAGGACTACCGATTATCAAGAAATTTTTATTTATGTCGTATGGGTTAACGATATCCCTATCTAATTTTGTTTCAATACTGATTCCAGGTAATTCACCTTTAATACCTATTACTATTTCTGTTGAAGCAGCGACATCAGATGCTGAACCTTCTTTATTACAACTACGTAAATTTCTGGTGATAGGAAACTTGGATAATCACTTAAATTAGGATAGCCAGCATAAGAAGAACCAAAAAATAATAGAACAACCAACAGAAAGAAGAACAATCTTGTTATTTTCATAAATTTCATTTTTTTGTATTTGTTGGATAAAAAATAGTTATAATTTTAAACCAAATTGCTTCACTAACTGTTGTAATTTCCCTCTTTTCATTCCTCTTATCCCACCGATTTTTTTCATAATTTTTTTTGCATGTCCATATTGTTTTAATAGATCTCTAACCTCTTTTTCTGAAGTACCAGAACCCCTAGCGATTCTTTTAATTCGTGATGAGTGAATGATATCTGCGTTTTCTCTCTCCTCCTTTGTCATACTCTGAATAATATGACGGTATTTTTTTATCTTGTCTTCTTGAATCTTCAGTAAATTTTCAGGGATCGCATGTCCAAGACCTGGAAGGAGGTTTGCTATCGAAGTTAAAGACCCCATTTTTTGTACACTACTTATCTGGTTGTAAAAGTCTTGCAGACTGAATTTTCCAGAGATTATTTTTTCGACATCCTCTTCTCTGAATTCAGCTTCCCTAACTTTCTCCAAAAGGCTTTCCAAATCACCCATTCCGAGCAATCTAGAGACAAAACGAACTGGGTCATAAGCTTCAAAATCTTCTAAGTTTTCCCCAGTGCCTATGAATTTTACTTTTGATGCAGTAGCAGAACAGGCTGATAGTGCTCCTCCACCCTTGGCAGTCCCGTCCATCTTCGTGATGATAATTCCAGTTATCCCGACTAGCTTGTTAAATTCTTCTGCCTGTTTTCCTCCTATCCTTCCTATGTCAGCAGGAATAACGAGTAAAACTTCATCAGGTTGACATATCTTATCCATTTTTTTTAGTTCTTCTGATAATTCTTTGTCTAGAGCATCTCTACCAGCAGTGTCGATTATGATGGCATCATACCTACTGAATTTTGATAGACCTTCTTTCAAAGCCTTGTAAGGGTCTTTTTCTTTCGAGACATAAACAGGAACGTGCAATTTATCCCCGAGTTGCATCAATTGTTCCGGAGCAGCGGGTCTATGATAATCGGAGCATATCATCGCAGGCCTTAAACCTTGTTTTTGGAAGTATCTAGCTAATTTTCCAGCAGTAGTGGTCTTACCAGATCCAAACAAACCCAAAAGCATGATCCTCTTTTTACCGAGGAGACTAGCTTGTCTTTCTCCTAGAAGTTTTACTAATTCATCGTAAACAACCTTCATCACATGTTCTCTCAGAGTTAAACCAGGTGGAATCTTCTCTTTCAAACATCTTCTTCTTATATTCTCTGACAATTCAAAGATCAACTTTACGTCTACATCTGTCTGTAGAAGAATCTTCTGAAGACCTTTTACCAAAACTTCTACATCCTCAGGATCAACGGTTGTTCTGGTCAGTATCTTCATTATCAGGTTACTGAGATTCTTTCCCAAGTCCAACATAAAATCATCAGAGTATATTCTCAATAAATTCTTCTGGTTTAAATGTTTTTAAAGACTTATATTTTCTTATTTGAAAACAGGTTTTATCACAAAAACTAGGAAGTTGCACAAAAAGTCCAAAAAAGATTTATTCACTCAACAATTGGTTAATAAACCATTCCTTATCGAATTCTTTAAAATCCGAATAACTCTGTCCTGTTCCCAAGAAGAGAATAGGCTTATTCAATAAATGGGATACTGATAAGATTGCTCCCCCTTTCTGATTGACATCCACTTTTGTGAATATTATAGCATCGATCCCAAGTTCATTGAACATTTTTGCCTGTAAAATGGCATCATTACCAACAAGAGAGTCCATCACTAGAATTTTCAAATCTGGTTTGCTTACTCGAATTATTTTTTGCATCTGCTCCATAAGGTTGCGGTTTGTGTGAGCCCTACCGGCCGTGTCAATAAGAACGAAATTTATTCCACGAGTTTTCGCGTGAGCAATGGCATCGTATGCAACTGCTGCTGGATCTGCCCCATATTTATGTTTAATAACTTCCACTCCGACTTTCTTTGCATGTTCTTCCAATTGTTCCAAAGCAGCACTTCGAAAAGTATCAGATGCAGCAAAAACACAGGAATAGCCGCTATTTCTCAACCATTTTCCTAATTTCGCTAAAGAGGTCGTTTTTCCACAACCGTTAAAACCAAAAAAGATCAAAATAACTGGTCTATTTTCCTTCTTTGCCTCTTTAACTATATTTTCTAAATCGATCTTCGTGACGTCTAATATCTCAGAAAAAGTATCCTTGAAACTCTGAATTATCATGTCCTTAACTTTACCCCTTCTTACTTCTTTTCCAACAAGGTTCTTCTTTAAATCTTCTTTTATTTTTTCAGCAACCTCAAAAGCTACATCGGCCTCTAGAAGTGAAAATTCCAAATTTTCCAGTACTTCCTCCAAATCCTTCTCAGAGATTCTCTTCTCCAGGACTTTTTTCGTAACTTTCTCAAAAACTTTTTTTATGATACCTTTCTTAACTTCTTTTTTTACTAACTTCTCAACCTCAATTTTTTTCTCCACAGGCTTTTTCGTCTCAATTTTTTCAGATAAAGACTTGACTACTTTTGAGATTTTTTCCTTGAGGAATTTGAACATTTCAATCAGCAGTGACTTCAGGTTTAATTTTTTCGATTAGAGCTCCTATTTCAGATTCTAATTTTAACATTTCATTACTAAGACTTGTTATTTCATTTTCTGTTATCCGTAGCCCATCGTTGATGATATTTTTCCTTTTTTCTAGGATTTTTTTAGTCTCTTCTACATCTTCTTCTATTGCCATGTTTGCACCGAGTTCGACTATCATTTTTTTTATATCTTTCAGAGTGCCAGGTACATGCACGTTCGACCCAAATGGTAAGAGTATTTCGCTTTCTTTGTTTTTCTCGATTTCTTCTATCGTACTTAAAGTAGTTTCGATTTCAAGTATTTTGGCTATCAACAATTCACGTCTTTTCAGCAATGCCTTAATTCTCCCATCTAGGATTTGGTACCTAATTAACTTTCCCTGAATTTCTTTCTTTTCATTCATGGAATCACTTTTTATCTAAAATTAGAAAGATTAAATCTTTAAATTCAGTTCATCCCTTGCAACATCTTTCAATATCCTGATGAGATTTATAAGGTTTTTTCTCTTTATGGAGATTGCGCCCACTGACCTGAACTTACTGCTTGCCCTTATTAAGTGGTCATGTTTTGTCTGGTTTATTCTAACGGACTGGTCCTCACCTGGGTACTTTGGTTTGAAAACATCTATCCAAAGCTTATCATATTTTCCCTGGTCAATCCTTCCGACGAACTTACTCGTTCCTGTAGAATAGAATATCTTTGCTGGTCCTTTCTCGTCGTAGTTGGCTTTCTTCTCTATCAATAGTCTATCGAGGATTTTTGTTATCGTATGTCTGTTTAACTTCAATTGTTGAGCGATATCTGTTATCGTCAGGCCTCTTACACTCGCATTTAAAATTTCCAGCACTCTTTTCGTGTTTTTTGTATCGTACTCCACTTCTTTCGATGTTTCTGTCTCGTTCATCACAACTTCACCTCTAGTATTATTTAAATAGTGCAAGTATATAAATGTTATTTAGATAATATATAGACAATAAAAAATATATGGAGGTGTTATGTAAATGACGACTATAACTTTGTTCAAGATAGAACCGTTACCGAATAAGGGCGGATTGGTTAATCGTTTGAATAATGTGAAAAAAAAGGGCTTTTGGCTCAAAGCAAAAGAGTCTAAATACAACGAGAATGAAGTGGAGATAGACGTATGGTATGAGGAAGACGTAGAGATAGGTTTGAGGAGGGCTTTCTCAGAAGAAGCTTATGAGATGGTAGATTACTTTAGGAATAATGGAAAGGAAAAAATTATCAGGAAAGTCTATTGTTTTGTTAACCTAGAACTGGGAACTCTGGAGATATACAGGGGCATCGATGCGATAACGTACAAGATTAAAGAGATAATCGAAAAACTATTAGAAGTGAATTTAACTTCGGTTTCGCTCGATTCAGGACATTTAATGCACATAGTCACAAAATACAGTTCTGAGTTGAAACAAGCGATGTTTAAACACATACACGGTTTGTGGTACCACATAATTCGTGGTAGGCATCTAGAGAACAACGGGAAATACAAGGATTTCATCGTGACAAAACCTGATTCTCTGAGGTGTGTGTCGATAATCCCAAAGATCAAATACCTGAACGGAAGTGAGTATTCTGTAACGATAAATGGGGATAAAGGGACGATAAAGATGTGGGATGGAATGTTCAAGTGGAAACCAAGATTAGAAGTGAGACAGATTGTTTCAATCGTGGCCAATGTTGCAAAATTGTCTCCTTTTTAATTTTTTGGTGTTAAAAGTGGAAAAGTTGAAGATATACCTAGACACAAATATGGTGTACGCTTTAGTTCAAAAGAGTACTCCAAATCACTTTTCGAAAAAAAGAAATTTAAAATTCCGAAGAAACTACAGGTTATCCAAGAAAACCTAGATCGTCTTGAACCCTTCACGTCGTTTTTTACTATCATTGAGGTCATAAAGGAGTTACGAGAATGGATTCAAAAGAAGAAAAAATTGACCAATCGACAAATAATAGATCTAATCGAATTATTTAAAGAAAGTTTTGGGGTTGAAATTCTCAGGTCGATCTGTATACGGAAAGGGCAGTTTAATACATTCTCGAGAATATAGAATGGAAGGATGCGATTCAACTAGAGATAGCAAGGGTTAACGATTATATCCTTAACAGACGATCACAAGCTCAAGGGAATCGGTAAAAAGTTCCACGACAGAATCTTAGATCTCAATGAACTCAAAACAGAATTGAAAAAGATCAATCATTACCATGCTTTCTGAACAATTCAATGAACTCTTCTCACTTCATAGGTTTACCAGAAGGAGTCAACACTTCAACCATTCATCCGTTTATCCTTTTTCTAACGACTTTTCCGTTCAATCGAATCTCATTTTTTCAGACATATTAATCACTTAGTTTTTTGGACATTTAATCCTTTTAAATAATAAATCTCAGCTGGAGGAATTGCACCCCACCTCATGGTCTACAACCATGTGTTCCGCTGTTAAACTAAGCTGGGAAAGTGATAGAGAAATAGAGAAAGGGCTGATCTATGCTATTCTTTATCAATAATAGTAACAGCCCTTCATTCGTGTCACTTTTTATATTATAACCAAGAAATATTTAAATATTTTTAAGGTTACGATAACCAAAATTTATGGTTGGGTCCATAGTCTATAGGTTAGGACGTCGCCCTATCTAAAAAGAGGCGAATACAAGGCGGAGAGCCCAGTTCAATTCTGGGTGGACCCATCTTAAAAATTAATAGTAAAAGTATAATTAGTGAGTTTTTGTTATCAAAAGTTGAATCTGAAAATCTACTCCAAAAGACATGGAAAGATATATCTAAAGATGTTCCAGAAAAAATGTTCCTTACATTAGTCTAGAATCTCTCTATAATATCACTCTTGTTGTATACGATGCATTAATGAGTTCGGATCCAAATAAATTGAGTCTAGTTGATCGATATCCAGATGAAAAAATACAAAAGATCAGGGAATACGAATTCGATGTTCATGTGTCCATTAGAAGGAATATAGCCTATAGGGAAATGATAGCGATTAAGAGAATTTTTAATAGAATAAAAGACGGAAAGTACAAAACACTGCCTATTTTTGAATCTGAAAAGAATAACCTTGAGAATTCAATTGTAGAAATCATCAAATCGGGGATCTTGAGAAAGCAGAGAAATTTAAAGAATATCTGAATGAATTTACTCGTGGGAAAGCTGGTTTTAATTTTTCTGAATTATGTGCCTATGAGACAGTCTTGTTTGGTTTTATAAATGCGATTAAGAAAACAAAAAAGTTCTTACTCAATCAGTGTAATAATTTTTTCATGTAATTTTCCTCTGTTTTCTAAATCAACTGTTATTATCTTTCCATATCCCTTAAAATCATCGACAAAACTTCTGTGTAGAACTGCTATCACTGGTTTTTGAAATTTTAAAATTTCTATTATTTTTTCTCTAAATTTTTCACTAAAAAATTCTAGTTTACCAATCTCGTCCACTACACAGATATCACATTCATTAACAGCAAAATCCAAAGCCCCCAATGCAACTCTTTCAAAATCAGGAATATTAACTCTGTATTTTCCCAGTCTAGGACCAGTTTTTTGATCGACATTTGCTAAAATTCCTTCTGCATTAGAATGAATATCAACAACTTTAAATCCGATTCTTTTCCCTCTGACTCGAATTTCTGGAGTAATGAATCCTCCAACTTTCAACCCTTTCTTTTTAAGGATATCTATGACTTTCATTAAAACTGTTGACTTTCCGCTTCGTGGAGGACCACTGATAAAAATAACTTTATTCATTTTAACGTAATACTCCCTTTATCAATTTTAATTAAATTTTTTCCTTTGAGTTCTTGTGAATGTCGATAAAATCTCCCTGTAAGTTTTCTATCAAGTACTTTAGCTAATGCTTTAACGGTTATTTTTCTATCTTTCTTTATTATAGCGAACATGAGTTTTCTAATCTCGTCTTTTTTTGTAAAATATCCTCTAGTAATTTCGTATTAATCTTCTGAGCTTTTCCTTTTTATGATGGCTTTCCATCTTTTTTTGACTTTTGTCAGGCCTGATGTCAAATTCTCTAAGTATCTCCCTTACATCTTCCACTATAATTTTATTTGTCATTGAAAATTCAATTGTATGTTTAGAGACAGAAACGCTACTTTCGTCATCAAATAATGCCCTTAAGAAAAGACGTTTATTTTGTTTGTCTAAATGAAATATTTTATCAGGTATATGCTTACTACTTCTAACCATTTGGCCGATGAAAGTTACTAAAATTAATCCAACGATACTAGGAAAAACAACATTGTGAGTTTTATCATCTTTGTTATAATATTCATAGGCTTTCATATCTCCAAAGACTTTAATTACATCTTGTTCAAATTGTCTCGTGAGGAATTTGGATTGGTTTGTATAATGGACACTGTAATTTTGTCTTATCTCACCATCTCCAATTACATGCCCAATAATTCGACATAGAGTTGGTGAAAATTTAATTGGTAATTTAGGATTTCTGATCGACTTAGCTTTCCCACCGTAAGTCTTCCTTAACTCCTCGATATTTTTCTCTATTTGGATCATTAACTCTTGTTTTTTATCATGTGGACAAAAATTTAAAATTCTTTTAATTGGCCATAAAGGACAAAAGTATTTTCCGGATTCAAATTTTGCCAAATGACTTCTTGTAAGCCTTACTAATTTAGCAAATTTTGTCTTATTTTCTATGTTGAATAAGCTGAATGATGAAAACGTCTAAAGAGTCAAGAAGATTCCCACCCAATCCCCTTAAATCTTTTACTGTCGATAGTTAAAATAGTGATTTCATGTGGGCTAGGGATGAAGAGGAAACTTTCAAGGTCAAAGAAAGACATGTTGAGACAGAAAAAACAGAAGAATCTAGGATAAATTCAATCATGGAAAGACTAGAACTAATAACACAGCAAATCAACCTTATATCGAATTATTTGATGAACATTTCTCAAAAAGTTAGTAAATCCATAGATGCCTCTGTTGCTTATCAAAGAGATTTGGATGATTTGGAGAGAAGGATAGATTTTTTAAGGTCTAGACTAGAAGAAATAGAGAGCATTCCTGAGGTTGAGTTAAAGAGGAAAGTTGGGAAAAGGGCTGGATAGAACATTCATCACAAATCTACTCTCTCAAAAAATAGATTATAAAACCTTTAGGTATACTTTTTTATGATTGATACATTAGAAATTTCTCTAAATAAAGAAGACATTAATGGTCACTTTCAACTTGTAAAATGGATGAAAATGATTGGGTTCAAAAACCAAAAGTATATAGAAAAATTTGAGATATGGGATGAAAGAAATAAAGAAAATAGAAGGGCTCGAGAATCTTTGATTTGTTACTTCATTAGCGGGAGATGGATTTTCAGAGGCTTTCCTCATTTGAATTCGACGGGTTCTCTAACCCTCCATCGACCTCAGGGTCTCTTAGAGCAGTCTTATGAGCCCTTCGCTAAATATCTGCGAGCACTCCAGGCTGCTATGGACAGGTTAAGCCTTCTATCCCGCTTTTGGAGTGCTAAGATATCTACTTATATTGTTCACTTAAAAACTTTACGTTTAATTAAACTTATAAACCACTTTCTCCCTCTAGTTTCTCTTCTACTTTCTTTCACTCTCACTATTCCAATATCTTCTAGATGTTTTACGTGTTTTGTCAGAGCAAACTGACTTATATCTCCAAAAATTTTAACGTATTTCTCATGTAAATCAGTAGAAGTAATCGGTTCCTCTTTCGACAATAATTCAACTATATTTTTTTCAACACCTCCTAATTGTCCATGCATTATCTTCAGTTTTACGGGCCCAGTTTCTTTCAAGATTCTTTTCACATACTCTGTTTTAATTTTATCAGAATTTTCTTCTTCGCATATCTTTGCTGCTTTTCTCAGACATTCTAGTCCAATTCTGACATCCCCACCTTTGTTTATCGCATGGTTGGCACAGAGCAGAATAACGCCTTCTTCTAAACTTCCTGGCCTGAAAGCATACTTACATCTTTCCGTGAGGATATCCTTCATTTCTTGTATGGTGTACGGTTTGAATTCTAGTTCTTCGATGTTTAAACTGCTCTTTATCCTTGGTTCGATGTTAACAAAAATATCAGGATAGTTAGAAATCATTACCAGACCTATTGGATTGTCAACGTACTGGTTTAATCTCAACAAATCATATAATGCATTCTCATCCTTCTTAACTAATTGATCGACTTCATCCAAACAGATTATCAAACCTTTATTACATTTTTTCAACGCTTCTATCAGCCTTTCCATTATTTCATCTTTTGACAAACCTCTTCTCTGTACGAATAGTCCTAGATCCAAAACAATCTTTGCCAGAACAGCGACTGATGTGTTGTAGTTCCAAGTGTTGATGTAGATAGTTTTAATCCTCTCAGAAAATTCTTCGAATTGTCTAAAGACGAATCTAACAGAGACGGTTTTTCCTATACCAGGTGGACCAATGATGAACATGTTTTGTACTGGTCTGCCTCGACTGGCCGGAAAAAGGTTTTTTGCTATTCTCTCTATCTGATGTTCCCTGTGTGGCAGGAATTCCGGTAAGTACTCCGGATTCAAGACTTGTTCATCTTTGAAGATTCTTGGTTCTTCTAACAATTAATCACTACAATAATTATTATAATAAAAAATAAATTCAATTTTCTCTTTTTACAAACCTAACGAATCTGAAATTTCTTGAAGAGATTTTAAAGATATCTCAAAAAACTTTTCCTTATCGATTCCAGCTTTCTCACAGTATAACATTCTTTCTCTACTACAATTTCTTGCAAAATCTTTTTCCTTAAACTTTTTACTGATTGATTCAACCTTTACATCTCCTAGCTTTTTCGATGGGGTTATCAATGCTGTTGCTATTATTAAACCAGATATAGAATCTGCAGCAATAAGACAGTATTCCATCTTTGATTCTGGCTGAACATCAAGGTTTTCAAAATTATGAGCTTTTATCGCTCTTATTATTTCTTCATCAACTTTTCCTCTTAAGACTTCAGGTGCGACTGTACAATGTTTTTCTGGTTCAGGTGCTTTCTCGAAATCAATATCATGTATAAGCCCGAGTAATCTCCATTTTTCAACATCGACGTCTTCTCCATTTTCTTTCAAGAATTCAGCACACTCCCCCATTATTGCTTCTACTGCTAACATGTGTTTTATCAAGTTTTCTTTTGTGATGTTTTGTTTAATCAAATCAAGAGCTTCTTCTCTGTTCATACCGTTCACTAAAAATCAAATAACTTCTTTCAGTTTTTTGATAACTTCTTTCTTCCCTCTTTCTATGATGTACGGTCCTAGCCTTGGTCCTCTTTCAGATTTCAAGAGTATTTGGTAAATCAACCTGAAGAACTCTGAAGGTTTTATTCCATTTAACCTCGCGATTTCGAATATCTTTGTCTGTAAACTTTCCCTATCGGTTTCACTCTTTATCGTTCTTATCAAATCCTTGATAGCATTTTTTTCTTTGTGTGAAATCTTGACTTTCTCCTCCAACTTTTTCTCAAACTTCTCATACCAATTCTTCGCGTAATTCAGCCTATTCTCTATTTTAATCTTTAGCCCAGGAGTTATCTCTTTCAAGTGACCAAGTTCTTTCAGCTTGTTCAACACAAACTTGAGTTGATTTCTCTCTGGTGAAATTTTTACTATCTCGAATAAGACGTTAAAAGGAACGTTTGGTTCATAAGTATTTGATAGTGGTTTAATCTGTATCATCTCGAAAAGTCTTGAAAAGTTTATCCTATCCCTTTCATTTGCAACCTTCTTTCTCCCATAGTAAACCTTCTCTAGCATGTCATACTCGTCCATCATCTTCGGGATGTCAGCCCATTTGAGATCCCTCACCCTCATCGGGTCTTTCAGGAACAACAGACGTAAAAGTTCTGGATTCGCAACTCTAAGCCAGTCGCTCGGATAGACTACGTTACCCAAGGATGCGGACATCTTCTTTCCATCGATCATCAAATGTTCGTAAAATATCGGAATTGGTGTTGGGAATTTCAATATTTTCTCGGCGATTTCCCCATTAACCCAGAATGCACTACCAGGTACTTGGTATTCTTTTCCTGCGCCTTCACTACATACGTTCCATCTTGCCCATTGTGCCGCCCATTCACTCTTCCACATCAATTTACCGTTCCCACTGACAGGGTTGTTCACACCCTCATGACCGCAACCTTTTGCGACGAACCTCTCAAACTCGTAATCTTCACATTTATAAAAGACCTTTCCCTCCTCGAATTTTTTTATCCTTGGAGTTATTATCTTACCGCAATTGTCGCATACAGGCGTCCAAGGACACCATTCTTTTGGTAATTTTGTCGTCCTGTACTTGTTCTGGATCTCCTTGTTCTTCTCGATGTTGTCGAGCAAGATTTTAATGTATTTCTTGAAATTACCTTTCTTGTATTCTTTCCGCATCGAGAATTTTTTCATCTTCGTTGAGACAAACTGATCTATGACTTTAAGGTATTCTGAGACATGATGTTCTGCGTAAGATTTATGACATCCGAATGAGTCGGGAACGTCCGTGACTGGCATCCCGATGTATTTTACGTAGTTCTCTGGCATACCCTTAGGAATACTCCTTAGGGGATCCATGTCTTCTGCAACCCAGATCAACTCTGCCCTGACCCCTAAGTCCTTCAAACTCCTGAATACAGATTCCCCCCTGATCGTATCACTCAACCTGCCGATATGTAAAACTCCGGATAGGGATGCGGAAGTTTTCACTACGAACTTCTTCATTCTTGGTACTCTATCATCCGTAAAATGGAATTTCTTTCTCTCGACGATTTCTCTCGCTATCTTATCTGTCCAGAATTCATACTTTTTTTCTTTTTGCATGATAACACTTTTAATTTTGAAAGTAAATTAATTTAAGCGATTTACAAAGATTCATCGAACCTCGGAATAGCACACAACCAAATAAAAACCAGAATCGACAGAGCTTTTCTAACTACTAATTACTCCTTTTACTTAAGGACCAGAGTGGAATTCTGGAAACATCGATTTCCCAAAAGCATGATGAGTGATTGTACCATATGAATGAAGTTCTCTTTTACCATCATCAGTTGTCACATATCCTTTAACATGTCTTTTTTCAAACTCGCACAGGTCATATCCAACCCTTCTTGGTTCAACCTTCATTTCCATAAGCTTAATCAATTTTTTACTCTCCATTTCCACAATTTTATTTGTCACTAATTTTGGGTCTACGTGAAGTTGTTTTTCTAAATACTTTGCCACGACATCGGGTGGTGCAACTAAGCCATTTCGATCAGCTAAATCTACGACAACAAGTATTGCCAACTCCAAGTGTCCATCTGTTTTCGGTTTATACATGTTCAAAATAAATGCAGGATAACTATTTAAACTTTTCGCAAAAAATCTACGATTTTCGTAGAATCATACAAGTTATAGTTTCGAGAACACCTTTAACTGCTCTGATCTTTTCCACAGTATCGTTCATGTCTCGCATAGACCTTCTCTTGACCATGGAGATTATGTCGTAATCTCCAGAGACCTCATACACACTTGTTACATTAGGAATCTCTCTTATTGCCTCAGACACAACCTCGGTCTTTATCTCTGGTTTTGTGCTTATCAACACGATCGCATCTATTTCCTCTTTCGTATCTATCGTAAACCTTTTGATCTCACCATTTTTTAGCAATTCGCTGATCCTGTACCTGACAGCACCTTCGGTCAACCCAACTTTCTCTGCTATTTTCGTTATCGCGGTACGGCTATTTCTTTTCAGTATATCGATGATTTTTCTGTCTATCTCATCCACGGTATCATTCCCAAAAATACCTTATCCTGCGCTTACCAAACCCGAAGAACTTCAGCAAGATGAATGACGTTATCATTCCACCTAGATGTCCAAACCACGCAACGCCCCCAACTTGTGGGACTAGTAGGCTAGCAAAACCAGCCACCAACTGTATGAGACCATAGAAAATAACAAAAACTATGGCAGGCATCGGAAGGAAGAATTGAACGTAGATTATGTCTCTTGGGTACATTAAACCGTATGCCGTTAAAACACCAAATATTGCTCCAGACGCACCAACCATAGGTATATTGTTGATGCCAGTTATCAGCATGTAGAATAAAGATGAACCAACCCCACAGATGAGATAAAATTTCAAGAATTTTTCTTTTCCCATCGTAAACTCAATTTTTGGCCCAAAAATCAACAGACCGAACATGTTGTAGAAAATGTGGATGAAGTTGGCGTGGATGAACATATAAGTGAAGATTTGCCAGAAATAGCCTCTTGTTAACAGCGTAACAGAATTCAAACCGAATATGTCTGTGATTACATCTCCATAAGAAGTCGTGATGAAATCAATGTTAGAAAAAAGTATTTGAATGAAGAACACAGCGAAATTTATGATTATTAACCACATTGTATAGTTCATTTTCATACAATCACTCGAATGGACCCGGTGCGATTTGAACGCACGACCATTGGTTTCTACGCCTGATTGCCTTATAAGACTTACGTCGACTCAAGCGTCAACGCTCCACCAGGCTGAGCTACGGGTCCGTATACCCACGAACACATACTTTTTTAAGTTTATCCCTTTTCATATAATTAACGATAAAAATGTTTAATAAATCTTTTCTAGTCAATCGGTTAGTAAAGAATTTGTTAGATAAAGAATTTCAACTTTTCCTTACTTCTGGTTGTTTTGATATAGCTGCAAGAAAAGAGTTTGTTATGTTGATCAAGGCCTTGACGAATGTTGACGGGTTCGTTCAAGAACAGGCTCAGAGTTTAAAAACAATTTCCTACTTTGTGTCTGCTTATCCTTTGGTTGTATCAGAGAGGACTAACCGTGGTTTTTTATACGATGAAGTCATCTATTCCAGGTTCCAAGTGCCTGTTGTCACTCCACAGATGTTTGAGTGTATGATTGAAGAGGAAATTATACCTGAAGTTAAGGCAATAAAGGGAAAGCATACTGTAACGATTAACACGACTTATCTAAGAAAAAAAAGAGAAGAGTTGAATTTAAGCCTAGAGGAATTATCTAAAGAAATTAGGATTTCTAAGAAGGCTTTGTATGAGATAGAGAATCAGAGAGTTAATCCAACTCAAGAGACTGTTAAAAGATTAGAAGAGTTGCTTGGGATTGATTTGAAAGTTCCTTACAGGATGGAGAGAGTTGAGAGAACTTACGTCGAACCAAAAGACGAATTCCAGAAAAAAGTTTCTCTAGAATTTTCCCGTCTTGGGATAGATAACTCTGCTGTTACTTCGGCAAGCTTCGAGATAATAGGTAAGGAGAAGACTTCTTTGGTCACTGGACTTTCTACTAATACTGTCAAGATAAAAAAAGTTGTTTCTCAAGTGAAAGGACTTTCTTCCATATTTTCTTCACAGGGGATTTTTGTTGCGAAGAAGAGTCATGAACAGGCGATAGATGGAGTGCCGATTGTTCTTGAGTCAGAGTTGCCTGAGTTGAAAAATTCTAGGGAATTGAATAAGTTGATTAGGGAGAAGAGTGAATAAAGTAAAATAAAGATTCTTTCATCAAAAGTAAGGCTTAAAATCCATATTTTTAAATTCAACTAGGAGGAAAAATAAATGCCATTTGAGAGAAGAGGCTTTGGTTTCAGGAGAGAGATGCATAAGGCAACTTGTGCTGATTGTGGTCAAGAAACCGAAGTTCCTTCGAACCTCAAGGAGGTAGACCAGTCTACTGTAGAGAATGTTATCAAAAACATAGACCGAAGAGATTCTAATCCTGGGTTAAAGTTTTTGATTAGTATTCTAGAAAATTAATTTTGGTAGACTCTTTAGTAGTTTTTAAAAAAATTTCCTCTTTTTTCCATCTTATTTTCACATTTTTTTCTAAATTTTTCTCAGATGAAAAGTGGTTCTGTCAACAACAGAGGGATATGGATAAAGTGTCGCATGACGGGACATAGAGTTATTCCTTTTTAATCGGGCCTGCTGGGATTCGAGGCCTGGGTTCGATTTATAAGGCCCAACCATTTTCAAATCAGATTTTGATACTAAAAGTTTTATTTAAATAATCTTAAAATAATAAATTAATGAGAACAAAATTTTATGAAATTGCTGAGAAAATTGGTATGCTTCTAAACACATTTACCATTTTTTCATTGTTTACCCCTTCTAATGTTGTTGCTTATCCTGGTATTAAAGAATCAGTGATATCTCCATTATTATTTTTAAATCGAAGTGATACTAAAGGTCTGAGTAGAATGTGGAAGATTATACTCATAGTGATTGGCATTATTATCCTATTATTTATTGTATTTCTATACTCTCCTGTTCAACTTATGTATGCTGTATTTCGAAAAAAAGGCGGGAAAAATGAATATATATCACGTTTCTGAAAAACTAGGAATTAAAAGAAGTGAAATTAATAAAATCATGAAAATTGGTTTTTTTCTTAATTTTTTTTCGATATTTTCACTAACATCCTTTAGTTCGACAACGGCTTATCCATACATGGAAGGTTCTATAGTACCTTCTTTGTTATTTTTCAGAAAATCAAAGGGCTTAAGTACACTTTGGAAGATAATACTGATAATTTCTGGAATTTTCATAATAATACTACTTGTATGGTATGCTTTTCAAGTAACGATTTTATATGGCGTGTTCAAAAGAAGAGAAAAATACTAGAAATTTAATAAAGGGATTTTAAATGAATTTTAATTTAGATTGTGCTGTCTGGGAAACTACATTAAACTGTAATTTAAATTGCTTGCATTGCGGTTCGAAGGCCGGTTATAAAAGAAGGAGTGAACTAAATACTAAAGAGGCATTAAAACTTTGTAAAGATTTAGCAGAATTAAACTGTTTTAATGTTTGCCTTATGGGCGGGGAACCTTTTCTACGAAAAGATTGGTTAAAAATTGCAAAAGAAGTTAAGAATTTAGGAATGGAGCTTTCATTAGTTTCTAACGGTCTTATTCTTGATAAATTTTTAAATGATCTGATAGAATTAGAACCTTATGTCGTTGGAGTTAGTATTGATGGTACTTCAAAAACCCATAATAAAATTCGAGGATTGAACAACTCTTTTGAAAAGGCTTTTGAATCTTTAACGCTAATGAGAGAAAATGATATTGAAGCAACTGCTATTACAACAGTGCACAAACTTAATTTTAAAGATTTACCTGCTTTGTTGGACTTATTTTTAGGAAGGGGTTTAGGGTGGCAAATACAATTGGCTATTCCTATAGGCCGTTTCAATAAAAAATACCTGCTATCTGAAGAAGAATTTTATTCGGTAGCATTATTCATGACTTCAAGTAGAATTAAACATTTTGGTGAAATATCGATTGCGGGAGGCCATTGCTTCGGTTATAATTCACGTTTTTTACCGAACGCTAAATGGAATGGATGTCAAGCAGGTATTAATGTCATAGGAATAGAGAGTAATGGTGATATAACTGGTTGTCTTTCAATGGGCGGCGGTTTTGTAGAGGATAATATCAGAAATAAAAGTTTGATTGACATTTGGAATGATGAAAATGCTTTCTCTTATAACAGGAATTTTGATAAAAATAAATTAGGAGAGAATTGCAAAGATTGTAAATATTGGGCTCGTTGTAAAGGAGGTTGTAATGCCACTTCATATTCTTTAACTAGTAAATTTCATAACGATCCATATTGTTTTTTTAAGATTGAAAATAACTTCCTTCAGAAAGGAAGTTTATTGGATAAATTATTATTAAAAATATCAAAATGAGTTAAAAAATTTCAAAGGGTTCGACGGACCTACTATTTCTATAGATTACAGAATTTACCTCCCAATAGTTTTTAAGAACTTTTCTCAACCAATCCTAACCACTTGTTTCTCCCTAAATCAACCTTCAAACCACTGAATTCTGCAGGTGTCAATCCGTCCAAACTTTATGTGGTCTGATAAAATTATAATAAATTCTGAAAGCATTCACAAAGTCTAGCGATACAAGAAGCCATTAAGGACTGGATCAAGAGAAAATAATGGATTTTACCTAACCATTAATTTTTTGTCTATACAATACATTTCCTAATGGTTATAATTCACCAGAAGATATTGGTTTCTTACAAAGATTTTAACTGTTCTTCAAAAACTTTAATTTTTTTCATCTCCCGATATGCGACAACCCATTCTATCTCCTATAGATGCGACAGAAAGTGAAAAGTTAAACTTAAATATTTGTATACCTACATACACATAATAATTTTTAATCATGGAGGTGTAATAATGGCTCAAATAGCTCAATTGGGAGGTCAGCCCGTCCTGATATTACCTGAGGGTACTCTGAGGTCTAGGGGAAGGAGTGCACAGGAAAACAACATCGCTGCTGCTAAGGCTGTGGCAGATGCTGTCAGGACAACTCTAGGCCCAAAGGGAATGGACAAGATGCTCGTCGATAGTATCGGTGACATAGTCATAACGAACGACGGTGTCACGATTCTGGACGAGATGGAGATTGAGCATCCTGCTGCGAAGATGATGGTCGAGGTCGCCAAGACACAGAACGAGGAAGTGGGTGATGGAACAACCACTGCTGTTGTTATTGCAGGTGAACTGTTGAAGAAAGCGGGCGAACTGCTAGAACAAGAAATTCACCCAACAGTCATAATAAGAGGTTTCAACTTGGCTAAAGAAAAGGCGTTGAAAGCGATGGAAAGGATTTCTACACCGATCAGTTTAGATGATGTAGATGATTTGAAGAAGATTGCGATGACGAGCATGAGTGGTAAATCTGCATACGCTTACAGCGAAAGAATGGCAGAACTCGTCGTTAAAGCAGTGAGACAAGTCGCAGAAAAAAGAGACGGAAAGGTCATCGTAGACACGGATAACATCCAGAGAGAGAAAAAGCATGGTGGTTCATCTGAAGACACTGAATTGATAGATGGCATAGTCATCGACAAGGAAGTTGTTCATCCAGGTATGCCGAAGACGATAAAGAACGCTAAGATTGCTTTGTTAGATGCAGCGTTGGAAGTCAAGGAAACAGAGACCGATGCACAAATCCAGATAACAGACCCGACTAAACTACAGGAATTCATAGAGCAAGAAGAGAGGATGTTGAAGAACATGGTAGAGAAAGTAGCCGCTTCTGGCGCGAACGTCGTGCTTTGCCAGAAAGGAATCGATGATATGGCTCAACACTACCTCGCAAAGAAAGGTATCCTGGCTGACAGAAGAGTAAAGAAGTCTGACATGGAAAAATTGGCGAAGGCAACAGGGGCAAGGATTGTAACGAGCATCGATGACTTGAAGAAAGAAGATTTGGGTTTTGCAGGACTAGTCGAAGAAGTAAAAATCGGTGACGAACAGATGACGTTCATAAGAAACTGTAAGAACCCGAAGGCTGTGTCGATATTGGTTCGTGGTGGGACAGAGCATGTCGTCGATGAGGTTGATAGAGCGATAGAAGATGCTATAGGGGCAGTTGCTTCGGCGATAGAGGTTGGAAAGGTCGTTCCTGGGGGTGGAGCACCAGAAGCAGAGTCTGTGAGAGAGTTGAGAAAATTTGCAGAGGGGTTCTCTGGTAGAGAACAGTTGGCGATAAACGCATTCGCTGATGCGTTGGAAGTCATACCTAGAAGTTTAGCAGAAAGCGGTGGTTTAGATCCGATCGATACTTTGGTTGCCTTGAGAGCGGCACATGAACAGAAAAAAATTGAATCAGGAGTTAACGTCATAGAAGGTGGGATTGCAAATATGACTAAGCTTGGCGTCATTGAACCGTTGAAAGTTAAGACACAGGCGATAAACTCAGCATCGGATGCAGCGGTGATGATACTGAGAATAGATGATGTGATATCAGCGTCAAAGCTCGAGAAGGGAGGAATGCCTCCAACACCACCCGGTGGTGGAGGAGAGATGCCAGAATATTAAGATGAGAAACTAAAATAAAACCATGCAAGAAATTTGGCTGCTTTTAACTCTTTTTTTCTCTTTTTGTTTATACTATTTCTTGAAGAATAGACTTGCTGTATTCTTTCCCAGTTCCAAGCAGATAATAACCGTAGTCATGGAGTTTGCTGATATCAAGAGTGACGATATCTTCTACGACTTGGGATCCGGAGATGGAAGGATTCTGATTGAAGCGGCGAAGAAAAAAATTCCTGTTGTTGGTATAGAAAAAAATAGGTTTTTAAACTGGATAGCCAAGAGAAGAATAAGGAGATTAAACCTCAAGAACGTGAGGATAATTCAAGGCGACATATTCGATCAAGACATCAATGAAGCTACTATCATCGTTGCTTACCTTTCATCGGGTCTCGCGCATAGGTTACAGAAGAAGATCGAGAAAGAAGTGAAAAAAGGGACTAGTATAATACTCATCGACCACTCTTTCAAAGGTTGGAAACCGATTAAAGAGAGAAGAGTTGGGTTCATTCCAGTCAGGTTGTACGTGAAGTGATATATTCTCGTTTCTCGAGTTTTGTGATGAAATAAAATTTTATACTAGGAATGAAATAATTTAAACACAGAAAAAGAATTTATTAAAGGTGAACGAATGGTTCGTGAAGATAGTGAATTTGAATTAGTGCCTGTATCTCCTATAAGAAGGCTTGAGCAGAGATTGGACAGATTGGAATCTTCATCTCTAATCGACACAAAGAGTATTTTTAGCGAGATTATAGACATAGTGAGGATGAATCAGCAGCTTGTCGACGAGCTGGCAAAATCTAGCGACGCATTAAGGATAGAACTATCAAAGCTACCAGGCAAGTTGGATGAGTTGGTCACCAACCTTAAAGATTTGATATCTTTCATCAAGGCTTCTGGCGAGGAGGAATCAGCTGGAATTACCCAGGAAGCGATAAAGCCTCTTGTTGACAAAGTGGATGAGATGGTGAAGACTAACAAATCTATATCTGAGAAGAACGATGCGATGCTTGAGTTACTCGACGAGATAAGTAAGAAGATAAAAAGACCAGAGTTAGCGAGACCTTTACCAACACTACCGATTAGTAGACCAACAACACCTTTACCAACAACACCTTTAAGAAAACTCAGGCCAATCAATGTTTAGGAGATGATAATGGAGGTTAGAAAATGAAGGGCGTTTCAACCATAATTGCCGCTATAATAATGGTAGTGATAACCATCGGATTGATATCAGTGGCATACCTATACATAAGTGGACTGATCGCTGGGACTACAGCAACAAACATTTGGTTGGCAGATGCTTACTGTAATACAACTCATATAATATACTTGATTAAAAATATAGGGACTGCTAGCGTTGATAGTTTGACTTTTTATGTGGATGGTGCACCTATAACTGATCCGCCTTGTACCCCACCTCTTCCAATAGGAGCAGGAAACTTAACGACTTGTATTCATACTGCTAGTATGGGCATCCACCAGATCAGGGTAGTCGGCCCATCGAACGTAGCTTCAGGAACAGTGGAATGTTAAGTTAATAAATTTTACAGTTGGGAAGGATGAATAAAGGCATATCAACAATCATAGCCGCTATTATACTTCTGGTAATCACTATAGGCTTAGCTGCTACTGCATACGTTTTTATCTCTGGTTTGCTAACTAGCTTTTATTCGAAGACCATAAATATTCTCGATGTTTCTTGCAACCCCTCGGGCATTCCCAATCAAGCAAACATAACCATAATACTATCGAACGATGGAACCGTGAACATAACTGATTCTGAGTTGACTGTGATCGTTGACGGTAGTATAAAATCCGATAGATTTACTTTTAGTACCATACCTCCACATAGTACAGCTGTAGCAACAAGCTCAGATACCTATGAGATGAATAAAGTTCACACAGTATTGGTCTCATCTCCGAGTAATAGCGTAAGGTCAACAGTTTGGTGCTGATGAGCATGAGAGGACAATCACAAGTAGTATCAGTCGTCATCATGGTTGTTCTAGTGTTGAGCGCTATAGCATTAGTCCTCCCTTGGACTTACACGATGATACAGAAGAGAAAAGACATGAAGAGTGTGGACGATGTCTACAATTTCTTTCAAAGGCTCGACGATACTATAAGGAACATAGCCAAGAATGGTGGCGAAGAGTCTCTGGAGTTAAAAGTCCCTGGAAAATTCACAGTGTATCCTGAGTCGAGCAATTCTGACTTGAACAATAGCATCGTCTTCTCTTTTAGAAGCTTAGTATCTTTCATCGCGGAATGTGACCCCTCACTCCCTCTTCCAGAATGTTGGATACCTTTGAACACACCAAACACAAACACAACTGGAACGTTGGGAGTGGATTCTCCGTCAGTTATATTTGGTAGAACAGAGAGAGTTGAGAACAAACTTAAAATAGAGTACAGGCTCTGGTATAGATCATTGAATGATACTCCCACTCATGGTTACAAGATTGTCCTGAACACTTCTGATAATACAGAGAAGAACACGACCTTTGGTTTCTTGAGGATACAGAGGATAAATTCAACATCTACCCCAGCCTTAATTACCACAGAAATCAACATCATCGTTTAGTAATAATTATAATATACGAAGAAAATCAATATTATTTTGAAATAAGATGAGAAAAGCCCAAAGTTTCATCGTAGAATTCGTCCTTTTTTTCATGATTTCTTTCAGCTTGTTCGCTGCGATAAGTTACTTATTCTATAGCCAGAACATCTACTACAAGAAAAAGGTTGGTGAAACGACTTCAGACTTAGTGAATGATCTCATACTGACGCATATAATCGAAGGCATAAATTGCAAGGCATGTGATGAAGTCATGATAACAGAAGAAATACCATCTAAAATAGGCGGCATCTTCTACGTCGTTAAGCTAAACAACTCTGTGATAAACACAACATTGATGACAGAGAAAACTTCTTTTAAAGAGACACCAATATTTAATTTGAATGAAACTCTATTTTTTTCAGGTACCTCAAAGAGTGAGGATAGAAAGATAGTGATAAAAATTAATAACACAAATGTGGGGGTTGAATAATGCTTACTGGGCGTGTTGTCTTCAGAAAGTTGGTGAGGGGATACAGAATACTCAAAAAAAGAAAGACAATAGCACCTAGAGTAGAACAAATCCCAATTTCTTTTCCAGCACAGCTACCAACAAAACCTCTAGAAGTTACTGGTGAGGTTAGACTTCTTCCTCCAGAAAAACCAGAATTGGAAGGAATCGAGATCCCACCCTTCAAGGGCAGGTTGGTAACTAAAGCTGGGTTGGAGGAAGAGGGGGTTGAAGAAGCTTTTGAAGCTACATATCCTTTGATACCAGAAAAACCAAAGAAAGGCGAACCGATATTCGCTTACGCACAGATTAAATGGAATCCAGAAAGAAATCGATATGAATACCTCGTCTATCAACCTACACTTTCTCCGGAAACAAAGAGGCTGTTTCTCAAGATCAAAAGATTGTTGGAAGAAAAACTGGACGTGGATCTAACCAAATTGAAAGAAACCGAGGCAAGAGAGTACCTGACCAAGCAAAGTTCTGAGTTGATGGAATATTTCAGGATAAAGTTGACAGAGACAGAAAAACAGATTCTCGGCTATTACATAGACAGAGACTTTTTGGGACTAGGCGTTATAGAACCGCTCATCCGTGACCCAGAGATAGAAGATATAAGTTGTGACGGCGTCGGTATACCAATCTATGTTTTTCATAGAAACCCGATACTTGGCTCAATGCCGACTAATATCGTTTTCAATTCAAGCGAGGAACTCGATTCTTATCTGGTTCGATTAGCACAGTTATGTGGTCAGGCTATATCCGTGATAGATCCTTTATTGGACGGAACTCTTCCAGATGGTTCAAGAATACAGGCGACATTAGGAACGGATATAGCGAGAAGAGGATCTAATTTTTCAATAAGAAAGTTCACTAAATTTCCCTTTACTCCAACACACCTTCTCAAGTACGGAACCGTTGACATAAAAACATTGGCATACCTCTGGTTGGCTGTAGATTATGGTTGTAGTGTTCTGGTATCTGGAGGAACGGCAACGGGAAAGACCGTTTTTCTGAATGTTTTATCGTTATTCATAAAACCTGAGATGAAGATAGTCAGCATAGAAGACACGGCAGAACTCAGGCTTCCACACCCACACTGGGTTCCTCACGTAGCCAGAGTTCCGATAGCCACTGAAGAAGGAAAAAGAAAGGGAGAAATCGATTTGTTCGATTTATTGAAGGAGAGTATGAGACAGAGACCAGACTACATAATCCTCGGGGAAGTGAGGGGTAAAGAGGCTTATGTCCTATTCCAGCAGATGGCATCGATACCTGGCTATGAAAAAGTGATGATTTTTAACGATAATCACTTAAGGAGGGTTCGCATCAGTCGATTGGTGAGCGGCAAAGCATATAAAACGGTAACGATCGACCCTGAAACTGAGAAAGTAAAAATTCCCCCGATAGAGTTTATAGTCGCACATACACCAACCAAAAAACTGTTCAAGATAGTCACAAAAAGCGGTAGAGAAGTTACTACGACCGGAAATCATTCTGTTTTTACATATACCGATCGCATAGAACCAATCTTAGTGGAAGAGTTGAAAGAGGGTGATAAAATTGTTATTCCATCAAAAATTCCTTGTGGGTTTAATGATGTAGAATGGTTAAATTTAATGTCACTCTCCGATGCAAAGCTAAAAATAACACCAGAGTTCTTGCGGTTATTAGGTTATTACATATCAAAAGGTAGTATAGATACTGCCAAGAAGAACAACTCAATCAATCTATACAACTCAAACAAAAAAATTTTGGATGATATGAGAGATTGTATCGAGAAAGTTACGAACAAAATACCGAAAGAAAGAATAACAACTGGGTTTTCTAGTGCGACTGAATTGAGCTTCACTCATAAAACTTTTTTTGAGTTATTCAAAAGATTCTGCGGTCATGGCTCCAAGAATAAAAAAATCCCAGATTTTATTTTTGGCCTATCTAGGGAAAAAATAGGACAATTTTTATCCGCTTTATACGCTGGTGATGGATCTTTAAACAGAGAGAAATTTTCTTATCAGACGACGTCAAAACGGTTAGCAGACGACTTGCTAACACTTTTACTCACACTTGGAATCGTGGGTCGTGTAAGAAAAAGGAAAGGACTGTATTGCATTACTTTTTACAGGAAAGACGACCAAGATAAATTCTTAGAATTTGTTAGACCCATCGGCATAGAAGTTAAGACTAAAGAAGCAGGTCGAGAATATGACCATGATGAAATATTCGTTGATATTGTAAAATCAATAAAAATTATCAACTTAAAAAAGCCCTTGCCTGTGTATGATTTATCAGTTCCACACACTCAAAATTTCGTTGGTGGTTTTGGTGGAGTTATGCTTCACAACACAGGACACCCCTCGCTCGCTACTATACACGCCGATTCACTCGGAAAATTGATAAACAGGATGATCACTCCACCGATATCATTGCCGCCTAGTTTGCTGGAAACTCTAGATTTGATAGTCTTTCTAACGAACGTGAAGTACAGGGGAAAATACATGAGGAAAGTGGAGAGTGTGTACGAGGTTACTGGCTACGATTTCAAGAAAAAACAAATAACGACAAACTTGATCTTCGAGTGGGATCCTTCTGTTGATAAGATAATCACGAAGAACAAGAGTGTTGTCTTGAAGAAGATCGTGAAAAAAACAGGTTTGTCTGAGAAGAAAATTATCGATGAGTTGGGAAGAAGAATGGCGGTTCTTAACTGGTTACAGGAAAAAAACATAACAGATTATCGTGATGTTAGTCGGGTCATAAACCTATACTACAGTTTTCCTGAGAAGGTTTTAGACATAATAACTGGTGAAATTTGATGTCCTTCTATGAAAGAATAGCGATGCGTTACTTAGATAAATATGTAGAACCGCATCTGGAACTTTTCTCTGATCTGAAGAAGGATTTGAAGAAGAGTGCAATGAGAAAGACCCTAGAAGAATATCTCTCAACAGCTGTCCTAACATGTATCATACTCTTCGTGATTGAATTGCCACTCTTTTCATTAATTTTTTCTCTGTTGAATTTAGGTATTCTATTCAGTTTTTTCATGGCAATCACAACATCAGTCTCGATCTGTGCGTTCTTTTTTCTGATGTTCATAAACTACCCAAAATTCTTGATCAGGGATAAGGCCCGTGAGATAGATAGAACTTTACCATTCGCTGGAATTTATTTATCGACTATCGCAAGCTCTCGTCTACCACCTCATAAAATTTTTGAAATTTTCTCTCAGTTCAGAGAATATGGAGAAATCAGTCATGAAGCCAGGAGAATTGTTGCTGACATGAAGATGTTTGGTTTAAACGTTTATGATAGTCTGGAAAAAGCTGTTGAACGTACACCATCAAAGGAGCTCAGAGATCTATTCTGGACGATACTATCGACATTAAGAGCAGGTGGTGATCTTCGCACTTACCTACATGAAAAATCGATGAGTTTTTTGGCTGATTACAAGAGGAGGTTGGATGAGTTTTCACGCACACTCTCTATCTACTTGGAAATCTATTTAACAGCGTTAGTTCTGGGCACGATTTTTTTCATCATACTCACTTCTGTGATGTCAGGGTTCACTGGTATGGTGGCTGAAAATATCATCCTCGTTCAATTCTTTCTTATTTTTCTCTTCGTCCCGTTGATATCGGTTGCTTTCATAATTCTCATAAAAGCAGCCACACCTGGAGGTGAATGATGGTTAAATTAGAGATGACAAGAGAGAGAAGAGTTTTGTTGATAAGTATCCTAATATCATCTTTTTTGATATTCATAGGTGTGATGAGTGGAGGAGGGGTTTTAGGAAATACTATAATCCTATCTATTTTTTTGATCGTTACCCCTCAGCTGATATTCAGCTATGTTGGTTACAGGGAGATGAAAGAGATCGAGTTACATTTCCCCCATTTCTTGAGAGACTTGGTTGAAACAACAAGAGCTGGTATGCCCCTTCATAAAGCCATCATCTTCGCAAGTCACACGGATTATGGTCTACTCTCTAGAGAAGTGAAAAAGATGGCCAATCAGTTGTCTTGGAACGTTAACATACTGGAAGTTCTGAATCAAGCTAAAAAAAGGTTAAAAAGGAGTAAGACATTGACTAGAATTTTCAGGATCATAATCGAGACTTATAAGTCTGGGGGGGATGTGGACGAGACTTTGAACTCCGTCTCAAGCACTTTGTTAACGATACAAGATACAGAAAAAGACAGAAAAAGTATACTCAATCAATACGTCATAGCGATGTACGTCATTTCCATCGTATTCATAGGAATAATCGTCGGGATAAACTGGTTGATGGTGCCAGTGTTTGAATCTTTACTCATGCCAACTACTGCTGAAGGTGCTGTCGTAGGTATTATTGCCGACCCATGTGGTGTTTGCGTGGGTAGGAGTGGTGGTTCATGCTTACCTTGCAACATGTATGCCGGCATCTGCTCGATGTTCGGTGTAAAGAGTACTGGTATCAGTTGCTATTACTTAGGCATGTTTTTTTCAATCAGCATCATGCAGGCTGTGATGGGTGGGATAGTTGCTGGACAGATAGGAGAGGATTCTGTGAAGGCTGGCTTTAAACATAGCATTATACTGGTGAGCCTAACTTTTGGTGCATACTTCATCATCATTTATCTAGGTTTAATGGGTGGTTGAAATAAAGGCACAACTTACCATCCAATATCTAGCATCTTTTATCTTCTTTATTGGTTTGGTAGTGTTAGTTTATTTGGCGTATTCTGCCAACATCCCGAGGTTCGTAAAAGAAGTAGAGAAAGAGAATATATATTCAAAAGCCTATCAACTCTCTGAGGTATTGGTGAACAATCCTGGAGAACCTGCAGACTGGAATGACATAATCGATATTAAAAGATTAGGACTCTCTGATCAATATTGGAATAAATCAAACTTGATCTCAAACCTTAAAGTACAACAATTGAGTGGGTTAAACTGTTATCACAATGATGAACATTTTAAAAGAGTACAAGGTTTTTTGGATTTGAACAGATCTTTCTCGATATTTATTTTTAACATCACTGAGGATGGCAACAGACAACTTCTGTTTGATTGTGTTCCTTCTGCCTTTCCAAGAGCAGCAGTGAACGCTACAGTAAAACGTATCGCAACCTTGAACAACTCTGGAAAGATGGAACTGGCTGAAATAATCGTGCAGATGTGATGAGATGAAGGGTATAATGAGTATAATAGAGGTCATGATAACAGGAATGATACTTTTCGTCGCTTTCCTACACTTTTTCCCTCAATACGTCGTTAGATCTAAATGGGATAAGGCTTTGTTGGTGATAAAGGTTAGGGATACACTCAACACTATAGACAGGTTAAACAAGACTTACGACTTTGCAATGGATAATGACGAATTTAATGATTTTATGAACCGTATATTCTTGCCAGAAAAGACTGGTGGTGTTGTTGTATGGTGGAAAGTAGTAGAAGGCGATATCACAGTTCCCTATCAAATACCATATTTTACAGAAGGATACAAGGAATCTATGGTTGACGTGTACAACACAACGACAGGACTAAAAATCTACAGTTTCACTATAGGAATAGGATATCCTTACTGATCATCTTAATCTAACAGCTTCTAAGTTCTTCGGTGCCATTGTCTCTATTCTGAATAATTTATGAAGAGATCTGGCTAAATTGATTGGCCTTGTGTTATCACCATGACATACCAGTATCCTCTCTGGCTTTGATTTCAATCTATGGACGAAGTTGATGAGTTGATTAACATCACAATGCCCACTCAATCCCTCGATAGTCTGGACTTCTAACTTCAACTTCATTATTTGGGTCTTACCTTCGACAGTGAAAGGAATCTCTCTCCAACCTTTCTGTATTCTCCTTCCCATAGTTCCTTCGCCTTGGTAACCGACGAAGATCAGGGTATTGTTTTTATTCTCACCCAAAGCTTTCAAGTGCTCCATAGCCGGCCCACCAGTAAGCATACCAGAAGTCGAGATTATAACAGAAGGCTTCTCATTCCACACTTTTTCTCTTTCTTGGGAAGATGTTACCCTCTTGAAGATTTCATTCATGAAGGGGTTGTTGCCTTGAAAGATTTTTCTTTCCATATCCATCGACATGTATTCTGGGTAAGCTGTATGCACGGCTGTAGCATCCCAGATCATACCGTCGATGAAAACAGGGTATTCAAACTTATTTTCGGAGAGAATAGCCATTACTTCCTGTCCTCTTCCCACGGCAAACGATGGGATCAGTACTTGTCCCCCTCTCTCCATCGTCCTGTTTATTGTGTCGAGTAAAAATTGTTCAGATTCTTCTCTGCGTGGCATTACATCTTCTGACCCTCCGTACGTGGATTCTATTATTAGCGTTTCTATCCTCTGGAAGTTTGTGAATGCCGGATCGAACAGTCTTGTCTTTCCGAATTTTATATCTCCAGTGAACACTATGTTGTGCAGGCCTTGACCGACGTGGAGATGAATTTGTGCAGAACCGAGTAAATGTCCTGCTTGCTGAAAAGTTAGTCTCGTATCAGGACCGACATCAGAGACTTCATCGTATTCTAGTGTAATGGAATGCTTGACAGCTTCTTTCACGCCTTTAGCTGTGAAGGGTGGTTGAACCCCATTCCTTTGTAAAACATCGATGTAGTCCAGACAAAGCATAGTAAATAGATCAAGACAAGGAGTTGTGCAGTAGAACGGACCATCATAACCATACTCATACAGATAAGGCACCATACCGCAGTGGTCGAGATGGGGGTGAGATACTATGATTCCATCTAGTTCACTCGGATCAAACTCTTTTACCTGCAAGTAAGGGAATCTACTGCTTTCATCCCCACCAACATTAACACCACACTCTATTAGAATTTTTGATTTTGGCGTCTCCACTAGATTACAAGATCTACCAACTTCTCTCCATCCTCCTAAGCAGACAATCCTGACCCAATCTCTTTTCGTCTCTCTTTCTGTGAAAATGTTCTTCCCAACCTTTTTTAAGAAAGTCTTTCTCCATTTCGTTTCTTTGTACAATAAGTCTCTTATTGATCTTACGATTCTCGACGTAATCTCAGGAACTCTCTCTATCCTAGGAACCCATAAAGTTTTTTCTTTTATTTCTTTGAATGTTTCTCCGCCTCTCCCGATGACCAATCCAGGTTTTTCTGCCGTGATTATAACAAGACTTCTTTCCGGCTCAAAACGAATATCTTTAACTTTTGCTTCCTCAGGCACAATTTCCATGATGATTTTTTTCGCATCTTCTGGCGAAAGGGATAGAGTGCTATCAGGTCTAACCTCTATCCTCTTCTTCAACTCTTGAACTATACTCTTGACTTGTTCTGATGCATCAAGGAAGAAGAATTTATCCTTTGTGTAAACTACTATCTCACATCCTTCCAATTCTATTCTATCGACTACTTCTTTCGGTAGACTTGACTTTACTTTTTCCAGAATTTCCATTCTATTACCTAGAGGGTCACTTCTTTATACCTTCTAGTATCTTTTCAACTTCAGCTTCTTTTAACATCCTGAAGCCATTTTTGTCTATAACTGCAACGTCTATACCTTTTCCACCAGATCCTATATCTCTTTCGATCGCAGCTTTAACTGTCATAACCGCGAGTTTTTTACATTCATCAATCGAAAGACTTTCCTTGTACTGACTTTCGAGTACTCCAAAAGCTATCGGAGAGCCTGAACCTGTGGCAAAAAATTTCTTCTCTTCTAACGAAGAACCATCAGGATGTAGGATGAAAAGGTTTGGACCTCTTTCATCGTAACCAGCTAATATCAATTGAACCATATAAGGGAAGAAACTCCATCTCCCCCCGTAGAGGATGTTAGACAATAAAGTTGCTGCGGCTTTCACGGGTATTCTTTTTCTTGTCCTCAGTTCAAACAGTTTTGATTCAGCAGTCAAGTATCTTGTCAGGGCCTGAACATCCCCGACCATGCCAGCCTGAGTCATCGCAATGTGTGGCATTATCTCCACTATTTTTACATCTTCTTTCGATGCAACTAGGTATCCCATCGTTGCCTTTTTCTCAGCTGCTAATACTACACCATCTTTACAAACGATTCCAACAGTTGTAGTACCACTCTTCACTCCTTTCAAGGAAAACACCCAGAATTCATATAATTTTTAAATATTGATATTTAAATAGTTTGAGTTAATAAGCCCTTGCAAGATAAACGACTTCTTTTGCCTTTTCACCACAATAGATGCAACCAGAAAACAATTTTTCTTTCTTGAATGGGATTACTCTTATCGTCGCACCAGTTTCTTCTTTGATTTTTTCCTCACATTTCTGATTGGAACACCAACATGCCCTTATGAACCCACCTTTCTTGTCTAGAGTATGCTCGAGCTCATCGAACGTCTTGACGGTAGTTATGTGATCATTCAAGAATTTTTTCGCTTTGTTAAACAGATCTTTTTGTATCTCGTCCAGAGTTTTCATGATTTTTTTTGTGAGATTTTTCTCCTTAACTACAATTTTTTCAAAATTATCTCTTCTCACTATAATCACTTGTTTCTTCTGAATATCTTTTGGTCCTATTTCTATTCTCAATGGAATACCCTTCAATTCCCATTCGTTGAATTTCCATCCTGGTGTGTATTCAATTCGATCATCGAGAATAACTCTTAAGTTTTCTTTTTCTAATTTTTGTTTCATCTCTTTAGCTTTTTTTAGAACTTTTATTTTATCTGTTGTTCTGTAGTAAATTGGTACTATCACAACATGCGCATAAGTTATCTGTGGTGGCATTATCAAGCCTTTATCATCGCCATGCGTCATTATCAGAGAACCGATCATCCTTGTCGAAACACCCCAAGAAGTGTTCCAGACAAAATTTTCTTTCTCGTCCTTGTCCAGAAATTTGACGGTGAAAACTCTCGAAAAGTTCTGTCCCAAGTTATGAGAAGTTCCCAACTGTATCGCTCTTTTATCAGGCATTAAAGCTTCAAGTGTTGTTGTTGTCATTGCGCCGGCGAATTTCTCTTTTTCACTCTTCTTTCCGATTAAAACTGGAATCGCTAAATAATCTTCAATGAATCTTTGATATAATTTAAGAATGTCCATCATCATCTTATCCGCTTCTTCTTTTGTTGCATGAGCAGTGTGTCCTTCTTGCCAGAGGAATTCTGTCGTCCTGATGAAGAACTTGGTTGAAGACTCCCATCTGGTAACGTTGCACCATTGATTGATTTTTAGCGGCAAATCTCTCCAACTCCTTATCCACTTGCTGAACGCATCATAGATTATTGTTTCACTCGTTGGTCTTATCGCCAATCTTTCCCCTAATTCTTTACCTCCTCCGATCGTTACCCATGCACACTCAGGAACAAAACCTTGGAAATGTTCTGCTTCTTTTTTCAAGAAAATTTCGGGAATGAACTGTGGGAAATAAGCATTCTTAACGCCTTGTTTTTTGAATTCTTGATCCATAATTCTCATTATATTTTCCCAGATTGCATAACCGTTCGGTTTAATAACCATACATCCTTGGACTGGAGCATAATCTGCCAATTCAGCCTTTTGAACGACTTGGTTATACCAATCAGAGAAATCTTTCGATTTTTTTACAGTTATTCCTAATTGTTCTGACATGCTATCATTTTATAATGATCTTTGAATTCTTGTTAAAATAACCTATGGGGAAGCCGTGATTTGAACACGGGTCACCAACTGGCCTGGAATTTTCTCCCAAGGCTGGCATAATAGACCATTATAGGCCTTAATGCTAACTATACTACTTCCCCAATTTTTCAACATTCTTTAAAAATTTCGATTCTTTCATTAATGGTTGTATTTGGAGGGCATTTAGTTTAGGGATTTTTTCGGTAATTTCTCTCTCAAACTTCTCTAAATTATTTTTAATAAATCTTAATCTCTGAATTCTTAATTTTTTAATTCTAATTATCCTACTCTTATGACTTTTTGAAATATTATTGACCGTAGAAAAAGTTAGGAGTAATTTATCAATTTGGAAGGCATTCACCGATCATTCCAATCATAAGAGAATTTGATGAGTTAAGTATTAAAAAGTTTCTATTTTTTCCCTCTTCTCTTGCATTTTTAACAGCGGGGCATATCGTATACGATATCCAGTAAAGTTTAGAATCAATTTCGTATACGATATCCAGTAAAGTTTAGAATCAATTTCGTGAATTGAGGTAGGATTTAATCTACATTCTAATGGTCTTCTTTCATACCTACTACATCGTTTGTCTTTAAGTAGTTTACGTTGGCCACCATCAAAAAAGTATCCATTTCCTACCTTGGATACTGGGAGTAAATTTTTATATTGTTCAGCTTCAACCGTTAAAAGCCAACATACATTTTTATCTCTCGCACATAAAACAGAGCAACCAGGACACTCTCTAAAATAATCGAAAAAATGAGTCTCATCGATAGCTTTGTATAACTTGCTTGGTTTGTTTTTTATAATTTTTCACGTATAGCAGTAACAAATCTAGTATTCATCGATGAAAATCAAGAAGAAATCGTTCTTTTATGTCGACCAATATCCTTGTGATGGGCAATTCATTAACGTTTATTACCTTTCAAATACTCTTTCATCATTAACAACGCACAATTCTCTCCACACATAGTGCATGCATTCGATTTCGTCGGTATTCTTTTGTATATCTTCTCTGCTTTTTCAGGATCGATGCAGTTCTTGAATTGTTCATTCCATTTCAGCATAGCTCTTGCTGATGAAATATCTTCATCTTTTTTTCTCATTTTTTTCCCTAGTTTAACAATATCAGTAGAGTGAGCAGCTAACTTTGAAGCAATCACACCCTCTTTTACATCTTCAACCATTGGAATGCCTAAATGCTCGGAAGGTGTAACAACACAAAGATAATCAGCTCCAGCCAAGCCAGCCAATGTTCCTCCTATCGCTCCAACGATATGGTCATAAGGACAGCCCATATCAGTAACCAAAGGTCCTAGGACATAGTAAGGAGCTCCTTTACAAACTCTTTTTTCTAGTCTTACATTCTTAATGATATGATTCAGGGGCATGTGCCCTGGTCCTTCAACGATTGTTTGAACATTCATTTTTCTTGCTATATCAACCAATTTTCCTACGTTTAACAACTCTTGATTTTGATACCAATCACTTGCATCTTCTAGACAACCAGGTCTTAAGCCATCACCAAGGCTGAGACAAACATCGTATTCTTTTGCCAAGTTCAATAAAGTTTCAAAATCCTTGTAAAGAGGATTCTCCTCTCCATTATGTTTAATCCATGCTGCCAAGAAACAACCCCCTCTAGAAACTATTCCCATTTTTCTAGGATGTTTTTCAAGTCTGTCTACGATTCTTTTAGTGACGCCACAATGTACAGTTATAAAATCAACACCATCTTTCAAGTGTTTTTCAATGACTTTAAATATTTCATCTGATGTCATGTCAACGATTGAGCCATGTTTTTTTACTGCTTCTATAGCAGCCTGATATACAGGAACAGTACCAAAAGGAACATTGATCGAATCTATTATTCTTTTTCTTATATTATCTAAATCCCCTGCTGTAGAAAGATCCATGACAGTATCGCTACCGAATTTAACGGCAATTTTTGCTTTCTCGATTTCTAGATCAATATCGCAGAGGTCGACAGAAGTACCAACGTTTGTGTTTATCTTCGTGAAAAGTTTAGAGCCTATACCTATAGGATGGACGTTTTTTCTCACGACATTCTTTAGGATAATAGCATGACCTTTTGCGATCAATGCACGAATCTTGTTTGGTTCCAACGTTTCATCTTTCGCAACAACCTTCATCTCTTCTGTGATTCTTCCTTTCTTCGCTTCTTCCATCTGCATTTGAGTCACGTAAATAATAGGAATTACATAGATTAGAATTTAATTTGAAATAAAATGTTCATAACCTTTACTCTTCAATTTTATTTCTTTATTATCCTTGACCAAAAAAACACCATCTCCCTTTAACACTTTACCGATAACTATTCCAATGGGTTTTGGTGTTGTATAGACTATTTGATAATCTTCTCCCATGTGAAACACTAATTTTTTCCAGTCTAGATTATTCTTCTCACAAAATTCAAATAATTTTGGGTTTATCGGTAATTTATCGAAATCTATGATAATTTTTTTCTTACTCAACCTAGAAATTTCTCCGAGTTCAAAAGCCAAACCATCAGAGATATCTATACCAGCGTTTGCATATGAGATAATTTCCTTACACAACTCAAAGTTGATCTCTGGTTCTTCTTGTGCATTTAAAAAAACCTTATTCCCTCTTAATTTTTTCATTTTCATAAGATAACCTGCAGCAGCATTCCCTATTTCACCAGTTAAAACAACAAAATCCCCATCCTTTGCATTAGATCTTTTTAACAGTTTTCCTTCTATTTTTCCTATCAGAGTTATCGAATACACGAATTCCTCAGTCCTGTTAGTATCGCCACCTATTATGTAAGCCCCGTATTTTTTTAGTTCTTTATCCATGGATGCATAAAGTTTCTTGACAAAATCTACATCAAAGTCAGATGGAAATCCAATACTGGTCAGCATGTAAAGAGGCATACCACCTTTCGCTAGAATATCACTGACGTTAGAAGTTACTATTTTTTTCCCGATTTTCTTAGGATCTTCTGTCGTAAAATGTGTGCTCATCGATCCCATATCGGTTGTAACAGCTATTTTATCCTTACCAACTTCGAATATTGAAGCATCCTCATCAAAATCTGCGATAACTTTACCCTTTCTAACAAGATTTTTTATTATTTCTATAATCTTTCTTTCTCCAACTTCACTGAGCATCATGTTTCTATAATCTATTTAATTGACTAAAAATATCTTATATTAGTGATTTTATGTTGCCAAACATAGGTAAAGTCGATAGAGAAACTTTTGATAAGATTATTTTTCCTCATCTAGGCAAAGAAGACAAAAGCGTAATGATAGGACCTAAGCATGGTGTCGATGCTGCTGCCGTTGATCTCGGAGATAAAGTTATGGTAATAACAGAAGACCCAACATTTGGCATGCCAGTACTAATGCCTTATTTCGGATGGACAATCGTTCACATATGTGCAAGCGATGTAGCTGTTCTAGGGGTAAAACCAAAGTATATGACCATATGTCTCTTACTCCCACCAGGGACAAAAGATGATACTCTCAAGAATATTTGGATGCAGGTACATGAAGAATGCAAGAAACTTAATATTACCATAATCGGTGGTCATACTGGTATCTATCCCGGAATCGCTTATCCTCTCAATGGTGGTTGTACAGTCATTGGTATAGGAAAAAAAGAAGAGTTAACACCTTCCTCTAACGCTAAAGTTGGAGATAGTGTGATCATGACTAAGGGACCAGCAATAGAGGCGACTGGCATATTAGCTTTCCAAGCAGAGAAGGATTTAGAGAAAAAGTTTGGTAGAGAGTTTGTAGATAAAGCAAAGAAATATTTTTTTGAGATGAGCGTTGTAAAAGATGCTCTAACAGCTGGGAAGCACGCAAATGCCATGCATGACGCAACTGAAGGCGGTCTTTTAAATTGTGTTTATGAGATAGCAGAGGCATCTAAGAACGGTGTTACTATATTTGAAGAAAAAATATTCATTCCTGAAGAAGTGGAGAAGACTTGTGGTTATTTTGGGATAGATCCGTTGATTTCTATAGGTGAAGGTACTCTAGTTATTACTGCCGAAAAGAATAAAACTAATGATATTCTACGTGAACTTGAAAAAAACAAAATTAAAGCTCAAGTCATCGGTGAGATTACGGAAAAGGAAAGAATATTCGTAAGAAGAGACGGAAGCGAAGAAAAACTTAAACCCGTGAAAGTTGATCCGTTCTGGGAAGCTTACTTTAGCACTTTGAAGGTTGAGTCACAGTGAATGAAAAAGAAAAAGTATTGAAAGATTTAGCTAAAGCAATCAGAATGATAGAAGGATGCAAAGAATTTACTCACTTGATGCCAGAAGTGAGAGTAAACGTGGTTTATGCTTTATCGAATGCAAAAGAACCTGTTGATGTGGCGGGAGTAGACGGAAGAATTACTGTTGTAAAAAATTATCCTAAAGCATCTGGTGATGTAATCTTTGGTGCTTCTGATCATATGGCTAGGTTGGTACTGGAAATAAGAAAATATGACCAATCAATTAGGGCGGGGATGAATTTTAAGTGTAATCCAGAAATCATAGAACATGTGAAAAAATTTTGTGAGGAAGAAAAATTGTCCTTTGGAAAAATCGACAGGAGAAAAGAGCCAAAGGAGCTCTTGAAGGATGATAAAAAATCTATGCCTTGGAAAGTTAAGGAATTGATGAAAAATTACGGTAAGGTCCCAGTTGTGTTCTACGAGACTGAAGGTTGGGGAAAGGAACCTTTGTTCGTAATCATCGGTAAGAATCCTATTGAAGTAGTTAAAACAGCGATAAAAATAGCGAAATCATTTAAAAATAGTTGAAGATACAATATACTCTTGAATCGTATGAGAATCGCAATTCTCTCAGACTTTCATTTCGGTTATGGTTGGAACACAAGACTAGAAAAGGATAGTTTTGATAATGCTGAAGAAGCAATATCCAATTCCCTAGATTCAGATTTGATACTAATATCAGGGGATATTTTTGACACAAGAACTCCCAGAACAGAGACATGGGCCGGAGCTTTGAGAGTTCTATCCAAACCAATACTGGCTGAGAACAAGGGACTTAAACTAGTGAAGACGATAAACAAAGATTTGGACGAGATTTCTCGGAGAAGTCTATCAGGAATACCTGTTCTGTCTTTGCACGGGACGCATGAAAGAAGGCCTAAAGAGCAGATTAATGCCATAGAGGCTCTAGAAAAGACAGGTTTTCTCATTTACTTGCATTGCAATGGTATAGTTTTCGAAAAGGATGGTGAGAGAGTTGCTGTTCAAGGTATGTCTGGAGTTCCAGAAAGATATGCAAAGGAAGTTTTGGAAAAATGGAACCCAAAACCTATAGAGGATTGTTATAACATTCTTATGTTACATCAAAGCATAGATCCATACGTTTATTCTCCTTTGGAACCACCTTCACTCAACCTCTCAAACCTTCCCAAGGGATTTGATCTAATCATAGACGGTCACGTTCATACTCATGAATTGACAAAGATAGGCGACACAACTCTTTTGCTTCCTGGGAGCACGATAGTGACTCAGCTAAAGATGGAAGAGTCAGAAGTACCCAAAGGTTTCTATAAAATTGATTTAGGAAAAGAAACGAAGTTCAACTTCATACATTTAGAGAACAACAGGAAATTCTTTTATGAAGAAATAGAATTAAAGCCCGACGTAACAGTGAGAGATCAGATAGAAGAAAAAATAACTCGAATATTAAATAAGGAGTTCAAGAAGTTACCGATTCTTAAATTGAAAATTCTCGGTAAAGAGACAGGTGTTATCGATAAAGAATTAAGAGAGATTGAGAAGAAGTACTCTGACAAAGCCATAATCTATTTTTCTAAAGAGCTGGAATCCATTGAGATGACAAGGAGAGTTGAGTTGTTGAGAAATTTGAGAGAAAGAAAATTATCAGTCGAGGAGATGGGCTTACAGATCTTAAAGAAGAATCTTGAAGATTTAAAGTTTAGTTCTTCTTTCGATAGCGAAAGCATCTTCAAGCTTCTGAGTGAAGGAGAAACAGAGATAGCGTTCAATATCTTAACTGGTCAACAAAAGACTCTGATCCAAATATTGGAGTGATTTGTATGATAACTAAAGTGAAGCTAAAGAATTTTCGTTCGCATCTTAACTCAGAACTAGATTTTTCTAGAGGAACTAATGCTTTAGTAGGTATTCTAGGCTCTGGTAAATCAACGGTGATGAACGCACTCACTTTTGGTCTGTTCGGAACATTTCCTGATTTACAAACGAAGAAAGTTAAATTGGATGACATCATCATGAACAAACCTTCTGTTAAAAACCAGGCAGAAGTGGTTGTTGATTTTACGATCGATGGTAAGAATTATTCTCTCATGAGAGTTGTTGAGAGAGGTAAAGGAACGACTTACTCTGAGATAAGAGAAGGCGATAGGCTTTTAGAAGCTCCCAATTCTCAGAGAGTTACTGAACTGGTTGAAAAAATCCTGAAAGTTAACTACGACTTGTTTTCCAAGGCTATCTACTCCGAGCAAAACGAGCTGGATTATTTTCTGACTCTACCAAAGGGGGAAAGGATGAGAAGGATTGACAATCTTCTGACGATAGACAAGTTCGAGAAGGCTAGGTCTTCTACCGTCACCCTAATTAACAAGTTGGTCGACAGAAAATTAGGAAAACAGAGTATAATCGAACAGACTGATGTTGAAGAACTGAAGAAACTCATCGATGTTTTAAAAGAGGACTTAGATGGACTTAAAAAGAATAAATTTGAAGTGAGTGCTGAGATTGAAACTTTGGATAAAACAAAAAAAGAGTTAGAAATAGAATTAAAAAGACTAGAACAACTCAACAAGGATTTAATTTATTATAAAGAACAGGATAAATCTCTTGAGTCAGCGATAGAAGAAAATAAGAAGTTCATTTCTGAGATTGAGGGTTTGTTGAAAGGCAAAACACCAAAAGACATTGAGGATAGGATGAAACAATTTTCTGAGAAGATTAAAGAGATAGAGAATAATATCAAGAAAAAAAGGAGTGAACAAGAGAAACTGACAGAACTGATATCAGAGACAAAGACGAAGATCGAATTCTTGGAAAAAGATAAGATGAAAAAACTAGAATCAGAGATCTCCCGAAAGTTATCGATTAAAGACATGCTTGTTGATATTAGAAAGACTTATGGGGAAAAACCATTAGAGAAATTTGACAAAGAAAAAGAGATGTTAGAAGAGATCATCAAGAAGTTATCTTCGCTCACTACAAAATTATCAGAAACTAAAACTATACTCGAGCAAGTTTATGAATTAAAAGATCATTGTCCTGTTTGTCTTTCTAAGTTGACTCCCACAAAAAAGAGAACGTTGATAGAGAAGCAGAAGAAAAATATAGAGAAAATTGAGAAGGAAATCAAAGTCCTAGAGAAAGAAGAGAAAATTAAGAAAGAGATTCTGAGTTCCTTTGAAGAAACAGTTGATAGATTTAAACAATTTCTGAATGAGGTTAAAGATTTGGATGATTTACAAAAACAATTGAAAGAATTGAGGAAATTGTATTCCAAGTATGAGAAAAATTTAGAGTCTTATCAAAAAAACTTCAATGCAATAAAACTTGAAATATCCAACATTCAGAGAGACCTAGAAAAAACTCAAGATGAACAAAAAAATCTTTCCTATCTTTACTCTAGGATTCCTGAGATAGAGAAAAAAAAATCTCGATTAGTGTTTCTGAATTCTAGGATAGAGGATGTTAAAAGAAGCATCGATGAGATAAACAAAAAACTTAAGGGTCAAGATATAGAAAAGTTAAGGAAAGAGTTTACTGAAATCGTGAGTAAAAAATCCGAGCTAGAAGAACGATTGAAAAACTTGAGTCAAATACTGAAGGAGAAAGAAATCAGGAAGAATGAGGAAGAAGAAAAACTTAAGATGATAGAAACGCAAAAAGCAGAAGTTGCAAGACTGGAGAAGACAATAAGGGACTTTAAAATTTTTGAGAAGGCTTTGGTGAACACGCAAACACAATTGAGGACCGAATTCATCGATGCTGTTAATTATACGATGAATGAAATCTGGCCAAGCATTTATCCTTATGAAGATTTCATCGGTGTTGCATTGAACATCGAGAGTGGAGATTATGTTCTACAATTGAAGGATAGGATGGGACGTTGGGTCAGTGCTGATGGAATTGCTTCAGGTGGTGAAAGATCTATCGCTTGTTTAGCTTTGAGGATAGCATTTTCATTGGTTTTGGCACCAAATTTAAAAATGCTTATTTTAGATGAACCTACGGCAAACCTCGATAGTCGAAGCATAACAGAATTGGCAGCTACGTTAAGAGAAAGAATCAATGAATTCATCGATCAAACGTTCTTGATAACCCATCAAAGAGAACTAGAAGATGCTGTCACTGGAAATGCGTATAGGATAGAACGGGATAAAAGTATTGATGGTGTAACTAAAGTTTCAGTTATCTGATTTTGATTCACATAAAAGTTTCCAAATCCTTTTCATTCTTCTTTAATCCATTGTTAAAAGATCGTATCGCATCCTCAAAATTAATCCCCAGTCTTGAAGATTCTTTGCTTTTTCTTGGTCTTATCTGAACGAACAATGGATGATTCACAGCATTTCCAGTTATTACCGCTTCTCCAACTTGTAGACCTGGAAGAGTTTTTATTAAATCAGAAGTTATTGCTTCATTCGATTCACCAATGTGTTTCAAGTCATATGGATTTAAAATTCTCAAGAGAATCTGACTGTTACACTGACTCAAGGCTGTAGTACTCAATTGAATAGGCCTTTGAGATATCAAGACTAAAGACGCATGGAATTTCCTTCCCTCTCTTGCTATAGTTTCGATTATCTCCTTGGATATTGCCCCCTGTCTTTCCACACCCTCAGGACAGAATTGATGCGATTCCTCCAGTACAAGAATGAAAGGAGGAATCTTCTCTTGACGTCTTGCATTGAACAATTTTCTGGCAAAGGAAGTGACTATGATCTGTTTCTCGTTCAACCTGTTAAACCCAGACAAATCGATAATACTCAACTGTCCTGGCTTGGCCAAATCATTGATCGAAGGATAATTAACGTTAGAGAACAGATGAGTTATGTTTAAGTTTGATATCCAACTTATCATCGTGTCCTTGGTTACTTTCTTTATCTCGCTGTCTTCTATTGCTTTTATCAGTTCTTTAAAACCATAATATTTTTTCTTGTTCTTTAAGTCTTGAATTATCTTTATCAATTCCCTCCTCTGAACTGGTGAAATTTGGGGTAAGAATTCTATTATTTGATAAGGGGATAAAGAAGAAGCAGATATACTCAACGGGGATTCTTTGCTAAAGACTTTTGTCTTTTTAGAATAGTTTTCATCTTCAGCAAAACCAACATATTCTCCGTGTGGGTCGATGACGATAATGGCAGGTTTACCCAATTCCTCAGATCTTTCTAATAATTCTTCCACGAATACAGAGACAAGATGTGATTTTCCTGCCCCTGAAATAGCAAGTATTGCCAGGTGCTTATGGAAAAGTCTTGTCAAGTTTATCTTTGCATCCAGATCATGAAAAGCAATCTTTCCGATATTCAGTCCATCTGAGTCTAGACCAAGAAAATCAGTAAGAATATTTTTGTCAACCTCTTTCACTGTTGAGCCAGGAGACGGAGGATAAGTAACTCTTTTCATCAAGCCATTGTTATAGACACCGAGAGTAGTTGTCTTGGCCACAAGATATTCCCATCTATCGACAGGAAACATATCCATCAAGGGCTTGCCAGACTTTTCGTATTCTCTGACTGACTCTGCCTGCATGAAGTATCGGTTGGTTTTAATGACTTCATCTATCCTTCCGATGAGGATGCCTTCCTCAGTTTTTAATTGAATGAATTGCCCTTTATGAACTGGTATTTCGCCCGAATCTTCTTTTATCACGAAGTTAAATTGATAAGTGGAAGGTCCTTCGAAAGTTGAGATAACCGTTCCGATAGTTTTCATTCTTCTCACTATCTCTCAATCACGTTTCTGTTATGGTTAATTATATTTATGCATTTAAACAATTTAGGGGAGTAAAGTTTTGATGAAAGATTTAAAAAATACCCCAAAACCAAGAATTTGATTGTATGAAGTTCATAAAAAATTTTCCAGCATTGTTCATCCCAGAGATAAAATCCTTAGTAATTGCTGATTTACACATCGGTCTAGAATATCAGTTGTTTAAGTCTGGGATAAACATACCCAGCCAAGTCAAAGAGATGAAAAAGACGGTTGAGAAGTTAATAAAGCAAACTAAGGCTAAGAGACTGATAATACTCGGCGATGTTAAGCACGACGTTCCTGGTATAAGTGTTCAAGAGTTGAGAGAAATACCAGAATTCTTGAAATCACTATCTAGAAAAATTAAAATCATGATTTGCGCGGGCAATCATGACAGTTACCTTAAAGAGATTTTACCAGAAGACATAAAACTTCACGGAACAAAAGGATTCAAGATCAAGAATTTCGGCTTCAACCATGGTCATGCCTGGCCTTCTAAAGAACTCTTGACCTGTGACTATTTGATAATAAGTCATACTCACCCTACAATCCAATTCACAGATAATTTTGGTTACAGGATTGTAGAACCAGTTTGGATAAAAAGTAAGATCGATCAAGAAAAAATAAAAGAAAGATACAAAGTCAAGAAAACAGGTAAACTAGAAGTTGTAATCATGCCTGCATTCAACGATTTGCTAGGAGGGACCCCTGTTAACGTTAAGACGACGAGCGATGAACTTCTAGGACCTCTGTTGAAGAATGATTTCGTTGATATGGAAATAGCTGAAATTTATTTGTTAGACGGAACTTATTTAGGAAAATTAAAGGACATTCATTAAACTAATTTCCATCTAGTTTGAACAGACCATACCTGAGTTCATTTGGATATACGTATGCTGGTACTTCTACTGCTATCGTAGCTGAATCGTTGACAAGCATAAATTTCTGTATCTTGCCGTGTCTTTCATGGTTGCTCTAGCAGGTTTACTGCCAGTTCTGTCAATTTCAATGCGTTGTTATTCCTTGTTGTTTTTGTAAGCGAGACTTTGAAACTTGGATTGGAAGCTCTCTCACTATCAACAAATAGATTGTCTGGACAGTATCTGTATATCCTGTAGATGTATCTTCTCAGACTTGGAAACTTATTCGTTAGCAAGTTCAGCTTTAGTGTGGAACCTGAAATGATAAACCTGTTGATGATGAAACTTCCTTGATTTTATTATAGATTCTGGATTAATGTCCTTGAATCTTTTTCTCAAACTAGTAAAGATGCATACGTCTGCATAACTCTTTATCCAAGAGTGAATTGTACTTTTTGGCACTTTCTGCTTAAATCTCTTGTTGATGATTCTGTTCGTTTCTTCTAACATATGACCAAGGTTGTAAGATTTGTGTTTCAACTTCTTATCTGAGAATATTTTTTCACACGACTTGCACCTGTACATCTGGACTTTATCTCTTTTGTTTTTTTCTGATGCCGAATTTTATTATCCGGCTAGAGGCACAGTTTGGACAAGAGTTGCTTCAACATTGAATAATTGTTTGTCTTTCGGGTTAATAAGTTTAACAATCAAGTTCTGTACACGAAAATTCATTGTTATCAATTGAAAACTGCGTACGAATCGCCAATCGAATTTTGGAAGCGGATTAAGGGTGTTTGTGCGGAGTTTGGGTGGTTGGTTCTTTGTCTGGGTTGAGGAGGTTGATAAATTCTGTTGTAAGTATAACTTAATGTATAGAAATTATAACTAGAATAAAAAAAGGAGGTTTGGAGGTTTTTGTGGATTATTTTGCTAAGCAGTTTTTCCGAATTCCCTTGCTACTTTTGCGACGTCGATTATGTTGACGATGCCATTATTGTCTAAGTCAGCATCTGGGTCCCATCTCGGGTCTCCAGGCTTACTTCCGTAGGCTTTAGCTACAATTGCGATGTCGATTATGTTGACTTCTCCGTCGTTGTTCAAGTCAGTCTTGAGTTTTCTGACCCATCGACTCATGAGAGGGTATCTGTCTTGATTCAATTGATCGATCTTGTAGGGAGTATCGCCTATGCCATCTCTGCCTGATTCGTTCTGGGAAGGGCCGCTGTATCTGTCGATTCCAGTGTAATCGCTCCAGTAGTTGCCACCAGAAGGATAGCCTTTGTCCCACGTGTTCAAAGATATTCCTAGTATGAATATTTGGATATTCTCACCGATGAAATTGTTGTGGTAGATGAGATTGCCAACCAAGAAACCTCCTAGATACAGAGTTACTAGATTAGCTTCGAGAGTGTTCTCGACGAAATAGTTGTTCTCACAGGAATAGAGAATGATTCCAACAACACTTTCTGAGACTGAGTTGTTCATCACTACATTGTATTTTGAATCTTTGAGTTCTATGCCAGTAGTGAAGAGTTTAAACATAAGTTTGTTGTCGACGATTGTATTCTTTGAAGAGGATTGTAGGTGGATGTTTAACTCTATGTTCCTTAGGACATTGTTTCTTATTAAATTTTCACTGGAATTTACCAATTCTATACCTATGCGATTATCCGATATCTTCAAATTCTCTAGCGTTGAATTCTGAGTGAAAGCAAGCAAGATTCCTTGTTGATTGTTCTTTAGCTCTAAGTTCTTGATCTTGATTCCCGTCGAATTTATAATACCAAGGTATCCTGTGTTTGGTAGAGTTTTATCGTCTAAAGTAAGCCCTTTTCTGTTGATGAGATAGTGGATAGGCCTTTCATCGACAGTGTTCGAGGGATCTACGTCTTGAATGAAGTTTTGTATTAGGCTGCCATAGACTCCAAAACTGTATGAATTGTTGATCATCTTATTATCCCTTAGTATGTTGGTTGAGCAATACAAACTAATACCGTTTTCATTTTCTGTGAGATTATTTCGATGGATGTGGTTGTGCTCGGAAAAACCGAGAAAGAGTCCATCTTGAGTTATTTTTATCAGAGTATTCTCGGAGATGCTGTTATCCCTGGAAAACCATAGCTTGATTCCATGAGCACATTTGGTTATTTCGTTAATTCTTACCGTGTTATCATCCGAGCCTTTCAAGGCTATGGCGTTATCTGTTAAAGCTATACTATTGTTCTGAATCTTGTTTTCCATCGAGCCTAATAACAATATTCCCCATTCACAACTCGCAACGTAAACGTTTTCTATTCTTGAATCATCGGTACAAACGAGCAATATCCCTTGTTTAGTCGAGAATAAGGATAGACCATCAACAACTATCTTTCTCGAGCACACGAGGATTACCTGACTTGCATCTGTAGGCACTTTTTTATCGCTCTGATCGATCCAATAGTACACAGGCTTTCTGTTGATGGTATTAGAGGTATCCATGTCCTGAATGAAGTGTGAGATTGAACTTCCTTCCACTCCAAAGTCGCGCTCGTTTAACTCCATCATGTTATCCTTCAGTACGTTAAAGCTTGAGTATTTCACCAGAATACCTTCAGAGTTGTTCATGATTATATTCCCAGATAGGATGCACTCACTTGAATCCAAGAGGTATATTCCTCTCTTTCCGTTACGTATAGTGAACCCGCTGATTTTCACATTGGAGGCTGATACAGCGATAACGTCAGAACTTTCGAGGCCATAGATGATCGTTCTCTCTTTGTTTTTTCCCAGAAGGCTCAGTGGTTTATCGATCTTAATAGACTCATAGTAAGTTCCTACAGACACTTCAATCGTATCCCAAGGGTATGCAGCTTCGACAGCAGCTTGTACTCGAGAATAATCCCTTGGAACAAGGATTGTTCTTGGAACGCTTACTGAAATTTCAGCAGACAGGAAATTGTTTTGAACGGCATCATCAAGCTTTGATATGTACAGTGTGACGTTGTATTTTCCTTCTCCTCTTGGCATCCAAGAAAAGCTAACTTTCACGCATTTTCCACTCTCTACCGAGTCTATAACCATAAAGTTTACTAGAATACTGTTAGCCAACAACTCAACTCTTACATTTTTCTCATCGTTCATTCCAAAGTTCAATATCGTGCCGTTGATAATCGTTGCATCTCCCATTCTGATGTGCCTTGGTCTTTGCCAATCCATTAAAAGTATATCGTGTTCGGGTGGAATGCTTTCTACAGCCTTTCTTGCGTTTATCCTTCCATGTCCATACTTGACGTCAAAACCTTTTTCTCCCAAGTCTTCTGATGTTATCCTGAGTTGTGTTCGGATTTGGTCTCTCGTCATCCAAGGGAAATTACTCCAGGTCAGTGCAGCAACTCCTACTATACAAGGAGCACTCATCGATGTACCGCTGAAAATCTTGTAATAATCATCCCAGCATGTCGATAATATCTCAACCCCAGGAGCTGCAATCTCAACCCATTCTCCGAAGTTGGTAAACCTTGCAGTTTCATCGAACTTGTTGGTAGCAGCAACTGCTATAACTTCTTCATAAGCAGCGGGGTAGTGTTTGCGGTCTGAAGCATCGTTTCCAGCAGCAGCAACTACCAGAACACCTTTACTGTAAGCGTATTCGATTGCATCATGAATCAAAGAACTATCTTCGCTTGACCCCCAACTCAAGTTGATTATGTCTGCTCTTTGTTCAACTGCATGGATAATTGCCTTAGCAAGATCGTCATCCCATCCTGAGCCAGAATAGTCTAAGCCTTTTTCAGCCATGATCCTCACTTGAGCTAAACCTGATACTCCTAAGCTGTTGTTTAAAGAAGCAGCAACTATGCCAGCACAATGCGTGCCATGACCATGATCATCCATGGGATCGTTGTCGTTGTTCACCCAGTCATAACCTAGGTTCACGTAGTTATCGGCCAAATCAGGATGGTTGTAATCAATGCCTGTATCGACTATCGCTACTAAGACTTCTTTGCTTCCCATAGTAATGTTCCATGCAGAGTATGCATCTATCTTTTCCAAAGCCCATTGAAAGTTTATATAAGCGTCGTTCGGAACAAAATCAGCGCAAAACTTCGTTATGGGTTGAATGTACCTTGAAAGATTTTGAGCTTCAACCTTGAATTTCGTCATCATTCCATACGGGAGATCGACAACCATAGCCTTGATTTCGTTGGCTATCGTAATGTTATCAGTAACCTTGCCTCCATTCTGTTGAATAAGGCACGCCAAATCATGACTTCTATTATTCTCAAGGCCTACAGCCAACTCGATGGAATCGTCGTCCCTTCTTATGGATTGGAATGGATTTTCTCTGTCTAGCTTAAACTCCGCAGAAGAATCGTATCTAAGGTCATCGCTTGTATCGACAATTTCTTGCCCAAGCTGATAAACTTTTTGATACCAGCAAGAGTTTAATAGCACTAGCAACAGACACGTCAACAGAAGAAACATCTTTACACTCGACCATTTCAAGATTTTTTCCTCCTATTTTTGGCATGTGATGCGTCCTCTTTCGAGGATTCCGCTCACACTGGCAATGCCAGATTTGTCATCATGAAAGGACGACTGTAATTGAGTAAAGATTTTCATTTCGCTTCATAGAAAACTGGAATTAACTTCTAAAGACTACTTTATTTGCCGAATTTACAAGCAGAAGATTTTTTTGGAAATTTAGGAATCAAAATATATCTACATAAAACTCAAGTCGAGACTTTCTCCTTGTCTTAACTTTTCTTGAAGGATATTACGTGGTTTATTGAATGAACATTACCAAGTGATAATTTTAGACCAAAAGAATAAATAGACGACATGTTGAATTCTTCTTCTTAAAATAACTCACAAACATTGAATTTATGAATGTCAAGATACTATGACTCATTCCAAGCAACTTGTGCATGAGCTGTTCCTTCTGGTAGTTATAGATATTTTTATGCATAGATAACAGAGAGAGATTCGGAAGCTATAGCGTGTAGATAATGTCGTTTTTTTCATAGGTTCAATAATGACTTTCTTTTGATCCTGAAGGGTTTTGATTAATTCTAAATATTCTTTAACAGTACTCCAATGCGTTCCACTCTTTATCGCGATATCATGAATATTATGACATTTTCCATCTTTCAACACATTCAGAATAGATTGAACTATATCGTAAGGTTTTCTTCTTTTGGACACAATAATTAATAGTGAGTAAATATCCTCTTGCCAATGTTTTTGCAGCATCTATTCAAACCGACAAGGGAATTTACAATTTTGGAAAACAATTCAGATAAATGGTATTGGATTTTTTCAATCAAATCTAGGGTGGCAATCAAAGTATGGAATCCAAAAAAAGTTATTTCTGGTTGAATCAGACGTATCCTGATGTTGATGGTAATTTTTCAACTGATTTTTTCACAATACCCGGTCCAGACATAGTGCAAGGTTATATAGAAGGAATTTGGACCATCGCTGCAAATACTTCTGCTGAATCTGCTCAAACAACTTTTTCAGTTTCCACTACTATATCTGATGGTGGAGGGGGAAACAACAACTACGATTGTTGGTAACCAGACTACAACTATTACAACAACCATACCTCAGACAACAACCATAGGAGTTACTACCATACCTGAATCATCAACAACAATTCCAGAAGAAACACCAACAGAAATAAAGACGTGGTATATAATCCTAATTGTCTTAATTTTTGTTATGATTACGATTGTCATAGGGTATTTTAAATACAAGAAAAAACTTATGGATATAGAATTCGAACAATTGAAAGAGAAATGGAAAAAAATCTACTTTTTCAACAATCAATCTTGAATTAATTTCCATTCTTTTAACAACTGTCTCTCATCATCGTGCAACCTATTCCAAATTTCTTTCAAGCCTGCAAGATTAGCAGGAGTAATGACAGATTTTAAGACATCACCTTCATTTATTTGTCTACCGATAGTTGGTTCCTCCATCGATACAGCGACCTTGTCTCCAGTCTTAGCTTCTTTGATAATCTTACCTTCTTTCTCGATTTGTTTTATCTTCCCCACATCTTTTCCGTCTTCTTTCTGCATAGGTGTATCTGGTTTCAAAACACCAGCCAGAATTTCCACGCCGAATACAGCCGGTTTCCTCTTCCTAAATACAAACCCACGGAGAATCCTGAACTTACAAGGCCTAACAAGCTTCTCGAGTTTCTCCAATTCTTCTCTCTCTTTCTTTTCAGAACACCATTTCTGATAATCTTCTACTATTCGATAAATGATGTTGTTCTTGAAAATCTGAATCTTGTGATCACTTGCCATTACTTCAACATCTGGTAGGGGTTCAACGTTGAAAGCAAGGATAACTTTTTTCAATTCATCTTTTACTGAATCTAACTCAACAACATCCTGTTTCGTTATCGGTCCGACTTCAGCTTTTTTTATCGGTATCTCATTATTTTTTAAAATTGTAATTAGTGCTTCTAGACTACCGAGGGTGTCTGCTCTTACTATGACTCCTTCACCTTCCTTTGAAAATTCAACTTCTTCAATCTCTTTCTGAACAGCCTTTTTTGCTTCATCGACTTTGGACTTATCAGAAACGCATACTATCGGACTCCCAGCGATAACATTCTCTAGATCAGGTGCAGATATCTTTATTCCAGCTGCAGCATGGACTTCTTTGAGTGATTCGAATTTTTTCTCGATCCTTAATTCTTTCAATGCTTGTGGTCTAAGCAATGCCTTAATCTTCGTGACCGTTGGTTCTTTTCCACCGATTATCAGATATTCTCCACACTTGATAGTTCCATCATAAATTATCGCATCTATGGTTGTCCCTAGACCTGTCACTTCTTTCACTTCCAATACAGTGCCTCTACATTCTTTTGATAACTCCAGCCTTTCCTTCAAGAAATGTTGTGACAACCCAGCCAACATCATCAACAATTCAGGCACGCCTTCTCCTGTTTTTCCAGATGTCGGTACTATTGCAATTTGTTTCTTGAAATCAGATATCCTGTCAAACCTCTCTGATTCAAACCCACGTTGAGATAATTGTGCGATTATGTTATAGATTCTCTTTTCTAATTCTTCTTGTGCATCCTCGCTCTGTTTGTTGAAGCTATTGATGAAACACTCATTCTTGTGAGGATACCATCCAGGAACCAAATCGATCTTTGTCGCTGCGACAAAAAAAGGAGTTTTAAATTGTTTCAAGTAATTCAAGGATTCATCTGTCTGTAGTTGAAAACCTTCGTTGATATCTACGACAAGTATAGCCAAATCAGCGACAGAACCACCCCTTCTCCTCAATGTTGTGAAGGCTTCATGGCCAGGGGTGTCAATGAACAAAAGACCTGGGATGGCTATTTCTATTCTGAACTTTTCTAACAATGGTCCACAGAATCTTTTTATCACATCTATTGGAATGAAAGATGCACCGATGTGTTGAGTTATCCGACCAGGTTCCATCAGATTTACAGTACTACCTCTAATTGCGTCTAAAAGGCTTGTCTTACCGTGGTCAATGTTTTTGGGTGATGCCTATAGCGACTATCACTGTCCAAGCACTGCCACGATTGGTTGCCTTATTGTCACATCTCCCCACCTTTCATTTCATTTTCAAGTAATTGACCTAAACTGCAACTATAGGCTGTCTGATCATACGAAACACTTATTTATTATTTTGAACTAACATTTATAGGTGATAATATGCCTTTGACACTTCATGATATTAAACCCATAGGTTTATGTGTAACAACAGAAGAACTTTTCGACACAAGAAGGTTCATACTCAACTATTGTGATGGACTCATCATAAGAGGAAAGGATACCAGATTGAGCGATGAACTGACAAGAATAAAGAGGGAGTTGAATGTTTTTAGAACACAATTTAAGTTCTTGGAGGGTTACAAAGCGATAATCATTTCAAACATAGACAAAATCTTGGGGTTAATAACATCCAGATATTCAAAGATCGAACCCAAAAAAGTTGAGAGAATAGTGATGGACGGTATGAGCTTGATCAAGAAAATTGTTAACATCAAAAATTTTGAAGAGATTCCAGCCTTGGAAGGAGAATTCAAGAGCAAGATTTCATTGCCTGTCTATGAGATGTTCATCTCCGAATTAAGGAAATCTGGCATTTCAATTATTTGAAAACTTCTCCAGTTTCTTCAGACCAAAAAAGCAGGTCCAAATCAGCCATAGGAATATCTACTCGTTCAGAGAATTGTTTCATCTTTTCTTCAAAAAATAAATAATATTTTCTGCTCAAACGTTCTGGTATGTCATCGATGATTCCATATTTCATAAGATTCTTCATTATGTGTCTATCAAGAATAGCCAGATTAAACCCAAGCCCTATATTCCTCAGAAAATGACTAGCTTCTTTGTAACCCAAACCTTTAACATTTTTCACTAACCATTCTCTTTTGGCGTCTACAGTCCCTTTATCCAATTTACTTTTTATATCAATTTTTCCATCATGAGTGAAAAAATCTCTTGCTTCTATGATGTACTTTGCCTTATTTTCAGGAAATCTGACATCTGAAATCGTCAATTCTTTTAAGATTTGCTCTTTATTCCCAGAGAAGAGTATGTTTTTTTCTAACAAACTTTTTATCGCTCTATCAGCTACCCTTGCCTTTGATTGTGGTGTCAACAAACAGAAACACAGTTCAACAAAAACATCTTCATCAGACTTTTTCCATACTTTCTTAAAATCTTCTAACCTTTCTTTTATCTCAGATTTTTTCTTTTCATAAGAATTCTTTAATTCATTTAAAGACCGCATAATTTAATATAATGCGATGAATAAATTCATATCATGGTTGAAAGAATAAGTTCTGGGATTATCGGTTTAGATAAACTGATCGAAAACGGCTTCGTCAAGAATTCTGTCAATCTGATCACAGGTTCTACTGGTACGGGAAAAACAATCTTTGGGTTGCAATTCATTTGGCATGGTTTATTGAAAGGAGAGAATGGTGTGTTCATCAGTCTGGAGCAAGAGCCTGACGAAATACTCGCCGATGTTGAATACTTTGGTTGGGATTTCAAAAAATACATAAAGAAAAAGAAATGCATAATAGAATTCTTATCGACTTGGGAATTGGCAGAACTGCCTTTGATAATCAACGATAGAATCAAGAGCATAAAGGCAAAGAGGTTTGTTCTGGATACTTTATCATTAGTTTGTTCTGAGTGTGAGCCGTCAAGAATGAGGTTAGAGATATCTGAATTTTTGAACGGTTTAAGGCATACTGGTGCGACGAGTTTGTTGACGTGTGAAATTCCCGAAGATTCGAAAGCTTTGAGCACCTTTGGTGTCGAGGAATTTTTAGTTGATGGGATTATAGTCTTAAATTATCTTGGGTTGGTCGTGGGAGGATCTCCAAGAAGTTTGATAATAAGGAAGATGAGAAGGACAAAACACGGAACAGACGTTTATCCTATAGAGATAACGAAGAGAGGCATTGAAATCAAAAAATCGATCTGATACCATTACTTTTCATTAAAAAGAAAACGATTGCTGCTGAGAAAATGAAATATTTAGAAGAAGATTTTGAAATTCCCGAAAAAAGAAAGAAATATAGGAGAGTTTTTAAGAGGGGATTTACTAGAAAATATAAAAAATTCCAAAGGAATTGATCAACATCTAAAGAATAACCAATTTTTATCTTGACCTTTAAATTTTATAAGGCAGTAACGACCATTCAGTTTTTTTCCCTTTATATTTATCACTATTTTATCCTCTGTTCTTTCTTCCAATTCATACGTTCCTTTATCCCATATCTCTACCTTTCCAGCTCCATAATAACCTTCTGGAATTACTCCTTCAAAATCAGCATAATCAACAGGATGATTTTCCGTTGCAACAGCTAAACGTTTCAATCCTTTTTCTACTGGAGGTTCTTTAGGAATAGCCCAACTCTTCAGAACTCCGTCCATCTCTAAACGCAAATCGAAATGTAAATGAGAAGCATCATGTTTTTGGATGACGTAGATATCATTCTTACCTTCCTTTATTTCTCCTTTTGGTTCTGTAGTTTTTCTGAAGTTTCTCATATTCTTTATAAGATGAGATTATTTTATAAGTAACTTACTACTCTTTGACGAACATCATTAAAATTACTGTTAAAGCCGTCAAACTCAAAGAGAATAGAATGGCACGAACTTATTGATATTCACCCAAAGTACTCCTGCAATCAAAGATGCAGGCAAAGCACACAAAGGCCAGATAGGATAAGTCATATCCGAACCCATATCGTTCAAGAAAGATGCTATTGAAAAAACAGTAATAACTTTTTTATTTTCTTCTTTCATCCAGCCACTGTTCAGAAAAGTTTATCAGTTATGACTAAACTTTCTTTATTTTTATGCATCGGACAGGGCAAACATCGGCAGCTTCTTGATTGCATCCAATCTCGTTCAACTCTGTTTTTTTCGGTCGAGACTTATCACCATTCATTTCCCAGTTATCTGGACAAACTGATGCACAAGCCCCACAGCCAATGCATGCTTCTCTATCTTGTATTATCTTAAACTTTGCCATTAGATCACCTCTTCATAATCCCAATTTTTTTCTAACCTCTTTTGGCATTCTATCAGGTACCCAAGGCGGATCCCAAACTAAATCTATTTTAACGTCCTTAACTCCCTTCAAACTCTTGACCTTATTCTGGACATCATTTACCATAAAAGAATGCATCGGACAACCAGGAGTAGTTAATGTCATCTTTATGTGAACTTTGTCTCCATCAACTTTAACGTCATAGATAAGACCTAGGTCAACTACGCTTATACCTATCTCAGGATCATAACATTCTCTCAATACTTTCATCACATCTTCTTTACTAACCATACCTATTATTTTTGCATCACTTTAATAAATCTTTCTATCGACCTGTCATAAGTCCTCTCCACTTCTGGTGGAAAACAACATGCAGGTAACTCTCTATTTTCTATATGATGTCTTAGACATTCACAACATATACCTTTTCTTTTACAACCAGGATAAGTACAGGGACATGATTTTAAATTATTTGGTTGCTTACATTCCATGATATCCTCTTATAAATTTAATCTTTCAATTTTTAATAGATTTAAATGAAAAGAGCTCCTTTAAATTCCCCTGGTTTTAACAGACTCAAAGAAAGGTTTCATTATCTCAGCAAATTTTTTCAATTTTTCGGGTGGATACTGTTCAACTTTCTGATAACTTTCATCCAATGTCTTGTCTGGTCTGAACTGTTGTAAGAAGAATCTTTTAGAGCCTTTTAACCATTTACCTATAGCAAGAGCATCCTTTTCATTGAAATGTTTAGGTATCACTGTTGTCCTGAATTCGTAATCTATACTAGAGTTACGGATTATATCCACGCTCCCTTGAATTTTTTTCTTATTCACTTTAACCCCCGCAACTTCATCATATTTTTCAAGTGGGGCTTTGATGTCCATGGCGATGTAATCGACTAGTTTCTTATCGATCAATTCCTTTATCATCTCTGGATTAGAACCGTTAGTTTCTATCATGACCAAGAATCCCATATCCTTTATCTTCTTCGCAAATTCTGGTAGGTCTTTATGAACGGTAGGTTCGCCACCAGTGATACTGATTCCATCCAACAGTCCTTTTCTTTCTGCTAGGAAGTCTGTTATCTCTTTTTCTGGAATGTCTGGCACTTTATCATAGTTTTTAATCAAGTCTGTATTGTAACAGAAGTGACATCCGAAGTCGCATTTGCCGACGAATACTATCGCTGCTATCTTACCAGGGTATTCTATCAAGGATAACTTTTGGAAACCTTTTATCATCATGATATCAAGAATAGTCTAAGATTATTTAAAAATTTCTTTTGAATAAAACCCCTTTTGGATGAAAGATTAAAGATTTAAACCTTCCTTACAAAAATAGAGGATATAGCAATTATACTTGCTAACAGTATACTTAATACAACCATTTTCTGTGGAGGTATTTTGTCAATATAAAATGGAGGCATAATTAACCTACCATAATTCACTTAACAACAAATTCCTTCCTATCCTTAAACTCCTCTTGTTTCCCCTCATTCCATGACTGAACCGGCCTATAATATCCAACAACTCTTGAATAAACCTCGCATGGAACTACGACTTTTTCTTTCTTTACCATATCAACCACCCAATTTAACTCCAAACTTACTCAATTGTTCTTGTGTATGCGGATGAGGACAATGGAAATGCTCCCCACTTATATAACCATGAACAGGACAGACACTGAAAGTAGGAGTGACCGTGAAGTAAGGTAACCTAAAATTATTCACTATTCTTCTAACAAGCAGAGCAACAGCTTTACCATCCTCTATCTTCTCTCCCACAAAACCGTGGAAGACTGTCCCACCTGTGTACAAGACTTGAAGATCGTCTTGATGTTTCAAAGCTTCAAAAATATCATCAGTGTAACCGACAGGTAAATGCGTGGAATTGGTGTAGTAAGGCACATTCTTACCCGAAGCAATAATGTTTGGATAATTCTTTCTATCTATCCTTGCCAAACGATAAGATGTCCCTTCGGCAGGTGTTGCCTCTAGGTTATACATATGGCCAGTCTCATTCTGGAATTCTATCAGTTTATCTCTCATGAATTTCAAAACTTTTATCGCAAACTCCTTACCTTGTTTTGTTGCTATGCTCTCGCCGAAGAAATTCAAACAAGCTTCGTTCATTCCTACCAAACCGATAGTGGAAAAGTGATGGTTCAAATGCCCCAAGTATCTTTTTGTGTAAGGCAGCAATCCCTTATCAAAGTTTCTATATATGATCTTTCTCTTTATCTCTAACGAATTCTTAGCGAGTATCATCATTCTTTCTAGTCTTTCGAAGAATTGACTATCATCCTTTGAAAGATAACCAATCTTTGGCATGTTTATCGTAACTACGCCTATGCTTCCGGTCGACTCGCCAAACCCAAATAAGCCACCAGTCTTCTTTCTCAATTCTTTCATGTTCAACTGCAACCTACAACACATTGCCCTAACATCTCCTGGACTTAAGTCGCTGTTGATAAAATTCTGGAAGTAAGGCAAGCCATACTTACCAGTCATCTCGAACAAAAGGTTAGACTTCTCAGAACCCCAGTCGAAATCTTTTGTGATATTATACGTTGGTATGGGGAATGTGAAAACTCTACCATTCCTATCTCCTTCAGTCATCACTTCTATGAATGCTCTGTTGATCATGTTTGCTTCTTCTTGATAATCTCCATAAACACTATCTTGTAATTTTCCACCTAAAGTGACATGCTGATCCTTGAGGTCCTCTGGAATCCTCCAATCCAATGTTATATTGGTGAAGGGAGTTTGTGATCCCCATCTTGATCCAACGTTCAAATTAAAAACGAATTCTTGTACCATCTGTTTTACCTGTTTATAGTTCAACTTATCATTCCTCACGTAAGGAGCAAGATAAGTATCAAAAGAAGAAAAAGCTTGAGCCCCCGCCCATTCATGTTGTAGAGTTCCGATAAAGTTTACCATCTGGCCTAAGGCGGTCCTAAGGTGTTTTGGAGGTGTTGATTCAACCGTGCCTGGAACACCATTATAACCTTCATGAAGCAATTGTCTCAAACTCCAACCAGCACAGTAACCAACGATGCTTGCGGATAGATTGTGAAGATGAAAGTCTCCATCTACGTGCGCCCTACCTATCTCTTTAGGATAGACAAAATTGAGAGCATAATGAGCCATAACACTTCCAGCTACATGCCATGTCAATCCAGAGAAGGAAAAAACCATGTTGGCATTCTCTTGCACTCTCCAGTCTTCCCTGTTCGTATAACCTTCAACAACATCCCCAACGCTCAACAACAACTTTTGCATATCTCTTGCTTTCTTCCTTTGTTCTCTGTAGAGGATGTATGCCTTAGCCGTCTTGGCATGTCCGTTTTCGACTAAAACCTTTTCAACAACATCTTGTATTTCTTCCACTGTGGGAATCTTGTGAGTGAACTTCTCCTCCAATACAGCAACAACCTCATCTGATAATGTCTTAGCCAATTCTTTATCCGTTCCACCAACAGCCTGAGCAGCCTTCCATATGGCTTCTGTAATCTTGTTCTGATCAAAATGAACGATTCTTCCATCTCTTTTCTTGACTTTTGTTATGCGTCCTCTTCTTTTACTCAAACTCAAAATCTGCAACTTCTTCAGTTCATTCTCAAAAGATTTTACATCAGCAAAATGTCTGTAATAAGCGGCAAACCTAACATAAGCCACTTCATCTACATTCTTGAGTTTATCTATGACTATATCCCCTATTTTGGCAGTACTCACTTCTTCTGGATAGTGTTCTCTTATCTCTGATTCTACATCATCAACAATCTTCTCAATCGTATCGAGGCTGACAGGCCTTTTGTCGCATGCTTTCATGATACCCATTTTTATCTTGTTCCTGTCGAACCTTTCTCTGCGACCATCCTTTTTAATGACTGTCAAATCACTCTTTTCTATTCTTTCATAAGTTGTAAACCTTTTACCACATTTCAAACATTCTCTTCTGCGTCTGTTGCTCTCTAAATCATCAGAAATTCTCTTATCGATTACTCTTGTCTTCTTCGAAGAACAAAAAGGACATTTCATTCGATCGCTAACACAATATCTTGTGTTCACATTTATATTGAATACTATATGTAGGAAATATATTTCGAGAAATAAAATTTGGATTATATACTCTCCATTACAATTATCTCTTTATTTTCTTCTTTTTGCGTTTTCCCATTCTTTAATTGGTGTTGAGAATTCTTTCTCGATTACAGGTCTCCATATGGTGTTGTAAGAACAGAATGGAATGACACGACCGTCTGGTATGGCGTAATGGATACAACATCTACAAACCCTTTCTATATCTAAGTTGTAAGGATCTTGAAAATGCATGCAACCAATTAAGAGTGAACGAACTTTTTTGGAATGGAAGGCGTCTAATGCTCCTCTAGTTCCATAAAAAACAATATTAAAGACAAGTTTCTTCAAATCTAGCCATTTTGGCTTCTTCTTTTCATCGATGAATTTTCCTATATTACTAAGAAGTTTTAGTCCTATCTTTGCTTTCTTGAACCTCTTGTCTTTATACTCGTCCACGACTTGGATGAGGAAGTCGTAAAATCCTTCAGCATCGAAAAATCTGGTGATTGGAGTCATTCTTCCATTTTCAACAAAAACATACGTAGCAGCACCACAATGCGCATGACATGTGAATTCAGTCTGTGGTAGACCTTTCAACAGGGTTACAAGTCTTGAAATCGGGACAGCCCAAGGCACTGGGTAGAAATCTTCTTTTGTTATAACACCATCAGTCTGTTCTTCTACTAATTTTATGAAATCGGGTATAGTTATCCTCTGTTCCTTGAGTTTTGACCTGTCTATCCTTCCTGCGAAAGAAACTGGTTGAACGTTCAAGCCTCTTACAATATCAACATTTTTAACTGAAAAATCGATCATGTCACCGACTTGATCGTCGTTAACGCCTTTGATGAGTGTTGGGACTAGAACAACTGCTAAATCTACTTTCCTACAGTTTTCTATCACCTTCAATTTTATAGGCCACGCATTAAATCCTCTCGTTTTCATGTAAACTTCAGGTGTTACACCGTCAAATTGTAGATAAATCGTGTTCACTCCTGTTTCTTTCAGTCTCTTCGTGAAGTCAAGAGATTCTGAAAGTTTCAAACCATTAGTCGCAACTTGTATTTGAGTGAAATTGAATTCTTTTGTCATTTCAATTATCTCAAAAATATCATCTCTGATCAAAGGTTCACCGCCAGAAAATTGGACAGCAGGCGTTGATGCGGGTCTTTCTTCTCTCAAAACTTTCAACATATGTCTAATTTCTTCCAGCGTCGGTTCAAAAACATAATCAGAATCCATAGAATTGGCAAAACATACAGGACAACGAAAATTGCAACGATTTGTTAAATCGATGTTTGCTAAAACTGTCGTTGTGTAGTGTTCATCACATAAACCACAATCCAATGGACAGCCTTTATCTCTCTTACTTATCGGGTTCTCCAATTTTTTCCCATCCAAAGCAAACCTTTCAAACCTTTTGTAGAGTTCAGCGTCTCCGAAATATATGTCCTCAAAATCTCCATGTTTCTTGCATGTTTTTTGATACAGTATTTTTCCATCTTTTTCTACGATTGATGCATGAATTATATTGACTTTATTTTCTTTCAGAAAGCAGTCAGGACATATTGATTTTGTTTCTTTTAAGACAGACATAACTTTTAATAGTTTTTAAAAGTTTAAATAGTTTATTCATAAATTATCGATTGATGGAAGAAGAAGAGATTAAAGAAAAAATATACTCGATATTCGCTAACATAGCCAACAGCTTGGGCTATTCAGAAGTCTATGGAAGAATAATTGCCTGTTTGTTGATCCATGAAGGACCTGTTGCTCTTAATGATATCGCTAAAGAAACCGGTTATTCCTCATCTATGGTTTCATTGAGTGTTGATTTTTTAGAAAATATAGGTATGGTAAAGAGAGTAAAAAAACCTGCTGATAAAAAACTGTACTTGCAGTCTAGTGGTAGTTTACTCGATGGATTAAAAAAAGCCGTCCTAATGAAGATAGAGAAGAATGTTTCAGACAGTTTACAAAAATATGAACTATACAAACGGGAACTGAAAAAAATTAGGAGTATGGAAAGTGAAAGATTGTTGAAAGCTATAGAAAAACTGGGAAAGGAAATCAAGAAGTTAGATTCGTACGTTAAAATACTGTCGAAGTTTAAACTTCCTTAAAGGTTTGTCGGAATTATTATTTCATGAAAAATAATCTTATTCTTCCGCGATTCTTGGTGCGAGAACGAACCCTAAACTAACTTTATCAACAGAAGTGAAATCCATCCTCATCGGATAATCTTTCGACCATCGCAAACTTATTTCATTCGCGAGCTTTGATGCTTTTATCATCTTCTTCAAGTAATCCAAAGGATATCTTGCTCTAACAGTCCCAGTAACATTCAAATCAAGCAGGGCATCGTTTCCTTTTTCAAGCGTTAACTCAACAGAGCTTATGTCTCCAGAAGCACTCATGTTGAATCTATCCTTGCTTGCATCAAAAACAACAGAATCGCTCACTATATCTGCATCCTCTATACCATTCTTCAAAACATCCGCCTTTATCTTAGCCCTTGCGCTGAACTCCAATTGATTTATGGGAGGAATCTCTTCTTGAGTTATGTCTAGAAGAGGAACAGTAAATTTACGAGTAGAAGAATTCTTCACCACTATCTCTAATTTATTGTCTTTCAGCTCTATCTCCAATTTTTCATTTGGTGCAACCCTCTTCAACACTGACACAAGGTTAGTCATGTTTACTGCTATGCTTTGTTCTTTATCCACTTCAAACTTATCGAAAATCGTGGCTGGCAGTTTAAAGTCTACTACGGCAACCATAGCTCTATCCGCAGCTATGAGGCTCAAACCATTCTTGTCAACTTTAAAAATCCCTTCATCTATGAGCTCTCTGATCGTAGAGAGAGAATCCCGGAGTAGACTACTATCAGACATAATCGCCTTGAGCATTAATCACACCCCCATTTTATTATACAATTCTTCAACCTTCTTATATAAATCTATGCTTAAATTAGATAAATCTTGAACTACATCAGCCCTTATCTCAAAACCATCTTCTGTCTGTAGCGTAGAACCAAAGACTCGGATGAGTTGGTTTATATTTATTTTTTCTACGATAGCAGGATTATCCACGAATACTCTAATTTTTTTACTACCATCATCCAAAACAATAGCGTCTTCTATCTTATCAACGACAAACCCGAGTATCTTCACTTTCAGATCGACTTCGGGGTTAATTTCTTCTATCTTCCTTTTGATGTAATGGTTCTTGAAAGGCACTAGAATAACTTATGTGGTTTAAATATTAATTATTGAATTTTTAATATTCGCGCCATTTATGGCCGCATTTGGTGCAGCAATAGAACCTCGTTGGCGGCTCATCAGCAGCTCGAGTCTGTTGCATGTACCAATAAGCCTCATTATTATCACATTCAGGGCACATTATTCTCGTCTTGGGATACTGTTCGAATGTCTCATCCTCGGTCACAACAGTTACTTTTTTTTCCTCGGGTATTTTTTCTTCGATTACAGCAGTAGAAGCAACCTTTTCTCCACTGGACACATGTCCACATTTTCGACAGGTATACTTGAGTTTTCCTCTTATCTTCTCGGCGATCATTAAATTTCCACATTTCTTACAGAACTTCATCTGAGTATAACCCCCAAAAATTGTGTTAGAAGTAGCTTTGGCCAGCCTAGGAATGGTATGACAAGTATAGCCTTTCCATGTATTTTTTTAGGTTTCCATGGATCATAGGTTGGATTGTGATCACCCTTCGTTGTCAATTGACCATTTTCCATCTTCACAATCCTATGGACTATTGGGGTATTTTGACCTGTTATTTCGTAGACGATGACATCGCCAACCTTCAAATCTTTCTCAGGAACTCCTCTCACAAGCAAAGCATCTCCTCTTAAAAAACCATTTTTAATCGGCCAAGAATCTATCTGTTCTTTTGCATACTTTAGATTTTCCTGTAAGAATTGATAATGTCTTACTTGCGTCAAGGCATCGTGTGTCATTGAATCTGAAACAACTGCCACAACTGGTAGTTTTGTTCCCAGTAGCAAGCCAAGACCAAAATTGAGCATGTACGCTGCAACGATCCCTAAGACTATGTATGCTAAGGTCTCGATTGCATCTTTTTCTCGTTTCAAGCTCTTCCCCCACTCTCACCTTTTACTATTGCAGAAGCGATCAAATGCGCAACTCTCAACGGCTCTGGAATTAAACTCCTCGTGCAACTCAACCTTATTATCGTTTTTACTTCCTCTTTTTTTAAACCTTTAAATTGAAAGTAAATATTCTTATCCTTTTCTATCTTCATCTTATGAATCTTCCCAGCTTTTTTTACACAATTCCACCTATCTTCAAAATCATCAAAATTCTGAAGTGCAATTCTTATGTCTCCCAGATCGGGCATCCTTCTGTTAACCACGATAACAGGCAAACCAGTCTTTTCGTATAGTTGGGATATATCTACCATGTTAAATCCGCCTATGGTTATGCCTTTTAACATTATCGCTCTTAGCTGTTTCTTGTGCCTGGATTTGTTGATAAGTTCTATTAAAGTATGAGTAGCATCCATACAGTCTATCGTTACATCTGTCCTGAGTACACCGTCTAGGAAATTTCCACCCCTAAAAACCACACCTATAACAGGAACTTTACCTTCTGAACGAGGGGTGAAAGGTGCATCGTCAAAGCCAACAATCCTGATTTCACGTTTAATCATTCGCATAATCAACCTATGATAATAAGGTTTATAAATGAATTACGTTATAACTTTTTAGTGGTTAAATGTCTCACAAGATTGAACAAGCAAAAAGACTCATGAGGCTTAAGCTTCTGAATCAACCTCATGTCATAAGTCATGTGGAATTGGTAACGAAAAAAGCGATTAAAATAGGAAAATTTCTAAAGAAAAGGGGATTTAATGTTGATATGGAACTGCTAGAAATGGGCGGCTATTTGCACGACATCGGTAGGAATGTTACTCATGGTGTGGGTCATGGCGTAGAGAGTGCAAGAATACTCAGAGAATCAGGTTTTTCTGGGCCTTTAATAAGGCTGGTTGAAAGACATGTTGGAGCTGGAATTACGGCTGAAGAAGCTAAAAAATTGGGTTTACCAGAAAAAGATTATTTACCAGAGACTTTGGAGGAAAAAATACTCGCTTATGCCGATAAGTTTTTTGAGAGTGAGATCATTTTTAAGACTGTTAATGGTGAACAGATAGTAGAGAGAAGGGATATCGAACATGATTCGATCGAACCGACTTTAAATCGATTCAAGAAATTGTTTGGTCTAAGAAGCCCTGTTGTTTTAAGGTTAGAAAGGTTAAGGGATGAGATGGAAAAATACCTGAAGCAACCTTTTTAATCCAAAAATCCATTTACTTTAGGAGATTTGAATGGTCAGAAAAACTTTCCCTGAGGCGATGCAAAGAATATACCACAGAGTATTCGTGTGCAGGAAGTGCAAGAGCAAGATAAGGGCAGATCATACTAAAGTCAGGGAAGGAAAAGTCAAATGCAGGAAGTGCGGATCGAAAATTTTAAGACCTAAAAGAAAAGAGAAAAAAGCATAAAAACGAAGATTAAAAAATTTGATGCATAATTTCATTTTCTTTTTCTCGGTTTTAACCTCGAGAATAATAATACTCATAAAACCAAAAAATTATTATATGCTAGAGAGTATAGTAAACGAAATAAAACGAAAAGAAGAAGAATCAAACAAAAGGATAATGAATGCAAAGTTGAAAGCCGATTCTATTATCAAAACAGCTGAGAAAAAACGAAACTTTTTGACGAAAAAATACAAAGATTGGGTAAAAAAAGAAAAGGAAAAATTCCTTAAACAAGCTTTGGATGAAGCCAAAAAAGAAATTGAAAAGATAAAGATTGAGGAAAGAAAAAAATGGGTGATTGAACTTAAAAATGCCAAAAAAATGAGAAGAAAGCCACCCAATTCGTAAAAAATTATTTATGTGATTGAGATGTTTTTCCCCGCTAGGATGAAAGAAGTTTGTATAATTGGTTTGAAAGACGAAAAAGAAGAGGTATTGGAGGAACAGGAAAGAGAAGAGTTCTTAAGATTCAAAAGAATTCTGGTAGTTAGGGAAAAATTGCAATTATTTTAACACCCGTATCCTACTGAAAGTAACTAAGAATGGTACGATCTCAACTCTTCCTAAAATCATCAAAATTATCGTTAACCATTTCAAATAAATCGGCAAAGAGACATTTACTATACCAGTAGAAAGACCTGTAGTGGCAAATGCTGATGTAGATTCGAACAGAGAATCTATGAATGGAAAACCATGAAAAGTAAAAATCAGGGATGATATAAATACCATTAAACCTCCCAGTAAAATGACGAGCATGTGAAGGATTATATCAGAGCTAGTAAGTTCTCTGTTTTCGATGCGTAAATTCTCTTCTGCATGCGTGAAGATTCTTTTTATTGACCAAGGGATTGATTTAAAAATTAACATTAACCTCATTATCTTTATTCCACCAGCAGTTGAGAAACTACATCCACCTATAAACATCGCTAGAATGAGTACTGATTTTATATTCTCACTGAATTTTGAAATATCAACATAACTAAACCCTGTAGTAGAAGAAGCACTTACAGCATGGAAAAATGAATCAAAAATATCAAGGTTCGAGAGCGTGTACATTAAAAACGTAATTGCAAGAACAATCAAGATAAATATCAAAAATTCATTTACAGGAGTATCTCTGAATTTTCCTCTGAAAAATCTGTAATGAATTACAAAAGTTGTAGCACCCACTATCATCCCAATGCCGAGAATCAATTTGTTGTGAAAACTCATGAGTCCTGAAAAATCAGTTGCTGGAGAAAGACCTCCTGTCGATAAACTACTGAAAACCAAAGAAACAGCCTTGATGATTTCTACAAATCCTAAGGAGTGTAAAATTATTGTAAAAATAATAGCATATGTGGTGTAGATCAACAGTATGTGAATAAAAGTCTTTTTTATATCAGTTCCTATTTTTTCTATTCCGATTGCATTGCTCAATGATATAATCGCGCCGCTCGGATAGAAAAACGTTAGCAATATGAAAACTAATCCAAGACCTCCGATCCATTGATTTAGACCTCTGAAAAAAATTATCGACCTTGGCAAAGAATCTATATCGTCCAGCAGAGTAAGGCCAGTTGTTGTGGATCCTGAGACACTTTCAAAATAACAGTTAGTGAATCTCGAGAAAATGTCTTGCTCTTGGAAGGGGTTGAGATATTGACAAGGAATTGAAGTATAGAAACCTAAAAGTATAAACACTATGGATATCAAGACACAAGAACATTTGAAGTCCAATTCCTTTCTCTCACAAAGAGAATTTAATAAAAAACCAGTTGTAAATAACGTGACTGCAGTTATGAAAAAAGAGATTAAAGCATCCATTTCATTGTAATAATAAGCTACTAAAATTGGTAACAAAATCAGTATGCCGGCTATCTGTAGCACAAAACCTAAATTCGCTAAAACAGGTTTCATATATTCAAGTTATGATTTGAAGAATAAATTTGTTGCTTCTAATAGAATACTTATGAGTAAATTTGTTGTTGTTGGGATGGGAAATAAACTCAGAGCCGATGATGGTTTTGGTTCTGAAGTAGTGAGGAAATTAAGAGGAAATTTTGAAAAAAATGTCTTGCTCATAAATGCTGGAGATGTGCCAGAAAATTTTCTCGAGAAAATAGTGAATTTTAATCCTGATAAAATTTTTATAATTGACACGATGAAATTTAAAGGAAAAATTGGAGAAATAAAAATTTTTGACCCAGATGAAGTCGATTTAAAGTCTTTCTCAACACACAAGAGTTCTTTGTTCATAGATTATTTGAAAAAGAGGTTGGGATGTGAGATAGAATTGATCGGTATTAAACCAAAAACTACAGAATTTGGTAAAAGAATGAGTGCTAAAATCAAGAAGAGAATTGACGATGTAGCGAAAATTATCAAGGATCGTATATTTCATTGAAGCTTTCTTATAGTTCTACTTCTTTCAATCTCTACTGGAGTTATTTTTTCTTCCAGACGAATCGCATCTTTTGGACATGCTTTCTCACATTCCGCACAGAATATACACTTACCCATATCAACCTCAAATTTTTTTACATCTCCTCTATCGACTCTTATCGCTCCCACAGGACAGATCCTCTCACATTCTTCGCAGAATACACACTTCTCCCTATCCCATGAAAAATCTCCCCTGAAGCCGTGAGGCAGAACGATCGGTTGATACGGATACTTGTGGGTAAATGGTTTTCTGAAAAGGTTCTTGATAACTTCTGGTAAAATCCTCATAGCATCGCTCTAATTAAATCGATCAAAATTAACGGAATCGATACAAGCCATAAAAACTTAAAACCTTGATCGATCCTGAATCTTGCAAGAGTTACTCTTAACAATATCACGAAAAAAAGAATGATGAGCGATGAAAGAACGAATGCTACTATATTCTTAAAATTGAAGAAAAGAATCGAAGCTAGAGATATCATAATAAACATCCTCAAACTCTTTGCCAGGTTGAACATGGCTAACTCAAACCCGCTACACTCTGTCAGATAACCAGCAACAATCTCTTGCTCCGCTTCGCCTATGTTGAAGGGTTGATATCCTAACTTAGCTTGTGTTATAAGCAAAAATGCCGTAAAGAACAATGGAAAGGATACGATCAAATTCTCAGGCAATAACAGTAAAGAATAATAGCTCATTCCGAAGAAGAGAAGGATTATTATCAAAGGCAACTCATAAGCAAGGAGTAATGTTATCTCTCTTGTTGAACCGATTAAAGGATATGGACTAGGAAAAGAAAACCCAGCAAGAATGAAACAAGCAGTCGAGAATACCAAAAGGTAGATTACAAGTATAAAATCCCATCTAAAATTCAACAAGCTAACGAATGGAAATGTAAATACTATAACCAATAAGCTAGCTACTGCCAATATCGATAGAAAGCTTATGAGAAAATGGTGTGAACCTATGACTTCGAAACTTTCTTTTGATAATAGTTTAATGAAATCTAGCAAAGGTTGCCAAATTGGAGGGCCAACCCTATTCTGCATCCTCGCTGCAACTTTTCTCAGTATCCCTTCGTATACGAATCCTAAGAATATCGGGATGAATAAAATTTCAATGATGCTCATGATCATGTAAATCCTCCCACTTTATAATTTTTTCTTTTCCATTCTTCACTATCGTAACTCTGTCGGTGCAAGATAAACAAGGGTCCAGAGAAGCAACAGCAACTGGTACATCGGCTAGAGTATGTCCAACCAGAATTTTTTTCAGACTTATCAAGTTTGCATAAGTTGGGGTACGAATTTTAACTCTTGCCGGTTTATCTGTACCGTTAGATCTAATGTAATAAATCAATTCTCCCCTAGGAGCTTCAACTCTACTTATCACTTCTTTTTCAGGGAAGATTAGAAAAGGTTTAACTTTTATTGGTCCAGGCTCTATGAATGCTATAGCAAGTCTTGCCAACCTCAAGGACTCGAGCATTTCTCTCACTCTGACTAAAGTTCTCGCGGAGGCGTCTCCCTTTTTTTGTGTGACGATCTTAAAATTCAGATCATCGTATGCTAGATATTTGTCAGCCCTTCTTATATCGTACAAAACTCCACTCGCTCTTGCGACTGGGCCGACTAAACACAATTCTTCAACATCTCTTTTGTCTAGCTTCCCTATCCTCAAAGTTCTTCTCCTTATGAGTGAATCTTTTCTCACCAACTTTCGAAGATATTCCACTTTGCCTTCAAGAATTTCCAGATTTTTGACGAGCTTGACCATTATTTCATGCGATAAATCTCTTCTTACTCCTCCTATCATATTGATGTCATGAACCACTCTCTTCCCAGTTATTAATTCGAGGGATTCTAGGACATACTCTCGCTCCCTGAAAGCGAGCATGAAAAGAGTGTCGAACCCCATCTCATGTCCGAGTAAACCAAGCCACAGCAAATGGCTATGAAGTCTCTCAAGTTCAGAGACTATCACACGAATGAATTTTGCTTTGTCGGGAATTTCTATGTTTAGAAGTTTTTCGACTCCAAGAGTGTAGCAAGTTGAATGAGCCGAACTACAGATTCCACAAATTCTTCCAGAGAGAAAAACGTTCTTAAAGTAATCCGTTTCCTCTAAAGCTTTCTCAATTCCTTTGTGATTGTAACCCACAGAAAAATCAACATCTTCAATTTCCTCACCATCTAAGAATAATTTAAGGTATACTGGCTCTGGTAGAGCAGGATGTGCTGGACCGAATGGTACCATTAATTTGTGCATTTCATCCCTTCCTTAATGGCGGTTTTCCTTTCCAATTTTCTGGTAAGAATAATTTGCCAGGCTTTGGATGTCCGATTATTTTTATACCGAGCATCTCAGATAATTCTCTTTCGAGTAGAAAAGCTCCTGGAAACAAATCAGTTATCGTCTCGATTTTATTCAATTTCTTCGGTACAAGAACCTTTATGTTGATCAGGGAATTATCTTTCACAAAATGGTATATCACTTCAATCTCTTTTCCGTTGTCATAACCAGAAATCGATGATATTCTATTTATTCTTGAGAGAAAAACATCTTCGATCACATCTCTAATTTTTTTGTAAGGCACGATGGACCAAACTTCCTTCTCTTCTTCTCTGTAGATTTTTCCTATCAGATTGAGCTCTTCTTTCAACTCCATTTTAACCACTCTTCCTCGTCAGAATCTCAACTCCTTTTCTTATACCATCGATAATAGCTTCTGGTTTTGCAGGGCATCCAGAAATGTAAACATCAACTGGAATTATTTTGTCTAAAGGGCCACATACACCGTAAGCATTCTGAAATATTCCTTTTGAAACGGCACAGGCTCCCATTGCGATCACGACCTTTGGTTCAGGTATTTGTTCATATAGGTTCACGAGTCTATCTTTGCATTTTCTCGTTACCGGTCCTGTGACCAAGAAAATATCCGCATGTCTCGGAGAACCTTTCAACAAACATCCAAACCTCTCAAAATCATACTTTGGGGACATCGCTGCTAACAATTCAATATCACAACCGTTACATGAACCAGTATCGAAATGAAATATCCAGGGTGATTTTCTCTGACAATATTTTCTGATCTTTTCGGCAATTTTCAAATCATCACCATAATCATCAACAATAACATGAAGCAAATGAATATCATCAAGAGGTAATCGTCTAAATTTCCTGTGTGTAATTTTTGTAATTTTTTTAACCTGAGAGTCTTCGTCAGTGTTCTGTAGAACAATTGCTCAGGTTTTTTAAATTTTATAGGTTCTCCACAAGTATACACTGAATTTCTTTTAACTTTTTTGGACCTGATCGATATGAAGAAAACAATAGTGGAGATTATTATGATTGAAGATATCAGTAGATTCATGGTTTCAACACTCCTATAACATATTCATATCTGGCAAGTAAATCATCTTCTATCCCTTCAAAAAATTGTAGCCAAACAGGTGCGAAACTTAAAAGTAAAACAAACGCGATTAAAATTATGACTGGCCAATAAATTCTTTTTTCACCTTTCTTGAACATAAAGTATACTTTCATGTAATAAAATAATGTTACGATCGATATCAAACCTGAGATGATCGCATAAAGAAACAGTTTGTTTTCCAATAAACCAGCTATGATAAAAAATTTAGAGAAGAATGCGTTGAGTGGTGGGATCCCTGTTAAAGATAGAGCTCCTAACAAAAAACCATACATGCTGACCTTCTCTATCCTTTTTTTATGCAACGGTATCGTTCCTATCGATAAGAACAACAAAGTTTCTATGATAGCATTGTTCGCTAAATGATATAAACCCTGGAAGATCAGGCTTGAAGAAAAAGCCAAAAAAATGTAACCGAGTTGAGATATGCTTCCATAAGCTAGAATACGTTTAATATCATCTTGAAGTAGAGCAAAGAACGCTCCGAGTCCCATCGTCATGATAGCTAAAACAGATAACCATGTTGAATAATATACTCCTAGGATTGTATAGAGGACTCGAATTATTACGTATACTGTCGTTGTACTCACAACTCCTACTAAAAATGTTGCCACTGGTTCTAAAGACCCTGAGATCACATCGGGCTTCCAGATGTAGAATGGGAATATTGCACTCTTCACACAAAAACTCAACAAGAACATCGAGAAAATTATTTTAAGAATTTTATCATTGAGGTTGATTTTAACGATGATATCAGCCATGTTAAGTGTACCTAACTGAGAATACACGAGCACTATCGCGATCAACATGAAAGCAGTGGAGACTGAGCCGATGATGAGATACTTGAATGCCGCCTCTAAATTTTTTTTTCTTGTAGCGAACCCAACAAGAGCATAAGTAGCGACGCTCATTATCTCTGTGAAGACGAACATGTTAAAAATATCTCCTGTCATTACGATACCAAGAGAACCTGCGACTGCAAGCAGTAATAGGGTGTGAAATTCTTTTATTTTCTCTTTCACAAAATTTGAAGAAAATGCCACGATCATAAGACTAAGGAATAAAATTAGAGAAGCTATACTTGAAGAAAATTTATCTAGAACTAGAACGATTCCGAATGGTGGCCTGAAACCACTCACAGCAAACGTTCCAATACCAGAATAAAAAACGTTCACAGATGAAAATAATACAAAACACAAAGAAAAGAAAATCGATAAAATTGACAATGTCTTGATGATCTTTCCGTTCTTAAAAACCAGTAAGATAAATGAAACAGAAATGAGCAATGGAATCGAGTATGCAGCTATCATTCACTATCCTCTCAGTGTCGATATTTTCTTGATGTTGAGTGTCTTGAAATTTTTAAAGAGTTTGTAACACAATACTAGGGCAAAAGCAGTAACACTCACATCAATCACAATAGAAGTCAGAACTAAAGCTTGTGGCAAAGGATCAACTGCTGATTTTAAAAAATAACCGATGTTTGAAGGCAAAGCGATTGCATCTATACCATCAGGCCTGTAACCAACTATTATCAATAACAGGTTGATTCCATTCGTCAGAACATTTAATCCCATAACTTTTTTTAAAATATTCCCTTTGAATAGAACTCCATAAAATCCTATAATAATCATGGTTATTGTAAATATGTGCATCATTTTTTCTCCACCATCGCATGCACTATCAAAACCAAGCTAGAGACAACAACAACTGCACAAAGAATGTTCAAAAACAGTATGTAATCCCCACTCCAAGCCCTGAACAATTCTTGTGATTCAACGAAAAAAGGTCGAAAAATCAATCCAAAAAATATCAGAAAGGCTATGCCAAAACCACCAAATGCTCTTACTATGTTTATTGCCCTTTCACCCCACAATTTTAATCCAATTACGATAAAAATTAACGCCAAACTTGTAGCTATGATAGCCCCTCCTTGGAATCCTCCTCCAGGCGTCAAGTGCCCAAAAATCGTTATGTTCAGACCAAATATTATAATTAATACTATTAACAGTTTACTCGTTGGTTTTTCTAGCACTTTTCATACCTCCTATCATTATAGCGACTACAGCGACTGCAGCCGCGAATAGAACAGTTTGCTCTCCTAGCGTATCATACCCTCTGTATTCCCATACTACAGAAGTCACGACGTTGGCAGTTTTTATCGATGAAGGAGCATCTTTTAGATAGAATACTGCAACCCTTTTTTCAATCGGAATGTAACCTATACTCAACACTAAAATGAACCAAAATAAAACCAATAAGAGTAATGCTACAACTTTCATTCTTTAAACACCCCAATTTTTTTCAGGGCTATCACAAAAATCAACGTCGTTAAACCAGCTCCAACAGCAGCCTCAGTCAATGCAACATCAGGGGCTCTGAGTAAAAAGTAAGAAAAGCTCATCAAAGTATTGCAAATTCCCAATAATATTAAAGCATAGATCAAATTCTTGGTTTCGATTACTGCCAAAGAAAACACAACCAATAACAGAAGGACTATCAATATCATTTCTTTCCACTCATGTAATGTTTTACTTTACTTCTATGTGCAGCGTGAGCAATCAAGGAATTTATTGCAGGCGAGACTATGAAAAGAATTCCAACAAGGATCAAAGATTTAGAGAAAAGAATCACAGGGCTTCCTATTCCAAAAGACAATATGAGGATATAAATTCCATAAGATATGAGACCAGAGGCGTGAATCCTAGTGTACACATCTGGCATTCTGATTAAACCGAATGAACCGATTATTATTAATGTCAATCCTATTAATTCTATCATTTTTCTACCAAGTATTTCGTTAAAGCATAAATACCTAACATCGAAAGAAATGCGTAAACAAGCGAGATATCAGTCATTAAAGTATTTTGCTCCGATAAAGCTTGAACAAACATCATTGAAACAACGATGGAATTAATAATACTCATCATAAGAAGTCTGTCAAATAATGTCGGTCCTCTGACCAACCTTATGCATGAGATGAGTATGCTTATTATCAGGATTTCATTTATCATTCTTTAGCCCCAATATTTGCAGTAAATAAGATTCAAATTTTTTCACACCTTTAACGTAGTTTTGATCAAAGGCTATACTGTGAGAGATGAAGGATTTGTTTTTACTGGATATTGCTACAGATCCTGGTAGGTTTGTAATCATGAAAGCGATGCAGTCCTGAATTGTCTTGTATTTTGTTTTCAATTTAATCTCTTTTATGTTTGGTTGAATCCGTTTTGAAAGGATAAAGTAAATCATGTAAATGTTAGCTTTCATGATTTCGATAATATACAGAGGAATCAATACTAGAAATTTGATGAATTTAAACTTGTAGAATTTTTCAGAATAAATTACCCTCAGGACAATTCCAGATACGATAAAACTCACGATTAAGCCGAATATAAAGATTTGCGTACTATATCCAGATATTAAAAGCCAAAATACTACTCCGCAAAGAGTTAGCACTAAAAATGATATCGTTTTGCTCACAGAACTAAATTTGATTTTCAGAGCTTAAATTTAACTTTCATCAAAAGAGTTGAATTGAATCTTAAGATTACGTCAGACATTTAAAGTTAAATTGAAGAAAATTTTATTGAGGTTGTATGGAGAGTAAACTGATAAAAGAATGGATGAAAAAGAGTTTACTACCAAGCAAACATTTTGAATTCTTTACTAGAAGAGAGAACCTTGTTATCGGTAAGCAATGGAATCAGCCTGCTCAAGTCGAATACAACTGTCCTTTTTGTGGTTTTTATGAGATAAAAATGATTGAAATAGAGAAAGGAAAGAAGAAATTTAAGAGACCTAAGTTCAATTGTTCTAAGTGCGGAAAGACTATACTAGTTCCTGACCTGAGAAAATGATCCTATGGACAGGAAAGAAGCAATTAGTTTAGTTAAAGAAAATATCAAAAAAAAGAGAATCTCTTTAAACATATTCTGACTGTAGAGGCGATAATGAGGGAAGTTGCCAAGCATCTTAACGAAGATGTTGATTCATGGAGTTTGTCAGGTTTACTCCATGACATAGATTATGAAAAGACTGAGAATGATCCGAAAAATCAGGGATATTTACAGAAAATCTGCTCAAAGGGAAAGTCGACGATAATATAATTCTTTCTATAAAGTCTCATAACTTTGAGAATACCAGAGTTATACCAGAAAAGAAAATAGAAAAGGCTTTGATAGTGGCAGATGCTATTTCAGGGCTTATAGTCGCTACTGCCCTGATAATGCCATCTAAAAAATTGAAAGATGTTAAAGTAAAATCGATTAAAAGGAAATTCAAGCAGAAAGATTTTGCCAGGAGATGTAGTAGAGAAGAATCTTGGTGTGCGAGTATGTTGGAATACCAAAGAAAAAATTCTTTGAGATCGCTTTAGAAGCAATGCAGAGAATAAGTGAAGATGGGTTTGTGATAGACAAACTCTTTAAATATTAGCGACATATTCTAAACGATGAGAATTCCTGTATGTGTGATCTGTAAGGGCGGAAAATTACTCTGCGGAAAGAAGGTTTGTCCTATCTTAGAGAGGGTCAAATTTTGGAAAAAAACGATCGAAAACGTTAAAGATTTTGTGGGCACCAGTCCGCCTTCGCTTTTTGTTGGAAGAGCCTTCTACCCCCGCGTTTTTGTCGGTATCCTATCTCCACCTCAACAGATGGAAAGTGCAGGTTTACTCGATTTCCCAGAGAAATGGTTCGAACAGAAATCGACTATAGACCAAATATTGAATTATCGTGGACAATTGGTCTATTCTAGGTTCAAGTCAGACGTTAAAAATCCAAAGGGAAAACTGATGGAAGTAACTCAAGAGTTGTCGATGAGTAAGAAACCGACTGATGTCGAGATTCAGTTGAAGAAAAAACCAAGGTTCACGTTCAGCTTCGATCCTTGGGTCACTCCAATAGGAAACCCTGCTCCTGTTGTCAAAGCAGAATTAACAGAAAATCCTTCTGTTGAAAGAAGAGTAGAATACTTGGTTAGTGACCATGACATCAAAGCGCAAGATGCTGTGTTAGAACTCTATAAACATAAATTACCAGTGAGTAGAATCCAGAAAATATTTTCTGCTGGTTTACTTGGAGTAACTATCCAAAGAAAACTTTGTCCGACTCGTTGGTCCATAACTGCAACAGATTCCATAATCTCTCGGTCATCAATAGACAAAATTAAAAATTATCCTGAATTGAATGAGATTCGGTTATTTTCCAACACTTATTTGGGCAATCATTTTGAAATCCTATTAATTCCTGGGCCATGGAGGTTTGAAGTTATCGAAGCAAAGTTCCCTGGCTCTGTTTGGAATTTGACCGGAAGAAGAGTTGCAATTTATTCTGATTGGGAGAATTATTGGGGAAGAAAAACTTATGCAGATAGAGTAGGTGGGGCTTATTATTCGGCACGTCTTGCGTGCAGCGAATACCTTCGCAGTATCAAAAGACAAGCTTCAGTCCTTGTGTTAAGAGAAGTTTATGAGGAATATTATGCTCCTATGGGCGTATTTGTTATAAGAGAAACTTGTAGAGAAGCTTTCAAAAAAAGTCATGAAACTTTTAGCGATCTAAGTCAAGCTTTAAACGTTGTTTCAAATAGAATGAAACTCCGAAAAGAATTTTGGTATAAGAATAGTAAGTTGCTTGAAGAATTTAGAGTTCAAAAATCACTTAAATATTATTGGACATGAATCAACTTATTGAATTCGAGAAAATTATTTTTGTATATTTTTATATCCTAAAAAATCAAATTCATTAACATGAGTTTGTTAAAAAAGTTTGCTCTAGTTTTTATTTTCTTCTTACTGGTTCCGATCGTCCAGAGCATTCCAATCTGTACTCATGAAACTGACGGCGGCAATGAACCCAAGATTCCTGGCTCGATCAGTATCTTTGAGACCACACTCAAGGATGATTGTAGAGACAGTAAAACCCTGAATGAATACTATTGTTTGTCGGATAGGGCAAGTGTCATCGAGACTTACGATTGCACTGAAGTATGCAATTCAAGACATGCTATATGCGTCCTGAACAAGAGAGACGAAGGCTATTGTTATTGCTCAATCCTGCCTTTAAATTTGATAAACGTTCTAACTTCTCCCGTCTTCGTTGTCATAGTCTTTGGTATGATAACTGTGATGGTCTACGCTACATTCGTATTGATAAGAGAGAGAATGTTTGTCTCACGATCTTAGCGTTAACCAACTTTCTTAATCTCTCCTCTTTTGGGGACGTTGAGCTGCAAACCACCTCTAAATTCTCTTATGTAACCGTTCGTTATCTCGATGGTATCTCCTTCCCCTATCTCATCGATCTGTCTACCCCACAAAGTCAACTCTATTTTTCCAGTGTCATCCTCTATCGTGGCAGTTGCAACTCGAGTTCGATAGCCCAATCTCGTCATCACCTCTCTAGGTTCAGAAACATCTATGATTTTAGCAGTTAGGCTGACATTACTCATTCCCAGCCTGAGTTCATTTATCTTCAATTTCTTCTCCCTCAAGTTCTTCGGTTGCTTCTTCTTCAACTTTTTTTTCTTTCCCAACTTTTTCACCGATCGCAAACCTTCTGCTCACTTGGTTTATTCTTATTTTACATTTGTCTCCTTTCTTTGTATCAGGTACAAAGACGACAAAATTCTTAACTCTAGCTATACCATCTCCTCTAGACCCAACTTCATTTATCTCAACGTCGTATGTTTCGCCTTCTTTCACAGGTTTTTCAAACCTTCTTTCAAAGTCTCTTTCACCGAATCTCGGTCTTGAGAACCTTCTTTCCATGTTTTAACCTCCTTAGTAACTACCCAGAAAAAACTGAGTAGAAATTTTAAGAATTAGACACTCTAAACTTCAATCCTCCTGAATTCAATGAAAATGTATTCATGAATCACATTTAAATAATTTATCCTACATAGCTGAGTTCTCTTTCTTCTTCCTTTGTTTCTCCGATAACTTTTTTCTTGTACCTCTCATCGAATTTTTTGTAGAAATCTATGATCGGCTCACTCAGACTAGGCGAGATATCCTTCAAAGCCTTCTCAAAATGTTTCATCGTTACTTCTTTTGCTTTCTTGTTCTCTCTCAGAGCATGCATCGCTGCCTCTCTACATAATGCTTCTAGATCTGCACCAGAGAAGTTTTCAGTCTTCTTTACTAGCGTCTTCAAATTCACTCCTTTCAAAGGCATGTTTTTTGTTTTTATCTCCAGAATCTTCAGCTTTGTCTCCTCATCTGGTTCAGGAACAAGGATCTGTCTGTCGAACCTCCCTGGCCTCAATAAAGCTGGATCAAGCATATCAGGTCTGTTGGTCGCTGCGATAACGACCACATCATGCAATTCTTCTAACCCAGAAAGTTCTACTAGCAGCTGTGAAACTATTCTTTCTGATGCTTCGTGCAAACTAATACCTCTCCTTGGAACCATCGCATCTATCTCATCGAAGAATATAATCGCAGGAGCAACTTGTTTAGCCCTTCTGAACAATTCCCTTACCCTACTCTCCGATTCACCAAACCATTTACTCAGGAGTTCAGGTCCTTTTATCGAGATAAAATTGGCGTTCGACTCAGTTGCCACTGCCTTCGCTAGTAAAGTCTTACCACATCCAGGTGGGCCATAAAGAAGAACTCCTCTTGGCGGTTCTATTCCCATTCTCTTGAAACTTTCAGGCATAGTCAAAGGCCATTCTATGCTCTCTCTCAATTCTCTCTTAACTTTTTCTAGTCCACCTATATCACTCCAGTGAACGTTTGGAGTCTCTATTAAAACTTCTCTCATCGCAGAAGGCTCAACAATCCTCAACGCATAATCGAAATCTTCTTTTTTGACGTTTAACTTCTCCAAAACATCTGTTGGCAAAGTTTCCTCTTCTTTCCATTTTATCTTTGGTAACAGTCTTCTCAAAGCATGCATCGCTGCCTCTTTTGTCAACGCACTTATGTCAGCTCCAGTATAACCGTAAGTGATCTCAGCTATCTTATCCAGGTTAACATCTTTTGCTAGGGGCATGTTTCTCGTGTGTATTTCTAAGATTTCTTTTCTGCCCTTCATGTCTGGTATTCCGATCTCAATCTCTCTATCGAATCTTCCAGGCCTTCTTAGAGCAGGGTCTATCAGGTTTGGAACGTTCGTTGCAGCTATCACTATCACTTTTCCTCTGGCTTTCAAACCATCCATCAAAGTTAACAGTTGCGACACTACTCTTCTTTCTACTTCACCGTGAACTTCCTCTCTCTTCGGAGCGATAGAATCTACCTCGTCGATGAAGATTATACCCGGAGCATTTTTCTCTGCCTCTTCGAATATTTTCCTTAGGTTTTCTTCACTTTTGCCATACCACATGCTCATAATCTCGGGCCCCGCGATGGAATAGAAGTTTGCTCCCGATTCGTTTGCAACAGCCTTTGCAAGCAAAGTCTTTCCACATCCTGGAGGACCATGCAACAAAACTCCTTTTGGTGGTTCTATTCCCAACCTGGTGAAAAGTTCTGGGTGTCTCAGCGGTAATTCAATCATCTCTCTGACTTTTTGTATGGCGTCGTGTATTCCGCCCACATCCTCGTAAGTAACAGCAGGCACAGCCCTCGCTTCCAGTTCAAAACCTTTTGGCAATCTTGGCAGTATCTCTAACTCAGTCATGTCCGTTATTTTCACTATACCAGCAGGATCTGTGTTCGTGACAACAAACCTCGTCTCACCAGTTGGAGTGAAGAAGAATTCTTCAAGATCAAAGCCTAAGAAATCTTGGAATATGCTCGGTATCCTTTCATAATCACTCCTTCCTTTTACGACAGGAGAAGGAACGATTATATCCCCTCTAGTGAGAGGTCTATAATAAATGTTTTGTTTGATCAAGTGTGGACTTATTTGAACGACGATGCCTTCTTGTGCAGGGGCTAGAGTAACTTTTCTAGCTTCTTTAACATCCGCTTTTCTTATCTTAACTGAATCGCCTACACCTGCTCCAGCATTCCTTCTCACCAGACCATCCATCCTAGCTATATTCAAGCCGACATCTGCAGGATAAGACCTTACAGCAATAGCACTCGTTTTCCTTGTCCCTTCAATTTCTATAATATCCCCTTCTCTTATACCAATTTTTTGCATCGTGTTGGAATCTATCCTTACTATCCCTCTTCCAAATTCTTCTCTTTGAGTTAATTCACCAACCTTCAATTCAACCTCTTCTTTATTTTTCATCCAAACACCTTCTCAACATCCTTTCTCTTTCCTCGTCCAGTAGAACATCGAACATATCCCATTTAATCTTATCATCCCATTCTTCTAAAAACTTTCTCATGATATTCATATGTCTTTTCATGATGATAAACATTGAACTATCAACTTTAACGTGTGGTATCTCATCCAACAAACCTTCTCTCCTGTAAGTATATCTTTTCTCTTCTTTCTTCACGATCTGTTTCCAGCCGTAGAGTTCTTTGTAGAATTTGTTCCTCTCAGAGTTGCTGTTAAACTTGCTAGTTCTGACCGTGAACGTTATCAAGACTGCTCTCTCTCTTTCTATCATCTAATCACTGTTAGTGTTTATTTACACTATAACTATGTACGAAAAAATTTATAAAACTATCGAAATGCTTGTTTATCGATGTAGGGTCAAATTTTTCCCCATCTATCCTTAAGTTTTTTCATTATCTGAGGCATGCTCGTGTATTCCATATCATGTTCAGGCAACCTGTGTGGTTGGAATGGTCCATGCATTCTCATGTAATCGGCAATCTCATTCGCTCTTTCTCTAGCTCTGTCGAATGATACGTCCTTGAACAAATCTAATGGACCGATCAAATTTCCGTTGCTGACGATGAAACCCAAGGCAACAACTCTTGGCGGCCCATCAAACCTTGTTGGCATAGCATCTTCGAGACTGACAGGCATTAAAGGTCCAGTGTGACTTCCCCTGTTCCAACCTTCGACCAAATAGGGGAATGCGTAAGGCTCAGTAATTTCTCCTATATCTGGCAAATCATGCTGTGCTCTTACTATACAAACGGGATCATCTTTGCCAATATATTTTCCAGCGATGAGCGATAATCTTGTCGTGCTCGTCACAGCGCAGATCAAACCATCGTGGTTTCTGGTAATGCTTTTTATCACATATCTTCCAGGAGTTCCGACGAATGCGAGGAGTTCGTACATCTCATCTGGACATTTTAATTTTATAGATTTGTTCTCGACAACATCCTGAACTTCGAAAGTGAAACCTTCATTCATCACTGGTGATATGATTAGTCCCGGGTTTGTGAAAGGATCTGCAAAAGTCCTGAAAAGAGGAATGTTCCATGCACCTGGGCTTGTCTTATCTGCAGCCAGGATGACCACAGGCTCGCTCGGTCTCTCTTCGAAACTTATCTCTGCAACACCAGGTCCCATACCTTTAACATTTCCAGAGAATGTATCCTTCAACATATCCTGTCCTGCGCCATACAACTTCATTTCTTTGGCTTTTTTTGTACAAGAAGTGAAAATGTTCCATGCTAGACCATGTATCTTTGGGTTTTCAACAGGTTTCTTGTGCGACATTAAAAGCTCTAAATCATCACCACAAGCAAAAACAAAATAATCTATAATTTCATTCTTTTTCTCCGCTTTTTCCAATTCTCGTTTAGCGATATTTATCAATTCAGGATGGACTTTGTTATGACCGACATAAGAACCTATATCTGCTTTTATCACACTCAAAGTTATTTTCATACGAACACTTGGTAGAAAATTATCTCTTGAAATATTAATTTATATCTTTTTTGTTCAAACTTCACGACAGAATATAAAAGTTATTTTATAATTTAATTAATTTCTTCATCCTTTCTAAGAATTCTTCTGCGGTGTTTACAAGATAGGTGGCTGTATCGAGCGAGTATATGTATCTGTAATCTACATCTTCTCTAGATGAGGTAGCAGCTCTAAAATCGTTGATATATTTTGACTCCAACTTTCCATCTCTACTCAATCTTTCTAAAATAATTCCAATTACAAAATATCTTCTTTCTTTAAACCTCATGGAAAATAAGACTGCTCTTGCAGCACGAAACATTGAATAGTATGCTTTAATTATACACCATTTAGTATCATCCTGTTTTAATGCAACCCTAGCTCTATCTAAATCATATTTTGCTTTTTATAATTTTTTGTCGACCAATTTTTTATCGATTTTTACCTTTGTAATATATCCTTTTTCTACTAAATCTTCTACTCTCATACCAATCGGGTCTTTTCTGGCCATAGAACTCCATTCTAATTCTGTGTATATACTTGGTTTAATCCTTCTCCCGATTTTTTGTTCAATGTTTCTGATAACATCGAAGATGCCTTTCTCTTGTCTTCCTACCGTAAAGGAAGATTTGTACATTTTTTATGTCTTTGAGATGAGGTAGTAGTTTAACGATGTTGAACAAAATTTTTAATTGTCTCGTCACAGCAAATTCTAGGTCTACTTTGTATATTTTCATCCTACCTTTAGTTGTTTGAATGAGTAAGTTAAGGCTTGACAATATTTTTAGCCATTTATTGACAGTTGCTCTTGCCAGTTTTGTCTTTTTCCTTACTCCAGTTTCACTAAACTCTTGTTTAGGGTTTTCTAAGAAGAAATTTAAAATTTTCATCGGAGCTTCTTTATCTAGGATTTCATTCAGTTACATTAATAAAAGCAATTTTATCGTTTTGGAATTTTTATCGTTCATCAAAATGTTTATATAGTGAAAAAAAACCAAAATTAGTTACATGAATATGGATTTCTTTAATGAAGAAAAAAATTTTCTTCCAGAGATAAGCTTATGTATAAGCTTTTTGAAAGTATTAACATGGTTTTGGTGGTTACTCGATGAAATTTATCCTGAATAGAAAGAGTTTAATGTTGTTTTCATTATTCTTGCTAGGGTTTTTTGTTGTCAATTTTGTTTTGCCAGTATTTGCAGAAATGTTTCCAGGAGCGGGACCATATAGCAATGAGACCGGGAGTTTAATGCCAGTTTGGGTTAATACATCTGGGGCAGACGGAAAAATTGACATGTTCTTTGCAAACGGTAATACGGTTTATATCGTAGCTAATATTTCTTGTTCCCTTCCAGCTGTTTGTAATCAGAGTATAATTGCAGATGCTAACTTTACTGAGATAGGCATACTGGAATCGGGTGGGTTTAGACAAGGTGTATACAAAACAAACGCTACTGACGGTAGTTGGGTTCTCTTTGAATTTAACGGGACAATTAATCTTACAAATATACAGATGATTCAGGTTAAGATGGTTTATGTAAATGCAACTGCTGCTTATAATACAAGTGAAAATATTACACAAGGTCTCTTGGCTCCTGTTCTAGTAGTCAACATGTCAACATTCGGTTGCCCTCCAGCTGATGACCCGAATGTTCAATTCCCTGTTGTTCCGGGATGGAATATATCAAATCCTAGTCAGCCTGTTTTACCACCTGGCATACAAGCTCAGGGTTGTACTCAAAATACAACTTTATGTGCTAATATGGATACATTTGGACCAGGAACATGGGATGATGTTGCTAATCAATGGAAAGTCTGTGTACCAGATTTTAGCAATAGTGCAACCACAAATCTAACTGCAATTGCTGACACTGGTGATTTCTCTAATATTTCGAGCTTTACTATAGAAGTTCCTGGAAAAGCTAAGATTGTTTTCAACACAAACGTCAGTTTTGCCTCACGAACAGAATCTCAGGCAATAATGGAGTTTGCCATGAAATCTCTGATGACTGGTGGTAAAATAGGGATGAACGATTCGGAATGGAATGGTGAGGGTGGTAGACCTAATCTAAATCGATCAGCCACACTCACGATTTACAATATTTCACAATATTTTCCAATAAATGGAAGACCACAAATTTTCAGGTACCCAACACACAGATCAACAATTGGTGGAGAAATATGTCCTGCAAATATATGTTCAGGTTTTCTTTGGGACGGAGAAAACATCACTTTCACTGTTTTCAGTTTCTCTGACTATGGATTAGCAGATGCGATAAATGTAACTTTACAAAGTCCTGAGAATTTTACTTATGTTAATATAAGAAATGTGAACTTTACTTACATTCCTGAGTGGGACGCTTCTGTAACTATGAAAAACTGTACTTTGTATGGAAATTTCACTGGTACATGGGCAGCTAACGCGACAAATCAGAGTGCTTTGGTTAATGGAACTGTTAATGGAATAAACAATACTGTTTCTTCTGATGGACCTTACCTATGGAATGTTTACTGTTATAATGAAACTGACCAGTATGATTACTATTCACTCAACTGGACTGTAACTGTGGATACTGTCGAACCACAATGGTCAAATAATCAAACGGATATAGTAACAACTTATTCTCCATCTACACTTTCTTACTTTAACATTTCATGGACAGATAGTAATGGTATATCTAAAGTTTTTATAGAAGGCAATTGGTCTGGCCCGCAAAACTATTCAATGTTCAATCTTGCAGGAGATGTCTATAGTTTTAACGTTACTTTACCCGCTGGAACATTCTATTGGAAATCTTACTCAAACGATTCTGCAAATAATTGGAATGTATCAGATACTTGGTATTTCACTATAAATAAAGCTCCAAACCCAGTAGATCTTTATTTCAATGGAACAAAAAACAGTAACAGAACTTACACATACCCAGAAGTAAGCAATGTCACTGGTACTACTTCAGTTGGAACAGCCTATCTGTATAGAGATTCCTCAAGCGTAACGAACCCAGAAATAATCACGTTGGGTAATGCTACACATGCATATAAAGTAAACTCTACTGGAGATCAAAACTATACAGACAACTCAACTGGCTTAACTTATTATATTCTAGTAAACAAAGGGACTCCAGATGTAAAGACATTCATAGATGATTCTGCCTCCAACAAAACAGTAACTTATCCTACTACTGTGACAGTAAAAGGAAATTCTACTACAACAATAACTCCTCCAACGTTTAACTTGTACATTTCATCTCTTAATTCTTCAGGGAATCCAGCAACGATAACAACTGAGCAGGGAGCAGGAACTTATGCAGTAATCTACAATACTTCAGGAAATGCAAATTGGACTACTGCAACTAACTCAACTTTATATTTAATCGTATCTCAAAATTCTACAAATCCTGTCGATCTCTATCTAAATAATCAACTCAATACAAATGTTACAATCACTTACGGTATTCAATCTAACGCAACTGGAGTAGCTTTGTATGCTAATTCCGGAACTTTGTATCTGTATAGAGATGAAGTGGATGTAACCTCAACCGAAAATGATCAATTAATAACATTGGCAGCAAAGCCAACTGGTTATGCTTACAAAGTAAATATAACAGGAAATGTCAACTATACCTCAAACAGTTCTGGTCTGACGTACTACCTATTCATTAATAAAGCTCCAACAGAGATAGCCCTCTCCTTAAACGGAACTAGAGGAAATAACTCTTATCAAGTCGGTCAAGTCGCTAATTTCACAGTTACTCTCAATGTTTCTGGAAAGTATGTTAACTTAACTACAAACATCTCTGGCTGGGTTGATCAAACTAACGTGACGCCACTGATGAACTACACAACATTATCAACAGCAGGGACTTATAACATCACAGGCTATTGGCTTGGTGATGCGAACTATTCTTTCGATTCAGAAACTTGGTACGCAACTGTAGTTACAACAACTACTACGACAACCACAACTATTACAATTCCATCAGGCGGTGGACGTGCACCAAGACCTCCTCAAGCATCTCGTATCTGGTCTAAGATAACTCCTGGTGTTGCAGAGATATGGCACGTGTTCAACCCTGAGATCGGTCTGAAACTCATAAACATTACAGTAAGAAATCCAGCTAACTTGGTTACGATAACTGTTACTAAGCTTGAGGATAAACCAGCTTCAGTCGTGCATGAGATAATTGGGAAAGTATACAAGTACATGGAGATAGAAGCAAAGAATCTTCCCGACGAGAACGTAGACAAAGCAAAAATACAATTCCAAGTTAACAAATCATGGATTGCAAACAACAACATCGACAGAACTACTATAGCTTTGAACAGATACCATGCTAACAGGTGGGATAAGTTACCGACCCAGGAAGTTGAAGAGGATGATGATTATGTTTATTATGAAGCTGAGAGTCCAGGCTTTTCAACGTTTGCTATAACTGGTGAGGAAAGAGTTTTAGCGACAACAACACTAGTTCCAACAACCACAGTTTTAACAACAACCACAGTTTTAACAACAACCACTATTCCACCAAAACCAGTAGTTGAGAAAGCACCATCTTGGGTTTTAGCAGTAATAATGCTGGTAGTTTTGGTAATAATCGTTGTATGGTTGTACCAAAGACGTCCTTCTACCAAGTAGAAAAGTTTTTAAATCGACTTTTGCAAATTAACAATAAGTTTTAAAATTATCTATAAACGATGAACAGGGTGAGTCATGAGTAGAAAATTGCTTTTTTTTGCTTTTTATTCCTGTTTTTCTTGGCTTAATGTTGAAAGTTAACACTCAACCTCCTCCTGGGGTGCAGGTGGTGTTGGTGTTCTAGCTATTGCGGGATGCTGGAATTATTACAATCAACAGGATTGTTTGAATACTACTCTCCACCCTTCCTTAACTTGTAATTGGCATCTTGGTGAGACTTGGGAATGGTGCGAAGAAAAAGGATGCTGGAGTTGGGACACAAACGAAACATGTGTTACTAACAACTGTACGTGGAACTCCCAATACAATTGTTGTTATAAAAAAGGTTGTTGGTGCTTTAGTTTCTGTTCTCATTCACAGGCGTGGAAGATCTAGAAAGGAAAAGGATATAAGAGAAAGCTTTACTTTTTCGGAATGCAAATATGATGAGAAGTTTTTTTTGGGCGATTGAACAATATATTATTGATGAGACAATCATTAGTGTTTTTGTTAACTCTTTCCATATCATTCCTTTTAATTACTTCAATTTCTCAACAGCTCTTCTCAAGAGGAGAACATTTGAAGAAGTTGGACTGGGAGTTAAAAGAATCGGTTTATTCCAAACCTAACGAAAAAGTTAGGGTTATTGTTTGGCTTGATAAAAGCAATGGATTAAGTGATCTGGAAAGAATTGGAAAAGTTAGGTATGATTATGATGTCATCTCAGCGGTGGCGATGGAATTATCGTCTGATCAACTGGAAAATTTAGCGAGGGTGTCGAGCGTAAAAAAGATTGTCTTAGACAGAGAAATTAGAGCATTCAGAATAGAGAGCATGGCTATTATAAAGGCAAGCACGGCTGCTAGCAATTTTAACGTTAATGGTTCCAACATAAACATTTCAATAATCGACACTGGCATCTTCAACCATACAGAATTTCAGACTCCAAATAGGATAGTGAAACAGAAATGTTACTGTAACGTTGCACCAGGCAATTGTTGTCAAGGTTTAAAGGAGAGTGAAAATGCAACGGATGATCATGGTCATGGCACGCATTGCGCAGGAATTGCGGCAGGAGAGGGAAATGGCCATGGCCATGGTGTTGCCACGAACGTTTCATTGTTTGCCGTAAAAGTCTTGAATGCTTCTGGTTCAGGAACTGAGTCAGATTTGATAGCAGGTATTGATTGGGCTGTGAGGAATGGGACGAACATAATCTCTTTAAGTCTCGGAGCAACTTTTGATCAATTTACAGATTGTTATGAAGTAACTTCCTCAGAGGTTGTGGACAATGCGACAAAACAAGGAGTTGTCGTCGTTGTTGCTGCGGGAAATGAGGGATCATACGGGAATGAAACTATCGCAGCTCCTGGATGTGCGAAGAGAGCTATAACAGTAGGAGCTGTGGATGATGCAGATAGCATAGCATCATTCTCTTCTAGAGGTCCAACAACAGATAACAGAACAAAACCAGATTTAGTTGCTCCAGGTGTGAGTATAACATCAACAACTAACGGTTTAACTTCTTATGGCTCTGCTTCAGGGACTTCTCAAGCAACTCCTCATGTAGCTGGAGTAGCTGCTTTGTTGATGCAGAGATTCCTACAAACTCATGGTTATTTGCCAGAACCAGATAGAGTTAAGGCTATACTCTTGACAGCTGTCAACACAACTGGGATGAATGCGAGCGGATATCAACAGAGGAATAACGTCTATGGAGCAGGAAGGATCGATGCATACGAGGCCTTGAGGATAATAAATTTCACGAAAAACAAAACGATATCCCAAGGGCAAGAAGATGATTACAAAATAAATGTTACGAATAATGATTTCAAAGTGACTCTATATTGGCCAGAGGATGAGGATACAAACAACAATCTAGACTTGATAATCAGGAACTTCACCGATCCTACAAAAAACATTTCATTTTCAACCCATGCAAACGACTCGATCGAGCAGGTCTTTGTAAGAAATGCTAGCAATGGATTCTGGGAAGTTTTTGTTAGGGGTGTTGTAGGTACAAATCAAACTTATTACCTCGCTTCGAACGTGGAGATTCTTGAGGATGTGACACCTCCTAGCTTAGTTTTGGTTCGACCAGAGAATAAGACTTACACGAACAGAACGAACATTCCACTCAACTTTTCAACAGATGAAACCAATCATACTGTATGGTATACTCTAGACGGTGAGAACGAGACTGTGATAACAGGTAACACAACTTTTAATGTGAGTTCGGATGGTCCACACAACATAACTCTTTATGTGAACGATTCTTACAACAACATTAACCAAAGCACTCAGTACTTTTCTGTTGATACAGTTCCACCTGTGATAAGCATAGTATCACCAGTTTCGAATGTGACGATGAATTACAGCACTAAGATGATCTGGTTTAACATATCTTTGAATGAACATGGCAACGTAAGTTTGTTTTCAGTCGATGCAGGCGAAAATTTTACTATGGATAGAATGAATGATACTTACTTCTACAATCTTTCAACTATACCGGAAGGATTTCATAGCGTAGCTTTCTATGTTAACGATAGTGTAGGCTGGACTAATAGCTCAAGCGTAAACTTCACTATCATGATCAATCCAAACATCACTGATTCGAGGGTTGATAAGAGATTGGTGCTCCTGAACGAAAGCGTGAACATAACTGCAAACATCTTTGACGATAATCTAGCTTCTGTCTTGACCAACATAACCTGGCCTAACGGGATTTATAGCTTAAGGAACATGTCTAATTCTTCTTCCATGTATTATTATCTTTTTAACGCGACTAACCAGACTGGAAAATATAACGTTTTGATTATCGTGAACGATACATTTGGTAATGAGAATAATGCATCTCTTGAGTTTGAAGTGTCAGGAGCAGTTAATGTTTCTTCAAACGTGATGAATGGCACGACAGCAATAAATGTTTCTGTAATTGTTCTTTACAATGGAACTAATCACGTGAGGAATGAGACTACTAATACAAGCTTTGAGTTCATCCTTCCTGCAGGATTATGGGATTTAAGATTTAACACAACACGATTGAACGTTACGCTGTTCAGTACAAACTTGACTGAGAACTTAACGAGAGAGATAAGATTGAATGATGATGTACGGATGAGCTATGTACTTACAAATGTTAGGTCTATAAAGACAGTCGCACTTAAGTTTGAAAATTTCACTTTTTCTTCGGCAAACTTAACCTTCTCCTTTGATTCAAGTCTTGTTAACAATCGAAGCAACTTAGAAGTTTACAGATGTCAAGGTTGGAGTTTTGCTAATTCCGATTGTGAAAGTAGTTGGCAAAGGGATTCGAGCGACGATACTTTTAACGCAACCATCAACGAAAACAACGTTACTTTGATTACTTCAAATTTCTCCTCTTTCTCTTTGGGTGAGAATGAAACAATTACGACAACTTCTACATCTACAACGACTACTATTTCTGGTGGAGGTGGGGCGATAACGACAACTTCTACGACAATCCCGATAACAACTTCTACCACAATCCCGATAACAACTTCTACGACAGTCTCAATAACAACTTCCACTGTTCTTGAAACCACAACCTTACCGATTGGGGTGAGCGAAAGAGAAATAAGTCATCTCTGGTTTTCACCTTTGATAGTTGTTTTTGTTGTTATTTTGGCTGTTGTCGTTTATTATTTAAGATTACGTAAGAAACCTGGAGTGGACGAAGTTTTTGAAGATTTGAAGGAGAAATGGAGTCAGCATACTTTTGTGGTGAGGCTCTCATTCACGTAGATAGGCACGTTTGTCCTTACTGCTAGAGCTATCGCATCGCTCGGTCTTGAGTCGACGATCAAGAAACGATTCCCCCTCTGCAAAGTTAATTCTGCATAGTAAGTGTTCTCTGAAAGCTTAGTTATCTTAACCATGATTGGCTTAACATCAAATCCTTCTAAAACATTCACGAATGTATCATGAGTCATCGGTCTGAATTTCGTCACGTTAGATATTCCTTCTGATATGGCTGAAGCTTGATCTGGTGAGATGTAGAATGACAGTTCTGAACAGTCTGATTTTAACTGAACGACTGCAAGTTTATCGACTGAGATAACTTTTTCTAACCTCATTTCAATAAAGCCCTCTGTTGCAAAAATTTTTCTAGTTTGTACATATCCGTAGAGTGAATAGATAGAAATCGCGATCAAGATCAAGATGATGATAGTTAAAGAATACATCAACCTTCTCTTTCTTCTAGAGCGTGTATACCAAATCATCTATTGTTAATTCGTGATGAAACTATAAATTTTTGTGGGTTAAGTTCGGCTATAATTTCTATAATGTAGAAAAAAATTTCCTATTTTTTGTCAACACTACTGAAAAATAGATATCCAATTATATACTAATTGATAGAAATCTTTTTCTCTTAACTTTTCAAAAAAGAATTTGTTAGACTTATTGGTCGTGAAAAAATGGAGGAAAAACAATTCGACAAGTTCTGGGAAATTAAATGTCCTAAGTGCAACGAAACCATTGACCTGGAAATTCTTATCAATTTGTTAGGTAAAAAAATTGCCGATTCAAAAAAGAAAAAAAGCTAAAAAAATATGGATGAAGTACATATTTTTTCTTATTCTTGTTTTTTTAATCAGCTTTTTCATATCTTATCAATTTGATATTGGTGGTCGTTATGTTCTTGTCATAAACGAAACAACAACTACTTCAACTGTTACTACAACTGTGAAGCCAAAGGTTAGAATTGAAACTGTTGAAGTCAAGGTCACAACTACTGAAGCCACTACAACAACTAGGATTACAACCACAACATCAACTACAACTGTTTTAAAAACTACTACTACCGTCTCAAAGGCAGGGAGAGGCAGAGTAAAAGAAACGACCACAACTATACCAAAGCCTGTTGCAAAGATCATCATCAACGAGGTAATGTACGATCCTCCTGGTTCTGATCCAGGGGGTGAGTGGATTGAAATCTATAATAATGATACTTTTGATTGTGATATAGTCGACTGGAAATTTTTTGAGGATAATACAAACCATCGTTTGAATCTTGAGCAGGGTAGCATGATAATTCCGGCGAAAGGATATGCGATAATAGCTGATAACGCGACTAACTTCATCGTCAACCATCCAGGTTTTAGCGGAACTGTAATAGACAGTGTATTTTCGTTGAGCAATATAGGTGAGTACATAGCTTTGAAAGATTACTCTTTGAGTGTAGTTGATGAAGTGACTTATAATAGTTCATGGGGTGGTAATGGGACGAATAAGACACTAGAGAGGAAGGGAAATGAATGGTATGAGAGTTTGTTAGAGGGAGGGACACCTGGATATGAGAATAGTGTTTCTACTTTTGTGACAACTACAACAACCTTGGCAACGACGACTACTACTGCTCCAACCACAACAGTTCCTGTTATTGCTGATCATGTGGTCATAAGTGAGATTTACTATGATCCTTTCAATGAAAGTTGTAGTGAATTCATTGAGTTATACAATCCAAAAAGTGAAGACGTTAATATCAGTGCTTGGACAATAGCCACCCCAACTTCTGCAAATGATGCTACTATCCCGCCAAATTCTTTCATAAAATCTTATGGATTTTATTTGATTGTGGACAGTTGCTGGTATACAGGTAGAGATGAGTCTACTTGGCCTGAAGCTGATCACAATGAAACAATAACACTGAGGAATGATGATGGCTGGATCATTTTAAAGAATAATCTCGGAACTATTGTAGATAAAGTTGGATGGGGAAATGCTACAAATTATGAAGGAAATCAAACCCTTGATGTCAATGAAGGTAAGAGTATAGAGAGAAAACCAGGATACTTGAATTCAACAGCAGGAAATGGGTGGGATAGCGATAACAACCTTGAAGACTTTATTTCCAGAGAAATACCAGAGCCTCAGAATTCTTCTTTTGTTGAGTTTCCAGGATGAATTATTTCTTCCTCTTACTTTTCCTCAGATCCTCTCTTATGTATCTCATCTCTACTTCTAACTTACTGACAATACGCCATATTGCAAGAAGCTCTCCTTGACACAATAAACCTATAGCTAAAGCTGCTTCAGAAACTTCTGAAGAACCGAATAGAACCCAAATGGCTATAGCGATGATAAGAATAAACAATATCCAGAAAACAATTTCTTCATTCTTCACTCAAGCACCCCTTACAAGGATGTAAATGGCTAACCCTACGATTATAAGGAGCAAAATCCAAAAAAAACGATATCTTCTTTTTTCATATACTAGAGATTGTTTTTGTTATTCAAATTTTTTCGATCAGCAGAACCCTTCTCTTGAAAACTCTTTCTTTTATTGAAATTGTGTAGTTAAATTAATTTTTCGTCCCAAAAAAAGTTAGTAGGGAATTCACTTTTTCTAAGTACCTACTTTTGATTTGAGCACTAAATCTGGGTCTATTCCTGGTCTTTCTGTAGCTATAACCTCAGCGGAGGGTTCAAATTTTCTATATTCCTCGTCAGCAACAGGATAGAGTGGTGTTTTGATACTTATGCTTCGATGAGATACTTTGAACGTTATTGTCCTGGATGAAAACTCGATAGTAAATTTCTTTCTACTCTTGTGACATATCACTTGATGTTAGTAACATCTTCAACTATCGAATAAAAAATTACTTATTTTTTGATGTAAATAAAACTTAAGTAAGGTAGAAAATCTTTTTATTTTTAAAGAAAATAATTTTCTGATTAATAGAAGTTAAAATCTTAAATATTATGACAGATTTAAATTTAAATCTTTTATTTCCTATCATATTACCATTAAAGATGGAGGTAGAATAAATGAATAGTAAACTCTTTGTAGTAGTGACTTCAGCGATACTGCTCTTAACAGCAGTTCCAGTTTTTGCAGCAGACTTTCCAGTAGAAGCACCTGTGCCGAACCGTGAGCCAAGGGTCTTTGAATGCGGTAAATGGTTCGACATAGGAATTGAAGATACTGGAGTAGGCAGTGACGCAGGCGTAAACCCAACTGAATGGCGTCTTGGTATGTATGCTTTCACAGGAGAGAACATACACTGGATAGTGGTAGTCAGGGATTTGAATGGTGCAGAAGACATAAGTTATGCTAAAGTAACAGTTGATGGGCTAACAGAGGCTCTATGTCGACCAATAATTATGGGTGACGGAGAATGCTACGATGAGGTACCAGCATGGGAAACAGCACAAGACGGATTCGATTCAAGGTTTGACAAAGCCTTCGAATGTATAGTGACAGTAGAGCCACAATGGTACGGTGGCAGTTCAGTCAACATAGACGGATATGATCAAACAGGAGCATACAGCACGATGGATGTGGCAGAGCAATGGTTCTTCAACCCAGCAATTATAGTAGATCTTGACACGAACGATGGTGCTCCGAAGATTTGGTTTGAACAAAGACCGTTAGGACAAAAGGCACCATCAGGAAACAGACTAGAAATAACAAACCTAGCAGAAGGTGGAGTACTTCTTTGGCTATGGATTTCAGCGGACGACTTGACAGACCCAACAAACTCAGGTGCAATCTGCCCTGACAGCAATGTTCTAGATGTTGATCAATATATGGAATACAAGGGTCAGATAGGTACTTTCATCGGTCCTTGGAGCTACATTACGAACCCAAGTGCGATAGATGGGTGCGAGATACCACCTGCGACATGTGAAGGAGCACAACCGCTATTAGGTCCGGGAACTGATCCACTAACAAATATCTTAGGCAACATGCTAACAGCAGAAGTACAATTTAGATTAGAGTATCCAATACCATGTACACCAGGAACTTTCACGCAAGGATTGATCCACATAATAGTGAGAGCAGTCTAAGACCTTTAAAGAGCTGAAGAAAACTTTGGTCTCTTTTTCTTTTTATTTTTTAAAATTTCCGAAAAATTAAACGATACATTTACGTCTTTTTTCCACTTAAGTTAATACCATGAAAAAATACATTCTTTTAGTAACAGGATTAATAATAGCAACCGTTCTAGGTTCTATCGTATTCGCGTATGTTCCGAATAAAGACAAGATGGATGATTTTCTAAAGGAAAAACTCCAAGAATTAAAAGATGGCGAAAACATTTCTGTTATAATAGTTTTTGAAAAAGAACCTTTTCCAAGAATGGAAGGAGAGATAGAGAATAGATTCCACATCATTCCGGCTATTTCAGCAAAAATTTCTGCTAAAGAAATCCGAAAATTATCAGAATCGAAAGAAATCAAGAAAGTTTACCTTAACAAAAAAGTTCATATACTCTTAGACGATTCAGTCTCGATGATCAAAGCGGATAAAGTGCATTCAGAAGGAATTGATGGTACAGGAGTTAAAGTTTGCATCGTTGATACAGGTGTGGACGATTCTCATCCCTATTTAAAACGATTAATTGCAGAGTACGATTTTGTTAACAACGATAGCGATGCTACAGATGATAACGGACATGGTACACACATAGGAGGGATAATCGCATCACAACATCCGACTTACAAAGGTGTTGCGCCAGGATCTTCATTGATAGCAGCAAAGGTTCTAGATGCAAGTGGTTCTGGAAATTACAATGATGTCATGGCAGGTATCGAGTGGTGTGTTGATAATGGAGCAAACGTAATTAGTCTAAGCCTAGGTGGAGAAAGGACGTACACCGGAAATTGTGATGATGACATCTTGGCTATATTGGTTAATAATGTTGTTGCAGATGGCGTGATAGTCTCTGTTGCGGCAGGAAACTCTGGAAAATATGGAATAAGTAGTCCTGCTTGCGCTTCTAAAGCGATCGCTGTGGGTGCTGTGGATAAGAACAAAAGAGTGATAGGTTGGTCGAGTAAGGGTTCAGAACTTGACATAGTCGCGCCAGGAGTCGATATCTACTCTACTTACTTGAACAACGGATGGAGATCTCTATCAGGGACTTCTATGGCTACCCCGCATGTGGCAGGAGTGACAGCATTATTGTTGCAAACAAAACCTGGTGCAACAGTGGACGAAACAGCGGACCCAGTCAGCGCATGCTACGAATGTTTGTGGTGGGGGTCATGTTTGAATGGATACTATAGGAGGGTTTTATGTACATCAAGTGTACAAGGAGCTGGAATAGTGGATGCTTACGAGGCATATCAATCGTTAAGACCATCACCTACACCTACAACTACTACAACATCGTCTACAACAACCACGAGTACAACAATTGTGACTACCACAACGACAGCTCCAACGACAACCACGATTCCATCAACTTGGCAAGAATGTTACAACTACTGTAGAGATGGAATAACAAACCTACCAAAAACTTGTTGCGCATATTCTTGGATAATTTTTCATGTCAAGTATGGTTACTGTCGAAACGAGCCAAGAGATATTTGCGATTAATCCTCTTCTTTTAAAATCAGACTTCTTCTAGATGAAAAATTAATTTCAATAAAGTAGTAAAATCTTTTCTTTTTATTATTAGAATCATTAAAAGGTAGTATAAGCTTAAAATAAATATTTTATGAAATTAATAATTTAAATCTCTAATATTACAACATATTAATGGTGAAAAACATGAAAAAAATCTTTTTCATCTCAGTGCTATTAATTTTCCTAATTATACCGTCTGTCATCGCGTGCTCGAGTCCAGTCGTTTATAACGAGTATGGCGTCCCTATTTCTCTGTATGGGAATGGAATATTAACGATCAACGGAAGCAAGTATGATTCAAGTATTTCCCTATTACAGTACAACTTAACAGTGAGCAACACGAACAATCAAAGTTTCACTATCAACTTTAATTCATCTCCAGATCTCCTAAACTATGTTTTTGGCAACACTGCGACTCTTGACCCTAACGAGAAAAGGAAGGTTCCTATTTATGTATACATAGATGGCGATGATAAAGTCGGAGAAATCAGAGTAACTGGCCAATGTGCAGATGGAATGAGTATGCCGTATTCCTCAACTTATTACTCGTTCTTTAAGTTAGTCATAGACGGCAGGAACATAAAACCGCCGAACGTGACTGGCTGTGAGAACATATACCAGATGAACGGATGCTACGATGGATACTACAGGAATTATTACTGCAGCAACAACACTCCTCAATACTCTGAATCCTGCACTTCTTATTGCTGTCAGAAAAAGGCTGGAAAAGATGGATACTGTCAGAACAATGTTTGCATAGATCCTATAACTTGTGAGGATGAGTGTTCTTTCACAGGGAGAGAGTGTCGAGATGGCGATGCTTACTCTTGTGTTCTTGAGGAAGATGGTTGTTACCATCTTGTGTTAAAAGAGGAATGTGGAGATGATGTTTGTATAGACGGTCAATGCGTCAGCTCTTCTATACACGGAAAGATCGCATTCTTATGTCAAAGTGATGATTGTAACGATGGCATTGAGAGTCAGTTGATATCCTGGTTGAATTCTAAAGGCTGGATTGTAGATACCAAGGCATACGATTCTTGGGATGATGAAGAGTTGGATGATTACGATGTCATGATGTGTTCAGATCAACTGAAAGCTTGCAAGATTTCTCCAAAATCTCCTGTCTACATCGAGCATAAACTTCAGAATAAACCTTTCATCGAAATCTCAGATTACAGAGAGGCTCAGTCTGCCTATGCTTTCAACTACGTCAAAACCCCTTATGGATACTTGGAGAAAGGTAAGAGCATTTTCATCACCAAGACCGAAGACCCAATAACTGAGGTATTTTCCACCAAGACCAAGATATTCTCAGACGATAAAAAAATTACAGTCATGCCAGATTATCGTTTGACATCTCTCTCTGTAGATTTAGCAGATGTGGAAGAGGATAAAGGCAGGTCGACTCTGTTCAAGGTTGACTCGCTAACAAGATATGCCTACGTAGGATGGTTCTACAAAGCATCAGTGTTTGATTTGACAGAAGACGGTAAAAAATTGCTTCTAAGAACTGTCCTTTGGGCAGCATGTGGCGATGAGTGTTTTGACCCTTCCAGTAGGAATCGTCCCCCGGTCGCGAAAGCTATGATAATACCGATCGCGTATGAAGGCATGATTGTTCTATTTGATGCATCGCAGTCTTATGACCCAGAAAACCAAACATTAACTTATTACTGGGATTTTGGGGATGGTTCTAATTCAGGCTGGATTTCCGAGAGTATCACGACTCATGTTTACGATTCTCAAGGCATTTTTAACATTACTTTGATAGTCAGCGATGGCGAATTGGATTCGATTCCAGACATAAAAACACTCACCATACTTCCAAAGATCAAGAATAGGATTGCTTTTGTCTGTGGCAAGGAAGGTTGCATAAAAGATACAGAACAAGAATTGATGAAATTCTTGCAAGACAACGGATATTTTGTCGAGGGAAGAACACAGGATTCTTGGACAGATGAAGACTTGAACAATTTTGACTTCATGGTATGCTCAGATGCTGTCAAGGGCTGTGGCATCAAATCATGGACTGCTGTTTTCGATAGACATGCTAACAAGATGATGGGATTCCTCGAGATTTCAGATTATCAATACATCAGGGCAGGCTACAAGTTCGGTTACACGAGTACTTATAGCGGCTATTATTCCAAGGACAGGAGTATAAAGATAGTGGGAAACGACCCGATAACGTCTGACCTTTCAGGTAAAGTTTATAATAGAGACGACATCATGGGTGGAATCTTCACTTCTTCTTTGGAGCCAGTCGCGATAAACTTAGTGAACATGAACAAGAAGGATGTGTCGGTCTTGTTTAAGGTTGATACAAACGAAAAACATGGGAGGTATGCTTATGTTGGTTGGTTCTATAGATCTTCCATAAAAGACTTAACAGATGATGGCAAAAAAATGCTCTTGAGAACGATCAGATGGGTTCAGTGTGGAAATGTCGAAGGTTGTATTCAGTAAACTACATAGGAATTCCGAATGCTTCTGTTAACCTTTTTACTTTCCTAAGCTCGTTTATGTGATCATAACCCTTGGGCGTGAGTTTGTAGAACGTTCTATCATTCTTCTTAACTTCCTCTATAAAATCGTTAGATAAGAGTAAACTCAGGTATTCTTTAAGGGAAGAATGCGATAAGTTAGCACCGTACATGATATGCGTTGGCTTGGCTTTTCCATCCTCTCTCTGGATTATGTTCAGGATGTCCATCAATATAAGGAGTTTTGACCTTCGCTTCACTTGCAAACCACCCGGATAAGCATGTAGAGGAGGGAAACAAAGCCAGTGATCAAGAATATGTTAGCGACGAAGTACACCGACCCGCTAAACGGTGTTAACAACAAAAGGAGGTGAAATACTAGTATCGACGTAAAAGCATAAGTCACAAGACCAGAATTCAAGTTTTTTTTCTCCTTCAGGTTGGCTGCGCATCTAAAAACGATGAAAGAAATTAACGCAACAGATAACACGTGGAACTCGAAGGAGCTAGCATACCAAATTGGAACGAAGAGTATGAAGAACTTACTCCTAAGTTTTTTCGGAAGGTACGACAGGAACAACATAAAATAAGCAAACAATGAGACGATGTAGTAAAGCCTGAAACCGTAGTAGTTGATCAAGTTGATGCTTATACTCGAACCATGATACAATTCAAGAGTAGCATAAGTAAATAGGCTCGGGACGCTCAACACCAAAAATCCCAAACCAAGAGTTAGAAAACCTAAGAAAAGAAAAAGATGAGATTTTTCAGACGTTATCCTGTGGGCTTTAAAACCGAAGTAGCTGACGAGAAAACAGATTATCGCTGAGCAAGTATAGAAGATTGAGGTGACAGCATAGAACCAAAGAGGTATGAGTTCTGTCATACTTTACCATATAAAAACTCAATTTCAAATAGTTTGGTGCAGACTTAAAATCTAGATTTTTCCTTCATAAAAGAGATATCTCACTAAAGTATACTTATATCACCGGATAAGAGTAGGCAGTGGGAAAACTACCTCCATCTGCTCTTTCTTTCTTTTTTTCATTCAAATAGAAAATTAATTTCAATAAGGTAGAAAATATTTTATTTTTTCCTAGAAAGATTTTTTAGAAGAGTACTAAGCAAAAGAAGGAATTTTATGACATATAAATTTAAATCTTTAACTATTAAGTACTAATAATGTGTTGTGAATGAAAAAAATTTTGTTCATCGCTACGTTAGCAACTCTATTCTTGATAACTTCGGTTATCTCAACTACGATTTACGTCCGTCCAGGAAAATTGATAGTTCATGCAGATGATTATCCTAATGCAACCTCTGTCGTTTATAACTTAACGCTCAGGAATGATAACGAGTTTCCAGTCATAGTTTCTTTCGTCAAGTCAGGAAACATCCAAACCCTTATTACAATCTTAGAGGATGGGTTCACGATGGAACCTGCTGAAATGAAGGATGTAGGCTTAGAAATAAGTTTGACAGGTCCAGCCACGGCTTCGGGCACCATCACAGTTGGGTTTACCCCATCTGAAGGTCAAGGGATGCCAGTGACTTATGGAGTGGATGTCACGATCTACGGAAGGGGTGGAGGCACGACAAAGAAGTGTGCTGGGACGAAAACTTCTTGTGGAACTTATCCAGACTGTAAAGATCTGACGAAATTAGACGGATGTTACAACGGTTATAAAAGGAGTTATTATTGTTCGAACAACCAACCAAAATATTCTGAATCATGCACGGATTACTGTTGTCAACAATTCTACGGGAGCGTAGGGAAATGCCAGAGCGGGGTTTGTAAAGGCCAAGCTTCTCCACCACCAGTTAAACTAGTTCTTAACATAACAAATGGATTAGGAGGTACTAGATCTGCAAAGATCACTCTTTATATCCCAGGTACTAGTACGATCGTGAACACTTCAACTATCAACGGTTACGGCACGATTCATTCTTCAAATTCAACCGTAGATTTCATGATGGAATTCGATTCTTCTATACTGATTGTTCTACTGAAAAGCTTAAACCTGACAAAATTATCTGGAACTTCACAGATAATCATAGATGTTGTACCTACTTCGATCCCGAACGTGTCTCTAATTAAAGCATACAAAATTTCAATCCCAAGTACTTTCTCGTTTACAGGAATAATCTTGAAGATCAAATATTCTACTCTGTCTTTTGGAAACGAGCAAGGTTTAGCCATCTACAAATGTGGTTCTTATAACGATTTAACGAATGTATGCAATGATAATTGGGTTAAAATCAGCGCAACAAGAGATACTGTCAACGACATAATATCAGCAGAACTTTCGAGTTTTTCTGTGTACGCTCTGGGAGAGTCACAACAAACAACTACCACGACCACGACTCTACAAACCACAACCACACAGTCATCTTCATCCAGCAGTAGAAGTAGCGGTGGAACAACCACAACGACAACAATCCCTGAAACTCAAGGGAGTTTAACTTGTTCTGATGACGATGGGACAAACTATGAGAACAAGGGTACTTGCACTCTGGATGGTTCAACTTACACAGATTTTTGTTCGAGTAACACAGCTTTGAGAGAATTCTACTGTTCCGATAGTATTTGTGCGATGGAGGAAAAGGATTGTGATGCCTACTGTAAAGAAAAACACGGACAGAACCAAACAGGAACTTGTTCGCAGGGTGCATGCGTCTGTAAGGAGATCGTTATAGTAGAAGAAGTGAAGGAAGAGGGTAAGAAACCAACAGGTTTGTTCATCGATATTTTGGGAGCTAGCATAGCATCCAATGCATTCACAATAGGAACAGTCGTAGTCTTAGCTTCATTCGGGATATTCGGATGGAGGTATCAGGACAGACTGAAACAATTTTTCACGAGTACGTCTCATGGCAAATCAAAAGGTTCTTACTCTATTACCAGAGAAACACCGAGAGTTGGGTATGTCGAGATAAAGCCAGTAAAGAAAGAAATTGAACAACCAAAAGAACAACCCAGAGCACCACCGATCGGGAATGATGTCAAGAATAAAGTGATAGAAGAGATAAGAAAAAGGGCAATAGAAGAGGATAGGAAGTTCAAATAAACATCTTTATCTTCTCATAGAAAAAATATTTAGAAAAGGTAGAAAATTTTTTTATTTTGCCTATAAAAGGAGAAAAATTTTCTATCTTCTTTAAAAAAGCTTTTTATGACAGATTAAATTTAAATCTTTATTCCTTCATAGTGATAATAGAAGAAAAATAACCTCCCAGTAGTAACGTGATTTACATGAAAATGCTGTTTGCAGTTTTTATTGTCGTTTCCTTACTGATGATTCAATCGACTCTTGCTCTGACAGCTTATCTACGTCCTCCCAAGATGACGATTCGTCTGAACACTTCCGATACGATAGAAAGATCCTTGGAGATTAAAAATTTTAACAACATCACGATAGGCATCGGTACAAGAATTGTTGGGAATTTATCGGAGGTAGTGCGAATAGAAGAGTCAAGTTTTTATTTAGAGCCGAACGAAACGAGAACTTTGGATTTCAAAACAAAAGCAAACGATCCTGGAGTTTATGTCGGTGAGATACAAGTGACTTATTCAGCAAACTCTGGTCTACCAGTTACTCTACCAGCTGAGATAATTGTCGTGGCAACGGAGAAATCAACACAAAATTACAACAATATTTTTATTTTAATCGTCACCCTAATCGTTGTAGTTGCCGCTATCATATTTATGAAAAGAGGGAGATGAAGTCCATGTTTTGGCTCAAAAACGTCCTCTGCGGAATTTTTTTCATTCTTGTATTGACCTTAACATTCTCCGCAGTTCATGCTGTAAAAGTTGCCCTCGTCGTCAAGAACGTGAGCAGTTTATCTTACGTTCACGAAAAGAAAATCAGTAACGTTTTAGCACAGATGAATCTAGAAGTCATTCCGATCGATAAGGATTCAGTAGTTAACTATTCAGAATTTGACCTCATAGTCGTTGCTGGTAGGCCAGGAAACGTCTATTCTTACGAACATCTAGACAGTTTTGTGGCTCAGCTTCCAGTGAACGATTACCCCACGATAGCGATAGATGCAGCCTATCCAGACGATTGGGGCTGGTGTTTACCCGGTGGAATAAGTACTGTTTCTTCGACTGGTATACAAAAGATAAAGATCGTTAATAACACTCTTCCGATAACTTCAAAGTACAAAATTGGAGACATAATCCAAGCTCATATCATAGAAGGGAAAACGATGGTCGATCTAGTTGAGGGAAAGTACAAGTTGACCTCACTCGCATCTTTAACCAGCAACGATAAAAACACTGTGATAGCTGTTGCTGAACCGAAAACAAGTCTGTACAAAAATCAGACAACGAAAGCTAGGATAGTCTTCTTCGGTATAACAAATCCTTTATACTGGACTGATGAAGCCCTTCAACTCTTCAAGAATTCTGTCGATTGGGTTTTATCTGACGTTGACGGAGATGGAGTCTTCGACTTTAAGGATAACTGTCCCCTTGTTTACAACCCTGACCAAGCAGATCTAGACAAAGATGGTATAGGAGATGTTTGCGACAACTGTCCCCTTGTTTACAACCCTGACCAAGCAGATCTAGACAAAGATGGTATAGGAGATGTTTGCGATGACGATGTCGACGGTGACGGCATTCCAAACGATGTAGATAATTGCCCTCTAAAATACAACCCCGACCAATCCGACAAGGATGGGAATGGAATCGGAGATGTTTGTGAAATACTTCCTTACCAAGTCTTTCTTGACGTTGATGATGACAGTATAAATGAAACAGCTATCAACGCTAACAATATAACAGACGATGGTTTTGAAATCTATCAAGACCCAAGCTCAAACTCCAAAGCCATAGCAATAGACGGAGATTTTGACGGAATGACAGATTGGCTGATCGATATAACGCCTTATGGGACATACGACAAGTACTGGGATCCTGATGACATGATCTTAACGAAAGTCAACAGGACAGATTACGATTACTACATCGATGCGAACGGTGATAACGTAACTGATGTCATATACAACTCAAAGTATAAAGCGTTCATAACAAGGCTTGATGTTGATTTTGACTCTAAATTTGAAATAGCTCTGGATAAGGATTTTGATGGATCTTATGACGATTATAAAGATTTAGACTCATCCTCTACGCTTCTGGATAAAGTTGACGGCGACAGAGACAGGAAGAAAGATTTCATCATCATGAAGGATAAGATCACAAAACCAGTAAAGTACTGGGATCCTGATGACAAAATACTGACTGATATCTTAGAAAAAGATGTGGATAATGATGGAGATTTGGAATTCGCGATCGATGTGAATGGGGATAATAAATTCGACAGAATTTACGATAAAGGCATACTATACGATCTGTCAGACATAACTGTCTATTCCGTCTCGATAACCCCAACTTCCCCTGTCGAAGGTGATAGTGTGGAAATTATTGCAATGGTTAAGAACATCGGAGGTTACGATGCCACTAATTTTACGGTAGAATGTATAGTTGATGGAAACAGCATAGCAAACAAGACCATTTCTTTGTCTGCTAGTAGCTCGACAGACCTAAAATTTGTTTGGAGTGCTCAAATAGGCTCTCACACTATAAAAGTAAACGCTGATTCGGATGGTTTCATACTAGAATCTGATGAAGAAAACAACATGAAATCAACGAGTGTATCAGTATCTACCCGTATCCCAATTGTTAGAGACATATTAAGAGATCCAATTTTAATACCATCAGGGAATGCGAGTTTCAGAGATTTCCCAGTGAAAGTTGAAATAGAGGTCGGAAGCAACATCACGGTATCAGGCAAGTTTGGTAACAATTTAAATTACGACCTTTATAACGTCACTTTCAACCTGGAAGCAGAGGGATTGAACCCAGAATGGTATTCGATCCATCCAAAAAAATACGATAGGATAGCAAAGAAGGAATCGAAAGATGTTTCTATCAAGTTTTACATACCGGAAAATGCTGAAATTTACACTTACACTATCACTCTAAAGGCTGATGCAAATTCGATCGATGGTAAAAAGAGCTATTCACATAAATTTGCCTTGATGTTGAAAGAGAGGATCGAGATAACAACCACTACAACAATCGAAGAAACAACAACAACGATTCCTCCTGTGGAAGAACCTTCTCCATTAACAGGCTTTTACGCATTTGTTAAGGAGAATCTACTGTCAGTAGTAATAATAATCATAATAGTTATCATCGTGATCGTCTGGAAAGTATTCAAGATAAAAATCGAGTTTGTCGGTAAAAAAGGACAATACATCTATGGCAAGGGTTGGGTTTCTGTACAAAGGTTTAAATCCTTTTCTGTTTCAAGCTTAAAAGATTTACTTACTAAATGGTAATTAATATGAAACCTCAAACAATCAAAGACATCTTTGATGTGAGTCAAGCCTTTGCTTCTGGAAAAAGATTACTTTTGCTGTTCATCCTGAAGAACGAGCCTATGGGTTATACAATCATAACCAAATACTTCGAGAGGATGGGTATTCCCATAGGAAGTAGCGAAGTCTACAAGCATATAAAACAACTGATTAATGGAGGATATATCACCAAGAAAAGTAATGCTTACGTCCTGACTTTGAAGGGTTTGAGAGCTGTTGAGAATACGATCGACATAATAAACACGCCACCAACTACCCCAGAAGTGAAGTTATCCTTCAGAGAAGGCAAGAAGAGTAAATAATATTTAAAGTGGGAAAATGGGATGGGAAAAGAATCCTTGGAAGACTGATTTCAGTAAAAAATACAGCTGGAATGGGTCAAGTTTGAAAATTCCTATAAACAAATCTCTGTTCATTACCTTGATACTAATCATTGTAATCGGGTTCTTATCGTACATAAATTACACTACAAGCAATTACGTTGCAATCCTAGAAATCAATAAAACCAGCCTTGAAAATCATCTGAGTACATGCAAGAACGAGATACAATCCCTCTCTTCTGACTTGAACACATGCAACACAAACTTCGGCATATGCAGAGAGAGTTTGTCGAATAGAACCTTATCCCTGAACAAATGCGAGAATGAAAAGAGTAGTTTAGACAGTGCTCTCTCTACTTGCAACGATAACCTGGAGGTTTGTGAAGATGACCTGAACGATTTCTATCATTTTTTGAATGAAAGAAACCTAGACGATCTGAACGATTTGAGGTACTACATAAGCGATTTGAAGAACGATAAGAGTGATTGTGAGAGTAGCCTGAGTGCTTGCAATAACGATAAAAATACTCTGATAAGCAATTATGCAAAAGATTATTGTTGTTCTTTGAACAAGACTCACTATACTGTTAGTAACAACAGAGTGATATGCGGTGCTTCAGGAACAGCCTTAACCTGTTAACTTTTCTGAACTTCTTTTGTAGGACATCTCATGTTCGTGCAGGAATTATACCATCTTCTCTTGAATTTAACAGCTATCATCGGGTAACCGCATACATCACATTGTTTATTCAAACCTTTCACTACACCTGTTTGGGGTAGAGGAGTCGAGAACTTGCAACCTTTGCTGTAATTTGAACATCCACAAAAACGTTTACCGCTCTTTCTCGAGACGATTATCTTTATATCACCACCGCATTCAGGACATTTACCGATGATTTTTTCATTCTTCTTGAAGGAGATGTAAGCTTCTGAGAGCGCTTGACCAACCTTCTCTTCATTATTCTTGAAATCAACCAAGATTTCATTTAGAACATCTTTAGCTTCGTTTATCACAGCGTCCATCTTCTTCTCTCTTTGCAATACCATTTCCATCTCCTCTTCAAACTTTCTTGTCAACTCTTCACTCACGATCTTCGGGCAGTATTTACTCAACACTTTCACGACTTTCTCACCAAAATCAGTGACTTCTATACTCTTTCCTTTTATGTATCCCCTATCATAAAGCGTCTGAAGTATCTCATGTCTTGTTGCTTTTGTCCCCAACCCTCTCTTCTCCATCTCCTTGATTATTGAAGCTTGCGTGTATCTGTTGGGAGGCTGCGTCTCTTTCTGGATCATCTTCAATTCTTTCACTCTCAACACTTGTCCTTTTTCTAACTTAGGTAGAATCCTCTCTTCAAGTTTAATGAAATCATCATAATATTTTATCCATCCAGGATCTAAGGTCTTGACTCCAACTACTATGAAATCATGACCGTTTATACTTAGAGTTACTCTTGACATTTCTCTGATCGCAGGATCTCCGAACAAAGAGAAAAAGCGTTTCACTATCAATGCATATAACTTCATTTGTTGACTTGTTAGCCTTTTCGGTACTTCTCCTGTAGGGTAGATTGCTATGTGTGCAGGGTCGACTTTCTTCCCTTCTCTCGGTTTCAGTATACTTCTAGACAATAATTCTTGACTAATATTATTGAAGGCATTTATCTGAGACAACCCTTGTAAAATTTTCCTGTAGTCAATCTTCACTGGTAATTTCTGAGAAGCAGTCCTGGGATAAGATATCAAGGCTTGGTTGTAGAGTGCTTCGGCAATGTTCAAAGTTTGATTTGGTGAAAAACCAAAGCACCTGTAAGCTTCTGTTTGTAGAGTCGTTGTGTCGAAGGGTAAAGGTTGTAGAACTTTGTATTTCTTGCTCTCCAAGTTCTTGACTATCGCATCCTTGCCTTCGCAATCTTTGAAAATTTCTTGAGCTTCATCCTTCTTCCAAATCTTATCTTTTATGTACAGAGCGACTATAACTTTTCCATCCACAAAACAATGTAACTCCAATTGCCAGTATGGGATTGGAACAAAATTCTTGATCTCAAGTTCTCTATCAGTTAGTATTTTCAATGTGGGACTTTGAACTCTTCCACTAGAAACGACTATGAAAGCATTCCTCATGAATTTTTTCATGGCTTGAGTCAATGCCCTACTAGTGTTAACTCCCCAAAAAAAGTCCAGATAATGGCGTGTTAAACCAGCTTCTGCTTGACCAATTTCTATATGCTCCATCATGTTTTCATATGCCTCGATGATATCAGGTTTCGTTAGGGTCGAGAATCTCATTCTTTTGGCATCTTTTTGGTCACAGATAAAGCGTATTATGTTGTAACCTATCACTTCCCCCTCTATATCGAAGTCTGTTGAGACTATGAAACTGTCAGCATTTTTGCTCAGGAATTTGATGTTAGCGAAATACTTTTTCATGAACTCAGACCCTTTCTTGGTAAAAGTCGGAACCCATTCCACATCAAAAATAGGATAATCCCATCCATCTCCTTTTTTTGTATCCAGGACAAACAAATGACCCACAGCTGGCACGATTATGTGTTTTTTATTCTTTCTTACGAACTCCAACCAGTAAGCCCCACCCTTCCCGACCTTTTTCACACCATCTTCGGCCAGTGCAGAAGCTATCCTTAACGCAGCCTGAGGCTTTTCGGATATGAGAAGAGTGTAAGTCATAAATCAAAACTAATGAAATGATGCTTATAAACTTTACTCGAGAACAAAAGGTTTTGTCCTTCTCACTCTGCTCAATTCTTTCTCTATTTCGCCGATCTTCTTCTCAATCGTACTCAATCTTGCGGCAAAATCGACGAACACGTCAGAAGTTATCATCTGCATCTGGTTTATCCTCATATCTCTTACTATTTTCTTAAAGTCCTCGTTCTCCAGGGATATGCGAGAAAGTATGTTCTTAAGGGAACTAATCTCATCGGCCAAATTCTTTGGAATTTCTTTTTCTTTCCCGACTTTTGGTGATTCTATCATTCTTCGGTATTCAAATAAAAGCTTGTCTATATTCTGGATGGATTTTTCCAGATCTTCAACACGATTCTTTAATTCTTCGATCTCTACTGGTGTCGTCTCGACAAAACCCCTACCTTCAAGTCTACTCATTCTCTCTTTCAGATCCTCGATCGTATTCTTAATTTCCAGTGGCAATTCAGTTTTTTTAATCTTTTCTTCCAGTTCGCTTATCTTTGCTTGATAGTCTACTGGAACCTTACTTTCAATAGGAGTTTCTTCTGGTTTAATTCCTTCCTCAACCTTGCTTGGAAGTTTTATTTCCAAACGTTCAGCTTTTTTTGTCAAATCTTCTAAGAAGGCCATCTTTTTGTTGATGTTTATCTCAAACTCATTCATCCTACTCAGAGTATCCATGACAGTCGAGCTCGTCTCTTTCAACTTCTTCTTCAGGATTTCTACGTCACCAACTGTCATCGACAAATCAGGAATGAGGTATCTGAACTTTTCCACCTCATTCTCAACGTTTATCATCTTCCTGTCAAGAGAGTCAAAGCGTCTTATTATGTCATCTAAGTTGGTTAATTCGATCGTTCTCTCGAACGATTTTAAGGCTAGAGAAAAACCATCTAAATCGCTTTTAAGATGCTCTATTTCCACTCTGTTATATTCTATGTCCTTTTCCAATTCATCAACTTTTGAGGATATAGTCTCCTCTATGCTCTTTGCTATATCTTCCTTTAGTTTATTTAGCACTTCTAGGCTGGCAGACATCGTTTTAAAATTCTCGTTGATATCTTTCATCTTGTTTTCAAGGTTTAGCCTGATACTACTGATGGCATCTGGCAATTGCGAAAATTCAGAAATTTGGGCATTCATTCTTTCAAAAGCCTTTTTGTATTCCACTAGACCCAGATTAACGACATTCAGAATATCTTCGATCTCAGCAGCCCTTTCTTTCAGTTTTGGGAATTCTGTTGCTATTTCATTCAGTTTATTGCTAAGTTGCCCTATTTTCAGTTCCAAATCTGCAAACCTTTTTTCTGCGATTAAATTGCCCAATCTTATCTTATCCTCGAACTTCTCGACTTTTTCTGCTATCTCGTCTATTCTGGACAAACCTTCACCTATATATTATTTTCTCTCTATTTAATTTTCCTTTTTTTAAGCCATATGTAAAAAATGACTATTAAAACAACAATCATCACTTCTTGCCAAAAAAAAGTATGGATGAATTCTAGGTATTGCATGCCAAAATTTAAACCAACGAGCAATGTAATGAGTACTCTCAGTATGTTGATTACGAATAACATCGGAATCCAAACAATGAGAAACCTCAGCTTATCTTTTGTTTTTCCATTTGTGGCGAATACTAAGGCAAAGAGTGAATAAATACTCTTCCAACCCAAACAATCCATCGAAATATCGATAGGAAACTCGTCTCTACCGATAAAAAGGTAAAATTCACTTATCCTGACTGGGTGGTCCAGTAATTTTAAAATCGTGGCGATAAAATTCGCAAAAGTTACTTGCAAAGGATAGAAAGATAAGTCAAAATAGATTATCGCATAGAAAGGTATCAACAGCAGGTTGAATTTCAAGAGAAAAAACAATACTTTGCTTACAATTTCCTTTTTCTGTATGACTCTAACCATTGAACAAGCCCTATTTTTCTGATATCCATCAATCTATTTTCTAACTCATCTCTATCGATGACTAAAGTATCTTTAACTTTCTTGATGGAAATATCTTTTTTAACGATGATCGGAAAATCAACTTTTTCTATGACCCTTTTACTAGGCTCTACCGAGGTTACCAATGCTTTGATCCTGTAATCATTTAGGATTTGAGCGTTATCAATATTTTCAACAAGGATAATCCTATTCTCAAGGTCGAATGCATCATTCAAATCTTTGATCGGACCATCCCTTATTTCTTTCACCTCCAAAAGAGGAATATAACCTTCCAATTCTAAGCTTCGAAAAGTTTTCAACATCTCGATCAAAGATTCTTTTTTCTTCAACTCATCCTTCAGTATATCCAATTCTCTTTTCATTTTTCCCAAGGAATTCAAGTCTATTTTTTCAGTAAGGTTTTTCCTGTAAAACTCAAACTTTCTTTCATAATCCCTTAACCTATCCTTCAAGCTTTGATTGTATTTTCTCAGTATTGTAACATCTCTTTCTAAACCTTTGATCTTGTCTTGCAGCCTGTTAATAGTTTTTTGCAAAGACTTCTTTTCATCATCTTCTTTTACACTTATTTCAGGAATCTTCTGTTTTTTCTCAGCCGTCAACTTGTTAATAGCTTCATTGATGTTCTCGACTTCATTGCGTAGAATCAAATCTACAACCTTCTCATACAACTCAGACAAACCCAAGGATGAGAGTAAATTTTTCGTTTTCTCGAATAATCTTGAATGAACTTTGAATGCCTTTATTGCTGAAGCTAAAGCATCCTTTTCATGGTCATCCTCAACCCTCTCCACGAATTCGTGAACGAGTTCCTCTTTTTCAGAGGTGGACAATGTTTTTGTTGGATGAAACGTCTTACAGCCTAAAGAACTCGCTAACTTCTCCACACTCTTTGGAAGTGGACACCTATCTCCCGCTATCATCAACGGTTTACCAATCCTTGTTATGGTATCGACGATTTCACCCTTCTTAAAGCCTCTCTCACTCTTCAGGAATAGAATTTGACCTTTTGTATCCAGTATTGCCAAAGCAGCAGTAGTGCCAGGATCATAACCAACTATTATCGGCTTCTTCACGCATTGCCTCCGTATTCTTCGTTCAACAATTTATGTAGACGTTTAGCTAATGTTTTGCCTATACCCTTTACTTTAGATAATTCGCTTTCTTCCGCATTTGCAAAATTCCTGATCGTTTTGAACTTCTCTAGTATCCTCTTAGACAAAACTACTGAAATTCCAGGTAAACCAGAAATAAAATGTTCTTGTAGATCTTTTAACTTTTTCGGTTTTTTTTCTCCCTTTATCCCTATTCCTCTTTTTGACACCATTTGCTCTCTCTTCGCTAGCCAGAATATTGTCCTAGCGGTTTCTTCTTCATCTCTAGTCATGATAATAGGAATCTCGTAATTGAGGATGATCGTAGCTAAAGCAGCTTTTATAGCATTCTCGTTCATACCGCCTGGATAATAATTGCCTTCAACTAGAATGATGGGTTTGGAAAAATTATCTTTCAGTTCTTCTGCTTGTTGGAATAGCCTGCCGTCGACTATAGAAGATATAAAATCGTTTGCCGTCTTCTTTTCCAAACAAACTCTCTCCGAGCAAATATAATCTCCTACTTTTAACGGTATCACTTTGACCACAGCGCCTAGATCTTCTAAGTAACTCTTTACAGAACACTTATTCTCCCTGATGTCAGTAATGATAACAGGTTTATCTTTTGGTTTTAGGATTCTTTGGATCATCGATACACACTCTATATTTTCATTAAAGGAATTAATATCTTAAAATTAATGAGCGAAGGTAGGCGGAGAAATTTTTGCGAGCCAGAATATGTTATTTTTTTCATACGCTTATATGGATTTCTTCTGAATAAAAAACTGTCTAATTCCATTGATTGAAAGATTTAAAAATCAAAATCCAAATTAGTATCATGACGACACCTAGGATAAACCTGTTTTTTCCTTTATTAATTTTCTTCTTGATTAGTTTTTTGTTCCACTATTCGTTATCTGGTTAATGCTAAGGTTTGAGAAAATTAAAATAAAAATATCTAGATTTTTTAAATCAACTTTTATCTACATAATCGTGTTTGAGGTGACAGAACTGATTCTATTTATTGTTACTACTTTTGTTACAGAGGCAATTTTTAGAGACGATCTTTTACTTTTATTTTTGTTATATGGAATTTTTTCATTTGTAGGAATATTTCTAATTTTTAAGACGTTAATGCCCTGGCTAATGGATTTAGATAAGAAAAAAGTGAATAAATATGCTTTAATCATGAGTATAGTGACCAATCCAGGTTTTGCACTTATTGTATTAAATTTCTTTTTCTGACGATCAGAACAATAAAATCCCCAACTTTTAGGATATCAATTTAACTAATGCACCCAAGCTTTCTAGATCTTTCACGGAGGAATTGGTCTCTCTACGATCGATTAGTATGATGAGTTTCTTGCTGAGTTTGAGGATTGTTTGCATCTATTCACATTATTTAATCGTAAAAGATAATTTATTTATAAGATTGAAAGTGAAACCATGAGGCTCAAACATTTTATTCTATTATTTTTGATTCTGTCGATGACAACAGTAACTTCACAAAACGTAGCCATAATCACATTTTCTATGCCAAGATCTTATGATGTTTATCAGGATGGAGATAATACATTTATGATAACAGTAAAGAATGAGGGATTTGTAACTCTTCACAACGTTACTGTTCTTTTGTCTGGTATAACAGAAGATTCTTATTCAATTCAACCAAGCTCCGTTGATACCTTGGAAATAGGTCAATCCACTCATTTCTCAGTTTCAATGGACCCTAAAAAAATCAATCCCGGAGTCTATTCTTTATCAGTAACGATGAAGAGTGATGAAACATCCGAACTCGTTATGATGACTTTGAATGTCAAGGAAACTACGAGGGAAATAGGAGAGATGATAAAGAGGCATGAAGAGGCTAAGCGAGCATTAGAAACAATGAAGAACACTTTGATAGGTATAATGGTATTATCCGGTTTTATCTTGATAATCACTGGTATAAGGTTCTTCTTTAAATCGAGTTACCTGAAAGAAAAGAATAAATGTGATAAAGGACTAATAGAATATGAGGACTAACATGAAGATTGGATTGAAGATTGTCTCGACGTTTGTATTTGTAATACTGGGAATCTTCATCATAGCATTCTTCGCTCAATACATAACTACAGGCACGAATTTCTTCGAAACCTTAGGGATGATTTTCAGTGAGAAATGCCGAGCCTCTCTCTCATTAGAGACTGTGAGTGGTTGCACGATGAAGGCAAGAATTCTATCTTCAAACTGTCTCGGTAAAGAATACAAGATAAGTGAAGATTCTTGCTCTAGCGATGCAAGATGTTATGGCACGATAAACTACGATTCTTTCCAGGCTAGTTGTGCTTGGACTGATTTGTCTGGTAGTCATGATTATATCCTTTGCGTTGATGGTAAAAAAAAGGATTCTAAATCCATAACTTGCTAGCTATTTGATCCAGTCCATCAATGTCTTATTCTCTAAACCCCTTTCTTTCATATCGTACAATATTCTCTTCATTCTTCGTTCTCTATGTACTGCACTCCAATAATAACTCTCATCCCTAGTGCCTTTAGTTATTAAAAATATAACTCTTCCTGGGACTTGCCTTCCAACGCGCCCCCTACGCTGAATAAGGCGTATCTCTGAACTAACTTCATCGTAAAAAATTGCCACATCCGTCGCAACAACATCCAAGCCTTCTTCGCCAATACTGGTTGATACGAGGACGTTAAATAATTCATATCTAAATTCATTGAGAATCTCGATCTGTTCTTTCTGTTTTAATCCTTTACCGCCTTTTATCGTCTGACCAATAAATTCTCTTGCTTCTATCCCATTTGATTGTAACATCTTTACAATCTTCTCAACGCTGGATCGATAATTCGCAAAAGTTATGATTTTTGTGTTGGGTTTTTTCCTTATTTCTTCTTTTATTATCTCGATCAATTTCTCTTGTTTAGGATGTTCTACTCCCTTGATGAATAATTCTTTCGTTTCTTTTATCGCATTTATTACGTCTGAGTCATTAAGTAAGTTTCTTGTCGCGTATGATTTCTTACTTTTCTCCAGGTCGAGAAAATACTTGTACAGAGGAGTAATGCCCTGCGTTTCCAGCAATTCCATGGCATGTTCTATCTTAATGGCTTGTGCGCAAGTTGTCAAAGCTCTAGCAACCATGAAGTCTCTTGTCTGTTCATACATTTTACCTATCTCTTTCTGCAACTCAAGCAATTCTCTCTTCATCGTTTTTATTGAAAATATGAGCTTTGAGCTGATAAGCCATTCTAACCTCTTTTTGTAAGCTTTTTCCAAGTATCTTCTTACCCTTTGCAATTCTTCCGGCAATTCAACATAAACTCTCTCTATTTTCATCTCTTGGATGTATGGCTTTACATCTTCGTCTTTCTCAGTCCTTATTTCTACTGCCTCTATGTGTAGGTTTTTCTTGACTTCTTCTATCTTATCCCTAATTCCGCCAGGAGAAGCTGTTAATCCGAGGATTAATGGGTTAGAAGATTGTTTGATGTAATAATCAGCCACGAAAGTATAGGAATACCGCTTGACTGAACGATGAGTTTCATCTACTATCAATAAATTGTAAGGAGCCAAATGAAGAATTTTATTTTCGATGTCGTTCTGAATGCATTGTGGAGTCGATACTACTACTCTCGCTCTTTCATACAAAACTTTCCTATCTTCAGGTCTAACTTTTCCAGTTATGAGTATTATCTCTTTTGGATCAATGTTTAGGTAGTGCTGGAAAGTCTTTTGATGTTGCGCAGATAAAGGTCGCGTAGGTGCAATCATGAGGACTTTGCTGTTTGGTTTTTCATACAATCTATGAGCAGCGACCATTATCCCCACCAAAGTCTTACCCATACCAGTTGGAAGCACGACTAAGCAATTTTTCTTTATCGCTGTAGTTGCTATCGTTTCCTGGTAGAGTCTTGGTTTTAATGTATTAGGTTTGATTAGAGGATGCTCTATGAATCTTTCCATACCACCACTTCAGTACTATTTATGAATTTTAGTTGTTCCATACCATCAAGAATTTTATTCTATAAAGATTTACTCTTAAGTTTATCTTTTCTTTTTTCTCCCTAACAAATAAAAATTTCATTCTATTATAAATCCAAGAAATTAAAGAAGAATGAATAAGACAAAACAAAATCAAATAAAAAAGTAGGAGCATGACCTAAAAAACCTTCTGGCAAATCCCACATCATGTATTTTGTTATAAAAAAGAACAGCAGGCATGATTACTTGATTGGGATAAAGAAGAAAATCAATAAGAATAAAATAATCTTCATCAGGATTGGTTTCATAGACAAGATTTGTTTTTTTGAGGATAAAAATCTTCAATCTATTCTTTTGGACATTACCCTCTTCTTTTTACTTCCAGCTATTTCTTTAAAACCATTTTTTATGTGGAAGAAAGAAGCTTCATAATTTCTACTTTCTTTGTCGTCACCCAAAATACCTTGTGGTCAAGATAATCGAAGAGAAGCCAGACTTCTTCGCTTCGTCTTCAAATTTCTTTAATAGGGTACTTGCAATTCTTTTTTTCTTTCATCTTGTTCAACTGCTATTGGGCCTAGGCAAATTATCTTCGTCCCATTTTCCACCCATCACAAATCCTATTTTTCCATTCTTTTTAAGAACGAAGCAGTGATTTGGAGAATGGTAAAATTGTTGTTCTAATTCTTTCTTAGCTTCATCTACATTCATAACAAATTTTGGTGCGAAAGCATTAGCCCATATAGATACTGCTCCATCTAAATCTTTTTCGTCCATTCTTCTGATTTTTCAAACATTTGAGAATTCTCTAAATACCGTACTTAATTTTTTTAAATGTTTTATTTTTATATTTCTCTTTATTTTTTATGTATAACACAGTGATAGTAGGAGGAACTTTTGATAGATTTCATGTTGGACATGAAGCTTTCTTGGATAAAGCTTTCCAATCTGCTAAAAAAGTACTGATAGGCTTGACGACTCATTCTATGTTAAAAAAGATAGTATTCCAAAACTCTATCTGGCCATACGAAAGAAGAAAAAAAGCTGTAGAAGATTTTGTAAAAAAATATGGAAAGGAATTCGTGATTTTTTCTATTGAAGACATATTTGGACCTTCTATTGAGATAGAAGATTTGGATGCTATAGTCGCGACAGAAGAAACTAGGCAAACTTGTGAAAGAATTAATCAAATAAGAAAAAGAAAGGGATTAAAACCTTTAGAAATAATCCACGTTCCTTACGTTTATTCAGAAGATTGTAGAGTTATTTCTTCATCTAGAATAAGGAAGGAGGAGATAGATAGAGAAGGAAGAGTGCTCGTCGATTACTTAATTACTGAAAGACTAAAGGAAGAGTTGAGGAGGCCATCTGGCAAAATCTTCGAGGGAGATAACGTTACCGTAACGAAAGATTTGATATCTTACATCCAAGAAGAGGGTTTTAAAGACGTTGTCTGTATTGGGGATGAAGTAGTTCATGATTTGTTGAGTCTAGGCTTTAAACCAAAGAACATTATCGTTGATGGAAAAGTAATGAGAAAGCCGATAGATTACTTGGGTGATATACTCAAGCCTTACGCAAAAAAATTCAAGTTGAAGAACCCAGCAGGCTTTATATCAAGGCATGCATGGAAAACTATAAAAGAAGCTTTGGAAAAAGAGAGTGCAGTACTCGTGAAGGGCGAAGAAGATCTTCTAACTATCCCAACTCTTCTACTCGCAAAAAACAACATAGCAATAATCTATGGTCAGCCTGGTAGAGGCAAAGTAATAATAAAAGTAGATGATGAAAAGAAAGAAAATTGGAGAAAAAGATTAGCAGAATTCGAAACTGCTTAAAATTTTATCTAGAAAAACAAATTATTCATTGAAAGACAATGAAAAAATCAATTACTCCAGTTTTTTATATCTTTCCTTTTATTAATTTCAATTTCTTTAGCTCTATCTTTTAAAGAAATTCCTTCGGGTATTGTTTCTAGCTTCTTCAATACTCTTATAAGAAGTTTATGGACATCCTTCGGTTACTGTTTATCCAACAACTTGTGATTCTCGATGTAAATCACAAAGATATACTTCTGGGAGTTGTAGAGCAGGAACTTCTCTTATTGGGATGGAAGGAGCAAATATGCCAGCAAATCAACTCATTTCAGGATCTTCTACATATCCTATAGCTTATTGGTTATATCCAGGAACAGGTTATGCCTGGAAAAAATTGAATTTAAAAACTATTCTCCTATAACTGTCACGGTAACTTCTCTTCTTCTTGGCTCTAACAGCTCTAGTAAAAATACTTGTTGCCATGTCCCCAAAAAAAGTCTTCCATCTTTTACTGGTATCGCTAAGTTAGAGTTTCCAAGCAACTGATTTTTTATATGGCTTGCTGCGTTAATAACTCCTTCATAATTGTGCCGATACTTTCTGTTCAAAGGAACCAATTCTTCTATGATCTCTTTCGTGTCTTCATGTATGCTTGAGTCATCTTCTTGTAGGATAACTGTTGCAGTGTTGTGTGCTGCGTTGACGAAAACGATGCCATCTTTGATCTTAGATTTATTCACTATATCTTGCACTCTATCAGTGATGTTTATGTACTGAAAGTTCTTCTGTGTTTTTAACTCTATACTGTCTCGATAGAATTTCATCTGCACTCACTCAAAACTTTTTCTATAGCTTTTTTAAGGAAGAGTTGCTGAGTCAAGCCTATAAACCTCTCCCTTTCTTTACCATCACACTCGATGATTATAGTGGGCAATTCTCTGATCTTGTACTTGGATACTTGTCCTTCGTTTTCCTTCGCGTACAAATATTCGAATTCGACCCTCCCCCTGAACCTGTTCTCCAATTCTTTCACTAACGAGGTCTGAAGATCAGATGTCCCAGAATTTTCCTCTAAAAAATTCTTAACGAGCACTCTTGGCATCTTATCACTTAATTATTTGTACACCAAATTTAAAAATTCAGATTCTGTAAAACTTATATTGCGAGTCTTTAAATTAATAATCATGGTAACAGAAGAAATTCCTCTAAAAGAAGAGCATTCGTCCATCAAGGAGTTTACAGCGACTGACCAAACCTTTAAAGAGATCATGGAAAAGTCTGTTGGGCCAGAAATTAAAAAAATAGACAGAGTCCCATCTGGTATTCCTGGATTGGATGAGCTGATAGAAGGGGGTTTTGTTCAGAATTCCGTCATCATGGTTGCTGGAGAGTCAGGGACTGGAAAGACCATCTTTTGTACTCAATTCATCTGGAATGCTCTATGCATAGGTGATAACGGTGTTTATGTTACATTACAACAAACTGCTGATGAAGTAAGAGACGATGTTGCCATGTTTGGTCGTGACTTCAGGAGAGCAGAAGAACTCAACCAATGCAGGATCATTTTTATCGAGCCGCAAGACATCAAAAAAATCATACAAATAATCCTGAAGAATGTCAAAGAAATTAAGGCTAAAAGATTGGCAATAGATTCTATTTCAATGATATGTGAGTATGCTGAAAAGCGTAGAGATATAAGGTACAATCTAGGTTATCTGCTCAGGCAACTCAAAAAAATGGGTGTAACTACAGTAATATCTTCTGAAGTCGAAGAGGGCTCGAACTTGTTAAGCAGGTATGGCATCGAAGAATTCCTTGTTGATGGTGTTATCGTTCTGAAATGCGGAGTGGACGTGGTTGGCGGAAAACCCAGAAGCTTGTATATCAAGAAGATGAGGAGAACTAAGCACGATTTAAATACTCATCCTTTTGAGATAACGGAAAGAGGCATAAGGATTATTGAATAGTCTTTATCTCGAAAGTGCAGACTTTGTTGCCCATAGCGATACAACTCGTTTCTTTAGCTTCAACCTTTTTCCCGCTAGTCTTTTCGATGAAGTTCTTGAACATACCAACGATGATATGACAGACTGGTTCTTTCTGCATCCCATACTTCTCCGCGTATAGCTTGGCGAAATTATTCTTCCCTATCTTCAAGATTGTTTTATCTTTTGTTATATCCACGACTTCAACTTTACCGAAGCCGCTCATGTCGAACAAGTTAGTCCATAAGTTTGATATCTTTTTCTCTTCTATCGCAAATCTTTTCTTGAAGTGAGAGATTATGGATTCTGAGATAAGATAACCGAGTCTTTCCATCAATTTTTTATCTGTTATTTCCTTCTGGAATTCTACTAAGCTTGGTAAAGGTTGCATGCTGAAGTTCAAGTCGAATATGTCTATTCCTTCCTCAGTGAAAGAGGCTTGTCTAGTAGTTAGAAGCTTTGATAAGAATGCAGAGATCATTCTGATACCAGACCTCTTATCTTCGTTAATTTAGTCCATTTTTCATAGGTTAATGGTTCTTCTTTTTCTGAGTTGACTTCGATTAAATTCTTGAGAATCATCTTGACTTTTTCTTCTTTTACAGTTTCATCTATGACTTTTTCTAATGCTCTGGCGAAAGCTTTGGCTCTATCTAACTCGATGAAATGACCTATTAATGCTGCTGGCGGTTGATACATGATCTCCAGAAAACCACCTTTTGGGAATAAAAATCTTTTGTAGAATTTTTCACCTATTATGTCTTCACCGATAAAACTGAATTCTTCTTTGAACTGCTTTTCAAGTCTTGTTACAAATTTAAACAGTTCTTCTTCTGATTTTTTTGATACATGATCAAGCTCTTTTAATTCTCCTGGTTTGGTCTTGGTTAATTTAAATTCGAACGGCAATGCTTCAGGTAAATCGATTAGGACTACATACGTGTGTTTAGATTTCAAGTTAACACCTAAAGAAATAATAGTTTTCTTAATATTTCAATTTACTGAAAATATGATATGGTATTATCTCTCAATGGAGACCCATCTTGTAATCAAATCTCTAAGGCCATATGATCCATCGTGAGGTATACCAACCCCAGGAACACCCATTTTACCTACTTGTCTTATATTTGTAGCTCCTATTCTTCCCATTTCATCCGAAAACCTCAGCAGTCTATCTTCATACAATGCCACACCTATAGTTTGTAAGTACTCTGCAATTGGCATCACCAACCCTCTTACTTCACTAACATCATCAACCGGTTTAACTCTAACAAATCTATAAGAACACGAAGGTTCAAACTCCTCCTTTTCATCGTAAATTACTGTCCAGTCTGTACTTCTCTGAGAGCAAAATATTTTAACATTATCTTTAAATTCATACGTGCCTCTAAGTTGTTGGATTTCAGAAGATTTACCAACATTTATTTTTCCTCTTGGCAATTTCTGGTTAACTTTTTCCATTTCTTCTGCTAAAAACTCTGCAAACTTTTCTGGACTTATATTGCCATTTTTTTCTACATACCAAAGCTGAGGAGATAAACAGCCTTGTTGATCGTATAATGATGTATCGAGAGCTGCCAATTCTGCAACCTCTCTTGCTGTTGATTCATCAATTAAATACTCTTTTCCAATCACACCAAAACTCATTTTATGACCATAAGGAATAAGTTTGGTTTTGTGTGGTATCCTTTTTTTAATACTCTCTATTGTTTTCACGCCACCATAGGCGACGACTACATCCGCTTCAGCGAAAGCTACATTTTCTACGGATTCATCGCCCCCCTTCCAATAAGTAAGAGCAATAGAATTTGCTATTTCCTCATCTACATCTCTTATGGATTTGACGAATAGATTTGCAAAATATGGCTCTTCTGATGCGACTTTTCCTAACTGAGCCGATTTAACTAACAGGCCCCTAGTTAAACTGACAATAGGCAAAGCTGGCACATTTCCTGAAAATATATTTACTATAAATTCAGGGCCATATGCTCTAACTAAGTAATCACAACCCCTTTTTGGTATAAATTCATCGAGACATTTTGGATCGTTATCCAATTCAGCCCATAGCATTCGAGTTAAGTTACTTTTATTATCTTTACGTTTAAACATCTCAAGAACACCATTAATACTAACTTCTATCATTTGTGGAGAAAATCGAGTTATTTTCGGTAATACAGCTAAAGCCTTTTTCCTTAACTCATAATTTCTATCTTCCCAATTCGATCCAACTTGGTCTAGAACTTCAACAATTTCACCTACAGATCTTTTCGATAAATTTTGTTTTCTTGATTCCTTTACAGAAATAATTACTTTCTTTAAAACTTCTGGTGTCATTATGGGAACTCTTACTGATACTTCTTCTTTGTCTCCATAAACCACTTCTTCGTATTTAACTTCTGATTCAGAAATACCGGGTAGAAAAAAAGCATCAAAAGTATATTTTAGCGTAGATACCATTTTTATCTACTTCTGTACAATCACAAATTCATTGTAATCTAAGGAGCAGCCACGAGGTTCACCACCCTTAACTCTTCCGATAATCTCAAAACCACTACCTACTTCGTAGCCTAAATCATCTGTTTGCACTGCCATCACGCTACTTCTGTTCGCTAGATCATAATGTCTCAAAAGTCCAATTTTTCCTTTTGGTAATCTTTCTAGAGTCTCAGGGTCTACTGCTATTGTTCGTGTCCATGGATGATTTGGTTTGTATCTGAGTTCTGATTTACCTTCAAGGCTATTTAGTAAAGTATTATCGAAAAATTGTGTTGCGTTTTCTGTTAGGCCCAATAAATTAACACAATATGCCTCATGAATTCCAGTTGTTTCTTTCAAACTAGAATACAATTCCTCTTTCGTTAATTCTCTTGATTTGCCTTTGTATCCTCCACCATCAAGTGACCTACTACCTTTGGGGAGATTAAACTTCAAACCAATATTTTTACACTGATCGAGAAAGTGTACGCAACCAAAAGAAGAACTTACGATAGCTACTGGTTCACCTGTTTTTTCAGATTCTTTAAGTAGTTCAACAAACCGTCTACCATTTACATCTATACCACGTTCGCCAACTCTTGCTAGATATTCACTATTTTCGGTTCCAAAATTCTCGACCCACTCACCTATTCCTACTGCCATAGACATATCGTAAGGCATCGTTTCGGGTGGCGGTGAAAGAGCAAGAATTTTCATTTTATCAACATCAGGAAAGAAATAATGTTTAGCTGTTACATAAACACTTCTGCGCCAAAAATGCATACCAACCGCATCAATATAATGTAACCCTCTCTTCCCAGGGTTTTTAGTCCCACTAGTCATAAATTTTCTTTCAGCCCTTTCAACTGGAAAACATGTCAAGGGAATATCTTTAAATACATCAGCTACTACTCCAGGGATTTCTTCCCACGAAGTAATATTATCAGGGTTTATACCTTTCCTTTGAATGTATTTTTGTAGAGGTTTATTAGCACTATATTGAAATTGGAACAATCTTATGGCCATGTCATTAAATTCAGATTCACTTACACCTCTTTCATAACCATGTTCAATTGCTTCAAGAATATCTTCATCTAATTTTCTTATAAATTCAGAATCAATACCACTCATTTCATACACCTCCATAATTATTCAGTAACTAATTTATCAGTTATCACTCCTACCGATACTGTGGTCGAATTCGCCATCGGTCCCGATTTTCTGTCAAAGGTAAACTCTCCCATCGACCCAAAACCTATTATTTGTGTATCTGGATATTTTTTCTTTATCGATTCAATAATTTTTTCTAATTTTTCTTCACCTAATGAAAATATTTTTCTCAACGAACAATCAAAAATAAATAGAATTTTCGGATCAGCAGTAGCATCATTTTTTGCTCCAATAATGGCATTCTCCTCAGCTTCTACTACTTTTTTAGGATCAATTTCTAGTTTATTCAATACCATATTTTCAGGAACCTTTTCGACAAATAACAAATTTTTACCTCCTCCTACTCTTAATGGTAATCTGATCGCTATATTACCATGGATGTCAAAAATTCCAAAGGGATTTGTAGTTACAATACTTAAGAATGGAATTGCTTTGGGGTCCATCTTACCAGAAAAAAATTTAGTTGCCAACTTTGCAAATGGAGCCATTTTCATCATGATGTCTTCCTTAGGAGTCCATAGTTCATCAACTTTCATCTTGAGTATTTTTGCATAAATTTCTACAGCAGGTCTTCCATCAAGTTCATGAACAACATAATCTTTTGATTTTGTTACAACACACGTTTCATCTGTCAAAGTGTAGCCATGACCAAATTCAAATCCAGTTCTTAAACCTGTGTATATTGCCATTGCAATTGCTGCGTCTTTGTAGACTTTCCCATCTGCAAACTCATAGTTTTTAATAAGTCTAGCGTCATCCCCAGCCGTACCTCCTATGATGGGAGTTTGTTTTCCTATTACTTCACATACTCCTTCAAGTACCCCATCTTCCATACCATTTACGTCCATTACAAGCCCAGGAGAAAATAACAAAATAAAATATGAATACATCCTCATTAACTCAGCAGAGGTTTTCCTTTTTTCGGCAATATAACGTAAATAAGGAGTAACAATTTTTTCTCTTCGAAGATTTTTTACAGCTTGTTGTGCTGCAGTTCTACCTGCTTTCATAGGATCTTTATGAACCTCATTACCTATCCCAATACCAATTTGTAAGTAATCTGATGAAATTACACAAGCCACACAAGAGTTTTCAGTGGCACCATAATTAGAAATTTCTCCACAAGTAGTACATCCAACCCATGGCGTGTCACCAAAAACTAAATGGGCACCATCAACTAATTTCTGAACAGTTTTATCATCTTTTCCGTATTTTCCACCGGAGCAAAAAACCAGACCAAATGTAGGGTTTTTACCACCCTGTTTTTTCATTTCTTGCATAGCCATCTCAACAGCTTCTTTTCCAGCAGTAAAAGCATCATCAGCTTTACTAATCCCAACCCCAGCAAAAATATTCTTTGGCATCATAACCCTCTCACAAACTCATGCACAACTCTAAGCCTTTCTATCTCAGCTGGCCAAGCCACAAGAGCACGATCTATCCTCTTGACTCTTATCCTACCTTCCCTAGCCAGCTGGTCGAAGTGATATTTAACTTTCGTCACGTTAGATATATTCTCCCTATCCCATCCCAACTCTTCTATCACACCACGAACATAAGTCGGCCATTTAGTAGAAATTATCTCAAAAATCTTTTCTCTTAACTCATCTCCTCTTAACACTAACCATCACCATTTTGCAATTATTTTTAAAAGTTCAATTTATTCAATGTCTCTTATACTTATTATTTAACGCCATTTATAATAAATCTATCGAATATATTTTAAAAACCAGTTGCAAATTTTTTCCTTTGAAAAATATAAATTAAATACCACTAAAATGAAAGTGTGTTTATGAAATGCCCAAAGTGTAAAGCAAAGATGGAAAAAGTCGAGCATGATATAGATTTTGGAGTATCTGTGGATAGTTTTACTTGCCTTGATTGTATGTTGAACATAACTGATGAGAAAAAATTGGATGAAGCAATGCATAAACTCAGAGAAAAACTGCTCTAAGAATCAGAGTTGTGAGAATCGGAACTGGTATTGGAATTAGGTTCCCGAATGAATTGGTAGAAAAAATGAACCTGAAATATGGACAAGAAATTGAGATTATTCCACAGAACGATCAATTGCTGATAAAAAAATAGATCATCTCTTCTGGAATAGTATTTCATTGAAGAGAGTTATGTTTTATTAAGAAGGAAATTAAATTTAAGTTAAAGAATATCAAAAAATTATTTGGTGTTTGAATGATATTCGGTAAAAAGAAAGAAAAGAAGGAAGATGTTTTTAAAGAGAGTTTTGATATACCAATAGGAATCCCAGAAACAAGAGAAGAATTCAAGCCACTCGGTGAAGAAACAAGACAGGAATTCAAGTCAATGAGTGAAGAGATTTTACCTTTGCCAATGGAAGAAAAGAAAAAAGTCTCTGAACTAAAAGAGGGTACAGGTAGGATTGAACTAGAAGAACTCTCTCAAAAAGTTGAAAACGAGCTTGGAAAGATTGACAGAAGAATCAAGAGTCTAGAGAAGAAAGCCGATGTGATAACTATTGACAGCCAAGAGATCGTAGATTTGATAAGATTGTACGCTGCCACTAACAACAAATTCCAAGAATTCATCGATGAGATGCACAGGCTAGAAGGGAGAGGATGGGGAATTGATGAAAACATCGCAGCGTTCTACAAATTCAGGATAGGTAAAGCCCTTTCAAACATAAAGAGACAATCCATAAAAGTAGAGGGAATGTGTGAGAGAGTTGGTTTCACTCCTTCAAAGATAAGAGAAATACTAGATTCCTCGATAGAAGAATTAGTCGATTCACTGATGAGACAGGGAAGTAGAAGAAGATAGTTAGCAAAAATCATCTCTTGAACAGAATTTCGATGACATCGTTATTCTTTAGAGTATAGTCTGCTCCAAGTTTTCTTTTTGTTTTTGCTTCCAATCCACCAATAAATCTTTCTCCTATCTCTGAATGAATGGAAAAGGCAAACTCCTTTAACGTGGTCCCATTCTTCACTAAGAATGCATCGGGCAAAACATTTCCTTTTTTATCACTCAGTTTGTTTATGTCAGCAACAGGATACACAACGATATAATCGAGAACAGAGAAAACAGCCTTGTTCAAGCATTCTTGTACTCCAGCTGAGCCATACTTCTTTATCACTTCATTCTTTATGGTTTCCAAGCCTTTCCTCTGTTCTTCGTCTAATCTAGACTGATCAAGAATCTTGAAATCATCTCCAGGTAAATATTCTATCAGTCCTTTCTCAGATGCTTTCTTCAACGCAATCTCAGCCTCCGCACTCGTTGGTATTATGAGCAAATCTTTGTACTTCTCTTTCAACTTCTCAAAATTTTCCTGCGAAGATTTCAAGTCTATTTTATTTGCCGCAATGACGATTGGTTTCGAGATTCTTCTTATCACATTTGCGAATCTCTCCACATTCCCAATAGAACTTTTTTCTAGGGCTAAGCTGATATGCTCTTTTGTTATACCAAGCCCACTCAGATTTTCTGTTAACACCTGAATGAGGTCAGATTTAGATGAAGTAGAGATTCTCGCAAATTTTTCAATCGCTCTCTTAATAACGCCAGCAAACCAAAGATCTATTTCTTTCTCTAGGAATTCAACATCAAAACTGGGGTCATAATTTGTGGTAATCTTACCTTCAGCATCCCTTGTTCCTGAGCAGTCGACGATGTGAATCAAAACAGACGCTTGTCTTAAATCGTCCAAGAATTTGTTGCCTAAACCTCGACCTTCATGCGCCCCAGGTACAAGACCAGCAACGTCTATGAGCTTTACAGGAATAAACCTTTTCCCATCTTTACAAATGCTGTTTTGAGGGTTACATTTTACTCCATACTTCTTGCAAACGCAATCAGTTGTGATATAACCTATTCCAACGTTCGGTTCTATCGTGCAGAATGGTATTCCAGTTATTTTGACGTCTATCAACGTTGCAGCCTTGAAGAAACTCGATTTTCCACATGAGGGTTTTCCTACCAAGCCTATCTGCATTCGACCAACAATAAAATGTTTTTCAATCTTAAATAAAAGTTAAGTTACTTGAGAATAGCCGAAATCAGCTGAAACATCCGGACAATTCGTCTTTATCGTCCCAGAGTTAAAGCCATCTCTTACTCTAGGTATGTTGAAAGACTTGAGTATATTCCCCTCCAATGTTTTATTGAGTTCGAACGTTTCGATCGCATTAGGATAGAATAAGTATAATTTTTCCAGCTTCAAATCGATAGACCTCTGATTTTCAAGAATGAGATAGAGGTTCATGTTGTTCTTGTCGTATCTTCCAGAATAGAATCTGAACGATGCTGAAGCACAGATTTCTATCGATGTATTCTCGGTTGTATTCAACCTCTGCCTGATAAGGTTACTACCCCATAGAGTGAAAATTCCTGCGATACTCATGATTACAGCTGTCAGCATGTAAACAGTTCTCATCCGTATACCTTTAGGCTATTATTAATTATTTTCTCGAAACTAAATAAATATTAAAACTTTCAAAATCTAAGGATTTCTTATGAGATTTCCCATCTGTAGCGTTTGTTTGAAGAGCAACATACTCTGTAACGCTTGTGCGGAGAGGGTAGGGAATGAAGAGATAAAAATCGATGAAATAGAGATGTTTAGACGTTTGAACGAGTTCTTGGGCGATCAGAGATCGTTGAGGGATGTAGAGATAAAAAGGGCTGTCGGAAGGAAGATACTCATGATCATCGTAAACAAGGGTGATATGTCAAAGTTGATAGGAAAAGACGGCAGGATCGTGAAGAAAATATCCAAAGAATTAGAAAGACCAGTGAGGATAGTAGAATACATGCCAGATTTGAATGGTTTTATCAGGGAAGTTTTCTTCAACATTCCTGTTATCGGCATAAACATTGTGTACAAACCAGAAGGAAAACTTTATAAAATCAGGGTGCCAGAATCAGAGAGGACAAATTTGCCCATATCTTCAGAGATATTGGCAAGCATTTCTCGTTCTCTTTTTCATGCAGATGTTGATGTTGTCTTCGAATAATTTTAAATCAATCTCCCAATTTTTATCATGGATCAGATAAAAAATCTTAAGAATCAATGGGATTGTCTAGGGTTATAGAATGAAAAGAGTAGTTGTCATTGATAAGGATAAGTGTAGACCAAGTAAATGTGGAAACTATCTATGTCAGAGAATTTGCCCCAAAAATCGGGCTGGAGAGAAGTGTGTAACAGTTGGGGAAGATGATAAACCATTAATTGATGAAGATATCTGTATTGGTTGCGGCATTTGCGTGAAAAAATGCCAGTTCGATGCAATAAAGATCGTGAATTTACCAGAACAACTGAGGGAAAAACCCATCCACCGGTTCGGTAGGAATCAGTTTGTCCTTTTCAGGTTACCTTATCCTATTCCTGGTCAAGTAGTCGGCTTAGTTGGGTCAAATGGTCTTGGAAAGACTACCGCTCTAATGATTCTTTCTGGTCAAATCAAACCAAACCTTGGTGGATCTAGAAAAATCGATTTTTCAGAGTTGATAACCCTATTCAGAGGCACAGAAGTACAGAATTACCTGGAAAAGTTGAAGGATAAAGAGATAAGAGTTTCTTTCAAGCCACAGAGAGTCGATAAAATTCCTGAGAAGTATTCTGGAAAAGTATCGAAGCTGTTGAATAAAACAGACGAGAGAGGTATTTTAAGCGGTCTCATAGCAAGGTTTGCGTTAGAAGAGATACTAGATGATGATATCGACAGGATATCAGGCGGGGAGTTGCAGAGAGTTGCGATAGCAGCTTGTCTGGCAAAGGATGCTGATATTTACTACTTTGACGAGCCAACGAGTTTTTTGGATGTTTTTCAAAGGTTAGAAGTATCCAAAACAATAAGAGAATTCTGTCAAAACAGGTCAGTTATGGTCACTGATCACGACCTCGCTACTCTTGATTTTCTTGCTGATAGGATTCACGTATTCTATGGCACGCCTGGTGTGTATGGCATAGTGTCAAGTCCTTATTCGGTTCGTAATGGCATAAACACCTTCCTCGATGGCTACATTCGAGAAGATAACGTGAGGATAAGGCCCACGCCTATAAAATTTGAGTCAAGCTATGTTCAATCGACGAGAGGAGGCAGTGTACTGTTGGAGTTCAGTGACATTAAAAAAACACTAGGCGATTTCAGTCTCACGATAAAAAAAGGAGAACTTTATAAACAAGAAGTTTTAGGGATACTAGGGGCTAATGCTCTAGGAAAGACTACTTTTGCGAGGATTTTAGCCGGAGAAATAAAGCAAGATTCTGGAGATATAAATAGAAAGGTTAAGATTGCCTACAAGTCACAGTATCCTCGAACAGATTTCGATGGGACAGTAAGGGAACTCTTGAAGTCTGTGTCTGATGTTAAAACAGAAAGTTACAAGGCAGAAGTCATCAGGCCTTTGGAACTAGAGAAGCTGCTAGAAAGAGAGGTGAAAAAACTTTCTGGCGGAGAATTGCAGAGAGTTGCGATAGCAGTTGCTTTGAGTCAAGAGTCGGATGTTTATTTGCTTGATGAGCCTTCTGCTTTCTTGGACGTGGAGATGAGGCTTTCTCTGGCGAGCATGATTAGAAGGTTGGTTGAGAAAAGAGAATGTTCTGCGATGATCGTGGATCATGATTTGCTGTTCTTGAGTCGGATTGCTGACAGAGGAATGGTTTTCTTCGGAAAACCAGGAAAGGAAGGATATGTTGAAGAACCTATGAGCGTTGAAGAAGCTTTCGATAGATTCTTAAAAGAGGTTGGTGTTACCTTCAGGACTGATAAAACTAGTGGAAGACCGAGAGCAAACAAACTGGGATCAAAATTGGATAGAGAGCAGAAAGATAGAGGAAAGTATTACATGAGTTGATTAGTAGGGATTAGAAACTTTGTAAAGAGTATATGAGTGTCTACCTTCATCAACAGCTACTGATGTTAATTCTGTCATGTTGTATTTATCGAACATGTATTTGCAAACAGATGATTTGTAAGGCTCAATGTTACACCAGAAACCATCATCGAATATCACACAATCTGTCTTCTCGAACAATTCCTTCATTATATTCTCGTTCTGTCCGTTCCAAGTCTGCAATGAACCTATGTCTAGTATTAAATACATGCTTGGAACATGGGACATTATGTAACAGTTCTTGTCCAACTTACTCGCATACTCAACGAAACGATCATGATATATTCTTGCTTGATTGGCTTCTACTATTTTCTCAGCCGGTGTGCTTACTGATGGAAGATAGAAGTAGAAAGTCAGCATCACTACAAAAATCAATAAGGCGAAGATGAGCATTTCTTTCCTTATTTTTTTCATGAGTAGTTTGTGTATGAAATAAAGACCAAAACCTCCAAGTAATACAAAAGGAGGATAACCGCTCAGGGAATATCTCACATCTGTCCCATACCTAACGCTGCCTGCGTAGAAGAATGCATAAATCGTGAAAAAAATCAAGAACCAAAGACCTAGGAAAATGGAAATCTTTCTTTCTTTTATCGCAACATAAATTAAGCCGATGATAGCAAATACAGTAAAAACGAAGGGGTGTTCTATAGTATCATAGCCTTTAATCCAGAATAAAGCGTTTTCTGCCGCATTCTTTATTACATAATCAAACCCAAACTTTTTTCCAGAGGATCCCCAAGGATCTGTCTTTGAGGAATGATATACATGAATCACATACGGGGTTATTAAGACAAATAGGATGAGATATGAAATCAAGAATCTAGTAGATTTTGTCCTCATTTTAAATTTCTCATCGAACAAAAACATTATGAGAGCGATTAAAGCTATTACAGCACCACTCTCTGCTTTGAACTGAGATGCGAATGCAACACTACTTGCAGCGAGTAAGTTTGTGTTCCATTTATCTGTTTCGATCATCAACAAAAAAGAAAAAACTGCCAGCAAGGTATAGAATATAAAGAATGGTTCAGCCGCAACTGTCCCCGACCAAACGACAATCATCGGAACAAAAGCAAACAATAAGGCAGAGTACAAGCCGATTTCTACTTTTTTAGAGATGAGATAACCAACTAAAAAAAGTAATAAAATCGATAAAGTTCCTAACAAGACTGAAAGGTTGTGAGCAACAACCTCGCTTATACCAAAGAACAAGAATGCAATCGCGAAAGTGAAAGGATGACCATTAGGCCACTTCATCAAGATGCATTCGTAGCAACCCTTATGATCACCATAATTGCACAGGCAAGCCTTTCTCTCAGTCAAGATTTCTTTTCCTATGTCTAAGTAAATGTCTTCATCGAAGTAAACTCTATGAGTGTGAGGAGTGAAATACATTCTCAGAATGAAGCCCATAAGTAGAATCAAAAACAAAATTATCCAGGTACTTTTTTTAACTGTTTTTAAAACTTTTTTTATATCTTTTAGACTTAATGATAAGGAGATTATGATCAACGCAAAATTTACAGTCAAGAATATCGGTTCGATTGTTATGAGCATTTCTTCTAATGTTTTTTGTGCGGGATAAGTGATAGAATAGTAAATTATGATGAAGAAGAAATTAGCGATTAAAATCAAAGGCAGAATTCTAAAAAACCATTCCTTCATCGAGTTAATTTTTTTCTTCATACAAATACATTATTTTAATTCAATAAAAAAGTTACCCAAAGCCATGTATTTAGTTCTAGTCTTTACCATCGTTTCTAAAGCATCTTTTGGTGTACAGACAATAGGCTCTCCATGCAAGTTAAAGCTCGTGTTCAAGATTATCCCATCTCCAGTGTTCTTCTTTACTTGTTCGATCAATCTTCTGTATCTTGGGTTTTCATCTTCGAGCATCTGCGGTCTTGCAGAACCGTCTATGTTTATGACAGCCTTAACTCTTTCCCTAACTTCTGGTCTTGTCCTGTAACCCATAGTCATGAATTTATCATAACCTTTAATGTCGACGAAAAATTTTTCTGCTTCTTCTTTCAATAGGGAAGGACAAAAAGGTTGGAACCAATTTCTCTTTTTGATATGAAGGTTTAATTCATCTTTTATCTCTAAGGAAAAAGCTGGGGCTAGAATAGACCTATTGCCTAAAGCTCTCGGTCCGATTTCCATCCTACCTTGATACCACAACACAAAATTTTTATTCGATATAAAATCCCCGACGAATCTTGCTATATCATCTCTCTCTTCGAACTTCACTTTTTCCTTCACATTCTTTAAGGATTTCTCGATCTCATCTTCTGGATACTCAGGACCAAGGAAGACATCGTCCAATTTGCAGTTGTTTGACCCATTCAATTCATGGTTAACGTACAAGGCTGCTCCTATCGCCAGTCCACCATCACCCATGTGCGGAAAAATAAACCATCTCTTCAAGTCAGGCAAATCCTTTATCTTCATGTTAGCTTTAATGTTCGATGCCACACCTCCAGCCCAACAGACATCACTCAAGCCTGTCTCTTCTATTGCATTCTGGAATAATTGAACAACATTTTTCTCTAGAGTCCTTTGAGCCATGTAAGAGAATTCCTCTCTCGGTGTGTTCCACAAGATTTTGTTCAAGAGTTTGTACCTACTTGCAGTTGTTTGGTTAGATTGAATCCTTAACCCATTGACTGTGAACAGGTTTAGAAGTTTATTCTCTTCATCTGGAACTGTATACGCATAGTCCGATAAAGCCATTACTTTTCCTTCATCCTCCAACTCTCTGAAACCAAGGAGATTTGTCACTTGCTCGAAGAATATGCCTATGGAATCCTTTGCTAGAGTTTCTGATAATCTCTCTATTTCACCATCGTTATAAACATTGACTGTTGCTGAAAGACCATCACCAACTCCATCCATCGTTATGATTAAAGCCTTCTTGAACCCGCTACAGTAAGAAGCCGTAACGGCATGAGCTAAGTGATGTTCAACGATATGGATGTCAAAATCTTCAAACCCCATCTTTTTAAGGTTCTTCTTAAAATACCATTTTGTGATTCTTCGACAGAGAGGTTTTTCATTCAGTTCAGTAGTTCTGTACTTTATGTTTCTTCTAAAGTGTTCGAACCTAGGTTTCTCCATTCTTCTTCTGAAGAGATAGTAACTTTCTTTCATGCTTGGAAAAATTCTTGTCAAAGTTTTTGCAAAATCTGTTGTTGTTATAGCAATGTGAGAGATATCTGTAGGTTTGAGTTCTAGAAAATCTAAACAGCATTTAATAGAATTTTCAGGGAAGCCAACTTCTAATTTTCTCCTTGTGAATCTTTCTTCGTTTACAGCTACTTTGATCTCATCATCTTCTACTATTGCTGCTCCACAGTCGTGACCGTCCCAGATGCCTAAAATGTACATTTATTCACCATTAATGAGACGTAAATTTTAATAAATTTAAAGTTTTTTGAAATACTTTTGAATAAAATTTTAACCATAAAATCAAACTCAATTTTACATACATGAATCCTACCTTAATAACGGCAAAAAATGAACCAAACTTCGATTTACCTTCTCTTCTTCCACTCCAAGATACAGGTACCTCCGTAATTTTAAAACCCATTATATGGGCTTTAAGTATAATTTCTGAAGTTATTTCAAATCCTTTTGATTTTGGTTTAATTGTATCTATTACCTTTCTTTTATATGCTTTAAACGCATTTGATATATCTTTAATGTGTAGAAAAAAGATCAGTCTGAAGAATTCGTTATATAATCTATTGCAGACAAGTTTTATTGGGGGGTATCCTACGAGTTTCGATCCATCGATAAACCTAGAGCCAACAACAACATCATAACCCTCGTTGATTTTTTTTATGAGCTTCACGATGTCTCTTGGATCGTCTGACAAATCTCCCATAAATGGGATGAGTACTGAGCCATGAGCATGAGAAAAACCATATCTTAGAGCGGAACCCAATCCAGTCGGTCCTGACTTCAAGTGAATTTTATGGAAAACCTTGACTTTTGTGTGTTTTTTTGATAATACATTTAGAATTTTACCAGTCGAATCATCACTATTATCATTAACTGCTATGATTTCATAATCATAATTTTTTAATTCATTAAGTACACTTATAATAGCTTTTTTAATGTTCAATTCTTCGTTATGTGCAAGTATAATGATTGAAATCATTTTAACACTTCATATTATTTCTCAAAACTAAATACTCGAAGTTAGAAAGATATTTAAGGGACATAGTAGATTTGGGGATCGAAAAGACTATAAATACTGATATTGCTCCCAGATATAACTTTTATTAATATCCAATCTCCCGGTGGATTCTTCAAAAATTCAGGTAAATTATCGATCAATTTTTTATTTTGTATTGCTATCCCTTTAGAGCTATTTATAATAACATATGAATCAGTAATTTCATTCTCTTGTGTATTTTCTATTATTTTTATCTCTCTTTCATAACCAAAATATAGATTTAAAAAACCTGATGATTCGAAATCAGTATATATTGTTTTTTTATCTTGTTCTTTTAGAAAATTACAGATTAATTTAAAATCTTCGGTAAACATTTTATGGCATTCATAATTATTATACAGAAAATAAAATGATGTTAATATCAAAAGAACAAAAAAAGGGATTTTCATTCTGTTAAAGATTCCTTTGACATTCAATGAATAGGATATTAATAACATAATGGGAGGCAAAATTATTATTAAATAATTTATCCATTTTTCAATTGGCCTAAAATTAACTGCCATTATTCCAAATTCAGAATAAAGTAAAATAAAAAGATACCAAAGAACTAGAAAAAATATTTCCATCTTTTTAATAGATTTTCTTACAACTAAAAGCAGATATAAAATAGAAAAAATCGAAAAGAAAAAAAACAAACCAAAATGTCCTTCATTACAAAAATTAAAGTCTTTAACAGCAAAAAGAACTCTTGGATAATAAAGCATGTCTGTATTTGTACCGATTTTTGATAAGATATCGTTAGTAATACGAGCTCGCCAAAAGAGATCATTTGTATATGTATAGAAAAAAATAGATTCTATTGAAAAAATAATTAGAAATCCAAAAAGAATAAAAATATATTTTATTTTTAGTTTTCGATAAGCTATAAAATATGCAATAAAAACAAATATGATTAATAAACCCGCCTCATTAGCTAAATATCCTAATCCAGCAAAAATGCCAGAAAAAAATAAATATAATTTGTTATATTTTTTATTTTTACTATTTTCAGTTCTAAGGAATGAGTAAATACTAAGCATCATGAAAAAAGTAAGAGGAACTCTTGGAATTAGTTGTGTAGAAAAAACCACATCTAGTGGGATAATGCTTAAAAAGAAAGATGCCATCAAACCTACTTTTTCATTGAATAATAATTTCCCTAGATAAAAAGTCAAAATAATAGTTCCTAGAGAACACAATAATGGATATATAGAGGTTGAGAAATCACTCACACCAAGAATGGAATAAAAAAAAGCAATAGGAAGTACCATCATAAGTCTCAGTGAAACATTAATGTATATTGGAAATTTATCAAAATTCAATTTTGATAACTCATAAGCAGTCTGCGAATATATTAAATCATCACCATATCCTGTCCCACCAGCACCTATAAAGAATTTTAATCTCAAGAAAAATGAAAAAAGAAGAATAAGGATCAAAATAATATAATATTTTTTTGAGTTTGAATCGGTTTTTTTAGGCAAAATATTATTTTTGTCATATTTATAAATAAAAGCGTCTTTTTGAACTTTTGATCTGATTATATTTTTCATCCATCTTCTAAGTTTCATACAAACTCAACATTTTCTAACTAACATAATAAATTTTTAAGTCGTATTGTCTTATAGGAATAATTTCACCTGTTACTGTTAATACCAACTTCCAGTTTTTTGGGATGCTTTCACTTTTTGTTATATTCTTCGCAAAATCAGGAAGATAAGTCAGTACATGGTCTGTAACTATGTCGACACCTCTAGAACCCCCTAGAATCACATAAGAATTGTTTAAATCCTCCATTTTGGTTTCAGTATTCATATACCTTAAATTAGTCAATTTATGGTTTGTAATAATATCAATGTTATTTATTCCTATAAAATCACTGTAGAAAAGGTTATTTGGATTATTAGAGATGAATTCACTTGCTACTCTTAAATCGTTTAAGGAACCCCTGTAAAACAGATAATCTTTATATATGTAATAAAAAGATGATGCAATCAATGCAGTAAAAATGATTAAAAAAACTATCTTGTTGAATTTCAATATCGCATAGAAAAAATAAGATAGTAATAACATGAAAGGATAAGAAACAAGTGTCAGAAATCTCGGGTCTTTAAATATCATGTAATAATGAATGATTCCTTTTTCGAAATCTGGCTTAATACTCACAAACCCAAATTCTAAATACAAAAATAGTGCCACACCCCAAAATACGAGAAAATAATTTTTTCTCTTGTACAAACTATAAACTATTGCTGGTATTATAAGAAAATAAAAATAACCAGCTAAATTCACACCGGGTCTATGTGTAGCAAGACCGAAAACATTTTCCAGATGAAATATTGGTACACCAGTGTTATAATAAATGTTTAATAATCCATATTTTAAAGTCCCATAACCTTCACGTTCATACTTGAACTTATACGCGCTAGATGTTATGTGATAATTTAAAAGAAAATCTTCAGATTGCGCATAGTAAAATATAGCTTCACAACTAAAAACAATTAAAAAACCTAAGAAGAATAATCCTTTCTGGAACTTTTTAATCTTATACCATTGATACAAATAATAAACTAGAACGAATGGGACTATTGATAATGCTAATATTTTTACTAAATATGCTAAGCCGAGTGTAATACCTGCAAGAAAATATAACTTATTTTTATTTTTCTTTAACCCACTTAAGAATAATAATACAGTAAGGGCCATGAAAAATGCTAGTGGCACATCTGATGTGATTCTCGTAGAAAAAATTACATCTAAAGGATTAATAGAAAGTAAAAAAGCAGCAAGTAGACCAGATGTTTCATTTATCAACAATTTTCCAAGATAGAAAATCGTGATAATTCCAAGTACAGAACAGATAAATGCCCATAAAGATGCAGAATTTTCACCAGGTCCAAAAATTTTAAATAAAAAGGCTATTGGGTAATTTACCATTGGTCTAAATGCAAATGTCTCTGCAGGGTTAGCTAAATAATCCTTACCAACATTCCTATATGAAGAAAATTTTTGGATACCAAATTTGTATATGCCATATGCATTGTTGTAATATATTCCATCATCTTGTGGATCTGATCCAACCAATCCAACAAAAAATATTAATTTCACGATCACGGCAAAGAAAACAATTAAAATAAGCCAAAACTCTGATTTAATTTTCTTTATTTTTAATTTTCTTTTGAAAAATTTTTCTAATTTCATAACTTCATCCAGTTATTTATTATCATTTGGTGTGCTTCACATGGTGTCCAACATTGTGGACAGTTCTCTTTGATAATTTCTTCCCTAACTTTTTTTGCTTTTTCAGATAGCAATATTTTTTTTAAATCATAATCATTATCTCTAAGATTTCCTAATTTTCTGTCGAAGATTGTGCAAGGAAAAACATTCCCAAACGGATCTATAAAAGACGATAGGTTAAAAACATTACATTTTATGGGAATTTTCTCGGTTTTTAGATATTTTTTCCCCAGTTCTAAATACTTATTCTCTATAGAGCTGATCAGACCTTTTTTTTCTCTCATCTTCAAAATAATTTCAATCTCTTTTTTTGCTCGTTTAAGATAATTTTTATCAATTTTTTGATTTGGATTTTTGTAGTAGATATTTGATGTCTGGAATAGATTTATATGAAAATCATCTGCTGTTATAATCGGAATAGTCTTTTTTACTTCATCAACAGTTTTTTTGAAAAAACCGACATTATCAGGAGATATCGTATAGCCAAAGAATACTTTAAAATTTTTGTTATCTTCTTCCAATGTTTTCAATTTTTTGTATGTTTCGATAGCTTTATTCCATGAGCCTTTTACTCCTCTTATCTTATCATTAATCTTTGGAGGACCGTCTAAACTAACTGTAATCACGTATCTTTTATCAAAAAACCTCAAGACTTGTTTAACTTTTTCAAGAATTAAATCAGGCGTTAACCCATTTGTCGGAGTCGTTAATATGAAAAGATCTGGTAGATTTTTCTTAAATACCTTGACAATCTGAACATAATCTTTTCTCAAAAAAGGTTCGCCACCAGTAAGCCTAACCCAATGTATGAAATCAATTTTTTCAGTAATCTTTTCTATTTCATCTAAGGACAATTCATTCTCTGATTTTTCTCTCCAAATGTTGCAAATAGTGCATCTAGAATTGCATCTATATGTTATCGCAAAATTCAATTCGTAAGGATCAAAAAAGCCTAGATTAGTCGTTAAAATCTTCTTGAAAAATTTTAGGTTTGAATATAAACCCATTAATATCAATCTAATCACAGAACATCTCTCTGATAATAGTTTTTAGAATCAACCAACCATCACTGAAAGTTCTCAATTTTCCTTCCCCTGATGCTCTTCCTTTTTCATAGCTAGGGACTTCCAAGACTTTCAACTTCTTCTTTGCCGCTTTAATCGCTATCTCCGTTTCAATTCCAAACCCATCTTGCTTTAAACTCAATTTATTTATGCAACTTTTCCTGAAAGACCGGTAACCATAGCATAAGTCAGAATAATTCATATCCCAAATTAAGTTAACTAAGAAAACGAAGAATTTATTTCCCAACTTTCTATACCAAGGCATATCCTCTGTTCCACCACCTTGGATGAACCTAGAGCCCATGCATATATCAAATCCAGCCTTTATCCCTTCAGTTAATAAACCAATCTCAGAACTCTTGTGTGAACAGTCAGCATCCATCGTCATCACTATATCTCCTTTTGCAGCTTCCATACCTTTTCTCAAGGCTGAACCTTTACCAACATCATCAAATATGACTTTAGCACCGAATTTCTTCGCTATATTAACCGTATTATCAGTAGAATGACCATCCACGACTATTACTTCATCTACACTCTTCGATATGTCCTTTAAAACTTTTGGTAGGTTCTTCCCTTCGTTTAAAGTAGGTATAACTACAGAAACCTTCATTCTTCACCTCTATAAAATAGGCATAAATTAAACTTAAATAACTTGATATCTTCAGATAAAAGACTATTCAGAAGGAAAAATACTGTTCTAAAAGACAAATATTTTATTCTTAAACTATAAACAAATATACATGAACGAAGAACAAGAATGGTTAAAAAAAGCAAAAAGAGACTTTGAAGCTGCTAAAATTAATTTTAGAGAAGGATTATATGATATTTCAGCCTTTCTTCTTCATCAGTGTGTTGAGAAGTTATTAAAGGCTCTCTACATCAAAAGATTTAAGAAATTAATCAAGACTCATAACCTAGTTTTTCTCGGAAAAAAACTGAACATACCTAAAAAATTTTTGAGTATATGTGATGAAATAAATCCTTTTTATATCGAAGCAAGATACCCTCCTTTATTTGTTGTAGAGAAATATACCAAGGATAACATATCAAGACTGATAGAAAACGTAGGTGAGATATTAGAATGGATAAAAAAAGAAATATAATTAAATCCCTAAAAGAATTCAAGAAAGAAATCTCTCGAAAGATTGAAGTAGAGAGGATGATTGTCTTCGGTTCACTGGTTAAAAGTAAGTTCACAAAAGATAGTGATATAGACTTGATAATCGTATCCAAAGCCTTTAGAAAAAAGAATTTTCATGAGAGGTCCTTAGGTTTATACAAGTTTTGGAAATTGGATAGGCCATTTGACTTCATCTGTCTTTCTCCAGAGGAATTCGAAAACATGCGGAAGAAAATTACAATTGTATCTTTGGCTGAAGAAGAAGGAATTGAAGTTTAATGGTTACATTTTTGTCGATTATTTATCGTTTTTATATACGCGTAAAGAATGTATCTAAAAGAAAAGTGGAATATTATCTTCTTTTAATGAAATAATAAACGAAAATTATTAATAACACAAAAAAAGTCAAAATAGGAAGCCAGAAAGGGATAGAAGGGCTTTTTTTCTCAGTTATGTTTATTATACTTTGAGCAAAAGAAGAGTAATGCAGGCCATCTTGTTCATACTCCAAAGAGGCTAAAACAACATAACTACTTCCTGATAAAGCAGAAAAAGAAGAAACATCAAAATTCAATGTTTTTTCCTCTTTTGATCCGATGGATAAACTTCTTTCTTCATCCACGGTTTTCAATTCTCTCGGTAGGAACAATTTAACTTTCACGTCATGAGGTATGTTATCAAGATTTCTCACAGTCAAGACAAGTTTCTTGCTCTCTTTTCCAGCTAAGGTTAACTCAGGAATAATACCAGAAACCTTAGTGACAGTATGAGTTTTGTACGTTAAATAGGCTGGAGAAATGGAAGAAAAGGGATAGCCGTTATTATCCGCGTAATCTGTTAAAACAACGATAGGATAACTGCCAGGATTGATTTCTTTCGTTCTAGATATGTTCAAATCCCCTTCAAAAGGTACGTTCGGCTCTAAAATTCCAGCATAGATCAAGTCTGTCTTGAAATCTTCTGTTAACGAAGATATCTGCACATTATGGGCGGCTTCATCTCCAGAGTTTAATAGTTTAACATGCAGCCTTGCAGTATTCTCAGACATGATGTCTGCGGTAATGGTTGTGGTTAAAGAAATAACGCGAGCTGAGACTAAATGGGATGTCAGTAGCAAGGTGAAAAGTATTATCAGTTTCTTCGTTCCCATGAGTTTATATTAAAAATTTGTTAATTAATTTGTGATAGAGAACCTCTAGATATGTTAACTTAAGAAAAAATTATGTGGTACGCTTACTGCATTATATGCCGAAGGAAGAGGTTGTAACAGTAACCACAAAAGGACAAATTACGCTACCCAGTGAGATAAGAGAACAGTTGAATATCAAAAAGGGGTCAAGAATGGTGGTTTTAATCGAAGGAGGTTGGATCTTTATGAGACCCGTGAAAAGATTATCAGAACTCAGAGGAATACTGAAGGAAACTGGAAAAACATCAGAAGAATTGGTAAGAGAAATCAGACAAGAATGGGATGAAAAACTGGAGGAGTTAACTTGAAAGCCGTTTTATTGGACACTTTTCCATTAGTAAAATTTTTTAAGGATGAGCCTGGAGCCAAACAAGTAGAAAGATTTTAGATAAGATAGAAGAGGGAGAGATCAAGGGGTTTATCAGCAGTATAACGATAGCTGAGCTCTTCTGCATATTTGCTAGGTTTAAGGATGTTGAGTTTGCCAGGGGAATCATCAGACATGTCAGAATATCCAAGTTTAAGATCGTCAGTATGGATGATAAGATGGCAGAAATCAGTGGAGAGTTCAAATTCAAATACACAAAAAAAGAGAAGAAGGGCCTTCCCATAGCAGATGCTCTTATTGCGGCAACATCTGTCGTTAAGAAGGCTATTTTAATAGCTGAGGAAGAACATTACTTCAAGATTAAGGAGATCGATGTTAAAACACCAGCTCAGTTTCTTTCAGAGAAGCTTTGAATCTATTGGACGACCTATTAACGGAGAATTATCACTTGGGCTGATGCTTACAAAAAGATTGTTTCAATGCTAGAAAAATAGATTTAAGTTTAACATCAGATTTATTAAAGTAATGAAATCAAAAGAAAAACTTATTCCAGTCATAACACTGATCGTAGGATTGATTCTAGGATCGATGTTGATTTTTCTCACTGATTATAGATTAGGGAATATTTCACCTGGCGAAGCCAGCAAAAAAGTTAAAGATTTGTACGAATTGACCTTTGGAGCTAATGTAGAGATAATTTCTGTGTCTGAAGAAAGTAACATGTACCGAGTTATAGCAAGGGTAACAGATTATCTTGGTCAAACCTCAGTGATAGAAGTTTACTTGAGCCAAGATGGCAGGCTTGTGAGCGATAGAGTTTTCAAGTTAGATGAGTTCACTTCAAGCTTGCAAAAACAGAGTGAGTTCATAGATTGTTTGGATGAAAAAGGGTTGAAGGTATATGGATTAAGCACTGATAACGTAACTCAAATACAGGTTGGTTATGTACTAGGAGGGAGCAGGTTTTTGAGCAAGATATACGTAGACTGTGATGTTAACCCAAAAGAATGCGAGGATGCAGGGATTAAAGTGATTCCTAGCATCGTTTATGAGAATAAAATTTACGAGGGACTGAAGACTTTAGACTGGTTCGAGAACAAAACGGGATGCAGATTCAAAAAAGATTAGATTATGAAATTGTTTTGTTGAAAAGATCGTGTTTGAAAGCATAAAAAAAGGTTTGAACGATTTTTCAATCTTTTTAAAAGAAGTTAATTCCTTCTGAAAGCGAAGAGATCTAGATAATTCTGAATGGTCACCCCAAAAGGATTAGTTTATTCTGGTTTCATTTCTGTGAGCTATAAGAAAAATAGAGATATAAATGTTTCTCAGTAAAGAAGTATCTTCTGTTTTTGCTATGATTTTAAGAAACAGAATTAATCCATAAATCCGATAAAAGTAACTTTTTTAACTTTTTCTTAAAAAAAATATCAGAGTTCTTTAAAAGAACTAAAAATTTAAATATTAGTTCTTATAAATAACTAATATGAGGGAGATACTGACAATTTCTAACGAGTGGTGGGAAACCGATACTATATCAAAAGAAAAAGCAAAGGATTACAAGAGAAAGATTTTCACCAAAATAAAAGAAACTTTCCTTAACTACAGGCAAATATTAGTCTTGACAGGCTTAAGAAGAGTGGGAAAAACTACGGTTATTTATCAGCTAATAGAGGAGCTTCTCAATCGAGGTATTGATCCCAAAAACATTCTGTACTTTTCCTTCGATGAATTGGTAGAAGATCCGCTTAAAATCTTGGAGGAATATTCAAAAATAACAAAAGTTGATTGGAGAAAAGAAAAGGTTTTTGCATTCTTCGATGAGATTCATAAGCTTAAGGATTGGAGCTCTAAAATAAAAATTCTTTACGATACCTTGTCCAATTTGAAGATTTGTGTCTCAGGTTCAGCAAGTGTAATGATCGAAAGCGAAGCAATTAAAAATTTAGCAGGAAGGTTTTTTTCTTCCGAAATACAAATCCTTACTCTACAAGAGTTTGCCGAACTGTATTTTGAAAGGAAGATAGATAATTTTGAACTGTACGAGCAAAAATTAAAGATGATCTTTGACGATTATATAAAAAAACCATTCCCTGAAATAGTTAAGTGGGAAGATAGGAGTAAAATTAATGAATACATCAAAGAACTTGTAATCGAAAAGATAGAAAAATCAGATATCCCAAAAATATTTGGAAATGTAAACATTTCTCTTCTCTCAACCCTGACAGAGATTTTCATGAAAGATGTAGGAATGACTTTAAATATCACGTCACTTGCAAAAGATTTAGGCGTACATAAACTAACTTTGCTAAAACACATAAGATTTCTGGAATTTGGTAAGTTGATTAGAACAGTAAAAAATTTCAGACCATCTATAAGAGCTGAATCAAGAAAACTCAAGAAAATTTATCCTTCTAACATTTCTTTGTCATACTGTTTTTATCCAGAATTATCAAAAAGACAAATACTCGAAAACTTAGTTATCTCTGCTTTAAATTTGGATAAATACTGGAAGAAAAACGGAAGGGAAATCGATTTCTTAAAAATAGACAAAAAAATAATTCCGATAGAAGTTAAAGAAAAAGAAAGGATAGATAGAGGCGATTTGAAAAACTTGGTTTGGTTTATGAAAAAGTATGGAGTGGAGGATGGAATTATTGTTTATGACGGAAGAGAAGATGTCATAACAATTAAAGGTAAAACCATAATTTTACGACCAATATTAAGAGTACTGTTCGATTTCAGTATTTAGCATTCTTGATTAATTTAGTTGTTATTGGATTAAAGTTAAAGTTATATTAAAATAAACTAAAATAATAAGCATGGATAAAATTAAATTATCTTTTTTAACAATTTTAATCATTTTTCTCTTGAACTTTTCTAGCGTTTTCTCGTTAGAATGTAAGTTAACCCAAGGCTCAGATTGCGAAACTGGTTGGACATGTGTTTTCTCTCTTTATAATTACACGAATTCACATATAGCTGAATGCAATCTAAAAGATGACTATACTGTGAATGTTTGTTGCCAAGAATCAGGGTATAATTTGTATGTTAAGTACAGAACAACTGATTGTGAAGCAAATGAAGGAGGAGTTATTTCTTATTATAGTAGCTACAATTCTCATGCGAGCGAATACAAATTAGATGTAGATGCCGAGAGAAATGTTTGCTTACAATCTACCAAAGGCACGCTCAAATGTGGCATAGTACCGACTGCGAATAGTGAATGTCTGATATCTCTCTGGCAGGCAAAAAACTCACATGTAGCTAATTGTTCTGATGTTGATTATAAAATTAAAATCTATTGTGGTTATGAGACACCCCCTACATACGTACTTACAGTAGAGACTTTAGTAGAGAGATATAATATACCGTTGAGTGATGTTGAAGTAACAGTTCCTGGTGTAGGCACTAAAAAAACTGATGAGTCGGGTATTGCACAATTTGACTTGGCCCCAGGACCTAGTAAAAAAATTAGCGTTCCAGTTACTTCTAATTATAGAAATTTTAGTCATTTCTGGGATCACGATTGTGATTCGACTAATTTAAATTGGTATCTAGATACAGATGGTAGTCCTGTGAATTCAAACAGAGAATTCACCTTTGAGATGTACAAAAGACCCAGAACTATAACTGCCTACTACAAAATTAACACGGAAATAGATGATTTAAATTATGACGTGACAAAGGCCGTTATAGCGGGAAAACTTTTCGACGAGGGCAAGCAAGGACTTTTAGAAAGGTTCAGCTCTCATCCCACATGCTCAGGTGATGGTGTTGAATATAGACATCCAAACAGGAACGTTAAGTTGTATTATTGGGATGGTTCATGGATACCAATTTCTGATGCTTACTCTGATCTTTCTGGCGATTTCAGCAAAGACTGGAAATGCCCTCTTGGGGTATGGAACGTACAGGCAAGATATTATCCTGATCTACCTCCTGATGGTAAAAACTGGTATTATACTTCTTCAATTGCTGAAATGGTTGTGGATTGTAGACCACCTGATCTCTCTAAATCCCACTCTCCTGCAAACCCTAAGCCAGGAGATGATGTAACTTTCAAGGCAACTGCAAATGACGCTAATAGTGGGTTAGCTGAGATAAAGATTTACGTCAATGGTGTTTTAAAGAAAACTTGCACTTACAACGGAGAGACAACTCCACAGACTTGCTCATACATTGAGAAAGTTTCAGCAGGCACGTATAATTATTATGCGAATGCGACTGATATGGCTGGAAATTGGAGAAGGATGCCTGAAACTGGTTTTAATATGTTCGAAATAACTACAACAACCACATCCACCACAACATCAACAACCTCATCCACAACAACCTCATCCACAACAACCTCATCCACAACAACCTCATCCACAACAACCTCATCCACAACAACCTCATCCACAACAACCTCATCCACAACAACCTCATCCACAACAACCTC